>NZ_FNNN01000046.1 GCF_900106755.1 Bacteroides faecis MAJ27
TGCCACACAAATGGAAGGAAAACAGAAGTAGAATCTGAAAAGAAAAGGATTATCTGATTTTTTGAAGAAAAACACGGCATCGCCGAGACGCTTACCAATTTCATGGAGAAAATAATGAGAGATGCTGGTGTGAAAAGTATCTCTCATTATTTATATGGCTTATAGTCTGTTAGTTATGTTATAATTGATGAGACCGTGAGACTAAAATATCTTTTTCTATTTTTTTTAGGAGCTGAGAAATAAAGGATAAGCAGATAAATGGAAGAAAGAGTCTGTTCTGAATACTGAAACAGGAATAGCTCATTGGAATTGTTAGAAAAGAAGATAAACTAAAGCTTTTAGTTTACTTTAACTATGAAAATTAGTTTATGAACTAAAACTTCTCGTTATTTGCAACAAACAATGTTGTACATATGAAAGGATTGACAGTAAAAGAAGAGGAACTGATGGGGTATTTCTGGGAGAAAGGCCCTTTGTTTGTGAAAGAAATGTTGGCTTTCTATGAGGAACCGAAGCCTCATTTCAATACGTTATCTACAATTGTTCGCGGGCTTGAAGATAAGGGATTTCTAGCTCATCATACTTTTGGGAATACTTATCAGTACTATCCCGTTGTCAGCGAAGAAGATTTCCGTAAAGGAACACTGCGGAATGTAATCAGCAAGTATTTCAATAATTCATATTTGAGTGCTGTTTCGTCTTTGGTCAAAGAGGAAGACATTTCTTTGGATGAGCTGAAACAACTGATTCAGGAAGTGGAACAGGCACATCGGAAGTAAACGAGACTATTATGGTACTATGAATAAACACAATTTACTTAAAAACAAATAAACATGATGTCAAAAGAAAAATCTAATTCCATGAAACAGTTGAAGTATTCGATTGCTCTGCCGTTGGCTACTGTGACAATGTTTCTTTTTACTTGCAGTGCATGGGCCGATAATCATAAGGAGACGAGCAATGTTGCAGCGAATGATACGCTGCCTGCCTGTCAGACTGATTCTTTGCATCCTGTGTTGCACTTCGAGAAGATACCCGTGAAGGAAAGTTATACCGAATCGGATACAGTGCAGATACTAAGATTGGATTCGGAAAAGTTACGGTTGCCTGAAGGATTTGGCTGGTCTAGCGCACAATCTTATCAGAACGGGGATGGCTTGGTAAGCACTAAAGCAATATATAAGAAAGAAAACGGGGAATTGCTGCGCCTTTCTTCTTCTGTTCCATGGACTGCGGAACGTTTGGCAGAATTCGTGGAGGACGTGAAAAAAGGTATGTTGAAGTCATTGAATGAGAATTATGGCGAGAAACGAAGTAATGTCAGCAAGGCTGCTTCCAATGCTGCTGACTCTTTTGTAACTTCCTCGACTACAACCACTTCACGGACGATTATAGAGACGAATGATGTAGATGCCTTTTTTGATATGTATGCTAAGAAAGAAGGCGGAATAGGGTATAGTGGTCAACTGATTTTGTTGGATGGAAAGGAAATCACCTATCAGCAACTCATGCAACTGGCAAAAGACGATATCATAGAAACGCATGCTATTTTGCCTGAAAGTACGGGGCTGGAGAAGAAATTCGGCCAGAAAGCCAAGAATGGAATTTGGGTACTTGTTTCTAAAAAGAATCCGAACTATTGGGATGAATTTAAGAAACAACTGACACAGAAGTAAGAACCGGCGAAACCGGAAATATTCATAGCATAAACTTTGTATCATGGGAGCTTTCTTCATTTATATATTAAAATCAGCCGTTTGCCTCGTTCTCTTTTATCTGTTTTTCAAGTTATTGTTGAGCAGGGAGACATTTCATCGCTTCAATCGTGTTGCTTTGCTGGGAGTATTGCTTCTTTCATTACTCATTCCTTGTATCGAAGTGACTACACGGCATCAGGTTGAAGTGCAACAGGCTGTTCTTTCCATCGAGCAATTACTGATGATGGCAGAGATGGAGAATGCTGTTCCTGCCGAAGTCGAAACAGGAGAATGGCAACAGGCACCCGATTCGGTTTCTCTTTCTTGGATACAAATAGTTTTATTGGTCTATCTGACCGGAATTGTCGTTCTCGTCTGTCGTAATGTCTATTCTTTGTTGTGTCTGATCAGACTAATCTGTTCCGGCAGGCGGGAGAAACAGGAAAGAGGCATTACGCTGGTAGTACACGACCGGGCTGTTGCTCCGTTTAGTTGGATGAAATACATCGTCATTAGCCGGAAGGATTTGGAAGAGAATGGACGGGAAATTCTGATTCATGAGACAGCGCATATTCGTAACCGCCATTCTATAGACTTGTTGATTGCCGATGTTTGTATCTTCTTTCAGTGGTTCAACCCCGGAGCATGGCTGCTCAAGCAGGAATTGCAGAATATTCATGAATACGAAGCTGATGAAACCGTTATCAATGAAGGGGTGAATGCAAAAGAATATCAGTTATTATTAATAAAAAAAGCTGTTGGCACAAGGCTCTACTCTATGGCCAACAGCTTTAATCACAGTAAACTTAAAAAATAAAGCATAAAACATTTGTGATTAAATTTTTGTCTATATATATTTGTAAATAATAAAACAATTATATATGAGAGAAGCTGCTTTACTGCTTAGATGCAGTACTAATTTACAGGATTATAATAGACAAAAAAATGATTTGTTAGCATTAGCTGATAAATTGGGATTTAGTGTACGTGACGAGTATATTTTTGGTGAATATGTAACAGGTAAAGATGATATAAGAAAGGGAAATCGTCAATCTGTACAATCTTTGATAGATGCTTGTTTAGAGAGAATGGTTGATGCTGTATTGATATGGGAAGTTTCACGATTATCGAGAAATTTTATCTACGGTGTTACTACGATTGACAAGTTTAATCGTGATTATAAAATTCCTATCTATTTTAGGGATAAAAGGAGATGGACTATAGATATAGAAACGGGTAAAATAGATATAGATTTTGAGAAGGATTTAAGAAAATACTTTGAACAAGCTGAAGCCGAACTTATTACATTAAGGAGTCGATTGGCTTCGGGTAAAAGGGATGCTGCTGGGTTAAATCAAGTGATTGGTAGTGTGGCTCCATTTGGATATGACAGAATCAACAAACATAATGTTATAAATCCTGTAACATCGTTAGTTGTAAAGGAAATGTATGAAAAGTATTTAGAGGAAGGAGCTACGTTATTATCTGTTTCTTCTTATTTATCAGCAAAATATCCCCAGTATATTATAAAATTAAGGTCTGCGGGAAGCATTAGAAATATTTTAGTGAATAAGGCTAATACAGGAATTTTAGTATATACTATTTATGACGAAATTGATGATATAGGTTATAGATATGAGGTAATGCAGCCAAGTATAATCAGCGTTGAGGTTTATAATGCTGTTTTGGCTAAACTTAAAAAGAACAGGACTATTACAGCATATCCTCATTCTAAAAAGCATTTATTACAAAAAATGCTTTTCTGTTATGAATGTGGTACTTGTTATACTCCTTCTGAATCGCTAAAGAGAGGTACTTGTTATTATAGATGTGGACAAAAGACAGCACATATAAAACCTTGTAATAATAGTATGTCTTTAAATGAAAGTATAATTGATTCTGTAATTTGGAAGTTTTTAAAGGAACAATTATTTTCTGAATCAGAACTAAATAAAGAACAGAGAGAAATTGCCATAGAGAAAGAAGAAGAAAATAGAAAAAATATTGTTACGGATATTGAGATTGTGGAAGGGGCTATTGCCAATACTTATAAAGATTTAGATAGTTTGGAAGATATGCTCATTACAAGACGAATAACGAGTGAAAGATTTGATAATAAAAAAGCTAAAATAGATACTAAATTAGGAGAGCTAAAGCACCAAAGAGATAAACTGAATGAGAGAATTAATGCTATTGATTTTAATATAAAAAGGCTCAATAACCTTGATTATACGAAAAGTTTCTTTGATGAGGTCGAAAATGATTTGGAAAAGAAAATTGCTCTGTTAAAGGAATATGTACAATTTATATATCCATATATGATAGGAAAAAATATTGTGTTATTGAAAACGCATACAATAGACGGCATATATTATATTTTCTATCGGATATATAAGGGGAATTTTTCAAAGGATAAAATACAAAGAACAGCTTATTATATACATGAAGCATTAGCTGAATTTAAGCCAAATGAAAACAATAATTTTTATGCTCCTAATCCTAGTATTTTGGGGATTGATAATGAGTATTTGTATTACTTTGTTGACGAAATGAAAGAAGTATGCGAGAATAACGGATTCGAGTTTGAATATTAAGTGAATAGCTTTGGGAATCATAGAATAATTTTCTTTATAATGCTGTTCTCATTGCGTCGCCATATTATTCTTACTTAACGAATACTTCTAGTCGATTTTTTCAGTTTGTGGTACAGGTATTAGGTCACTCTTCAAAAACTTAGTACCTTTGTATCAATATATTACAAATAGTATATTAAGATAACACAGATACAAAAGATACACTATTTTATCATCATTTTTTATTTTAGATTTTTATCGGTTTGACTTAACCGATTGAAGAATAAACTTTTAGCGAATTATTTGAAAAATAGAGGTAACGATTTAGCAACTATACAAATTTCAGCGTTTTGCGTTGCTTCGCTGTCAAATAACTCTTTCATTTGCAAATATAATATCTTTTTTCCGAAAACACGAACTGTCAGCGGCTATTTTACAAAGACACTTGCGAAAAAAGAAAATTATTCGTTCCTTTCACGGGTTGAAATATTAGTGGTATGTTCACGTTATCATTTTGTTACTAGGATTTGTCCGCATTATGGAAGAACCATACCAATCAACCAGACACACGATATTATTTTGTAATAATTGGCAGCTTGTTTTTGTGGTGTAATACTCCGATATAGTTTTATATGTGCAAAGGTTAGGAAGCCCCCAGCGAGCTACCGCCAGAGGCTTGTTGTTAGAAATACACGTTTAGCATAAGATATACATATGCTGTTTTATCTTTTCCGTTTAAATGTTGTAATTCAAACTGGATTTTGTCTTCACGTGCCAACCATCCGATTGCACTGGCTAATTCCTTATCGTCCAATCCAGTACCTTCTTTAACTTCTGTCAGTAACCACTTTTTGTGTGCGTCCGTGCTCAGGAAACGCCATAAAATCCCGGCGTTTTCACCGATAATGTGTTTATCCATACTTGTTGTTTATTAATTGATAAAATAGCTTCAAAATGGATAATGAGAAGCGCTTTTATATTAATAATGGTATGCACTGTAAATATCCCAGCGTTTGTCTTTTATCCTTTTGAGAGGTTATGTTTTTTATAAAACGTCCCAAATTTATAAATATATCTTGTATTTAAGAATAGAATAAAATACTAAATAAAATTTATCCTCCCCATTATTAGTAAAAATTAATAGTTTACATAATCTACATATCAATCTCTTTTCATTCGCCAAATGGGATGACTATCTTAGAGGATATAATTTAGTAATATACAGTTGAAGTACTCCAAGTTCATTTCTTTATTCATAGCTACAAATCTGTATTTGCTTTTGGGTATAAGTCGTAAAGTCCTTTTTCATCTTTTTTTAATTCAAAATTCCCAGATTTTAATTGTTCATTCCATAAATTGAACGTTTCGGAAATGAACTTGTATAAATCTTCTGATATATATATCGCTTCCGTTTTTTATGAGGAAAACCAATTGACCGTTTTGGAATGACAGATGTTTTCTAGCTCTCTCAAGTGCTTTCAAATAGGCTACTTGATTAAAGGCGTATTGCTCATTAAAACCCTCTCCTGTCAACATATCTATAGCAGAATATGACATTTCTCCTTTTGTTTTTAGAAAGGTTGTGTCTGTTATAGAAGCCTTATATTTGTTTGCATCTTCCCACGTTACAAAATTAGTTATTAGTGAGTTACCGACAGCTATGCAAATCGACGCAAAACGCAGAAACAGAACTGTTTAGCAAGAAATCTGCACCCGTTACGGGAGTAATGAGGTGGTAACTGAACTCTTGCGCAGTTTGGCTTTATATTGGCTTTCTGTTGGCTCTGCCCCATAGAAAAACAAAGCGTAACGAACGCTGTATCAGCTAATTCGCTACGCTTTGCCCAAATTTACTTTTTCGCTATGTGTTTATTTTAAATAGTACTATGCAAACGTTCACCTATGAAGAAATCAGAGAAAAAGCACTAAAACAAGGAATTACAGATAATAAGCTAAGGGTTGGCTTATGGGCTAGCTCAAATGGCTATATTAAAAGCAAAAGGAAGATACAAGGAAAAGTATATACGATTTATTTTGCACCACAACATTAATTAGATTCAGATACATCATTTATAAAATAAACCTATGACCTATGATTATCCATATTCCTACAGGACAGCGATTTAATAATCGAAAAGAAGCAAAGATTTACTTTGGTAGTGCTTATTACTACAAGATAGAAAAAGAGAAGAAAGATTTACTATTTATAAACAATATTCAATCCGCTACTAATGAATATTCTACCCAAATTCTGCAAAAGCAGTGCAACCGTCAACTATTCCATTCTAAATAGATTCAAACCTGCATATATTTATAGATTTTTCTGCTTGTCTCTTTCAAGGGATGATTGGTATAATGTGAGGATTACTTTAGATGAATTAAAAAGAACAAGTGGAGATAAATCACTCAGCAGTTTTAATAAGAAATTTAAAGAGTATTTGGACATCAAGCCTTATTTTGTGGACAATGGTTTTTATTATCCAACTAGACGCAATATTTATCATATTCCTGCAATGGAAGAACAATGTATCACTATCTCCAATAAGTTTGCATTAATCAAACTGGATGCAGCAACGAAAGGTTTCTTTATCCAATTACTTCTATTATCCCAATATGGCAATATAGAGCTGATTAAGAAAAATATAATCAAAGCAATCAGAATAGATAAAAAGACTTATGAGAAGTATATTATAGGGCTTGCTGGTGCTAATCTAGTATCACTCACTACTCCCTTAACTTTACATACTGAAAATATTCTATTGGAGAATGATTTTTCCATGCAGAAAAAACTACCAATGAAGAAAGTAGATAAAATAGCAGAGATAGATGATAATGGAAATATCATAATCCCCAAGTAAGGGGAAAAAATGTTCTTTATTATATAATATATTAATGTACTACTTTTCCCCTATATATACCTGTTTTGTAGAATAGGATGCAATAAAAGTGATTTTTTCCATGTAAGGCAAAGATGAATGTTGTTGCCAGTATCACAAGTCATTTTTAGCTTTACATAGGTAAGGTGGTGGGGAAAAAGTGTCTAGTAATAATTATATAATATACCACACATTTTCCCCTATTACTAAAGAAATAGAACTTTATATGCATATAAAACTAATATTTTAGGGTGGCAGATTAGCTATCCTAGTTTTTAAAGATTAAAAGTTATATATATTATTTTCTAAATTGGAGAGTATAGCATGGGAAATGTCTCCTATAAGACAAAATAAGACCGATATGGGAAGCATAATAAGTAAAGTGTATTACTAGCCAACTGAATACAAAAATAGCCGCAAGCGACTGTACGCCTAAAAACAGTCAAATGCGGCTTTTTTTGTGGAACCTCTAAATTCATGTCTAATACAAGGAATATAGCAGTTCGCAATTTTAAAAATGGGAGTTAATTTTCCCAATGGAAGTGTGGGAAAATGCAAATATAGCCTGTTTGATTTATCCAAAATTCAAGGAGTAGAATACTTGGCAAACAGACTGTTCTTGATTTTTAAGAATACCCAAAGTTACTCATTATAAATGAAGTAAAAAAATAAACAATTCTCTGTTTCTGATATTGCTACTTAACATATCTTTATATGGCAGCATAATACCCTGCTTTCTATTATGGTACATAGTAATACATGGGCACGCAATATAGTATAGGTGCTTTATATATAATACCCCTACCCATTAAAAACATGAGCTTAAATATATATCAGCTTATTTCTCCTATGATTTACTGAATTGAAAGTTACATGAGCACGTGAACAGTACCCTCTAACACCCCCTTAGGGTAGTTGGAAGAAAAGTGAAATATCTATTCTCCACATAATCAATTTATAAATCATTTAAAATCTTATTCGTTATGAGAAATCTACAAATTATTGGCAATGTGCCACAGGTAAGAAAAGAAAGTAACTTTGGTTTGTATGCAGAAGAAGCAACAGTTATCGAAGAACAGCCAAAAGTAAAGAAAGAGAATCCTCATTTCTTGGAAGCCAATACATTAGAGGTAACAATGCAACATTTGAAAGAAGATTGTATTACACCTGTATTCGCCAAAGACAATGAGCTTACAATTCCTCACCCTGCATTTATTGATACTGTTTATGACGCTGCAAATACGTTTTTCAGTGGTGAAAGTATTGATAAGCCCGATATTCGTGTAAGTCACATTATTAAAGGGAGAATACCAGAGGCAATACATAAACCTGCAAATCAACTTCTTGAAAGTGATAAGACTATCTACTACGAAAGATGTGCTTTTATTATTCAGATTCCTACGATTTACGAAACGGTGAACGGGAATAAGCTAACTCTTACTATTGGTGGTGTTCGTGCTTATAATCACACTAATCTTTATTCAAAGAAAGGAGCAGAGCGATTTAAAGTATTTATAGGCTTCATTTGTAAGGTTTGCACAAACTTGTGTGTGTCAACAGACGGTTTTCTTAGTTGTTTAGAGGTCACTAATACAAGGGATTTATATCAAGCCGTATTAGAGATGTTCAACAAATACGACACAGCCAAACACATACACTTAATGCAAACACTTGGTAACTCATATCTCACAGAACATCAATTTTGCCAATTACTTGGAAGAATGAGACTTTATCAATCATTACCACAAGGTTATCAAAAAGATATTCCTAAAATGCTTGTCACTGATTCGCAAATAAATGCAGTTGCAAAAGCATATATCAATGATGAAAATTTTGGGAGCTTGGGGAATGATATAAGTATATGGAAATTGTATAATTTATTGACAGGAGCAAATAAGAGCAGTTATATAGATAGCTTTTTGGATAGAGCGGTAAATGCTACTGAAATAGCAACAGGAATAAATGCCGCTTTGCATGGAGACACTAAATATAAGTGGTTTATTGATTGATTAAACAGGGGGAATATTCAGTAATGGGTATTCTCCTATTTTATTAACTACGTAAAATAAAGAATCATGTTTTATTATAAGATACTCGTTTGGCTCTTTTGGGTGGTATTGTCTTTTATAACAGGTTGTGTTCCGTTAATCCTACTTATTCTTTTAGTTGGTTTATGGGATGTTGAGGAAGCGAATAAACGTCACTAACTACTTGTGTGTTCAAAACTGGAATGTGTTCAAATAAATCTGCAAAGGTGGTTTGAACACATTCTTTCATGTTATCAATCTAATCAAAGAATAAAATGAAAACAGCCGTAATATACGCTCGTGTTTCGTCAAGTAATGACAGACAGGACACAAGCAGACAAATAGAGGATTTAAAGAAATATGCTATCTCACAGGATATAGAAATTGTGAATATATTCCAAGAGCATATTTCAGGTGCAAAGAAAATAGAAGAAAGACATATTTTAGGGAAATGTCTGGAATACTGTAAACGTGAATCTGTGAATATCCTACTTTTATCTGAATTGTCAAGATTGGGAAGAAGTACATTACAGGTTCTTCGCTCTTTGGATATATTGCATGAATCGAAAGTATCGGTTTACATACAGAACTTGGGCTTATATACTTTGCAACCAAATGGGGAAGTTAATCCAATAGCTTCTATCATGGTGACAGTACTTGCAGAAATGGCAAATATCGAAAGAAGCAATATCCAATATCGTTTGAATAGTGGTAGAGCGAATTATATTGCTAAAGGTGGTAAACTTGGCAGAAAGACAGGTTCAACCAAAACGGATGATAAGAAGAAAGAGGAATATAAAGAAGTCATTGCTTTACTAAAGAAAGGCTATTCAATCAGAAATATAGCTAAGCTACAAAGTATTGGTATTTCCACCGTTCAACGGATAAAAAATCAGTTTATAAAGCCATAAGCATAAAATATCGGTGGGGTGGAAAATTTCAGAAATCTAGTTTTTATATGGGCAGTCTTGAATTTTTCCACTACCATAGATTTACAAAGCAGAGATTGCTCTCAACTTTTAATAAACAATAGTTCTTGCTATTACAAACGCTTTTCGTAACTTTGTGGCAATTTCAGATGCCTAATGTGTTAGGGCTGAAAGGACATATTAGTTAACGAAGAGCGTTTAAGATATTATCCTATCATGAAATCTGGACAATTTCACTTGCACGGGATAGTAGGCAAGAACGCTCACGTCAATGTTATATACCTATCTTATATTGGATAGTCTATATATCGTTTGGCGTGGGCTATTGTTTATTATTGTGCAAGGGCAGTCCAGAGCCTCATGATGATAATATTCGATAGTTCCCACGCTTTTTTCATTGTGTAATATATCCAAAGGGAACAGGATACATAAAACGATATAGGACTACGAATCAGACATTAAGAAACAACTTTTGCTACTATCTTTTAAGTAGCCAACTCATTTTTTGAGCAGCTTATACTACAAATTAAATTATTAACGAAAAGATTATTTACAGAATATGAAAATTTGCCTATTAATTATATTTGTTCTTTTAACTTCGTGTAATCAAAAAACACAAAATTCTTCCTCTACAACAGTTGAAGATAAAAAAGAAATGTATCGAAATGATATAGCTAGTTACGTAATATTTGAAAAAGAGATGAATCCTTCTAATGGTCATTTGATATTTGAAGGCAAGGCGTATTACATTAAAAATACAACAGAATATACTATTGATGTTGTTGAAATACAATTGCATTTAAATAAATATATTAACAATGGATGGGTTAAGGAAACAAAAGATATAACAGAAAGGTATATCAAAAGTGGCGAAAGGAGGGAAATTCTATTTATTTCAAAGGATGAACATATTGATTTAATGGACTACTCTTTTATAAACATTAAAAGTAAAGCTCTGGATTTATAATAGAAAAGATTATGGTAAAAAATATATTTTATTTATTGATTTGTATTTTATCATTTACAAATGGTGAAATTATGGCACAATCTTCACAAAAGAAAACTGTTTTAGATTTTACTCCTAAAGTGCCACAGCAAGTTATTAACCTTGCATTAGAAAGAGTTAAACAGAAAGAAGTTGCTTGCTATGTCAATGGAACGATTCAGAAAAAGAAGTATAAAATTGTAAATTATACAACTTCGGTTTCCGTTGATGTGAAGTATAATGTTTGGTTTGAAGTTGTAGACCCTTGTAGTGACATTGTTAAGAAACTTTGGATTCAATATAAAGAAACTAAAGATAGACAGTATGTTTGCACAAAAGACACTTTCTATACTAGTAAATACTAATTAAATCTTATGGGAGTAGTAATAGGAATAATCTTTTATGCAATAATAGCATATATAACTTGTCCACGTAAAGAAAATGGGAGTTTTGAAGGAGGAGCAATAGCATTGTATATTATCGTTCCTGTTGTGGTTTTGGCGATTTATCTTATATGCAATAATTAGTTTTACCTAATAAATCCCAATAAACTTATGAGGAAAATTTTGTATTGTATATTGCTTATGTTCTTATGCTCTATTCTATCATGTGAGAGGAAAAGACAATCAAGTGAACAGGACATGAAAGATTCGTTAGCAGCAGCTAACTTTATAAAATGTGCAAAGTCCCTATATAGTATTTTCTTGTCCCACTCTAATTTAGGAGAACAGGAAGAATATGTAACATTCCCTGTTTTTAAGAAGCTATATCCATTAGAGAATGATTTAGTTGATACGGTTTGTGCTGTTTGGTTAGATTATACGATTGAGGATTCTTGTACACAACAGTCTGTTATTAATAAAGATTCTCATGATATTGCAGTTACTGCATTACTTCAAGCTTATATTGAAGCGAAACAAATTCAACTACCTCAAAATCCCGTGGATAGGTATAAGTGCATAGATAGTATCATTACTAATAATCTTATTCCAAATGCAGAACTAGAAAAGGACTGTGGTAATCAAATGCAAATAAATGCAAGTTTCAATATTGGTGAAATTTGGACAGAATATTTACGTTATCATTATGAGAAACTGTTAGAAGAACTGTTGAAGAAAAAGAGTATTTCATTACCATTGCAAACAGAACAAGAAGCATTTGATAAACTGTTGGAAGCCCAAATCAATTATTTTGACTCTATTGGATATGGTGGTGGTTCAGCTTCTTCTATGGCATATAGCCAATTGTGTGATGAAATGTATGCTATACATCTTAAAGGAACTTTGGATTTATACTTCGCATTACAAGCAGAAAATTATAAACCTGATAAAGTTTATAAGCCAATCTCAAATAGTATAATCATACAGGAATATAATACAATATTGCATGCCATAGATAACAAAAATTACTATGATTATTTGGATATAGGTTCAAGAGAAAAAGTTAAAGCATGTCTTTCAAATGAACAGAAAGCATGGAATAGCCTTATGAAAGTAAGAAAAAGCACTTCGAGAAGATTACAAGGTAGAATAAAGTCTGTGTATGATAATGCAACTTATCGTTTACAACGCTACCATTTGATTCAGCTAAAAAATGCTTTTAAAGGATATGGGGCAATGTCTAATGATGTTTATTCTTGTTTGTTATCTGATACTTGCAGTTATGAAGAATTATTGCACGCTCCTAATTTTACTGTAAAATGGGATTCTAAAAGTATGAAAGAATAATATGCTGTTTACTATGAACACAGATTTAATCTATGTATTATTAATACTGTTTCTATCTTGTACTAGTAGATTGATTCAGAAGTAGAACAAGGTAGTATTATTGAAAAGAAAGATATCACAGACCATAGTTATACTATTGAAGGCAATACTAAGGGTGGTAGATGTTTTTACAGTAAAGCTACTTGTAAAAAGGCTTACAAACGTGAAGTTATTATAACGGTGAAGTTAGGATACAAAAAAACAAGGGAGAAAGAAGCTAAAGAAATAATAAAGAGGTATCTTCAATGATTAATAGTATAAGATGTAACAGCATTTGAAGAAATTCATTTGCTGTTTTTTTATCCTTAATCTTGTTATATTGTAAATAATATGTATTTTTGCACTCCGAAATATGCGCTCTTTGAAATGCTTAACTTTAAAAACAAAGGTCACTAGCAGCAACGCTTTATTGTGTCAAAAGCACTTTAAATGTTATCCATTGGGGTAACTCGTGACCTGCAACCTTTTTAAGACAGAGACACAACGTCTATTTTTTATTAAATAAAATTCTTATATGATTATATCTAAATTAAAAGATATTAAAAATGAGGGTGTTAACGTTTGTTTCATTCAAGGAAACAGACAAGTGTCTAATAAAAATGTAAAGTCTAAGACTACATCCATTAAAGAATATGGTATACTTGTACCATTGATGTATGTTAAAGGCACAAAAGCTGTTGAAGACGGTTGCTCATTAATGACAAGTAAAGGGGATGCTATTCCTAGTGAAGAAGCTGACAAATATATTGTTATTGTTGACGGGCAACATAGATATACAGCAGCAATAGAGAATGGTGTTTCTGATGAAGAAATATATCTTTTTGAAAGCTATGCTAAAGCTTCAACAAAAGAGTTGTTAGCAGAAGCAAATGTTGAAGTAGAAAGGTGGAAAGGTGAGGATTATATTGCAGGTGCTACTTTGGCTAAGCCAGAGGATGAACTTTTGCAATTTGCAAACTCCTTATCTTTAAGAGGATTTCCGATTAGTACAATTAGCCTTATTTTATGTTGGGATAAGCACAAGTTTACCTCAAAAAAATTAAGTAAGCTAATGAAAGGTGAAACTGTAAATATAGAGTATAAGCTTGAAAGAGCTAATGCTTTTTTGGATGCTATGTCTAATTTTACAGATAAATTTGTTGCTAAGAACTATGCTATTAATGTCGTTATAGACTTATCAAGTGAAATGGGTTACAAGCCTGTTTGTGAAGCATTGTCTAAAATTTCAAGAGCTACTATACAAAGAATCGAAGGGATGACTGGAGAGGAAAATGTAAAAAACTTCTTGAAGGATGCAATAAATAACGAGTTAGGTAATTAAAAGTTTAATCATTTAAAACCATAGGTTATGTAACCAAAGTTTAAAAGCGCATATTTCATAGCCGATTATCAGAAATGGTAATCGGCTTTTTTTGTGGCTATAGTAACAAGATATTATGTGAATATCTTGTATAATGTTATTTTATGGGCTTTTGAGTATATATAAATTGTATTTTGTATCAATTGTAGTTTTTTTAGGTTATATTTGTAAATATGAGAGTTTGTAAATCTTAATATTTTGGTTTATAATACTTTATTTAGTTGCAAATGTTTTAAAATAAATAAACGTATCACTATGATGTTAAAAGAAAAATCGAATCCTTGGGCGCGTTTGAAGTACTTATATGTGCTTCCGCTGGCAGCTATTGCAGTAACTGCTTTTGCCCGTCCCGAAATCTCTGAAAAGGCTGATGAGATTTCTGCGGTCAAAGTTAATGATTTGGCTGCAATTTTAGAAGCAAGAAATGAAGAAAATGTAGTGGAAGCATCTGTGGTCGATACAGCAAAGAACAAGGTTGTTGTAGTAGGCAAGGTTATGTCGAAGGATTCTGTATTTATTGTAAAGGGTGAAAAGGCTACTTCGATCAGCGTATCCGGTGCTTCTTTGTCGAATGAAAAAACTCCTTTGATTATTATTAATGGAAAAGAATCGGATCGTGCGGTGGTAGATGCTTTAGACCCTAGTCGTATTGAAAATATCTCTGTATTGAAGAATGAGAATGCCGTAAAAATATATGGGGAGAAAGCTAAAGACGGTGCTATGATCATCCAGCTTAAATCAACGGAAGTACAGATGTTTTCGAATAAAGACGCAATCGGTGCTAATGTGAAAATGAGACTGGATGCACTAAACAGTGGAGACAAGAATTGGGGAGTTAAATTTCATTCTGCTACCGGAGGGCAACCTTTGGTTTTCATAGATGGTGAAGAAGCCTTGGGAGACGATCCCTTATCCAACATTTCTCCTGATCGCATCAGGAGCCTGTCTGTCATGAAAGGTAAGCAAGCTATGGCAGTCTATGGCAATAGGGGAAAAGATGGAGTCATTCTTGTCAATTTGAAAGCAGAGCGAAAGTACCCAAACAAAGAAAACCTTCCGAATCCTACAAAAATAAATACTGAAAGTGAACTGCCCAAAAAGGAAAATACCTTTGTAATAGGTGGCCCTCATGATGCTGAATGGCATGCGGACCAAACAAAACGAATGAATGCGGCTTTGATTATCATTGATGGTAAGGAAGTGAAGTCTGATGCTATTTCTACACTTTCTCCCGAACGTATTAAAAGCTTTACTGTATTGAAAGATAAAGCAGCTATAGATGCTTATGGAGAAAAAGGGAAAAATGGCGTGGTACTTATCACTTTGCTTACGGAAGGAGAGTATGAATTTCAAAAGAATGGCTCGAAAAAGCCTTATGCCGATGCTTTGGAACTGGCAGAAAGTGTGGCAAAAGGGGTAGAGGGAGAAGTGATTTATTGCATAGATGACGATGAAATCAGGAAAACAAAATTGAAAGGAATGTCTGCCAAGGAGATAAAGGCAGTTTCCGTCGATGATTTTGGCAAGAAGAAGGTAGTCCGTCTGAAAACTGATAAATATCGTTCCGACTGGATTACCGTCACAGGAGAAGTGTACGGCGAAGATGGGAAGCCAACTGTGGCTATTGTGAATGTAAAAGGAACGGGATTCATGGAAAGAACAGATGCGAATGGTCATTTTACGATAAAAGCTCCTAAGAAAGGGGTGCTTTTGATAGGTTATAATGATAAACCGACCATTGAAGTCAAAGTGAAATCTGCACTCAAAGTTGTTTTAAAGGGCAAATGAGGGTAGGCTTTATCTAAGTAGGGGTTGAACGTTTATATATTAATATGCAAAAATGCGAATTTAAATAAGAAATAAAAGCGACATACATATTATTAACTATTTGTTAAACTTAAAATTCTATCTATTATGAAAACAAAATTTTGTAAGATTTTACTAGCTGTTTCATTTCTTTTTCTTGTGTCTGATCTTTGTATGAGTCAAAACTTAAAAGGAATCTGGAAACTTGTCCAGAGTGATGATACTTCGCAAGTGGTTAGATATAAGGTGCTGGATAAAGATGGTAATTATTTCAACGTAGATGCTTATGTCAAAAATACAGTTGACATAGATGGCCGCAATTCGGACGGTGTATTTTGTCCTTACAAAATTACTCGTTCGGGTGAGTATAGTATCATTGCCAAAGGTCTTTACTGTGAGAAACTACGAAATGAACACGGAAGATCAGCGAATGCTATTGTTCCTATATCTTATCGGATTGACGGAAAGAAGATGACGCTTCTGTTTCAGTTGGGTAATAGTGTTTATCGTGAAGTTTACCAAAAGGTGCCGGAATTGGGCAAATGAGTAAAAGGTTCAAAACTTAACTTTATAAACTGAAAGGCACTGTCCACCATTTTGTGTAAATAGAAAACTTCAGGATTCGGGTTTTATACTTGAATCCTGTTTTCAAATATAGTAATAAATTGGTTAAATA
>NZ_FNNN01000058.1 GCF_900106755.1 Bacteroides faecis MAJ27
GACGAATATTAAGCCTTATTACCTAATTACTGAAAAAATAGTCGCATAGACAAAAAAGAGGAACGACTATTTTATATTAAAAAAAGAAGGGGATGTGCCTTAGTTTTGACACAGCCCCTTCTTCTTTCATAGAAACATAATTAACCAATACCCATTAAATTCTCTCTTCCTTAATCATTTATTTGTCAAGAGCATTTCCACCGGTTGCCCGTGCTGACAGGTTACATTCAGAAGGGTATTGTTACCTTCATACTCAAGCTGTACCCCCTCTTGCGGACTCGGTAACATCCAAATGCCCTTTACAACGATCTTCTTACGAATCGGACGGCTGGGCTCCTTAGTTGTATAGGTCTTCTCCGCCAGATTCAGATTCGGATCACACACGCTCAGACGAATCCGGTTATCGCTTTCTTTGTCATACATCACCATCGTTTCTGCCGGAATGGAAACGATGAATTGATCATTTACAGGCTGATACGCTTCGAAGGTAGCATACCCTGTGATTCCTGTTTTCTTATCATATACCACATGAGCCATCTGATCACGTTGCAATACTTCGTAAGCAGGGGTTTTCTGTAATTCATCCAGTTCAGCAGCAGACGGTTGTATCAATACCATATATTCATAAGTTCCGTCTTTCGGAGCCTTTCCATGTTCAATCCAGGCAGATGAAAATTTACCGGCAGTCTTTTCACGAGTTTTTTCGTGACGCGATTCCTGGTCTGCCACTTGCGAACGTACCGTTCCATCTACCACATGATAATAATTATCATAGCCATCGTGCAGCCAGTAGTCATCATTATCTGCCTTCGGTTCCTTACCATTAAACTTAGTCTGGAAAAGAGTCGTCTCCGTAGGATAGTCAGCATTGCTGTTCGTAATACCTGTCCCCAGACAAATCATCCGATTATCGAAACAGAATACCGATTTACGGGCAACGAAGTCAGAAGTAAAGTTATCATAATCCCGTTCCATCAGTTTTATGGCAAACATTCCGTTCATACCACCCAAAGAACTGCTTCCGGAAAAATTCTCTTCGGAACGCGCCATAGTCGTACCTTTCAAAGGACTATCCAAAAGTTCGAAAGGAAGATGAATGGTAGTCGTTCCAGGCAAGCGGTTCCAGTCCCATCCTTCTTGTACAAAGCCACTTCCAGCACGGGAAACCGGATTCCCCTTTCCCATAATCTGAACCGATCCATAACTTTGATATCGTCCGTACCGATTATCTTTCGCATAAATCTCGGCTCCCCAGACATCAGTTGTATATCCTTTCAGTGTCACCATCCAGTCTGCCCGGCGGAAAATACCTGCCGAACCGTAGTTGTAAACAAAGAAACCCTGAGGGGCCTGAGCCGGCTGAATGCCTTCTTTCTTAAAGAAACGTGCATTGGGAGTGTCTCCATTGCGTATCAGACGCAAATAATCGGCAGCCAATCCATGATCGAACGCGTCTCCCCGACCGGAAAGATCACCGGACAGCGCAATGTTGGCAAATGCTTCAATATCTTCACTACCCATCTTTCCGCCAAACGGATGGCGGCCGCTAATTCCGATCCCCCATTCGTAAAAGTTACAATAATTGCGCATCGCAATAAAAGCGGACTTGATATGCTGGCGGGCTTCTTCGGTCAGTTCAAAATCGGTTCCATTCGTGAAGGCGATAAACTGTCCGATAGTGGCCAATACGCCGGTTGTATAGCCGGGATAGACCCCACCGTGATGAAAAGTCGTTCCATCTACTTTAATTCCGCCAATCGTCCCCGGAGTATAGCGCAATGATGAAGACAACCAACGAGATAAGCCATTCAAGGCCTGCTCCTGTCTGTTTGCATCGGGAAACATCATGGCAGAAATTAGCTTTGCCATCAAAAGAGTATGCCAGGAATCCAGTAATTCATCCCGCCCGGGCGAACACGGCTGGCGGGTTTCCTGCAAAGCTGCCCAAAAACGCAAAGTAGAAAGATACACATCCCGATGAGGATGTTTGTAGATTTCATTACGCATCAACCAGGCTGTAGTATAGATCTTACGTATCTGATAACCATAATGATGATTAGTACCCATCCCGCTGCCAAAGGCAAAGCCTTGGTCTATCGCATAGTCGAATACCGTAAAATAGTTCTTCTTTGATGTCTCATTCTGATTGTAACAGGCATCATAGGCAAAACCGGCGAGCATCGTTTCAATATCATTCCATGACATTTCTCCTTTCTTTTTATCCTGTTCGTCGGGAGCGACAACAGGCATTCCTGTGAATCCGGTTCCGGCTGCGGAAGGAGTAATGGCAGCCTTTTCAAAAGTCTTGTAGGCAGCATTGACCTGTCCTTGCGGAGCCTTCTTCACATCCAGAAAGTCAGTCAGACGCTGTTCGATGGTTTTCAAGTCTTTCTTCTGCCGGCTAGTCAGTTTGCTGAGCAAAGGGATATCATAAGATTGCTTTTCCCATTTCCAGACGAGACACCAGTGCCAGAGGTCACGATTGGAAAGCCCGTTATTAGTGGGTAATTGCTGGTCGGGAGTTGTCCGCAAGTTCATCTTCTTTTCCGGAAAAGTCAGGCGGTCAAGAAAAATACGTCCTTCCCGTTGGGGAGCAACCAGACGATAGCCTACGATATTTTTATCTTTCTTATTTCCATTCATATAGGCGAAAGAAATCCAGCAAGCGCGCCAGCCAGCAGCCTGTAAATGATAAGAAAACCAATAGGAAACCTCCCCAGCCTCATTCAGAAATTCAAAACGAACAGAGTCTTGCTGCGGCTTTTCATTGTATATCCATAGAGTGATGCCAAACTGTTGCTCCTTCTTGGCATTCAGAGATAAAGGGGACACTTGAACGTCCAATGTTGACCCCGGCTGAAAGTCCCATTCCAGACTACTTTTTCCCTCTTTATAAAAAAGGGAAGATGTCTTCAATTCACCTTTCCCCGCAACTTTAAAAGTCTGGGGAACACTCTCTTCAAAACCGACCAATTGGGCATAAGAAGAAGATAAAGAGCTAAACAGGAATAAGAATATAAAACAAATATCTTTCATCATTACAGATTATTTACAGCAGATGATCATTTAATCATATACAGACTAAAAATTAGTAAGGGATACGATCGGAAAGAATCTTCTCCGTATACCAAGGATCATCAATTTCCTTTAGCATCGCTCCCATTTCACGGTAGAGTTGTTCCACCACTTCCTTATTTTCTTCCAGAGGGAGATTATTCAACTGATAAGGGTCCTTCAGATCATCAAACAGAAGACTCTTTTTCAGTTGTCTCGTATCGCGGTCGATATATAAAGCTAATGTATACTGTGCAGTTTTAATTCCACGCGAAGAAGGGAAATAAGATTGTACCAATCCTTTTTCATCCTTTTCTCCATCTAGGTTCTGTATATATAAGGCACCTGCCGGACGAACAATTTCCGCCTTTTCATCGAAGAAAAGAGGTGCAAAGTTACGTCCCTGTACTTCGGAAGGAATAGAATCACCCAGTCCGCACAATCCCAGTACAGTAGGCATAATATCAGGAGCAGAAAGCAGCAGATCATCCACCCGAGGCTGAATCTTACCGAGGAAACGGACCAAAAACGGTATATTCATCGATTCGGAATAAGGAGAGTTCTTAGGATCGTCCGTACGCTGGCTGCACATTGTTTCACCATGGTCGGACGCAAAGATAACCACTGTATTTTTATCTAATCCCAGTTCTTTCAGCGTTTCCAAAATTTGTCCGAATGCACGGTCCACTCCGGTCACGGAAGCAAAGTAATAACGGACAGACTCCGCCTTCTTCATTTTCAAGTCTACATTCGGGCGGATCAACAGACTATCCAACGGCTGATCTTTATAAAGATTAAAATCCTGCTCTTCGCAATCATTCAACGAACGGTACGGACTATGCGGGGGATTCATGCCTACCATAATAAAGAAAGGCTTCTTCGTATCACGCACATTACCCTCATTCCTGAGATAAGAAACAACTTTGCCTGATTCATGGAGAGGCGACCATTCTTTCGGATCATGTCTCTTACCGTCCGTATCCCAATAATGCGGATTCTTATGCTCGTCGAACGTACCATAAGAATACCAATAATTAAATCCGTGACGCCGTTCTTTCGGAGTATAAGCATCCCAAACCGGACGTTGTGTTTCTACATATTGTCCCGGATTTTCCGGATCATTCGGAGTCGGGAAATCAGCGTGAAGTTTGCCGAAATAAGCACAATCATAACCTGCCTTGCTGAATACGTCTCCTATGCATTCCGCATCATCGCGCAAAGAACTGATAGGGCGTGTAGAATTACAATTTAAAGGTACACCACTGCGATTCGGATACATGCCGGTCAGCAACATCCCACGATGAGGACTACTCAACGGACAGTTGCTTTGAGCAGAAGTCAGTACCACAGACTCACGTGCGAAAGCATCCAGATTAGGGGTATGCACCGGATCTGCCCGAAAGTTTACTTTATCTCTGAAATCTTCCTGATTCCAGAATCCCATCGCCTGATTGCGATATTGGTCGGGAAATACATAGATAATGTTTGGATGTTCCGCCTGTTCTGCCACCTGCTTAGGAGACTTACAGCCTTGTGCCGCAAAGAGGGCCAGACCACCCATTAAAAAGTTTACTGATTTGATTGTCATGATACAAGGAATAACAGTTAATGCACCAACCTGTTTCGGCGCAACAAATAATTCTTTCCGGTTCATCGCTTTATTCGTCCGGCTATAGGCAAACGAAAGATCGCCTATAGTCAAACGATACGTTACCTATAGGCGAACGCAACATTGCCTATAGCCGGACGAACTAATTTATATACCGGAAGGCATTAATGCATGCACATAGCCGGCTAAAGTATAAGTAAGACAGGGCTTACTTTTTTTCCAGATCTCTCTTACGCATCAATCCTTCCAGGAAGTAATAGTCAGCATAGTTCAACGGAACATCGATTTCCTGACCGTGAGGAATACTGCCAACAGAGTGCATCAGTATGAAGTTTCCGTTTGTACCCACTTTGGCGCGATAAGCCGGTGAACCGAGGCTTTCCATAATTTTATCAGCAGTTTCTTTATAATGATTACCCGGCAGATAGCCGTCGAGTTCATACAAAGCAGAAGCCGTACATGCTGCAGCGGAGGCATCACGAGGTTCATTCGGGATATTAGGAGCATCATAATCCCAGTAAGGAACGAGGTCTTCCGGCAGATTTTTATTAGTAAAGATGAAGTTATATACTTTCTGTGCCTGATCGAGATACTTCTTGTCTTTAGTATAACGATAGCAAGTTGTATAACCGTATAATGCCCAAGCCTGTCCGCGAGCCCATGCTGATTCGTCCGCATATCCTTGTGCTGTTTGTCTCTTCCTTACCTCTCCTGTTTCGGGATCATAGTCTACTACATGATAGCAGCTATTGTCCGGACGGAAATGATGAGCCATCGTTGTATCCGCATGTTTCACTGCTATATTATAAAAGGCAGAGTCACCGGAAAAAGCCGTAGCCTCAAACAACAATTCTAGATTCATCATATTATCGATAATTACCGGACATTTCCATCCGCGTGTACCTTGCCAGCCCTTATCAGCATCCCATGACTGGATAACACCAGCTCCGGGACGGAAACGGGTAGACAATGATTTTGCGGCTTCTACAATCACATCTTTATATTCTTTTTTATCTGCAAAACGGTAACCGTTAAGATAACTGCATCCAATCATAAAGCCGACATCATGGTGCCACTTCAGGTATTTCACAGAATCGAGGGCTTCTGTGTACTTTTCAGCCAAAGGCAGCCATTTCTTATCTCCTGTCAGGTTATAAGTCAACCACATACTACCAGGGAAAAAGCCGGAACACCAGTCCTCAATAGGTATATACGAGATACTCCCATCCGCATTAATTGTTCTTGGATTCAGAATTTTACCGGATTTCTCGATAACGTCTGTTTGAATTGTGTTTTGTGCCACAGCGTTGTCGATGTTGTCTTGAATAAAATCTATTTCAACCTTTTTTTGTCCACCGCAACTCGTAAAGATCAGAAGCGAAAGCCCCAATGCGCTAAGAATTGTTTTCATAATACATGGATTATTTGTTAAGTTAATAATTATCTGGTGGCAAAAATAGCACATTCAAACAGAATAGACCCTCCCAAATAATCCAATTCAAGGACAATTTTGGTACATTTCCCACTAAAACATCATATTTGTACAAGTATTCCTGAAAAACTAGTCTGATTACTTACAGAGCAAATTGATATTCACCCCTCAAAAGAGGGATTCTAAAATCTAATTTTAAAAAGATAAGTACTAAAGAACACCACAAAAGTATCCACATAATCATTATACATAACTATAAAAATAAGAAACATAATAAAAATCCAGTAACTACAAAAGGGCAGATAGCTAATTGCCCTCACGATTCTGCAAGTATTGTACATAATTACTATACTCAAATAAACAATAAAGCGATTGTTGATTATGATGAACCTGAAAGTATAATTATAATAATCTGACTAATATATAATAGATTCTTGCCATTTCAAGAAAAAAAGCATTCTAACTCTTCTACATTTTTATTATATTTATTTGTAACTAACTAATTGTTTGTTAATATTAATTACGATTGCTACCCCTACAAAAAAACATGTAAAGCTAATACAGCATTACTTATTTATCTAGCTTTGCCATGTCTTGTTTTCAGTCATTTTCTTCCTTAATGAAAGGCTGTTACACATTAATTATTTGTATTTAAATTTTCTATATTTATGAAAACACATATTTCTGTAGATACCAAGATTAAAGTTGGTCTCATCGGTTTTGGCAGAATGGGGCGATTTTATTTAAAAGAAATGCAGAAAAGCGGGCGATGGGAGGTCGCATACATTTG
>NZ_FNNN01000001.1 GCF_900106755.1 Bacteroides faecis MAJ27
GCATGTGCAGTCATATAAGTAGGAATTGATTAATATGAAAGCAAAGATATGAAGAAGTAGAATTAAAGAAAAGACGGCATCGCCGAGACGCTTACTGAAATTGCTCTGATATCGCCTATCTATCATACTATTTTGTCTTATCTCTCATGCAAATAGAAAGTAGATATGTTAGTGTTCATGTAGTTCCAAGATTAATCTCATGTAGTTCCAAGATCAGTTTCAACCGGTGAAACAAAGTGTTTCATGCCTTGGAACAAAGTGTTTCAAGCAATGAAACAAAGTGTTTCGTACGGTGAAACAAAGTGTTTCAAGCGTTTGAAACTATTTGAAACACCTGTTGAAGTTCTTTGGAGCACCTATCTACTTGATTAACTTGACTGTAGCTACTGTTTCGCTTAACCTGTTCTTTCAGGAAGTACTAAATCGTTTTTCAGCCGACAATGCATGAGTTATCAGCTATTAACGCCTGATTGTCCAACTATTAACAACTGACACATCAATCATTAATAACTGACACAACAGGCGTTAACATCCTGAATGCAAGGAGTAAGTAGAAAAAAAGATGTATTATGGCATACATACAAAGTGAGAGCAACCGCTTGCTCTCATACTGCCACCACACTTGCTACAATCGCTGTAAGGCCGATGGATAAAGGGATACAGACCAATAGTTAGAGCATGAGAGCAAAACCTATGTTTAATTCATGTGGAGGGATATTTCTATCCCAGTAACTTATCAATGATAAAATGACCGATGAAAAATAAATCACCCATGAAGACAACACTGAATATCAGAAAAGCGATAGCGGTACTCCAGCGATAATCCCCTTCGTCCTCCCCGCGCTTGATACGCAGCAGGGAGCTATACAAGCAATCGCCCGCAATGAACAGCACAAACAGACTCGGTATCAAGTCACCCCACGATACCAACCACAAGTTATCACCCTTTCCCATCAGGAAGGTCAATGCTACGGCCAACAGGAAGACAGAAGCATACTGCAAATCTTTTCTCTTCGAATTCATAGCGGTCATATTTAAAGTACTTTTCACAAAGATATCGAATCTCTTCCAATAATCCTTATCAATTCCATCTAAAAAAGATTATGTCTGATCAGAAGGTTCGGACGGACCGCTCCCCGCTCTGGCGGATTTCTTTTTCAGCCGGCCACTCTTTTTCAGCGCCTCGGCAATAATCCACTGAAGTTGTCCGTTTGTACTGCGAAATTCATCGGCGGCCCATTTTTCAATGGCATCCATCGTCTCGGCATCTACACGCAAAACAAAACTCTTGATTGAAGATTCTTTTTTAGCCACTACTTTCTTACCTTCTTTTTTTATTGATTAATGATTCAACGTACCTGTATTGACTACCGGCTGCGCAGCTTCATCCGCACAAAGAACTACAAGCAGATTGCTGACCATCGCTGCCTTCTTGTCCTCGTCCAATTCCACAATTTCCTCTTCAGAAAGTTTATGCAAAGCCATACGTACCATAGATACGGCACCCTCCACAATCTTCTCACGGGCACTGATAATAGCCGAAGCCTGCTGACGACGCAACATAACCGCCGCAATCTCAGGAGCATAAGCCAGATAGTTGATACGAGCCTCCACAATTTCCATTCCAGCCATTGCCAGACGCTCGTTAAGCTGATGCTCCAGCTGGTCGTTGATTTCATCCCCTCCGCTGCGTAAGGTCAACTCATCCGCATTCGCCTCATTATCATCGTAAGCATACAACCCCGCCACCTGACGAAGAGCAGCATCACTCTGCACACGAACAAAATCTTCAAAAGCATTCATTCGTCCGGCAACGGTTACGCTCATCTGTCCGGTTCCTTTGTTATCCGCCATCGTCTGCGCATCGATTTCGAACATTGCCTTATACGTATCTTTCAGTTTCCAGACAAGCACCAGCCCTATCAAGATAGGATTACCGATTTTGTCATTCACCTTTATAGGTTCTATATCCAGATTACGGGCGCGCAAAGAAAGTTTCTTCTTATTCATGAAAGGATTCACCCAGAAGAAACCGGTTTCCGTAAACGTACCCTTGTACTTTCCGAAGAATACCATTGCCCGGGCTTCATTCGGTTCCTGAGAAAAATATCCCGGAATCATCATAACAGCCGCTGCAATAAAGAGGATCAGCAGCAAGAACAAAACAATACTCCCTTTAAAAAGGAGAAAACTCATCACAACCAAAAGGGGGAGTATCGCCAAATTAATAAACAAGGCTACAAACCCATTAATAACCACGTCATTGTACTGAAATTCTTTTGCATCCATAGCATTATATTTTGATATTATTTTGATATCACAAATATATCACTTTTTAATTTTACAATGCAAGAAGAAAGACTCTTTTTTCTCGGTTATACATCATTTTTAACTAAACAGCAGTCATCCGATACTAAACAAATTTAAAAGGTGAAGAAAATAAGGGGTTATCTCAAACTAAAACGGACATGTACTTTGAGGTATTTAAGTTTATTGTTATTTTTGCAGGGTATGAACTTAATACCTTAGACAAGTAAAATATAAAACGACCTATAAAATGAGAAAAGTAAGTTTAGCCCTGCTCCTCTGCCTTCTCTGCCTCGCCGGAATGGCACAAGGACAAAAGGCACTTGATTTAAAAGATATTACCTCCGGACGTTTCCGCCCGGAAAACATTCAGGGAGTCATCCCTATGCCCGATGGGGAGCACTACACACAAATGAGCGCCGACGGTACGCAAATCATCAAATACTCATTCCGTACAGGAGAAAAGGTAGAAGTGATTTTCGACGTAAACCAGGCACGTGAATGTGACTTTAAGAATTTCGACAGCTACCAGTTCTCACCCGACGGTGACAAACTGCTGATTGCTACCCGAACAACCCCGATCTACCGGCATTCTTACACAGCTGTACATTATATATACCCTTTGAAACGAAATGATAAGGGAGTTACGACAAACAACATTATTGAACGGCTGTCCGACGGCGGACCTCAACAGGTCCCCGTCTTTTCTCCGGATGGGACGATGATCGCTTTTGTGCGTGACAATAATATATTCCTCGTGAAGTTGCTCTACGGCAACAGCGAAAGTCAGGTTACCGAAGACGGCAAGCAAAACAGCGTTCTCAATGGTATCCCCGACTGGGTATACGAAGAAGAATTCGGTTTCAACCGTGCTCTGGAGTTCAGCGCCGACAATACCATGATTGCTTTCATCCGCTTCGACGAATCGGAAGTTCCTTCCTATTCCTTCCCGATGTTCGCAGGTGAAGCACCGCAGATTACTCCTTTGAAAGATTATCCGGGCGAATATACGTATAAGTATCCGAAAGCAGGATATCCGAATTCGAAGGTAGAAGTACGTACGTACGATATCAAATCACACGTGACCCGTACGATGAAGCTCCCGATAGATGCAGACGGATATATTCCCCGTATCCGCTTCACGAAAGATGCCAGCAAACTTGCTGTCATGACACTGAACCGTCACCAAGACCGTTTCGATCTTTATTTTGCCGATCCGCGTTCAACTCTCTGCAAATTAGTGTTGCGTGATGAATCACCTTATTATATTAAGGAGAATGTCTTCGACAATATCAAGTTCTATCCCGAAACTTTCAGTCTGCTTAGTGAGCGTGACGGTTTCAGTCATCTGTACTGGTACAGCATGGGTGGCAACCTCATCAAGAAAGTGACCAACGGCAAATATGAAGTGAAAGATTTTCTGGGTTATGATGAAGCAGACGGTTCGTTCTATTATACCAGCAATGAGGAAAGTCCTTTGCGCAAAGCTGTCTATAAGATCGACAAGAAAGGCAAAAAACTGAAACTGTCTCAACGTGAAGGCACCAACACACCGCTTTTCAGCCAGTCGATGAAGTATTACATGAACAAATTCTCGAATCTGGATACTCCTATGCTCGTTACGCTGAACGACAATACAGGCAAAACCTTAAAGACGCTCATCAACAACGACCAACTGAAGCAAACGTTATCCGGTTATGCGATTCCGCAAAAAGAGTTCTTTACTTTCCAGACGACGGACGGAGTGACTCTGAACGGATGGATGATGAAGCCGGCCAATTTCTCCGCATCCAAGAAATATCCGGTACTGATGTACCAATATAGCGGACCGGGTTCACAACAAGTACTGGATACTTGGGGAATCAGTTGGGAAACTTACATGGCAAGCCTCGGTTACATTGTTGTATGCGTAGATGGTCGTGGCACAGGAGGTCGCGGAGAAGCGTTCGAGAAATGCACATATCTCAAAATCGGTGTGAAAGAAGCCAAAGATCAGGTTGAAACGGCTCTCTATCTGGGTAAACAGCCTTATGTGGACAAAGACCGTATCGGAATCTGGGGATGGAGCTATGGCGGATACATGACATTAATGAGCATGAGCGAAGGAACTCCGGTGTTCAAAGCCGGTGTAGCTGTTGCCGCACCTACCGACTGGCGTTTCTACGACACCATATACACGGAACGCTTTATGCGTACTCCGAAAGAGAATGCGGAAGGATACAAAGAGTCATCTGCTTTCACACGTGCTGATAAACTGCATGGCAATCTGTTGCTGGTACACGGCATGGCAGATGATAATGTTCACTTCCAGAACTGTGCAGAATATGCCGAACATCTGGTACAGTTGGGCAAGCAGTTTGATATGCAAGTATATACCAATCGCAACCATGGCATATACGGCGGCAACACCCGTCAGCATCTATATACACGATTAACCAACTTCTTCCTGAATAACTTGTAATGGCTGACAGAGTGCGTAAGCCCGAGTGGCTGAAAATAAATATCGGCGCCAACAACCGTTACACCGAAACTAAAAGAATAGTCGACTCCCACTGCCTGCATACAATATGCAGCAGTGGGCGTTGTCCCAATATGGGAGAATGCTGGGGAAAAGGAACCGCCACATTTATGATCGGGGGGGACATCTGTACCCGTAGCTGCAAATTCTGTAATACGCAAACCGGACGCCCGCATCCGCTGGATACCAACGAACCCACGCATGTGGCAGAGTCTATCGCCCTCATGAAACTAGATCATGCGGTAGTTACCTCAGTAGACCGTGACGATCTGCCTGACTTGGGAGCCGGACATTGGGCACATACGATCCGTGAAATCAAACGACTGAATCCGCAAACCACTATCGAGGTGCTGATACCCGATTTCCAGGGTAGAATGGACCTGGTCGATCTGGTCATAGAAGAGAATCCCGACATTATCTCTCACAATATGGAGACGGTAAGACGTATCAGCCCGCTGGTCCGCAGTGCTGCCAACTACGATACCAGCCTGCAAGTAATCGGTCATGTTGCCGGAAGCGGAATCAAATCGAAAAGCGGTATTATGGTCGGGCTGGGAGAAACTCCCCGGGAAGTAGAAACAATCATGGACGATCTGCTGGCAGTCGGCTGCCAGATTCTTACGATAGGACAATATTTGCAGCCTACGCACCGGCATTATCCGGTTGCCGAGTATGTGACGCCACAGCAATTTGCCGCTTATAAAACAATCGGATTAGAGAAAGGATTCAGCATTGTAGAAAGCGCTCCTCTTGTCCGCTCGTCCTATCATGCAGAGAAACACATACGATAGAAAACAAAACACATTCCCTATTTGTTTTATAGGTAAAACCGGCAAATAAACATAAAGATGGATCATAAAGGAACACTTTCTTCCGCGTTTAACATGTCATTGGGTTTTATCCCCGTTATTATTTCCATTTTATTGTGTGAATTTATAACGCAAGACACGGCTATTTACATCGGTACTAGTATAGGTATCGTAGGGATATACCTATTACTACACCGCAAAGGAACGCTGATCCCTAATTTTATTCTTTATATAGCTACCGGAATGCTGGCACTGCTCTCGCTCGCAGCCTTGATTCCCGGCGACTATGTTCCGCCCGGCGCCCTGCCCCTTACACTGGAAGTCAGTATCCTCATTCCGATGCTGATACTCTACATGCATAAAAAAAGATTTATCAATCACTTTCTGAGACAGATAGGCTCCTGCAACAAACGCTTGTACGCGCAAGGAGCAGAGGCTGCCGTTGTCTCAGCACGCTTTGCATTGATCTTCGGCATATTGCATTTTATCATTATCAGCATTGTGGTAGCCTGTCAGGACCCTTTAAGCCAGACAAGTCTGATGGTACTTTACAAAGTATTTCCACCTGTCGTATTTGTGATGGCTATCCTGTTCAATCAGATCGCTATCCGGTATTTCAACCATCTGATGTCGCACACGGAATATGTACCTATAGTCAACACCAAAGGAGACGTAATCGGGAGAAGTCTTGCCATAGAAGCGCTCAACTATAAAAATACATATATCAATCCGGTCATAAGAATAGCCGTATCCACTCACGGGATGCTGTTTCTTTGCGACAGACCGATGAACGCTATTCTGGACAAGGGGAAAACGGACATACCAATGGAATGTTATCTCCGCTATGGTGAATCGCTCACCGAAGGAGTCAACCGTCTGGTACACAATGCGCTCCCACAGGCAGCAGAAGATATCAAGCCACAGTTCAACATCGTCTATCACTTTGAGAATGACATAACCAACCGGCTCATCTATCTCTTCATCGTCGACATTAAAGATGATTCTATCCTTTGTACTCCCCGCTTTAAGAACAGTAAGCTATGGAATTTCAAGCAGATAGAAGAGAATATGGGCAAAGGCTTTTTCAGCAGTTGCTTCGAAGATGAATACGAACACTTGAAAGATGTTATTTGTATAAGAGAAAAATACAAGGAATCTTAGATAATTCGGGAACATGTCCTTTCCAGTCTTTCACTGTACGAGTTTGTATCAACTCACCTTCACAAGTGATATTGGCAGCAATGCATAGTTTTGTCTGCGGACGGCAGTTCTGCAATATATCCTCTATCATCTTATGATTCCGGTAAGGAGTTTCGATGAATAGCTGTGTCTGGCTTTCGGCGTAGACGCGTTGTTCCAGTGTCTTCAGTTTCCTGGCCCGTTCGCCCGGTTCTATCGGCAGATAGCCGTGAAAGGCAAAGCTCTGTCCGTTAAATCCCGAAGCCATCACAGAAAGAATGATAGATGACGGGCCTACCAGGGGAACCACTTTCAACTTCTTGCGCTGGGCAATGGCAACTACATCTGCTCCCGGATCGGCAACGGCAGGACAACCTGCCTCTGAAATCACCCCCATTGAGGCTCCATCCGCCAAAGGTTTCAGATAACCGGAAATGTCTTCGGGAGAAGTATGCTTATTCAGCGGATAGAATGTCAGCGAATCAATGTCAATCTCCCGATCAACCTTCTTCAGAAAGCGACGGGCAGAACGAACATCCTCGACAATAAAATGCCGGATACCACGAATAATCTCCGTATTATAAGAAGGCAACACCTGTTCAAGAGGTGTATCGCCCAATGTGACAGGCAACAGATAAAGAGCAGTTTCCACTTTGAAAATGAAGAATTAAGAATGAAGAATTAAGAATAATAAATTTGGCGGATCAGAGTTTCAGGTAGCCCGATTCCTCAAACATATTCTGATAATCGGTAAGCTCTAACAGATCCTTTATTTTAAGGTCCTTATGCTTTTTCATATACGATGCGATAATCCGCGCACCCACCCACGAACCGATCAATGCAGGCGCTTGTCCTCCCAGCATGTCAACAGTCGGCGCCGGTTTCATATAGTAACGGATCACCATCGGGTCTCGTGCATGCAAGTGATCGTTTGCACAGATATACTCCCAGATGTCCTTCTCATTTTTCTTGCACCAGTCGTTTTCCTGCTCCGAATACCCCATCACCTGACCGATATCTTCATAACCGAGCAGATGCTGCACGACGTAATTGATTTTGCCGGAATGCATCATCAGATCGACCAGGCAAGTACCTTCGTGATAGTTCAGTCCGTAACGGCTGAGAAGATAGAATGAGAAACAATCCGGTACAATCCGTTCCGGGCGCATCGAAGCACATTGATAATCGTAATAGAAACGTTTATAAAGAGGATAGTCTTCTCCCATATACTTATCGAGGCTGATCCCCAGCAAGGTATCCACCAGAATAATCGATTCATTGAATGCGGATATCTGCGAATAAATAAATGGTACTTTCGTGTCGGGAACCTCCTTCTTCAGTTTCCGGAATCCTTTGGTGAGTCCTTTTTCTACTCCGTCAAGATTAGGATATTTCGCTTCGACATCGCTCAACAAACGAAGCAATGTACTGTCCGAATAGAACTTTTGCAGTCGTTGTGAAATGGTGTCGTCCTTCACCGTACCGATAGAAAGCACATCTTCTATCAGAATCTTTGTCGGCTGCCGATAGTCCATAGTCAACTTCTGCATAGCAGAAAAGCTGTTGGAGCGAACATATTCGCTCAACAGCTTATCGTATCTCAGAACAGAAATCCCTTCATCTTTCTGCTCCGCAACCTTTCCTGTGCTTAAGCCGCAGGAGGCGAAAAGCATACCTATTAATATAGTAAGAAGAGAGATCCGTAGTTTCATAACTTTTTATCCGTAAATGATATTACCATTTTCGTCCATGTACTCATCCAGTCCTTTCTCGTAAGTAGCCATTGCACGAAGACTCATACCTACGCTGGAGAAACCACCGTCATGGAATAAGTTCTGCATAGTCACCTTACGGGTGAGATCGGAGAACATGACGATACAATAATCGGCACATTCGTCAGCCGTTGCGTTTCCGAGCGGAGACATACGGTTAGCAAAGTCGTACAGTTTATCCATACCTTTCACTCCCGAACCGGCTGTAGTGAATGTAGGCGACTGTGAAATCGTATTCACACGTACACTATGCTCACGTCCGTAGATATAACCGAAGCTGCGTGCGATAGATTCCAGCAATGCTTTGGCATCTGCCATGTCATTGTAACCGTAGAAAGTACGCTGTGCAGCTACATAACTCAAAGCTACAATAGAACCATAGTCTGCAATAGCATTCAGCTTCTTGGCAGACTGGATCATTTTATGGAATGAAACAGCTGAAATATCCAATGTTTTATCCAGCATTCCATAGTCAAGGTCATCATAAGTACGTTTCTTGCGCACGTTAGGAGACATACCGATAGAGTGCAATACAAAATCAATTTGTCCACCCAGTACATCCATAGATGTCTTGAATACGTTCGACAAATCTTCCACACTGGTAGCATCTGCCGGCACTACCTGACAGTTCAGTTTTTCAGCTAATGCATTGACTTCTCCCATACGGATAGCCATCGGAGTATTTGATAATGTAATGATCGCACCTTCTTCTACGGCACGCTCTGCTACTTTCCAGGCGATAGACTGGTCGTTCAGGGCACCGAAGATAATTCCTCTTTTTCCTTTCAACAAGTTGTTACTCATATCTTCTAATAGTTAAATTTTGTGCAAAGATAGTATCTTTCTGCATAAAAACACGAGAAGTGTGCAAATATTAGACATAAATGACAAAAAATACACGTATTCTATCAATAACTCCACATCCGCCTGCAGTTTCCCCCCTATCTTTGCCAATGATAATTAAGAGGTTTTTTCATAATATTTATTTAAGGTTAGAATTAGGTTAACATGAATTGGTCTTATTCCTTTCCGGCAGGCCGCCTGCGAGAGGTCGCCTGCCGAGGGAGATAAGCGTTATGAGAAAACCATCTTAGCAATCAGAAAAGAGAAATACCAGAAAAACAATAAATGTATAACCCTATAGAAATAGTTACTAAATGAACACAATGACAAGAAGACTCCTCTGGATGGTCGTATGTTGTTTGCCGTTTATCTCGGGATGCAAACAAAGTGAGTGCGCAATAAGCGAGAACGCAATAGACGACACCATTTACCAGAATTTACCTTTCGATATGCCGAAAGTGCAACAGCCGGTTTTTCCCGCTTATGAGGTAAATATCTCTAAATTCGGAGCCAAAGGGGACGGAATGACCCTGAATACGAAAGCCATCAATGATGCTATAAAAGAAGTAAACCAGCGTGGCGGAGGTAAGGTGATTATCCCGGAAGGTACCTGGTTGACCGGCCCTATCGAACTGCTCAGCAACGTGAATCTTTATACGGAACGGAATGCACTGGTACTCTTTACGGGGGACTTCGAAGCATATCCTATTATCCCGACTTCTTTCGAAGGACTGGACACCCGCCGTTGCCAATCACCGATTTCAGCACGCGACGCCGAGAATATAGCCATCACAGGATATGGAATATTTGACGGCAACGGAGATTGCTGGCGCCCGGTGAAGAAGGAAAAGCTAACTGCTTCGCAATGGAACAAACTGGTAAAATCGGGTGGTGTGCTCGATGCGCAGGAAAGAATCTGGTACCCTACGGCAGGTTCGCTGAAAGGTGCAATGGCTTGTAAAGACTTTAATGTACCCGAAGGCATCAATACAGACGAAGAATGGAATGAAATCCGTGCATGGCTGCGTCCGGTATTGCTCAGTTTCGTAAAAAGTAAAAAGGTACTGTTGGAAGGTGTCACTTTCAAGAACTCACCGAGTTGGTGTTTACATCCGCTATCTTGCGAAGATATTACGGTAAATAATATTCAGGTGATCAACCCCTGGTATTCTCAGAACGGAGACGCACTCGACTTGGAATCTTGCAAGAACGCGCTGATTATCAACAGTGTATTCGATGCGGGAGATGATGCGATCTGTATCAAATCCGGTAAAGACGAGAACGGTCGTCGTCGCGGAGAACCTTGTCAGAATGTAATTGTAAAGAACAATACAGTGTTGCATGGACACGGCGGATTCGTGGTAGGCAGCGAAATGTCCGGTGGTGTGAAGAACATCTATGTAGAAGATTGTACCTTTCTGGGCACTGACGTAGGTCTGCGCTTCAAGAGTACACGCGGACGGGGTGGTGTTGTAGAAAATATCTATATCAACAACATCAACATGATCAATATACCGAACGAACCGTTACTGTTCGACCTGTTCTATGGTGGCAAAGGAGCCGGAGAAGAATCGGAAGAAGATCTGCTGAGCCGTATGAAAACAGCGATTCCTCCTGTTACCGAAGAGACTCCCGCCTTCCGTGATATCCATATTTCCAATATTATTTGCAGAGGTTCGGGCCGGGCAATGTTCTTCAACGGACTTCCGGAAATGCCTATCCGCAACGTAACAGTGAAGAACGTGGTAATGACAGAAGCTACCGACGGGGTTGTTATCAGTCAGGCAGACGGTGTCACACTGGAAAATATTTATGTAGAATCCACCAAAGGAAAGAATATTCTGAACGTCAAGAGTGCCAGAAACCTGAAAGTCGACGGCGAAACTTATGAAGAGATTGACGCAAAAGGACAGATATTGAATTTCAAATAAGAGATTCCACCACAGATACATAGTTATAAATGCTGGTTTTAGAGAGAGGGAAAGCTTTAAGGAACGTAGACTAATCCTATTTCATTTTGCAGAGAGCTGTTTGAACCTACGTTTTTAAGAGAATAATCAGCATTAATCTATGGCGTCTGTGGTTAATCGCAGAAAACCACAAAATCATTATATAGAGTAAAAAGCTCAAATAGCAGACTAATTTATCCTCCAAAGATAAGCCGGTCTGCTATTTTTTCAACTACTTTTGCAAAGAGAAATACGACGTATCACATCATGTATTAAAATCATGAAGAAGAATATTTTTATCATAGCACTCCTTACCGGATGTTGCTCTTTATCTGCCTGGGCTCAAAAACAGGAGAAAACCATTACTGTAGAAGTAAATAATAACTGGAACCGGGCAAAGACGGATGAACCGGTAGTAATCAATTTACATGATCTGCATACCGGATTTAAAGTAAAGTCCGCCGTAGTCATGGAAGGAAGTACTGAAATCCCTTCTCAGCTGGACGACCTGAACAGAGACCGCAAGATGGACGAACTTGCATTCGTCACCAGCCTCCCTGCTCACGGTAGAAAATCCTTTCAGGTCACACTGTCTTCCGAAAAGAGTACGAAGACTTATCCGGCCCGGGTTTATGCCGAAATGTTTATTGCCGACCCGAGAAAAGGAAAGCATCAATCGGTGCAAGCGATTACTGTGCCCGGCACCAGCAACATATACAGTATGGTTCGCCCTCATGGTCCGGTACTGGAATCGGAACTGGTAGGTTATCGTCTTTACTTTAACGAAAAGCAGACTCCGGATATCTACGGTAAGTTCAATAAAGGACTGGAGATCAAAGAATCTCAGTTCTACCCTACTGATGAACAGTTGGCAAGAGGATTCGGTGACGATGTCCTCCGGGTATTCGACAGTTGTGGTCCGGGGGCTTTCAAAGGATGGAACGGAAAAAAAGCAACTCATATAACTCCTGTAGATACCCGCACGGAGCGTATTATCTCTTACGGTCCGGTGCGTGTCATTGCAGAAATCGAAGTGACAGGCTGGAAATATCAAAATGCGGAGCTGGACATGATGACCCGTTACACACTCTATGCCGGACACCGTGATCTTCGCATTGAGGCATTCTTCGACGAACCTATCAAAAACGAAGTGTTCTGTACAGGCGTTCAGGATATTGTCGGTACTGCGGAGTCTTACTCGGATCATAAAGGACTTGTCGGCAGCTGGGGAACAGACTGGCCGGTAAACGATACCGTAAAATATGCCAAAGAAACGGTAGGACTTGGCACCTGCATTCCCCAACGATATGTAAAATCGGAAGAGAAAGACAAAGACAACTACCTTTACACCATCACATCTCCGGGAAACAAATACTTACAGTATCACACCACTTTCACTTCTATGAAAGAAACTTTCGGATATAAAACACCGGAAGCATGGTTTGCTTACCTCCGTGAATGGAAAGAAGAACTGGCACATCCGGTAACGGTGAAAATAAAAGATATTCATTAAACAGAGCGTACAAATACAACTAAACAATCAAATACCGGAGTGTTTACCAGTTTTTATACCGACTCCGCACAATTATTACTCCTTTGTGCGGAGTCTTTTTTTTACCTTTGCCCCATGGAGAAACGCTGATTGAATCTTTAAACATTAAACTATTATACCTATATCATGAAACGATTGACACAGACTTTAGCTTTCTGCCTGCTGACTGTTTTTACAGCAGTGGCACAGAAAAACTATGTATCCGAAGTATGGGTTTCCGATCTCGGAAACGGTAAATACAAGAATCCGGTGCTCTATGCCGATTATTCCGATCCGGACGCTTGCCGCGTAGGAGATGATTTCTATATGACTTCTTCCAGCTTCAACTGTCTGCCGGGATTGCAGATTCTACATTCCAAGGATTTAGTGAACTGGACGATCATCGGAGCCGCGGTTCCCTACGCCCTCACTCCTATTGAAACACCGGAACGTCCGGAACACGGCAACCGTGTCTGGGCACCCAGTATCCGCCATCACAACGGAGAGTTCTATATCTTCTGGGGAGATCCGGATCAAGGCGCTTTCATGGTAAAAGCCAAAGACCCGAAAGGTCCGTGGACGGAACCTGTTCTGGTAAAACCGGGAAAAGGAATCATCGATACCTGTCCGCTGTGGGATGAAGACGGAAAAGTATATCTGGTACATGCCTATGCGGGAAGCCGTGCCGGACTGAAAAGTGTAATCACCATCTGTGAATTGAATAAGGAGGCGACCAAAGCCATTACGCCCTCACGCATTATCTTCGACGGTCACGAAGCACACCAGACGTGTGAAGGCCCGAAGTTCTACAAAAGAAACGGTTATTATTATATCTTCCATCCGGCAGGCGGTGTGCCAACCGGTTGGCAGGTAGTGCTCCGTTCTAAGAATGTGTATGGTCCTTATAAATGGAAGACTGTACTGGCGCAGGGTGATTCTCCCGTCAATGGACCTCATCAGGGAGCCTGGGTAGATACTCCTTCCGGAGAAGACTGGTTCTTCCACTTCCAGGATGTAGGCGCTTACGGTCGCCTTGTCCACCTGCAACCTATGAAATGGGTGAATGACTGGCCTGTAATAGGTATCGACAAGGATGGTGACGGCTGCGGCGAACCGGTACTGACCTACCAAAAACCGAATATAGGAAAGACATATCCCATCTGTACACCGCAAGAAAGTGACGAATTCGACGGATATACGCTCTCTCCGCAATGGCAGTGGCATGCAAACATCAATGAAAAATGGGCATACTATGCCGGAGACCAAAGTTATGTCAGACTGTATTCTTATCCGGTGCCACAGGATTATAAGAATCTGTGGGATGTAGCTAACCTGTTGTTACAAAAAACTCCTTCCGACAATTTCACCGCCACAATGAAACTGACCTTTACGCCTAACCCCAAACTGAAAGGTGAACGTACAGGTTTGGTAGTAATGGGCAGAGACTACGCCGGACTGATTCTGGAAAACACGGACAAAGGTCTCGTTCTGTCCCAAATCGAATGTAAAAAGGCAGATAAGGGACAACCGGAACAGACAAACTCTTCAATCGATCTTACTCAAAACACAGTTTATCTAAAGGTACGCTTCAGCTGTGACGATAAAAAGATCAAAGCCAGCGAAGGAGGAAACGACCTCATTGTGATGTGCAACTTCAGCTATAGTCTTGACGGAAAGAAGTTCTCTCCATTAGGCAACCCTTTCCAAGCTAAAGAAGGACAATGGATTGGCACCAAAGTCGGCATGTTCTGCACCCGTCCGGCTATAGTTACCAACGATGGAGGATGGACAGATGTAGACTGGTTCCGGATTACAAAGAAATAACCTATTGGTCCGGATTCAGTAAGAAGGCATTGCGCAAGCAGTGACAATAGGTTGGCACAACTGTGCCATCGCATTGGCACGCCCGTGCCACCGTACTGGCACAGTTGTGCCAATGCGGTGGCACGGCCTCTTCTCCAGATGCCTTGACTGGAGCATTCTACAGTTATCAGTAATCCGTTTTTTATTCCTATCTTTGTAAGCAGAAAGAAAGGAAAACAGGATTAACATTTAAAACAAGAAGTTCAATGAAGAAACTAGTCATTTTCGATTTGGATGGTACATTACTAAATACCATTGCCGACCTTGCACATAGTACAAATTATGCCTTGAATAAGTTAGGATATCCCACACATGAGATCGAGAAATATAATTTCATGGTAGGAAATGGCATCGACAAACTTTTTGAGCGTGCCTTGCCGGAAGAAGAAAAGTCCAAAGAGAATGTACTGCGCGTACGCAAGGAATTCGTCCCTTACTATGACATTCATAATGCCGATGACAGCCGCCCTTATCCCGGTATTCCGGAATTGCTCTCATACTTACAGGATGCAGGTGTTCAGATTGCCGTAGCTTCCAACAAGTATCAGGCAGCCACTCAAAAATTAGTCGACCACTATTTCCCGGAAATTCATTTTACAGCTGTACTCGGACAACGGGAAGGAGTCAAAGTTAAACCCGATCCGATTATTGTATCCGATATTCTGGAAATTGCCAAAGTAGCCAAAGAAGAAGCGCTGTACGTAGGTGATTCCGGCGTGGATATGCAAACGGCTGCTAATGCAGGAGTGACTGCTTGTGGAGTGACATGGGGTTTTCGTCCGCGTACGGAACTGGAGGAATTCAATCCTTCGTATATTGCAGATACTGCCGGAGAAATCAAAAACCTTATTCTATAGTATAAGAAGAATGACCGTACGGTATCTCTATGCAAGTCATATTGGCATAGATACACCCTACGGTCATTCCTCAATATCTCCGGGAAGGGCTTTTGACTGCGCTTCTTGTAAGGTGACAAAAGGCTTGTCAAGCGTGCCCGCATTTGAATCATCACCGTTGGTAGCTACCAAATAATTCGTAGCCGAAAGAGACAGGAAACACCCCATAAAAAAAAGACTAATACCTATATGCTTCTTCATTTGCCTGTATTTTAAAACCTATTGATAACTAATTTCCATTTTACTGTTAATTGTGTGCTTCTGTGTAACCTGACTCCTCTCTTCTACTATTAAACAAATACACCGTAACGGGAGTTTCTTTCCAGTTACCGTTTTCATACCGCTAAATTACAGCTTTCTTTATAGTTTATAATGTACATGCGTACACAAAGCCTAGAAAATCGTATTTCACCTGAGATTTACATCAAGAATGAACGATAATACATCGTTTCCTTGTTTTTCCGTACGCTATTACATCCTCTATTCTAAAAAGAAAATTAACTTTGTAACCATTAATAATAATGTAGAATCGTAGAAATCAAATATGAAAAATGCACTGCTGATATTCGCATTCTTATCTTTCTATCTCAGTTCAGTACATGCATCTGTCGAGATACGTTCGAACAAACTGACCACCGGTGACGGACTGGCGAATAATTCCATCCGATATATGTTTCAGGACAGCAAGGGATTTATGTGGATGGGAACCGTCAACGGATTAAGCTATTATGACGGTAACTCTTTTGTCAGTATCTACCCGGACCCTAATCTGCCGGTTTCATTGGCCGACCCGCGCATCCGGAATATGGAAGAAGATTCTAACGGTTTTTTATGGATCGCCACTCTCTCTTCTTTGTATAGCTGTTACGATTTAAAACATGGGCGTTTCGTCGATTTCACCGGTTGCGGAGAATACAAACAGAGCTATTCGAAAAAAATCATAGCATCCGACCAGTCTATCTGGTTGTGGGATAACAATAACGGATGTCGTCGTGTCGTCTATCAGGATGGCCAGTTCTCGTCGCAGACATACAAAAAAGAATCAGGCAATCTATCTTCTGATGAGGTATTGTTTGTCTACGAAAGCAATGACAGTCCCGGACATGTGTGGATAGGAACCAGGCAAGGATTATGGAAATACCATGAAGGCAAACTGGAAGCAATGGATACACAGGGGGAAAGCTGGGAACATATCTTTTCTTATGACCAATATACCTGCATCATTACCGGAAAAAAAGAAATCTACCGCCACTCTCTTTCCAATAACCGACTGGAGAAAATCGCTTCGTTAACCGAACTCGGAGATACAGGTGTTATCACCGGAAGCCTCCGCCTGCAACATCAATGGGTGATGTTTACCGCCACCGGCAGTTACATCCTGGATCCCGTTACGGGAAAACTGCGCCGGTTCTCCCGCCTGAATATAAAAAACGGTAATGTCACCAGAGACAATAAAGGGAATGCATGGGTACACAACTATACCGGCAATGTATGGTATGTCAATACCAGCACAGGGGATATCAAGCCCTTTCAGTTTCTTTCATCCGAGCATTTGGGATACATCGATGTGGAACGTTACTCTATTATCCATGACTCGCGGGATATCATCTGGATTACGACTTACGGAAACGGGCTCTTTGCCTACGACCTGAACACCGGTGGTCTGCAACACTTCACTTTTGAAGTCAGTCACTCCAGCCACATCAATTCCAACTATCTGCAATATATCATTGAAGACCGTTCAGGGGGTATCTGGGTCAGTTCCGAATTTTCCGGATTATCCCATCTCGAAATTCTGAATAAAGGTACGTTGCGTATCTATCCGAACGGTGAAAATGCTTCCGACCGTTCCAACACCATCCGTATGCTCTTACGGGGTAAAAACGGGAATGTATTTATGGCAAACCGCATGGGTACCTTATATGAGTATGATGCCGGACTAAAAAACATACTTCGCAAAGAGAAGTTCACACATAACGTATACAGTATGTGCGAAGATAACGAAGGACAACTCTGGTTAGGCATGCGTGGTATAGGGCTGCGTATCGGCCCTGACCAATGGTACCGGCACAACAGCAAAGACCCAGGCTCGTTATCAAACGACAATGTGTATTTAATCTACCGTGACCGCAAAGGCCGGATGTGGATAGGGACATTTGGCGGAGGACTGAATCTGGCTGTCAAAACAGACAACGGCTATCAATTCAAGCATTTCTTTCAAGACAGTTATGGGGAAAAACGGGTACGTGTCATCCAGGAAGACCGCAACGGCATGATGTGGGTAGGTACCAACAACGGTATTTATATCTTCCATCCGGATTCACTGATCCACGCACCCAAGAACTATATACTTTACAACCACGTTAACGAAACATTCCCCAGCAATGAAATCCGTTGTCTGGTAAATGATCACGAAGGAAACATGTGGATCGGCACAACGGGAACAGGCTTTGCTATCTGTAATCCGGGAGATGACTACCAGCATCTGACTTTCGATTGTTACAGTATGAAAGACGGATTGCCCAACGGGGTTATACAATCCATTGTGGAAGACCAAGACCATAAAATGTGGATTGCAACCGAATATGGCATTTCCCGTTTCACTCCCGCCACCAAGCAAATAGAGAACTATTATTTCTCTTCGCATACACTGGGAAATGTGTACTCTGAGAATACAGCCTGCATAAACACCGACGGAAGACTCCTTTTCGGAACGAACTACGGTCTGGTAGCTCTCGACACCCATAAAGTAGAAAACATGGAAAAGCCTGTATCGACTGTATTCACGGGACTCCATATCAATGGCACACACATGCTGCCCGGCATGGAAGATTCACCTCTTGACGAAACAATGTCTTATACACGTGAATTAAAACTGAAACACTACCAGAATTCATTTGTCATCGCTTTTTCAACCTTCAATTTCTTAAGCGGAGCATCCAAATATTCTTATCGGATGCCTCCTTATGATTCGGAATGGAGTATTCCCTCGGCACAGAATCTGGCAACGTACCGCAATCTTCCTCCCGGCAAATATCAGCTACAGGTGAAGGCTTGTAACGTAGCCGGAATGTGGGGAAAAGAAAGTACCCTGGAGATTGTAATAGCCCCTCCTTTCTGGCAGACAACCTGGGCCTATCTGATTTATCTGGTACTGATTGGAATTGCCGGCTATTTCAGTTTCCACATCATACGCAATTTCAACCGGCTGCGTAACCGCATCGCTATTGAGAAGCAATTGACTGAATATAAACTGGAGTTCTTCACCAACATATCTCACGAATTCCGTACTCCGCTTACTTTAATTCAAGGTGCTCTCAACAAGCTGGTCAATATAGAGAATCCTCCGAAAGAAATGCAGCGTCCTTTAAGAACGATGGATAAAAGTACGCGGAGAATGCTACGTCTCATCAATCAGCTGCTGGAGTTCAGAAAGATGCAGAAAAGCAAACTGGCTTTATCTCTGGAAGAGACGGATGTCATTGCTTTCCTTTATGAAATATTCCTGAGTTTCAAGGATACAAGCGAATCCAAACACATGGATTTCAGCTTCGAACCGTCACAACCTTCCTATAAAATGTATATTGATAAAGGCAACTTAGACAAGGTTACCTATAATCTGCTGTCCAACGCTTTCAAGTACACGCCTTCTAACGGAAAGATTATATTCAAAGTAGACATTCTGGAAGACAAGCAACAACTCCGCATCCAAGTAATAGATAACGGAATTGGCATACCCAAAGAAAAGCGTTCCGAACTGTTCAAGCGTTTTATGCAAAGCAGCTTCTCCCACAGCAGTGTCGGAGTAGGGCTCCACTTGACGCATGAACTGGTCAATGTACACAAAGGCAGCATCAGCTATGAGGATAATGAAGGGAGAGGCTCCGTCTTTACCGTCATACTGCCAACTAATTCAGAAATCTATCAAGAGAAAGATTTCCTGGTCCCCAACCAGCTATTAATCGAAGAAGAGGAGCAACAACATGCCAAAGAGTTTATCCGGGAAGAAAAGCCGGAAGAGACCTTCCAGCCTCCTGTCGATCCGTTGAACAAACGCAAAGTCCTGATTATAGAGGATGATACTGATATCCGCGAATTCTTAAAAGAAGAAGTGGGAGTTTACTTTGAAGTAGAAGTAGCTGCCGACGGAACATCCGGGTTTGAAAAGGCAAGCACGTATGATGCAGATTTAATTATTTGTGATGTCCTGATGCCGGGAATGAGCGGATTTGAAGTGACACGCAAGCTTAAAAATGAATTTACGACCAGTCATATCCCCATCATATTACTGACTGCTCTCGATATAGAAGAGAAATACCAGGAAGGAATTGAATCCGGAGCTGATGCGTATATCACAAAGCCATTCAATGTCTCTTTACTACTGGCAAGAATCTTCAAGTTAATCGAGCTACGGGATAAACTGCGCCAAAAATATTCTAACGAACCGGGATTGGCTCATTCCATTATTTGTACCAATGACAAGGATCAGAAGTTCTCGGCGAAACTAAATGAGGTATTGAATGAGCACATGACCGACACTGAATTCTCGGTCAATGACTTTGCCGGAATAATGGGATTAGGGCGTACTGTGTTCTATAAAAAAGTGCGGGGAGTAACCGGTTATTCTCCTTATGAATATTTACGTGTCATACGATTGAAAAAGGCTGCTGAAATGTTATTGACAGAAGATCTCACTATAGCCGAAGTCGCCTACAGCGTAGGTATCAATGATCCGTTCTACTTCAGCAAATGTTTCAAAAGCCAGTTCGGAGTATCTCCTTCCGCCTATCGGAAAAAGCTGCCGGAGGGTGAAAATGCACCGACAAATGATGCCGACGTATGATCTTACATGTTTTCCGTACTAATTTAAAGGGTGTTTATTGGACTGATGTGCTTTCTTTGCCAATGAAAAATTAATCATTAACAAATCATGAGAAACAAACTCTTTTTATTTGTATTTCTGTTTGCAATGCTGGCTATTGTTGATAGTCACGCTTTCGAACGCAAAAAATACAATTTCAACAGTGAATGGCGTCTGCAAATCGGAGACTTTCCCGAAGCTAAACAATCTCAATTCGACGATAGCCGGTGGAAAGCAGTCACTTTACCGCATGCCTTTAATGAAGACGAAGCCTTCAAAGTATCTATCGAACAGCTGACGGACACAGTGGTATGGTACCGGAAACATTTTCGAATTCCGGCTTCCGGTAAAAAACAAAAAGTATTCATCGAGTTTGAAGGAGTGCGCCAAGCCGGTGACTTCTATTTGAACGGGCAATATCTGGGCAAACATGAAAACGGAGTAATGGCGGTAGGCTTCGACCTGACTCCCTATATCAAAGAAGGGGACAATGTGCTGGCAGTACGTACAGATAATGACTGGATGTATCGCGAAAAAAGTACCAACTCCAAATTCCAGTGGAACGACCGTAACTTCAACGCAAACTACGGCGGCCTGCCCAAGAATGTATTCTTGTACGTTACAGATGAAGTGTATCAGACTCTTCCTTTATATAGTAATCTGAAAACTACCGGAGTTTATATTTATGCTAAAGATATCGATGTAAAAGGACGCACTGCCACCATCCATGCAGAATCGGAAGTAAAAAACGACAGTCGTGAACCACGCCAACTCAGCTACCAGGTAATCTTGCTGGATGCTGACGGCAAACAGGTGAAAAGCTTCGAAGGTGAGAAAGTAACCTTACAAGGTGGCGAAACTAAAATAGTGAAAGCTGCTTCCAAAGTAGATAACCTCCATTTCTGGAGTTGGGGATATGGGTATCTTTATACTGTTCAAACGATTTTAAAAGACAATAAGAATCAAGTCTTTGATGAAGTAAGTACGCGTACAGGTTTCCGCAAGACACAATTTGCAGAAGGCAAAATCTGGCTGAACGACCGTGTGATCCAGATGAAAGGGTATGCACAACGCACCAGTAATGAATGGCCGGCGGTGGGTCTCTCTGTTCCGGCGTGGCTAAGTGACTACTCTAATGGCCTGGTAGTAAAAGGCAATGGCAATCTGGTACGCTGGATGCATGTTACCCCATGGAAACAAGACGTGGAATCCTGCGACCGCGTAGGTTTGATTCAGGCAATGCCGGCAGGAGACTCCGAGAAGGACCGTACAGGACGCCAATGGGACCAGCGCACAGAACTGATGCGTGACGCGATCATCTACAACCGTAATAATCCGAGTATCTTATTCTACGAATGTGGAAACAAAGGTATCAGCAAGGAACATATGATAGAGATGAAAGCTATCCGCGATAAATACGATCCTTTTGGCGGACGTGCTATCGGCTCTCGTGAGATGCTGGACATCCGTGAAGCAGAATATGGCGGAGAAATGCTTTATATCAACAAGAGCGTACACCATCCGATGTGGGCCACAGAATATTGCCGCGACGAGGGTCTGAGAAAATATTGGGATGAATACAGCTATCCTTTCCACAAAGAAGGAGATGGTCCGCTACATCGTAATCAACCTGCAACAGACTATAACCACAATCAGGATATGCTGGCTATAGCAATGATCCGCACTTGGTATGATTATTGGCGCGAACGTCCGGGAACAGGTCGCAGAGTCAGTTCCGGAGGTGCCAAAATTATATTCTCGGATACCAACACACACCACCGTGGTGAAGAAAACTATCGAAGAAGTGGAGTAACAGACCCTATGCGTATCGAAAAGGATGCTTTCTTTGCACATCAGGTCATGTGGAACGGATGGGTAGATACGGAAGAGGATAATACCTATATCATCGGCCATTGGAACTATCCGGCAAATACTGTGAAACCTGTCTATGTAGTATCTACCGGGGAAGGAGTAGAACTTTTCCTGAATGGTCAGTCGCTAGGTAAAGGCAAACGCGAATATAATTTCCTGTTCACCTTTGATAATGTTGCTTTTAAAGCCGGTAAACTGGAAGCTGTCAGCTACAACAAGGCCGGTAAGGAAATAAGTCGCTATGCAGTAAGCACCGTTGGTGAACCTACCAGACTGAAACTGACTACTATACAAAACCCGGAAGGATTCCATGCGGATGGAGCCGACCTGGCGCTCATACAAGTAGAAGTGGTAGACAAAGACGGAAAACGTTGTCCGCTCGATAATCGCATCATCCAATTCGACCTGAAGGGAAATGCTGAATGGCGTGGAGGTATCGCACAAGGAAAAGACAATTATATTCTTAATACCAGTCTCCCAGTGGAATGTGGTATTAACCGTGCTCTGATCCGCAGCACTACCCAAGCCGGCAAAATCACTCTGACTGCCAAAGCAGAAGGACTTCCCAGCGCTACAATTACACTAGAAACCCTTCCCGTCAAAGTTAGCAACGGACTGAGTACTTATTTGCCTCAGATGACTCTGAAAGGTAATCTGGATAAAGGTAAGACTCCCCTTACCCCATCTTACAAGGATACGAAACGGGATATACGAATTGTATCCGCCAAAGCCGGAGCCAACAATGAGACTGTAGACCAAAGCTTCGATGATAATGAAAGAAGCGAATGGATGAATGACGGCAAACTTAGTACCGCATGGATTACATATACGCTCGAGAAAGAAGCTGCAATAGATGATATCTGTATCAAATTGAATGGATGGCGTTCACGCAGTTATCCTTTGGAAGTATTTGCCGGTAATACCATGATCTGGAGTGGAGATACGAATAAAAGCCTGGGATACGTTCATTTAAATGTGGAGAAGCCGGTACGTTCCAATCAAATTACCATCCGTCTGAAAGGTAATACCAGCGATCAGGATGCTTTCGGACAGATTACTGAGGTAGCGGCAAAAGCAGCAAATGATATGGAACTCGAAGCGAAAGCGAACAAAAATAATGCTAATCTGAGAATTATTGAAATAGAGTTTCTGGAAACAATCAAATAGAATAAAACATTCTCATTTATAAAAAAGAGGGTTGTAAAGACCCTTATAAATTAAAAATCACCCTCGCCACAGATAGTTGTAGCGAGGGTGATTTTGCTGAGAGGGGAGTTTTGCCACATCCCCTTTTATATTTTTCAGTTCATTAATTTCCATCCGGCTTTTCATTCTCCGTAAATGAACCCAAATTCCATTTGAAAGACTCAAAGCTGTCCGGTTGTGCCGGATCAAAACCGCTATAATCCGGTCGCAGGTATTTCACAATCTCCAGATCAGCCTTTTTCATTCCTTCAATTACGCATTTTGAAACTTCATAAGCTCCGTAAGTACTAAAGTGAGTATTGTCTTTAAGAGTTCTAGTCTGACCGGGAAAAGTTCCTGCCGGATAGTGTACGAATGCTTTTGTAGAATTATCCACACCTAAAGCATTGAAAAGAATAGCAGTCATACCATTTAATTCTATCAGAGGAACGTTCTCTTTTGCAGCTACCCAACGGACTGCATCAGGATAATCACCATGAGTATTTACCGACTTTCCATTCTCGTCAAAACGACGACGGCTTGTAGGAGTCACCAATATCGGATGAGCACCTTTAGCACGGGCCTCGTCTATAAAGATTTTCAGATTATATGCAAAAGAGTAAAACGCTCCTTTACCGGGTCCTTTCTGCTTTTGGTCATTATGTCCAAATTCAACCAACAAATAATCACCTTCTTTAATCTGACTCAGTATCTTTGCAAGACGCTTTCCACCGATGAATGTATTTGCAGACAGTCCTGACTCCGCATGATTGGCTATACAAACCTGATCTGTAAAGAAGCGGGGAATCATTTGCCCCCAACTTGCCCACGGTTCATTATCCTGATCAACTACTGTGCTATTCCCACAAAGATAGACTGTAGGTATGTTTTCAACCCGTTCTATCACCAAAGAATTCACACGGGGCAGATCACCATTAAACTCCAACGTCAACTTATCATCCCAGTTCAATTTCTTCTTTTCCTTCTCTTTTATGCTGACTCTTTCTTTTCCCGAAATCACAGGGTTACGTTTATTAATGGTAAACGTTTCTGTTATCATCTCTCCTTTTTTAGTCGAAAGGTTCTCAATAAACAGCCTGCGCGATTCACCACGAACTGTTGTACTGGCAGCCTCTTTTTTACTCCCCAAGGTGACGGTTACTTTATAGTTTCCATCCGGTACATTCAGTGAGAAAAAAAAAGGTTGATTACTCTTCCCATCCCATGACGGTAATAAATCATATCCATAGCCCCGTTCATTATTGAACAAAGTTTCAGAAGTCACTTTTATATAACCGTCTTTTACCTTTTTATCAATAGAAAAGTCGAATTTATAAACTTGCGCTTGCATCAGGATACTACCTGTCATCAAAATAGCACTGATTAATAATGTCAATCTCTTCATTTTTGTTATTCTATTTATTTATTAGTTTCTTTACTTCTTTGGCATAGCGTCTGCCTAAAATTATCTGGCTTGCCGCATCAAAATGAGGATCAGTCTCGTCCTTCAAAGGAGTAAGCCCTTCGGAAGAAACACAGGCACTATGAGGCAAAAAGGCGGAAATCTCTTTTATCATATCATTAAAAGGTTTTGTTCCCTCGGGGATATGAGGTTTCCTGGTCCAGTTCCATTGCGCAATCTGCCCTACTACAACAGGCAAATCAGGCATTCCCAAATCATTACGCAAATCCGTCATCAACTGAGTGATTTTCTCTCTGTATGCTTCGGAATGGTGACAATCCGCTTCTCCCTGATGCCAGATAATCGCTTTCAACGTACCATATTTCATTGCCTCTTTGGTACGTCGTACTGCTTCATCATAGTATCCGCCGGACTGTTTGGCATTTTTAACCCAGGAACGGATAGAGGACCCTCCGCGAGCATTGACTATCAGCCCTATCGGATGTTTTTTAGTAGCCATCTCCTTGGCGAAACCATATGCAGGTCCTAATTGTTGCCAGCCAAATCCTTTTCCTATCGTAGAATAGCGATTCAAAGGATTCACTGCTGGTTCGAATTTATCTTCCGCATTCAGCAGATATACATTTCGTAAGGTGTCCATTACTTCCGGTGATAATTTTCCTCTCCCTGCCATATTCGACTGTCCAACGCAAAGATACAAATCAAGATTCTTCAACGGTTTTTCAGCATGTGCTGCCGAACTTCCCCATGATACCCCTTTTTCTTCCGTAATCTTAATTTTCTTATTCACAAAAGGCGGTTTCGGACCATACTGACCGGAACGTACCAAGACTGTACATTTTCCTTTTAACGGAATCATTTCCAAAGCTTCCTCTAATGTGAAAAAATCTCCGCTTCCATCGGTAGCAACAACATAATCATAACGCCTGATCTCTTTGCCCAAAGCCGGAATCTTTTTGCCGACTTCTTCAATTGCCAATGAAGCCACTATTCTCGCTCCTTTTATGTTCAGATGAGTATCATCTTTGCGTTTTCCAACCCACATAAAAAGCTCTTTGGATTTTTCCGGTCCCATCTGCTTTACCAAATCGTGAGTAATCTTATTCATATCTATAAAGACTACTCCCTTCTCTTCAGCTATCCGTTTCGGAGAAAGCAGATAATCTCCATGGGTATCTATTAAAGAATCCGTATATAGTCCATTTTCGTTGCAATAAAATTTACGGCGAACCATCGAATTAAAAAGCACAGGGATTCCTCCTTTTGAACGCGTCTCGGCAACAAATTTCCTTAAATTATCATCAAAAGTAGTACCCGGTTCCGTATGAAGTTTCGGATCTTCTTTCTCATCATTATGTCCGAACTGGATAAAGACATAATCACCCGGCTGAATCCGGTCCAAGACTCTCTCCCATCGTTTCTCATTGATAAAACTTTTCGTACTTCGACCACTAGCCGCATGATTATCGACAATCACTCTGTCTGTCAGGCAACCGGCAAGCATCATTCCCCAACCCCGTTCTTTATTGTTCTTATTTTGAATAGATCTGTTGGCCATTGTCGAATCACCAATCATAAAGACAGTGACAGGTCTATTACTTATAAACGAAGAAGTGGAAAATAGAATAATTGCAATCAACAGTAGTTTTGTTTTCATTACCATTATATTATCAGATTACACTTAAAATGACATAGCAAAGATAACCAGGAAAGGGGCTTGTCTTGGGCACATGTTCATTCGTATTTCAATGCAAAAATAAGCATACTTTCGCTATCAGACCATAGACAATTGTACACAAATACAGGATAGATCATTCACATCGAACACCGAAAAGAAGATTTAAAGCAAAATATAGAATAATCAGTTACTCATCTTTCTTCTGCTGCCTCATTATCTCCTTGTTCTTTCATTTCACCGCGTTGATATACGGACGGTGCTACCCCAAACTGAGTCTTAAAGCACTTGCTAAAATAGAACGGATCACTGATACCAACCTTGTAAGAAACTTCCGCAACAGTCAGATTCTCGCCGGACAATAATAGTTCAGCCGCCTTTTTCATTCGTACCACCCGCAAATATTCATTTGGAGAATAACCGGTCACACCACGCAGTTTCCTATAAAACACCGTTCGTCCTAGCTTCATCAACTGCGCAAATTCATCTATTGAAAATTCCGGACGGGAAAGATTCTGTTCCAGTACGGCAGCCAATCGGTCGGCAAACTCCTTATCACGATCGGTAGAGCATACGGCAGCACGTACAATCCCCGGCTCACTGGAGAACTTCTCCCGCAACTTGTCACGCTGTTCTATCAGCCGGAAGACACGTGCCAGCAAAAGCTTTATACTGAAAGGTTTCGCAATATAAGCATCAGCACCGGATTCAATACCTTCCAGATGTTTCTCCGGAGAATTTAATGCTGTCAGCAGGATAATAGGAATATGACTGGTAGCAAAATCTGATTTTAATTTCTTTGTAACCTCAAACCCGGTCATTCCCGGCATCAGTACGTCACAAATAATCAAATCAGCATCATAAGTACGAGCCTTTTCAAATCCGGCTGTTCCGTCAGCAGCTACTTCTACTTCAAAATATACGCCAACCTCTTCTTTTAAGAATTCACGGATATCATTGTCATCTTCTATAATCAGAACTTTACGTTTATTCAAAGGCTCCGCTATTTTCTCCGGCTCCGGCAGTTCTTCCGAAAGTTCCAGCAAATGATGCGCCTGTCCGCCTGCCTCTTTCAACAAGACATTGCCGGGGATGAGGAAATCTTTTTCCGAATAAATTGTTTTATCTGTCGGGATACAAACTGTAAAGACAGAGCCTCCACCTTCATTGTCTTTGTATTCAATTGTACCTTTATGAACTTGCACCAGTTCATGACTCAAATGCAAACCAACCCCGATACTATCTCCGGAGAAACTACTCTGCATGAATCTCTTGAATAACTCATTTTGTTTCTCTTTAGGAATACCCACTCCAGTATCGGACACTTGAATCTGCAACATCTTGTTCACTTCATCCACAGTGACAGAAAGTATAATCGTACCGTTTGAAGGAGTATATTTAAAGGCATTAGACAATAAGTTATAAGTCACTTTATCCAGATTGCCCTTATCAAGAAACATTTTGTAAGATGGTATAGACGGAATAAAACGGAAATTCATGTTCTTTTGCTCCGCAACATCGCCGAAACTCAGGAAGATTTCATAAAGAAAAGCAATCACATCCGTCTCTTCCAAAGAAAGTGCCAGTTTGTTATTCTGCATCTTCCGGAACTCCAATAACTGGTTAATCAGCCTCAACATGCGTTGAGTGCTTTTATCCATCGTTTTGAGCGGATGTATCAGATCACGGGGAATATCAGATACCCGCTGAATCTTTTCCAATGCCCCCTGTATCAAAGTCAACGGAGTGCGGAACTCATGAGAGATATTGGTGAAGAAAACCAGCTTATACTCTGTCAGCTGTTTCTCCACATTAATACGGTTACGTAAACCATTGAAATTACGCACAATACGGAAAGCAAAATACAAAGTTACAATCAGCAGCAATACATACCCCAACATTGCCCAGTTCGTTTTCCAAAAAGGAGGCACTATGACAATCTTCAAGGTCGTTTCGCTTTCGTTCCAGACTCCTGCTCCATTACATGACTTCACGTGAAGTATGTAAGTACCGGGATTCAGGTATTTAAAAGAAGCAAAATTCAATGGTGAAGGAGTACTCCAACCTTTATCATAATTTTCCAGCCAGTACATATACTTGGTACGTCCACTATCCGAATAGTCAAAAGTAGAGAAATCTATTAAGAATGAATTTTGAAAATACTTCAAAGTGATTTTATCCGAATAAGCCAGAGATTGTTTCAAAGGAGAGTCCTCCATAGTAGGATTTACCTGAGTACCATTCACATGCAGGTCTGTAAAAACAACAGGAGAAAAAGTTTCACTGTCCTGTATCTTATCCGGATCAATGACAAGCAGCCCATAATTAGTACCGAAAAGTAATTTACCGTCTACCCCCACACAAGCACTGTTCTCACTATAAACATTACCTAATGTATAGGAAGAAAAGAAATAATTCTCAAAGGAGTGATTGTTTGGGTTGAACTTAGAAATACCATATTCAGTGGCAACCCATAAGTTTCCGTTATTATCTCCTAAAATAGACTGAATCACATCATTGACCAACCCTTCAGAAGTTCCGTAATGCTCATATTTCAATGAACGGTAATTATCTTGAGGCTCACAGAGATTCAAGCCGGAGCCGGAAGTTCCCACCCACATACGTCCTTTTGTATCCCGGTAAATACATCTGATTTCATTGCTGCAAAAAGTTCCGTTGGTATAATTGAACAGATGATAATCATCACTATTAGCTATCAATGAATCCGGATGAAAGATGCAAACGCCCTCACTGGTACCCACCCAGATCATGCCATTATCGTCTTCTTCTATCACCCGTATCATACGCAGACCAAATTTCTGCTGTAAAAAATGACGGAAGTTATATTTACCATCCTGCATCGGTTCGGCCAGTTCAAGCCCGCCTCCAAATGTACCGATCCACATCCTGTCTTTTCGATCCTTATAAAGAGAGAATACATTATTATCTGCTAATGAAGCTGGATTTGAAATGTCATTGCGGTACCATTCTTCTCCTATTTTCAATCCGTTTCCACGGGTTCCTACCCACATCTTACCCCTATTATCTTCTGCGATCGCATAAATATTGGAATGGAAATATTGATTGGTCATTTTAGAATGAAGATTCGAATCAAATGTGTACAATCCGCCTTTACGCGTTCCAACCCAAATATCTCCATCCGGCATTTTTGTCAGCATACGAATTGTATTCGAACGGTCAAACAACTCACGGGACTCCGGGTATATGCGTGAAGTACCCTCATTCAATACAGAAATGCGGGACAAGCCGGAATATTCGGAACTTACCCAAATGCCACCGGCACGATCTTCCATTACATACAATAGAAAATCAGAACTTATGTGACTTTGATCATTTATATTTGCCAGAAAATGTTCTAGTTTATCCTCTGTTGTATCATAAGCAAAAAGTCCGTTACCATAAGTAGAAATCCAGATAATTCCCCGGGAATCATGAACCATGTGATAACGTTCATAATCAATATACCCCAGTTTATCCTCAGGAATCAATTGAAATTCTTTTTTTGCCCCATTCTTGGCAAGAATGTAAGTGACATGACCGGTATGATTATATATCCAAAAGTCTCCGTGATTATCACGAATGACTTCACCATTTTTAACATTGAGGTCTGCATCCACGCTGATCCGATGCGAATTAAGATCATAGTTGTAAACTCCCGTATTAGTCAGTATTACCCACTTATTCTTTAAAAGAAAATTGCCTGTAGGAGCCGTTTTACCTGCAATAGTCGAAAGAGCAGCTACCTTTGTTATTTTCTGACTGGCAGCCTGGTGGCAATAGACATCGCCGTCTGCCGTTAGAAAATACATATTATCTTTAAATGCCAGAGAAGAAGTAAAATGAAGCAAACGATCTTCCACTTTATACTGACCGTCAGATACAGATACCAATCCACGTTGCGTTCCAATCCAAATTCGCCCCCCGGCATCTTCATTAATAAATTGTACCCGGTTATCCGGCAAATTACCACGTTCCGTCTTAAATTCAGTAGATACCATTTTCCTGTCTTCCTGGTGGACGATTCTACGACATCCATTGGCCGAATGCCGAAGCCATACATCCCCATTGGCAGCAATAAATACAGCTGAGTAATTCTGCTCCAACGCACCGGTTCCTGTATAATCAACAAAGCAAGCACGCTGCAAATCATAACAACTGAATAGTTCCGGAGTAGTAGAAATCCACAGAAAACCATTTTTATCTTCAGTCAGGTCATAAATCCGGTTATCTGCCAGTGAGACTTTCTCGCCGGACTCCGGACGGAAGGTCAGGAAAGAATTGCCATCATAGCGACTTAATCCGTTCAAGGTAGCTAACCACAGAAAGCCTTTACTGTCCTGATACATGTACCGAACCGAATTATTCGGTATACCGTCACTCGTTCTCATTTGTTTAGAACGGAGCTCAATACCCCCATAAACCGTATTGAAGATAAGAGTTATGAAAAGTGCGACAAGTAATAAGCGCTTTTGTGTCATAATAGATTCCAAGATTAATGATAAATGCCAGACAAAAGTAATCAAGATAGTTGAAATAATAAAGAAACAATCATAAAATAGTATTAGGAGGATGCCTGTTTTTTATCAAACATCCTCCTAAGTCTGAATCTGCTTAGAGAGTTTTAATCCATATGAAATACTTCCGGCAGAGGAATCGAAACGGGTGAATTATCCGGATTCACTTCCATGATATCTGCCATATAGTCCCACCATTTCTGTACAATCTCTGTAGTTCCCAAGTCCTGCGAGCCTCCCTCACCTTCCGTTTTCTGGAAAGCAAAAAGGATGTTGGTTTCTCTATCCCAATATATAGAATAATCTGATACTCCATTTTTTGAAAGCAGGGCTTTTAGTTCAGGCCAGATAGCGGCATGTCTTTTTTCGTATTCTGCTTCATAACCCGGTTTCAAATACATTTTAAAAGCTTCTCGTTTCATGGTTCTTATAGTTTAAAGTTATTCTTTCGTGTCTTCCTTATCTACGGCAAAAATAGGAGCTGTTGTCTTTTGCTTTTCCTGATAATACTGCACGGCACTATCATTCATCTGAGGATGCTGAGTGTTCAGCAAACGAATCATTTCCGCACCGGCCCAAAGTACCGGTCCATATCCGTGCGCCGCATATACATTGACCGGACGATAATAATAGAAAGCCGGATCAAAAGCCATGCCAGTCCCCACACAAGTACCTTCTACCTGTCCTTCTTCGTTTATCTTTCCGGCTACGGCATGCCATCCCAACTGGGCAACAGGACCATAAGCAATTGCGTCAATCCAACCTTTATTGATAGCATGTGCCAGACAATATACATAAATCGCAGTGGCAGAAGTTTCCAAATAAGAATCATTCCGGTCGAGCAACTGGTGCCAAAGCCCTTCTCCGCTTTGCAAAGCCGTCACTCCACGTACATGGGCACGGAAATAATCCATCACTTTCGGACGCTGAGGATAATCTTCCGGTAATACATCCAGCAATTCACAAGCTGTCAGCATCGCCCATCCATTCGCACGTGCCCAACAAAAAGCCGGATGATCCGTACTGCTCTCTACCCATCCATGTCTGTACAATCCTTTTTCAGGAATAAACATGCGATCGGCAAATTGCAGGAATTGCTTTACCGCTTCAGCCAGATATCGGTTCTTTGACTCTTTATCATAACAACTCATCTGTGCTACTGCCGGAATCCCCATAAACATGTCATCCAGCCAAAGAGTATTCCGCTGAGGACGATTACGTGCAAATGTCCCGTCCGCCAGACGATATTCTTTATTGATAATAAAATCAAAGTAATTCTGAATTAATCCGTCAACAGGAAGTGTCTGGTCTTTCAACCGTAGTTTGATCATGGCAGCACATACGGCTCCCGCATCATCTAATGCATGAGGAGTCAGAATTTGCAGCAGCTGTGAATCTGTCTTCCCTTTTTCTGTATAGACACGTTTGAAATGTGGAGCAACTTCCGCCAAAAAGCGAAAACGGTTTTGAACATAATCAGCATAATGCTGATCTCCCGTCGTTTCGGCAGCTGCTATCAAAGCGGAGTAAGTGACACCCCATTCGTAACTTGCCAGACGGAAAGCTCCCCGCTCCAGCTGTGCCTCATCCCCCATTGTTGTATAATCCGTAATCACTTTACCGGTATTCTTATCAACCACACGGGCGGGTGTTTCTTTATCTATATAATTAAATACACGATCTATGTCCTTCTTAACTTGCTCGGGCGACAAATCTCCATAAGTACCCTGATAAGCAGGTTGCAATAAATGCAAGGGTGTATTTGAATCATTGACAACTGTTTTCTTTTTCTGTGCAACGGCAGGCAGTGCTACCAATAATACGGCAACGGTAATAATACGATAATTCATCATTTACTTTTTAGGTATTTTACATCCTCTGAATACAGTTCCCCGCAGTTCCGGACCAAAGTAGAATCCAGGCTGGGTAGGCTGATTATAAGCAACATTCTGAGTCGCAATACTGATACGGTAAACAGGATCTTCCAGAAAAGTATGAAACCGGTAATCAGTGGGAATAGTAGAAACATACAGTCTCAGAGCTGTATTATCGGCTGTACGCAATAAGACTTCTTCACGCCAGTCTCCTACAATATCTCCTTGCAGACATGGGGTTGACTTCGTACCATTGTTAGAAAGTGCGCCTTCAAAAACAGCGATACGTTCACAAATCCCTTTTTCCCAATTATATTTGCTGACTACATTTCTATCCAACAATTCACGCAACAAATCACCATCCCACCAGACAGCCATATTAGTTGATAATCCTCTGACTCTGGAAGCAACCACTTCTCCTTTTACATTTCTGATGCCTTTAGAATCCAAAGACCACATTTCAACTCCGGGATGAGTCGGATCAATATCGGCAGCCATACAACGACCTACATCCGTATTACTTTTTATCTGGAATATGACTTCTCCTGTAGCTGCATCCCGAAAAGTAGAGCCATCCCTTCTGTTCTCATGGCAACTCCAGACCTGCAATCCCGGACGGGACGGATCAAAGTGAGTCAGATGCATAGCATCACCATGTCCCATACGAGTAGAATAAAGTCCTGTCCCGTCATTGTTTATCGTACATTGTCCATATACAATTTCATCACAGCCATCACCATCTACATCAGCTACCCGAAGATTGTGATTACCTTGTCCGGCGTAATCTCCGCACCCGGGATTATTACTGTCAAATACCCAACGGTTCTTCAGATTTTTACCATCCCAGTCATAAGCGGCCAATACCGTACGCGTATAATAACCGCGACACATCACCACACTCGGATGTACTCCGTCCAGATAGGCAATGCAAGCCAGAAAACGATCACTACGATTGGCACGCCCGTCTCCCCAATCCATCAGATTGCCACGTTCGGGCACATAATCAATTGTCTGCATCGCTTCTCCGGTCAGTCCATTAAAAATGGTCAGATATTCCGGTCCGGTCAGAATACGTCCCCGCTCGTTCCGATAATCCGCATTTGCATCTCCGACCACTTTTCCTGTGCCATCCACAGCTCCATCACCTGTTTTCATCACTACTTCCGCACGACCGTCACCATCCAGATCAAATACCATGAATTGAGTATAATGTGCGCCTGCACGTACATTACGTCCCAGATTAATACGCCACAGTTGCTGTCCATTCAACTTGTAACAGTCGAAAATCACAGGACCGGTATAACCATCATGGGAATTATCATGTGCATTGGAAGGGTCCCATTTCAGAATAATCTCATACTCACCATCTCCATCCACATCCCCAATGCTGGCATCATTCGGAGCATAAGTATATGCCTGTCCCGACAGAGTAGTCCCTCCTTCGGGACGTACCAACGGAATATTCAGATACCCTACCGGAGCATCAGCCGGCAACTGATAATTGCTTTCTGTTTTACCTTTTATAGCTTTTACTGTATAAAGTGCGGGGGCTGTCCCCTGATAAGAATCCTGAAAGAAAGTGGCGTTTTTCAGCGGATGTTTATTCACCTTTTTACCATCCCGATATATATCAAATGATTCATCCATTGGATCTGAAGATAAATAACGCCAAGAGACAGCGACAGTTGAGGGATTCTCACGAATGGCAATTACGCCGCGTCCTAAATGCTCGCGTTTCAGTTTTGTGAAATCATAGTTTGGCTGGGCTGCTATAGAAGTCGCTATTACCAACAAACTAAAAAAGATACTTGTACATTTCATAGTCTTATCATTAATCAAAGTGTTCTTGTCATTTTTAGAATTACATCATGCAAAAGTAAGCGATATGGTTTATGAATAAAATAGAATATCGTACAAATCTATGTATAAATTGCCTTTTTAATCACTACAACTGCTTTCTGAAGGCATTATGGACAAATTTAAATACTTGTGGACAATATTCCATTGAAGAGGAAAAAAGAATCCTCTATCTTTGCCTGTGAAATTAATCATAGTAGCTAATTTTATTTATAAACAGTTTTTATACCATGAAGAAATTACTCCTCTCATTCATTACAGCAACCCTTCTGAGTAGCATACCTTGCAGTTCAGTCATTGCACAAGAGTTGCCTGCACAAAAGGAGACTTTAGCAACCATCGTAAAGGTAAACGACTACTTTATGAAAAAGTATGCCGATTATACCTTACCCTCGTTTTTTGGAAGAGTTCGTCCCAGTAATATCTGGACTCGCGGAGTTTATTATGAGGGACTGATGGCTTTATACAGTATTTATCCGCGCGAAGATTATTATAGCTATACTTACGACTGGGCTAACTTCCACAAATGGAGAATGCGTAACGGAAACACGACCCGCAATGCGGATGATCAATGCTGCGGGCAAGTTTATATTGACTTATACAACATGTGTCCTTCCGACCCGAACATGATCCGGAATATAAAAGCCAGTATCGACATGGTAGTAAACACTCCGCAGGTGAATGACTGGTGGTGGATAGACGCCATACAAATGGCAATGCCGATTTACGCCAAATTCGGAAAGATGACCGGAGACCAAAAGTACTATAACAAGATGTGGGACCTGTATACTTACACCCGTAATACTCATGGAGAAGCCGGTATGTACAATGCCAAAGAAGGATTATGGTGGCGTGATCAGGATTTCGATCCTCCTTATAAAGAACCAAACGGCAAAAACTGCTACTGGTCCAGAGGCAATGGTTGGGTATATGCAGCCCTTGTACGTGTATTGGATGAAATCCCTGCCGATGAAACACATCGCCAAGATTATATCAATGATTTCCTGACCATGAGTAAAGCCTTAAAGCAATGCCAGCGTACAGATGGATTCTGGAATGTAAGCCTCCACGACGAAAGCAATTTCGGAGGAAAAGAAACTTCAGGCACAGCACTGTTTGTATACGGAATGGCTTGGGGAATCCGCAACGGATTACTCGACCGTAAAGAATATCTGCCTATCGTACTGAAAGCATGGAACGCAATGGTAAAGGAAGCAGTTCATCCGAACGGTTTCCTTGGTTATGTGCAAGGAACAGGAAAAGAGCCGAAAGACGGACAACCTGTAACTTACAAAAGTGTTCCCGACTTTGAAGATTATGGTGTAGGTTGTTTTCTACTGGCAGGTACCGAGGTTTACAAATTAAAATAAGAGCATTATTTATCAAGTAAATGAAAAACAAAGTACTTCACTGTTTATGCTGGCTCACAGCCATCACATGCAGCCTGCAGATGCAGGCACAAAACAATGTTGCTTCCCCTATGAAAGATGTGAATCAGGTGGCAGACAACACATTGGACAGCCTGAACAAAGCACGTACGGCACGCCCCATTGCCGGAGCAAGCCGTAAAGGCAACCATCCGGTTTTATTTCTGGTCGGCAATTCTACCATGCGTACCGGAACCTTAGGGAATGGCAATAACGGACAATGGGGCTGGGGATATTACGCAGCTGATTATTTCGATTCCAATCGGATCACCGTCGAAAATCATGCCTTGGGAGGAACCAGCAGCCGTACCTTCTACAACCGCCTTTGGCCGGATGTAATCAAAGGTGTACAACCCGGCGACTGGGTTATCATCGAACTGGGACACAACGATAATGGCCCTTATGACAGCGGACGTGCCCGCGCCTCCATTCCGGGAATTGGTAAGGACAGCCTGAATGTTACTATCAAAGAAACCGGAGTAAAGGAGACCGTATATACTTACGGAGAATATATGCGTCGTTTTATCAACGATGTAAAGGCGAAAGGAGCACATCCTATCTTATTCTCCCTGACTCCCCGTAACGCCTGGGAAGATAAAGACAGTACCATCATTACTCGTGTCAATAAGACATTCGGTTTGTGGGCAAAGCAGGTAGCAGAAGAACAGAATGTTCCTTTTATTGATTTAAACGATATCAGTGCCCGCAAATTTGAAAAATTCGGTAAGAACAAAGTGCAATATATGTTCTATATCGACCGCATTCATACCAGCGCTTTCGGAGCTAAAATAAATGCAGAGTCTGCTGCTGACGGAATACGTGCTTATGAAGGTCTGGAATTAGCCGACTATCTGAAACCGGTTGAGAAGGATAAGGATACCGGATCGAGCCGCAAAGAAGGACGTCCGGTATTATTTACCATTGGCGACAGTACCGTTAAAAATAAAGATAACGATAAAAACGGCATGTGGGGATGGGGCAGCGTAATAGCAGATGAATTCAATCTGAATAAGATATCCGTAGAGAATTGTGCCATGGCAGGTCGTAGCGCCCGCACTTTTCTGGATGAAGGTCGTTGGGATAAGGTATACAATGCACTCCAACCTGGAGACTTTGTTCTGATCCAATTCGGGCACAATGATACAGGAGCGATAAATACCGGAAAAGCCCGTGCCGAATTGCCCGGTTCCGGAGGAGAGAGCAAGGTCTTTTTAATGGAGAAAACAGGAAAATATCAAGTCGTTTACACTTTCGGCTGGTATCTCCGTAAATTTATCATGGATGTTCAGGAAAAAGGCGCCATACCTATCGTTTTAAGCCATACTCCACGTAACAAGTGGAAAGACGGAAAGATAGAACGTAACACGGCATCCTTTGGTAAATGGACACGTGAAGCAGCCGAAGCTACCGGAGCTTATTTTATCGACCTGAATAAAATAAGTGCTGACAAGCTCGAAAAGAAAGGTATCAAGAAAGCAGCAGACTATTATAATAACGACCATACACATACTTCCTTAAAAGGAGCACACATGAATGCCAAAAGTATCGCAGATGGATTGAAACGAACTGATTGTCCGTTGAAACAGTACTTGAAATAAGAGACAGACTCATCTGAGATTCATAAAGCGGTTAATGCATTTCACAGACAGTGCATTAACCGCTTTCTTTTTGTCACGCCTCAACCTTATAGTCCCAATAAGGATAACTTAAGTTTTCCTTACCAATATTTAGTTCTCCATATACAAAACACTAGAATCATCCATCGGAATAACCTCTTGCATATAGATAGCATCAAGGCTCCAAAGCGCCGCGTCATTTGTACTGATGCTGACGCATTCATCCAAAGGGGCCGGAACTTCGGGAGGAAATAGCGTAGTAATTTGGAAAGGAGGTGCCGGTGTATGTTCCAATCGGGTAAATAAGTCATCCCATGCCTCTCTAGCCATCATTGCATCCCGCTTGTGATAAGCAGCGTATGCCATCAGACGGGAAATCCGGAAACGGCTATGATTCAATTCCCACGCCTTCTGCTTATAACGTGCTGCATGGTCCAGCCACGCATCTTTCCATTCAGGAAGGTCGATCATACGTATCATTTCATTCATCACTTCAAAACCACCCATAATGGTCATTAAATGGTTTGAGGATTCCAGCTTAGAATCGCATTCAGTAGTAATAATTCCCGTTGACGGATCAAAGCCCAACGCTTTAGGTCCGGTAAAAATACGATTGGGCAGAGTCGCTATACTTTTCATCCCGGTTACGATCTTATCCCGATAAGCTGTATTACCAGTACGTTCCCACTCCGTCATCCAGTTGCCGGCATAGGCCAGCCAATCCGGACCGATACGCAGTCGGGCAGGTGCTGTACAAGGATATTCACTACGAGGTTGTGCCAGACGCATGGGATCTAGTTCATATAGTTTTTGATCGGCATCCTTTACTTCAGTCATCAGATCACCACAACGATCATCGGTGGTGAGATAGTAATAGAAACGGTTCCACGCAGCCTGACTGATTCGAGCTTCTTTGGCACCACAACCCCAATGGCTGACGTTATGCCGGCTACCTAACCCTGCATTCGGTCCGATATGGTAAGCATCCACTTCGGCTGTATGACGGGTCATTGCTTCTGCCATACGCCAGATATCTTCACGACCTGTACGCAAGAAGTTATACCACAACCACATATTAGAAGCAAGTTCCGTATTATCCCAGGCAAATCCGCCGATGTCATAACGCCACGTATGACGGACGGGGTCATAAGCATGCATTACATCTCCATAATTCCAGAATCCATACCACTTGTTCTGCTCTATGGCCGTACTATAAAAATTGATATATGCATCCAGACGATCTTCTACCCGGGAACGGAAAGAAGTACTCCGATCTGGAAGACTCCATACACCAAAAGCTTGTTGCGCATGAAGATAATCCGGCGTGGGCAACAATATCCCGGGCTCAGAAAGCGATTTAGCAGTATCGGCAAAAGCCTTTTTTCCAGCATAACCTCCTTGTGGAATAAGTGTCAGCGTAGTAGTACGGGCGATACCATAGGGAGTACTCATTCCGTCCTGAACATCTTCGTAACTGGCATTTAAATCATGAGCTACATTATCGTAGTGACGTAAGTCCATCGGTTCTCCTTCAGGGCTCCATAACCATGCAGTGATTGTTGCAGACGAAGTTTTAGCACCCGATATTTCTATAGAAGAAGGATAAGACTGCCAAAAATCATGCAGGCAAAGTCCTAAACCACCCGTAATATCACCGACAAAAGCATATCCTTCACTACGGGTTCCCGAAAAAGTTCCTATCCAGGGATTATTCTCATTGGCACGTTTGCGGATAGAGAATGCATCTGCAGAGAGCTGAGACAGACGATAGTCGTTCCATGAAGCCCAGTTATCTATTAAGTCACGATTCTTCTTGTCAAAAGTCTCATACGGTGGAATACGTCTGCCTTCCATCTGTTGCTGTTGAAGAGAAAGCTCATCATCCGTGTCAAGTGTCAGTTTGCGCCGTCCCACCAGCGGTTGCACCGGTTCACTCCAAACACCTCCATCAGCACAGGAGAAAGCAATATGCCGGTTATAAAGTTCTTCCCGCATAGGGGCTTCCAAACGAATACCCAAAGCACGAATAAAATCCTTATTTTGATCTCCGTCGTACACAAAGCTATGTACTATCTTGATTTGCTCGCTTCCGGCATAAAAGTAAAGACGGACTACAAACGGAAGCCACTCCCGTCCGGCATCACTTCTGTGAATACCCTCCAGTTTGACAAGCGCCCGTACATTACCGGTACGTTCTACTGTAGCCGATTTTAATCTTCCGGTATAGTTGGTAAAAGCTATTTGTGAGGTATTCTCCAAGATCGGTTCACTTTGAGTATTACAGACAAGGCGTGCATTTTCTCCTACTTTCACTCCTTTATGAAATATACTATCTATCAGAAATTCTCCCTGACGAGGGATGCAGGCGGAAATAAGACCTGTCTCAATACGAATATTCTGTGGCGTTTCAACAATCGCGATTGATGATTTACCGCTACCATCATCGCCAATCTTTGCATTAGCTCTTCCTTTTGATCTTTTCCCGACCTTTTTGAGTAATAGTTTATCAGTATTTCCCGGAATAACTCCGGCTATCCCATTCCATTTCACAGAGCCATCGGGCCAGTAAGCCAATACCCAAGTATCTATCGGAAAAGTCTCACCTCTATCAGTAATCAACTGCAAAGTATTTTCCGGATATAATTCCCCTTCACTGAAAGGAACACCCAAACTTACCGTTCTATCTTGCTGAGGAGTATCACCAATCCAGTGCAATGGAATTTCTGAGATTTCCTGTGGAGAACATTCATAATGAAAATTAGCGATACGAGTCCGGGATAAGGTGGTGCGAAAACCGAACCAGCCCTCTGTCAGGGGGTCGGCATCGCGGAAATCCACCAGTCGCACTCCATTTATATAATAACTAACCCTATTATTTTCATTCGTTATCTTGATATGATACCACTTGTTAGCTTCCAGCAAATGGTCCGCATCCGTATATTCTTTTAAGATTGCAGGACGGGCTTTTGCATTTGTAATAGCCGCCTCATTGCCGTCATAACGGCGAAAACGTGTAGTAGAATTATGATTTCCACCATATCCCATATAGTAGAGTTGCAAAGAGTAACAGTTTAGAAAAATCCCACTACGCCATTTCTCACGTTTCCATATATTATCGGGATACTGAGGGTCCGAAGCCATCCAAAAACAATTCAAGTCACTCAAACGATCGCCCTCAACCTCAACAACCACACATGCGTCATACTCAATGGTTACTTTACCACTCATCTTCTCTTTCCTCCAAAGAGTAAGCCCTTTAGGAGAAAGAATTTCAACCGTATCCCCTAAAAAAGTTACTTTATAATCCGGAGATTCAGATTCTACTTTCCAGTATTTATGAAACTGGCGGGCGTTGAGTCCGGAAGTTTTATTGTTTTGTGCGTTCAATGCCAAAGTAATGAGCAAGAACAAAAGAACAGATATGTTTTTCATGTGACAAATTTAGTATAAGGAGTTCCATTATAAGGAACGTTATCACTGGTTTCACATCACAAAATTAGAAAATACCACCCGAATGATAAATAGAATATCATTCATTTAAATGGATATTTGTTCAATAAACGGTCTTCTTCCAGCAAACAGCGATATCATTGATTGTATTGAAAGTGCCCAATATAACAAAATCGACCTGATAGCCAAGCTTTACTTGATATCAGATCGATTTATTTATCTTCAGTGTATATCTATTTCTGAAACACAAGCTCACCCATACGGTCTGCCGTACTAAAAACAATAGAGCAAAGGCCATCTTTTATTTGCAACACTTCCATTCCAGCCAGTTGCACGATCTCCGGTTCAGCTCCTGTTTTACTACTCAAGATCTCTAACGTGGCATTCGCCTTTACACCAACGGACAAATCACCATCGCAGGATAAAACATATTGCCTTCCTTCCAATACGTTGGTAATAGCAACACTATTGGTATCGATGAACAAGCTCCAATTATTGGCTTTATTCAATTCAATCATGTTTCCCCATACAAAACGCTGATTATCGGTGCTCAGCACACTCGATACCACTACTACATCAAGTGATACACTGTGCCCTTCCAAGTCGGTTACAGTCAAGACCACTTTACCGTATTTCACTCCTTGAATGTATATTAAATTTTCACGATACTTGGCGGTAGCATAGCCTTCTTCAGAAAAAGAAAACTGATATCCACCGTTTCCGCCTTCAATCTTTAGTATGCCTTCACTTCCTTCTTTGATTTGAATGGCTGTACGATCAAGTTTCAGTTCAACAACCGTATCTTCGTCTTTACAAGACGAAAAGAGACTGAGCTGAGATAATATCAAGACAAAAGATATTATATAAATATTAATAAACTGTTTCATATTATTCTAAGTTTATCTGTTTTATCTTTTAAATTTAAACGCAATGGATTTTGTAACGTTTCCGTTTGCATCTTCAATGACTGCTTTCACTTCAAGCACACCACTAAAGTCTGACAAGTCTATTGAGTTCTTATCAAACTCCACCGTTTCTTCACCGTCTACAATCACATACATCTTCGTGAACAATGCCGCTTCGGGGCCCACTACACTGGCTTTACTGCCAACTACAACAATTGTCGGCTTTTTCAACCAGCCAAAATCAAGATCAGTAGGTTCACCTGTAGCAAAGCATCCCATTCCCCAAAAACGTAATTCCGCATCAGTAGTCAGTTTTCCAAAATTAACATCAGGCAGATCTCCATTGGGCTTACGATCTCTCATCAATTCCGCTTCTTCCAGACTGATAAAGTCAGCTTCCACCACTTCCTCACTACCATCAAAAGAGTTGTTGGATACTTCACTCTTCGCCCTGTTCACTGTTACGATATGCTTACTTCCCGATCTTGAAACAAAGGATAGGTTGTTCTTAATAATATGATCATATCCGCTCACATCAGTCGGAGGAAGTGCCAAGGGCAACTCACGGTTTGTCATATTATAGTTTTCTCCGCTATTGACAGCCGTATTGCTCTCGAATATGATTCCGCCCAGATGATGATTGGCATAAAAACCTCTCAATCTATTGTAATAAGCCAAACTATTGCGTACCTCATGTTGAGGTATTATGCCAGGTGTGGCTGGAAGTTTATCGGCAGACATTCCGTAACCACCGGCTTTAAAACCGGTACCGTCACCGGCCGCCTCTTTTGTGCCGGGCTTGTATCCGTTTAAGAACGACCAGCAATTGATTATCTTCACTGCCTCAAAACAATTGATGAGGTCGAAACCATCATCGCTATTGTACCATGCACGACATCCTTCGAATACATTTCCCGTACCTTTACCTTCGCCGGCAGAAGATGAGTTAATGTGACCGCCGAAACCATCGACATTACCACCTTTGCCACCTTCTGAAACCGAATCATAATTGTTGTAAGCATCACAGTTTAAGATGTGATTATTGCTTCCGCCAAGCAAGTAGAAACCGATTGCCATACCGTCATGCGTTCTCAAATCTTCAAACTTGTTATTATTGGCTCCTTTAACAATACGGAAACATTCTGATTGCGTATGGCCGGTAATAGTGACTTGTGTACCAATAACATCGAATCCTTTAAGATAAAGATTAGAACCGGTTACATAAAACACTGTAATACGCTGATCTTTCGGTTTTACTTGCGAAAGATCGAAGACAGGTCTCCCCTGTCTATTCGGATTGGCCAGATAAGAAATAGGCTTGCCTGCCTCACCATTTTTATTCAAGTGGAACACACAATGATAAAGTCCGCTATTAGTAGTAGTCATCGGTAGTTGGTCGGCAGGAACCACATAGGTTCCCGGATTGATATAAACCACATCTCCCGCAGCTACCACTTCCTGCACTTTTACTAAAGTTGCAAAAGGTTTATCAGACGTTCCCGGATTAGAATCACTTCCCTCGGGGTCCATATAATATGTCTTTTGTGCACTCATTGGGACTGATAATATCAGTCCCAAAAGTAAACAAGCTATTTTTGTTATATCCTTCATAATTTTCTTTTTTTGATTGAAAAACATGCTATTAATGAGAAGAAGACTTACCTTGCAAGTCCCAAGGTACGAAGTAAGCACCACCCATGATCTTGGCCTTTACTTCCGCTTGCTTAGCAAGATCGGATTCATACTTCTGTCCGACAAAATCTGCTATGAATGAATAGTCATTCCAACGCTTTGCCACACGAATCATAAGCGGATAAGTCTTTCCTTCACAAGGGAATTCCAAGAAGGCTTCTTTCACCAATTCGATATCATTATGCTTTTTGATCTTGTCTTCATCACTCAACCCTTCCAATCTTTGTTCTGCTATAATCTCCTCTTTGATGTCTTCCGGAGTCTGCCACATATCGCGCTTGCCCAGTCCTAAAATACCGCGAACACCATTATCAGCATACGTACGGCGGAATCCCGCATAAAGTGTTGTCCACAATCCCCAGTTGCAATTCAATCCCTGCCATTGTTCGCCCAATACTACACCGGCTCCGTAGAAAGGGTCGACACCAGTATTCATCAGCACGGATACCGGCTCAAAACGTCCCATATTATTCAGTGCTTCAATCGCCATAAAATAAAGATCAGAAGTGTGATAAATCATTATATATGTATCGTCATGAGCAACAGTATGTCCGCTCTTTCTAAAGCCACGGTATTTGCGTATCGCATATTCCACATCCTTTTCGATTTCCTGAATAGCTCTGAAACGTGCATCAGATGTTTTAATTGCCGTTGCATCAGCAGACGGATTGAAAGTAGTATCTTCAAAACGTTTTGATCCTGGCACGGAAGCACGCATCATATAGCTTCCGCTACGGTCGAAATGATTCAATAACGAATTCTGTTGATTATATTTATAATCATACATAATAACAGATTCGGTTGCTGTCAGCATCGGCATCTCGGAGTCATATTGCTGACCGTAATTACTCCCGTAACTTCCCGAACGCATATACTTGATATTAGCAACATTTCCCTGATACTCAGCCAAAGCAAAGGTCCTGCTCATTTCTCCAAGAATTGTTGTAGCCGCCTTCTGATAATCTCCTTTCCAAAGTGCGATTTCTGCTTGCAGTACGAAATATCCGGGAACCATCATATTCCATCTTTTATATTCATCGTTTGTAGAAGTAGCCCCGTTAGCAGGATCGAGCCACTCATTCCATGACATATTGTATGTACCGTTTATTCCATCAAAGCCTGTATTCAACAGTTTGTCGCATTCATCGACAAGCTCACTCAAGTTCTTAGGAGTCCGGCTGACGATATCTTTCATGCTTTGCATCGGATCATCGAACCATATAGCTTGTCCATATATCTTTGCCAACATGAGATAAGTCCATGTTTTCAACCTCACCGTGCTACTAATCAGACCTCTATAATCATCGTCATCTACGGTAGTGACATGTGTATCTCGGTATTCTTTTGCTTTCTGCAAATAATCATTGCAAGCAATGATTACATCATAATACTTGGCAGGGTCGGCATATGTGTTACCGCTCAAATCATCATCATAATTATAAATGCTGTAAAGGTCAGCCGGTGTATTTTCGGTAGGTTCCAACAGTTCTCCACGCATATCGGTCAGATAAATAGCTTTGTCTCCAATAGCTTGTATCTTTGTGATAATACCCAGAAAACCGGAATAAAGCTCGCTGCCTTCCTTGATATATCTATCACCATTCAAGGTCGTATCATTATTCGGCTCGAAGAAGTCACTACACGAAGCGAACATCATCGCCAGCACCCCCATAAGTATTATTTCTATCTTAAACTTTTTCATTTTCATTAGAATTTTAAATTAACGCCCATTTTCACTGTTTTGGGTTGCATTAGCTTTGCATTATCAAAACCTTGCATATTCTCAGCATAAGAATAAGAGAATTCAGGGTCCATTCCCAGATAATCTGTAAAGGTCAACAGGTTTTCGCCCGTCACATATATTGTTCCCGAACGGAAGAAATTCCAAAGTGTTTTAGAGAAAGTGTAGCTTAATGTCACATTCTTCATTCTCAGATAAGATGCATCTTCCATCCAGCGAGAAGAGAAATAGCTATTACCCACAGGATCTTTCCATGTTGCCTTCGGCATATCGGTCTTCTGTCCTTCTACTGTCCAACGGTTTACGGCTGCAATACTCTGATTGTTAGTGGTAGACATAGCCTCCAGTTGTTGTCTGACAGCATTGTATGCGATGTTGTCTTTTGAATATGAGAACTCTGCAGAAAGTGCGAATCCTTTGTATTTCAGTTGTGTATAGAAACCTCCAAAATAAGAGGGAGCAGCACTGCCAAGAAGAACACGGTCTTTATCGTCGATGCGGTTATCGCCATTCTGATCTACAAAACGTACATCTCCGGCATTGTAACGACGTCCGGTACGGTTGCTGAGATTTGCAGCGTCAGCTTCAGCTTGTGTGGAGTATACTCCATTTGCCTGATAACCGTAAAATTGGTAAGAAGATTCTCCCACACGGTTGACCATCTGCACACCATTATCGTAACTCAACACGATTTGTTCCTCACCACCCAATGACTTGATCTTATCTCTGGAGCGAGTGATGTTTCCACCTACGACCCACTCAAAGTTACGAGTGCGTACCAATGAAGCCTGCACTGACAACTCTATACCTGTATTCTCTAACTTACCGACATTCGCATAATAAGGAACCGATCCATAAACAGATGAAAGAGGCATAGCAGATATCATATCGCTGATTTGATTATTGTAATAATCAAAAGTTAGGTTCAAACGATTGTTCAGTACAGACAAGTCCAGTCCGAGATTCAAGGAAGCATTCTTCTCCGGTTTCAATGATACGTTCGGGATATTAGAGCGAACGATGGTTGACAACTGCATGTAAGGTACTGTGGAGTAATAGTATCCACCCATCTGTGAAGAGAAACGTGAGTTACCTGTCAGTCCGTATTCGGCACGTACATTCAGCTTATTGAGCCATGTAGCATCGAGAAGCGGTTTCCATCCTTTCCCTAGCAAGGTTACTCCTACTGACGGATATGTATAGAAACGGGCAACATCCGTACCGGTAGAAGAAGCTGCATCAACAGCTATATTCACAGATGCCTGTACCATACTATTGTAAGTATAGTTGGCATGTCCGTAGAAGTTTGTCCAGTTCCAGCTATTGATATAACCCAAGAAACGTCTTCCGTCAGTCGTGCTACCCAATGTCTGGTAGAAGTCATTACCGGTGTTACGTCCTTCTCCCGCATCATATTCATTCTTAGTAGTCATCAACTGCCATCCGGCTATTGCGTTCAACTGGTGAACATAATTAAACGTTTTCTTATAACTGGCATTCAAGTTAGCAAAGAAATTAGTCGTTACAGCTACTCCGTCGCTTACTGCATTATTCCGCACACCGTATTTATCACTTAGCGGTACTATAGTAGCTTCACTTGCTCCAGGGATAAAGAGATGTTCGTTATCGTAATTATAATACAAACCTACTGTTCCAGTTAGTGTCAGTTCTCGAAAAGGATTGTATGCGATACCGGCTTTCATATTCAGATCATATTGGCGATTACGAGAATCCAACGTATTAATGATAGCTAAAGGATTGCTGACGCTGTAATCTCGGCTCTTGCTCCGTCCGTAGAAATGAGATGCGTAAGTTTTCAGTGTATTTCCCTCGCGGTCTTTTTCGTATGGACTTAGGAAAGGAGATCTTGCGTAAGCTGCCAATATAGGATTCGTCGTAATATCCATACCCTGCGTCTGATAATGTCCGTTCATATAAGCTAAACCTACCGTTGCAAAAATGTTCAGTTGTTTATTGACCAATACATTAGCATTCAGTAATGTATGAAAACGTTCCATACTTGTATTATCCATCAGACCATTCTCGCGATAATACCCTAACGACAGGTCGTACTTAGCAATATTGTCACCACCTTCTACTCTGAAAAGATGATCGGTGGACGCTGTGTTCTTGTAAATCAAATCCTGCCAGTCTGTATTATTGTTATACAAATAGTTGTAACGTGGATCGTTAGGATTCTGCATGAAGGGGAAATTTGTATAGAAGTTCTGCGGATCCTTAGAAATCGTCATACCCATATCTGCCAGATACTGCTTGTAATCATCCAGTCCCATCACCGGCATCCGCTTATCGTTCCAGTTGATTCCGTATGATCCATAGTAACTCACCCTAGTCTCCAAGTCATTAGATGCGGTACCGTCTGTTTCAATCAAGATTACACCATTGGAGCCCATTGAACCATACATAGCTGCTTCCGCACCTTTCAATACAGTGATATTCTGTATATCCTGCAAATGATAGAACTGAAAGATATCACGGGTAAAGCCGCCAATCAGTTCCGAAGGTGTTTTATCAGGCATATGAGGTACTCCGTTTATCACAATCAAAGGAGCGTTATCACCAGTCAATGTGCGGATACCGCGCAAGTTATAATAACTGCCTTCTCCCGGCATACCACTACTGCGTTTCATTTGCAACCCAGCAATTTGTCCTGTCAATGCACGATCGATCTTTGTCGTACCCAACATAAAATCTTTTTTTGTGATATTGGTAGCTGCTGTATAATCTTCCAGCTGCATTTCCCCTTCCCGACGGAAGGGAAGAACCATCGTTTCATTGTATTTATATTGATTTTCCGGAATCAATGTAATTACAATATTCGGTCTTTCTTTTACAAGCTGCTTCACTGAGAAATACCCCGGAGCCCATACGGAAATTTCCTTGGCTTTTGAAAGATCTTTCACTTCAAACTGGAATGTACCTTCTTTGTTTGTAGTAACATTCATCGTGTCTAACACTGTGACAATGGCACCTTCTACCGGTTGATTCGTCGCTGACAAAATCTTACCAGTCAATTTCTGGCCTCCTTGTCCCCATGTATTTGCCACTCCACATACGAGTAGCACAGAAATATTAAGTATTTTTTTTATCTTTTTCATATCCTGTTTATCAAGGTTAATACAAATCTACTGTTGGGCGGAAACACCATGTAGTCGGCTCCATTTCACCTCTTGCCCCTTTCGTAAATTCAATCGTAACTTCAAGTTCTTCGGTTTTATCAAATATGACAACTCCAAGATCCGTAGAACCATCACGGTCATACCTGCTATCTCTATAAAGCTCACTATATCCACCACCGCCACGGTCATGATTAGAGCCTTTCATTGTAGAAGATGGAATAGGACCACTTTCACATTTGGGAATCTTCTTCCCATTCAAGTAGAATGTTGCATTCACTTGCGAACGAGAACCATTAAATCCCATATAGAAATTATATGACCCTGCAGGTATTTTGTAAGGCACTGCAGTATAACCGGTAGTCGAAGCTTTGTCTTCTACTAATCGATAGCATTTGAATTTAAAAATACCAGGTTGATCAGTGTCAACGACCCACAGCATCATAGATCTACAGTAAATAGCCGGCAGCCATGGCTTTGGCTGATTTGCACCCACATATTGTTTCACACGATTCATTTGTACATTCTCACCAATATCTTTCAGATAAGTACTGATGTAATTATATCCGGGATAATAGTACTTTTTATCTTCATCCGTCAATTGGTCAAACGTTTCAAAACGTTCCTTGATTCTCCAAATCAATATCTTGTTGGTCGGTATTTTCAGTGAAGTTATCTTATAAGCAACACCGTTACTCAACTCTACCGGATTATCAAGATCTACCTTATTTACTGTTGTACGCCATTGTTGATCAAAAACAGAATAAAAGTCCTGCGTTGAAGCCGGATCACTCTCGTTATAAATAAAATCTTGTTTTACATACTTTTTACTAAAAAAAGCAGTCTGGAATATCCAGTTGTTCAGAATAGAATCTTCACGTTCCATATTCCACGATTTCAACTTCTCTTTCGCTTCTCTCAGTGCATTCTCTATCAAGTCATTAGAAGGTACCAGCAATGTAGCAGTAATGTTCTCTGAATAAAGGTCTAACTTCTTATCTGCAAAATACTGACTCTTTTCTGTGAATACAGAGTCATATACCGTATTTCCTGTCTTATCAATTCCTATAGGTGTACTTGCGGCTTTATCAAATACTCTTTGCGTACGGCTCAACACCATTTCTTTAAAAACAGAGTAATCTTCGTCCGGCAAATCCTTCAAATACTCTATCAATGCTTTAGGAGTATTAATATAATTTTCCAAGTCATAAATGTAGGCATTATTAGTTTTAATCACCTTCTTCACTTTCGAACCATTGAAATAAATTCCCGGTTCCATACCATCCATCGGTTCATTGTAGATTCTTACGGTCACATACTTGCCGTTCCACATCAACAGGCGTTGTCCGTCTTCCAGATTACTGGGGGAAAGAAGAGCATCTGTTATATGTGCTTCCGCCTTAAATATTTCTTCAGCGGTTGCCTGTCCTTCACTGCCTTCGGCTTTAGTAGTTACCGATTGATCGGTATTGGCAATAGATTCATTACCTACCACCATGATGGTGTACATCAGGTTTTTCTCCTGCCATGTTTTAATCACACCTGTCTTGTCGAACAGTGCATACATGTTACTATAATCCTGAGCTGTCTTCAGGAAATCAGCTGCCGGCTCATCTACAGCTTCAATCTCTGTATTTTCAATCACCGTATCCCACTTGGAATAGTGCGAATCCCAAGTATCCGTACAGGCACAGAGTCCAATTGAAACCAAAGCGGATGCTATGATATATCTAATTTTCTTCATGGTTATTATTCTATTACAGGTTCAAACAATATATAATCAAAATACATACGGAATTTATTGTGCGAACTGGCTGCGGGATCTACCACAACTACGTTCAATGTATGAGAAGTCGTCGTTGTAAATTCAAACAATGTTTCTACTCCACTCAGGTCCGATGTCAACGGTGTATTGAAACAATCTTGCACATCCCCTGTCTTTCCATCATAAATACGTTTGTTATCGCCACCTTTAAGTCGTTTCGAATCTAATCTGAAATTGGTCAAACCGGCTTGGCTGCCCTCTTCTCTCGCACCGATAAATTTCATTGACGGATCGTATGCATAGTATAAAGTAATTCTATACTTTCCGGCTAAAATAGGTGGAATAGTCAGGTCCAATGTACCGTTGTAGCCGATATTAACTACCAAGGCATCGTTGTTCATCAACTTAGTCCAGTTGCCTGAAGTGCTGGCTCCCTTTGTGCAATACGACAGATAACTCCAGTCGCTTGCCAACGTGCCACCAGGTCCCATTTCGATCTTATAGGACGAAACTTGCGGAACAATTTCTTGTCGGCCAATGAACTTGGTGAGTGCTGTATACGTATCCGCGTCATCTCGCGAAACTTGCTGATAAAGCTGCCCTTTTCCCTTTGCCGCAATGTAAGAAGACACTTCGGGGTAATCGCAGAAATCGAAGATTACAGGTATCGGCTCAAATTCGGTTTTCACGGGCAGATATCCGTCAATCGGTTGGATATATCCGTTCTTCACGATCTCGTCAGCTTGTTCCTCAATAAACTTAACGCCGTCGTTCAGTCCGCTTTCGGAAATCAGGATCAAATCGTTTGTAGCTTTGGTGTTCAGCATCTTTCTATATTCCCACGTTTCTCTGTCGAAAGGTTTGGGAAATGTACGAAGAGATTCAAGGGTGCGTTCACCGTTCATAATATGATAGGCCATAAACCGGTTCAGTTCGTTATTGGGAAGCTCGTAATCGTTGGTCAAAGCCCCCACCTTAGCAGTCAAATCACTAAAACTGTTGATTCCTTCCTTAGCAAATATAGCATCGGATACGGCAAATACGGTGAAGTATTTCCGCAGTTCAACTCTCATTCCCAACGGACCTTCGAGTACAGAATTGACTACACTTAACGAATCGCTCCATGTTGTTTTCTCCAGCGCTTCACAGAAAATTTTATAATTCCCTTTCTCTACAAGTTTTGCATAGATAGTTTCTACGGCAGGACTCAATACATCATCGAGTACATATACACGACCATTGGCTGTACGAATAGCTAACTCGCTGACATGAGCTTCCTTATTAATATAGATAGATTTATCACCACCTTCACTACCAAAAGAAACTTTCAACGCATCTCCCGAGAGTGTTCTACCCGGCAGTTCACCGCTTTTTACAAAATCCTCCCTGTCAATAGAGTCGTTAATAACATGATATGTAGCAAGAGTACGGGCATATTCATATCCCAAATCTTCGATAGAAGTGACTCCCTTCTTTTCGTAAAAGCGAAGAACTGCATCATTAGTAGGTGCCAATACTGTGAAAGCATCCTCTGCGCGGTTCACAGCATTGAACAAATCTCCATATTTCAAAACTTTCACCCATTCGGAGAAATCGTCCGGACGACTCTGGAGATAGGTTGCAGCAGGTTGTACATCATATACCTTAAATACCGTATCCTTGTACGGATCATCACAGGAATAACAAGTGATGCACAAAATCATTAAGCAAAATCTTACAATATTCTTCATAGTATATATTAATTTGCAGTTACATCATAATAAGGATTCTGTATTAACATCGGGTTAGTGTCAATCTCACCCTGATTAATAGGCAAATACCATGCATCGGTATTCTTCAGAACCGAACGTATCCAACTGGCACTCACCGTAGAGTTATTCTCAATGATCATATTGATAAACTGATCTTTATATTTAAAATTCTGCGATCTGCCGAAGCGTAAAAGGTCATACCAGCGTTTGCCTTCCGCAGCAAATTCAAGATCACGCTCCTGCAACAAGTATCCAAGCATATTTTCTTGTGATACGGCATTCGTCTGAACACTTAGCGTGGTAACGTTGGCACGGGTACGTATCTTATTGATAAGTTCTAAAGCCTGTGCAAAATTCGCTTCTCCACCTTTCCAGATCAATGCTTCAGCTTTCATCAACAATACATCTGCCATGCGGTAGAGTATCCAGTTGGCATCTTTATAAGAACGTGTTGTAGACAATCCGTCCTTACCGCCGATTCTGAACTTGAAGGGAAGATAACCTTCCGTATTGGAGTTACCAATAACAGTTCCCGAAGAAAGAATAAATGTATTGCCATAACCACGAACGGTATTGGAAGTCACCCATGTATCGGTTTGTTCATCAAACAAACGTTTACACATTGCATTCGAGAACTGAAGAGCGGCGACAGTAGATTGTGTCCAAGAGTAAATATTCGATGGAGATGGATATGTACTCGCTGTAGCATCATCATCAGGAGATTGATTGCGCGACTGATCAAAATTCAGTTCAAATATAGAACCGTTGCTGTTGCCCGGGAAGAAGATGCTGTACCATTGTTCCGGGTCTTCTACAAATGCCGGACGGAAAGGGGAGGTCGAATTAATCAGCATATCGGCATATCTCACACAGCCATCATAATCTTCGCTCCACAAACACACGTCTGCCATCAATGCATACAATGCCCACACAGTGACACGTCCTTTACTCATGCCGGTCCAGTCTTCATCGTCATACATTTCTTTAGCGGCTCCTGTAGAAAGTGCATCCTCAATGTCCAGTTTGATCTGCGCAATAATCGCTTCTTCCGAAGATTTGGGCACATCGACCGCATATTCGTCCGTCATGTAGGGTTCCACAATCAGGGGAACTTCTTTAAAGTTGCGCACTAGCGTAAAATATGTCCAAGCCCGCATAAAGTAGGCTTCAGCCATGTTTGAGTTCATTACTGATTCATGATAGGTCTCATCCTGCCTCTTTACTTCCGGTGCATATTTAATAATGGAGTTCGCCACATTCAGTATGGAATAGAAACTCGCCCATTTACATTCGTTTGATGAAGAGGTCAACTGGAAATTCTGTAATTCCTGTTTTGACTTACCCGAATATGCATAAATGGATGCCCCGCGAAGTTCGCCCCAATAAATTAACGTAGGAACTGTCAGACGCATATTGTGGTATCCTTGTGCAAGCACCTCTTCCACCTGTTCCTTTGTTTTCCAGTATTCCGGAGATACCTGTTCGTTCTTCGGCAACACGTCCAGCCAATCATTACAACTGGAAGTCAGTAAAGTTGTTCCGGCTATTACTATGTATATTAATAATTTCTTCATGTTGATATCGTATTAGAAACTTAAGTTAAAACCAAAAGTATATCGTCTGGATACAGGCGTCGTTGCACCATCAATTGCAAGATCTGTCGGTCTTGACGGAAGGTTTACTTCCGGGTCCTGACCAGTATAAGAAGACCAGGTAAACAGATTGTATCCTGTAACGAAACATGTCAGTGAAGTGATACCCATCTTGTTGCAAATGCTTTTTGGGAATGCATAATTCAGTGTCAACTGTTTCAGACGAAGGAAGGAAGTATCTTCCACAAAACGGTCAGAACCTAAAAAGTTGAATCCTTCGCCATACAATGCACGCGGTATATCTGTAATATCACCTTCGTTTTTCCATCTTCTCAACACAGCCGTACTCTGATTGGCATTACCGTTCATAGACTCATTATTCATACGGGCCGTATTCACGACTGACTGTCCGAAACGTCCGTGGAAGAAGGTGTTGACAGAGAATTGTTTGTACTTAATAGTCAATCCGGCACCACCGGTCAATGTCGGGTTGGCATTTCCCAGATAGACGATATCATACTGGTTAATCACACCGTCATGATTGATGTCTTCATACATCGCATCTCCCGGTTGACAGGTTGCTGTCAAGTTCTTCATCACGATTGGTCTACCTTTGGCATCATTCATTACTTTTCCTTCCGCATCACGTGCGTATGTGGCATCCGTGTTCTGATATACTCCCTTGTAACGGTATCCATAGAACGAACCGATAGGACGTCCAACCTCTGCACGGGCAGCGTATTCTCCATTCTTTGGCGAGTAATTCTCCTGTACCATATTGGCAGGCAGTTCAGTAATCTTATTCTCATTACGGCTAAAGTTCACATAACCGTTGATGCGCCAGTCTTTGTTCTCAAATAAAACAACATCTGTACGGAACTCCCAACCTTTGTTCTCCATTTTACCCGAATTGAAATAACTAATCGATCCGAAACTAGTCGTTGAAGGTAGTTTGTAGTTCTTTTGCAACAAGTCTTCCACCGTCTTATAATAATAATCGAATGTAAATCTCAAACGACCTTTTAATACAGAAGCATCCAAACCATAGTTATATTCGGTAGAAGTCTCCCATTTCAAATTATCCAACTGCATACGAGCTTGCTTGGTGGCCGACATATTCATATAGTCTGTTCCCTTCACATAAGCACCCAGATAAACAGAAGCACCGCTGGGAGCACGTCCACTCTGTCCGATACTGAAACGGAATTTCGCTTCGTCCAACCATTTATCTCTTGCCGTTTTCATAAAAGGCTCATTCTGGAAGTTCCATGCAAGACCCACAGCAGGGAAGTAACCCATTCTTTCATTACGTCCCATAGCAGAGTTACCTTCGGCATTGAGAGATCCGTGTACCACATAACGATCAAACAAAGTATAGTTCAATACTCCTACAAAAGAGACATTACGTGTTTCCGATTCGCTTGAATTCATGTCGCTGATAGTAGTTCCCACTACCGGATCGGAAAGATCAGAAGAGGCATTACCATATACTTCGCTATTATAGCCTGAATTGACATACTGACCAGTACGAACTAATACATTCGCAATGATATTATGTTTGTTATTCCAGTTCTTGATATACATCAACTTGTTCTCTGTCTGTAAAGCCAACTGGTCGGAATAAGCGTCTGCACTCTGATTAGCATATTTGTTAACTTGTTCTACTCCTGTCACTACTTGTGGGAGGAAACGACGTGTTTTAATGGCACGCATATTGATAGAAGCCCAACCTTTATAAAAGAATCCCGGCATTATCTCATAATCGGCACGGAATGTAATCTTACCTTCGCGCTGTACAGTTCTGTTGATAGCTTCATGTGCCATGGCAACAGGATTATAGTTACTCTTTCCATTAAAGGATCCTTCAAAATTCGGATCATGATAAGTAAAGTATTCATCGGTCAATGCACCTGTCAGGTCGTTTACTGTAAAAGGTGATTTGTTCGGCATTTTACTCAATGCCTCCGAACGGATAGTATTAACCCAGTTCGCATCCGTATTGGTCTGTGAATAAGAAAAATCTGCACCGAACTTTAACTTATTAGAAAACTGATAGTTAATGACCATTGAAGTATTCAAACGGTTCATAGACGTACCGATAGTAGTACCGATATCACTCATATATCCTAACGAAAAACGATAAGTCGCTTTTTCACCACCACCGTTCATTGAAAAACTGTTATCAGAAACCAATGCCTTTTGGCGTACATAATCCAACCAATTGGTATTTTGGTTATATTCATCATAGTATCTCCAGTCCGGATTGTCACCGATTGCCGGTGCATCAGATAACATATTCAGATATTTATTTCCCGGATTATTCAGACCGATGTATTTGGCAGAATTCCAGATAGATTCCTGCATAAGAGAAGTATATTCCTTACCGTTCAGCATCGGAATAGTACTCGGATCCTCCTTCATCGTCCATTTAGAGGAGAATGAAAAACGAGTTTTACCAACCGTACCTTGTTTTGTCTTAATAACCAATACACCGTTAGCACCCTGAGTACCCCAAATAGCAGTAGCCGACGCATCTTTCAATACTTCAACTGAGGCTATATCATTAGGTGAGATATTTAAAAGGGCACCTAAGTCTTCTTCCGTAGCTGTGCTAAAATTGAAGTCATCACTGATTTCTGTCGGATAAGGCACACCATCGATAACAATCAACGGATCAGAAGATGCATTCAACGTACTTGTACCACGGATTCTGATAGCACTACGGCTACCGGGGTCTCCTCCCAAAACAATATCCACACCACCCAACTGTCCTTGTAGAGCTTCCTCTATGGATACAACAGGCGCAGCAGCAATCAGCTTTTCCATATCGACTTTCTGAGTAGCCGAAACCATTTCTTTGTCCGAAATACCCAAATCATTTCTATTTAACCTACGGGCTGAAACGACAACTTCATCCACAGCCATCGATTCTGACTCCAAAGTCACATTCAAAAGAGTTTGCCCCGTATACTTTATACGCTTTGTTTTCATTCCGATGTAGGAATAAACAATCGTCAGATCTTTCTCTCCTCCAGGGACTTTCACATTATACTGCCCGTTCAGGTTTGTGATACCACCACCCAACGAACGGTTCTGGTTGTTTACTAGATTGACATTTACACCAACCAGTGGCTCGGCAGTTTTTCCAAACAATTCGGTAACCGTACCGGATATAACCTTCTGTACCTGCCCTGCCATTTCTATAGAACAGGACAGAAAAATGGCTACCAATGTATAAAAGACTTTATTTGTCTGATTCATGATTAATTAGATATTCAGTTAATTAAAAACAGCGTCTATCAGGTGGAAAGCACCGTCCATAAAAGCAAATGGGAAATTCTCGTATGATACTACCTTACACGCATTTCCATACCGACCGGTGGTTTGATTCTGCAACTGCAAGGTAATAGAAGCACCATTATCAGTATACTTCACAGGAATATTATTGCTGTTACGATACTCTCCCGATAACCAATCGGGTGATCCAAGATACGGACAGCCTGATGCAACCGGAGCATTGGTAGGCGTAAAGAAATAATTAAGTAAATATTCTCCCAACAAGCGTTTGTTTGTAACCTCACCTTGAAGAGTGGGCGAAGGTAAACTCAAATCAATCGTACCTTTCACTCCCGGAATCCGGTCATTATCCAAAGCCTCTTTCAAAGCTTCATTAGTCGGAATGAACCCGATAAGACGCCCTGCCAATCGATAATCCCAAGCAAGTACACCGTCTATGGTAGCAAATATTTCAGCCTGTCTCATTAAATAGGCAAACACGAAATTGGGATATTTCGTTTCCCCGATAGAGGTTAACATCGTCTTCAGGCTTGTATATTCCAATCCATCCAACTTTCCGAATACACCGAAATCACTTTCATATTCATATACTTTTCCGTTTGTCCACACACCGCCACCATCGTTGGTCACCTCTTTCACTTCAGTAAAAAGCGTAGGAATCACCGTTTGCGGATCTTGCCCTAACACACTATTAAACACGTAGTTCGTTGTCATCTTTCCGTCTTTTATAAACCAGTATGTTCCGCCATCCTGAGTAGCATGAACTGCCCAAGGAGCGTTAAAATTAACTTCACCTACTACGGTTCCGCCACTAACGATTCTTTTCAGATCTGATGATGATACAGCCACATCGCCATCTTCTCCGGAAGTTGCCAATGTATTGCCTACTCCATCAGACATCAGACGCATATCACTGATTTCATATCCGCTATTTTTAGTGATCAACATCGTATAGTTGGTTGCAGTGGTAGTATATGCAGCCATCTGATTACTCTGATAGATAGCATACAACGAAAGCAGATAATCTCTTTTAAGGAAAGACGGTCCCATTACAGTGCTGAATATTTCAGGCATCGGGAAATTACTCAATCCGTAGAAGCTGCCGTTCACGCAGATGCTCTTATCTTTCACATCGCTCAACTGGAAATCATAGTGTGAACCCAAAGAGTTGGTTATTCCGCTTATTTCGTCTGGGAATACAATAGATCCACCATATACTGATTGATAAAGTAATATTTTGGTAATCAACGGGTCCAAATCGGTCAAAGAAGAATATCCTCCAGCTTTCCAATATTTATTGAAGAAAGTATTTAATGCCTGATTGGACGGAGCAAAGATACTATAGGATATAGAAGCCAATTCCGGATAAAGACGGAAATTGGAAGTCGGCCATTCCAAAGCAATATTGGGAAGTCCGTTTGACGCATGTTCATGAAGGAAGAGACTATCTACTCCTACTGCATTTCCATAATCGGCAGACAAGTCCTTATCATAGGTATAAGTACTGTATTGGCTATAGAAGTCGAGGAAATCGGAATAATCTGATTTCTTCTTCAAAACATCATAAATAGTTTCCAATGGTTCCAATACTCTGTCTACATTATATATATAGCCGTTGTTTGTTATGATTTGGTATTCTTTAACGCTTGCATTCGACACATTGAACCCGTTATCTCCCGTCCATGTAGAGTTAGGATAGAAAAATTCATAATTCTTCTTTGCATCTATGCCTTTAGATGCAAAGATGTGGTGAGAGAATACAGGTAAAAACCGCTCCAGGTGATAGACGGTTACTGTGTTTTTTGTTGCCGGATCCACTTCCTTCGTAGTAGGGCTGGTACTGTGTGTGCGAAATTTGTAATACATACCCGGTTGCAATACACCCAGTTCATCATCTTCATCGTCGTCTTTGCTTGTTGCACTGTCCTCGGGCCGGAAGTTCTCGAGATCGGTTTTACTATAAGAATAGTAGATTAAGTGATAACCAATCAATTTCTTCAGATCATCTGTCGGTATGTCCTTGACTGAAACATAACCGTGTTCCTCCAGATAAGTGGTAAACGCATCATTGTCCGGAGCCATGACAGTTGCGACACTCTTACCATCAAGAATAGGCCTGAAACCTGATAGCTCTGCTGCTTCCAAAAACATGGAGAACTTACCTCCATATTCATTAGAAAGAACTTCCCAAGCTGTACCTTTCAGCCATGCCGGTTTTTCATAGTGTTCATCCATCTTGTCTTCACAGGACAGGAAAAAGGAAGAGAGGAACAATAGTAGCAGCAAATGCCGCTTTCGAATCATTGCATTTCTCATAATACTAAAAATTATATTAAGTTATAATTAAAAATCTGCTAAAAAGGGAGATTGATATCGTGAATAGCATAAAAGACTTACATTTGATATTAGCAACTGCATAGATTTGCAGGCATTCATATAAATTTCGTGGTTTTTCATAATTATATCAAAACGTTAAGTTAAACAAAAGTTAGATTAATGACTTTGAGCAAAATATTTGTGTATAAGCGTATTATGAAAAATGTAAGATTGCCTGTGGACAATTAATAAGCAACTAAAAAGATAAGAAGTAGTTATTCTGAAATCAAATCGATATGCCTTACTGCAGCATAAATTTATAATAATTGGTTCAATATTTCCCTGAATACTTTATCTGCGTGTTCTTGCATTATTTTTATATAATTAAAAATGGGACGATTACTTTTCATACTATGTCCTATACAGTATTCTATTTTCTCGATTTGTATTCCCAAATTATATCCATGTTGTGCAAATGTTTTTCGAGCAGAATAATAAGTGACCTTCTTGCTTATACCAGATATTTCCGCCACCTTATTTATATTACGGAAAATTAAACTATATATCTGTTTATAGGATAAATATTTTCCGAATCTAAGTTTACCTTCCTTCGACAGGTATCTGTTAATAATCTCTTTTGCCTCAGGTTGCAAAGAGAACACGATTTCATTTGCCCCTTTTTTTCTGTTACGAGTTTTATGACGTATATATCTTATATAATCTTTATCTTTAAAGTTGTATTCCAGTAAATCTTTCAGGTTAATCCCACCTAAATAGTAAGTAAGCATAAAAATATCTCTGGTTATGTTCAAAGATGATTTCAGGAATTTCGCATCTCTAATACTTTTTAATTCATCTATTGACAAATCAAGATCCCTAACAGTACTTATTGGCATTTTAAAAAGTATAAAGGGATGAATGTGATAAGTTACATAATTCATTTTACTTGCATAGTTCAATATTACTTTTATCAGAGTCAGATAGATTCTTATCGTCGTATCACTTAAATCTTCCTTATATAGGTACTCTGCGAATTCTTGTATATGAAGAGGAGTTAGTTGAACCAAAGGAAAGTCTCCCTTCATATATTTAATCAATCTTTCACTTGCTATTTTGTACAAGCTATAAGATTTTTGTCTTTCTTCCCCTGCCATGAAACTTAAGTATTCTTTTGCTATTGTTTGAAAAGTTATCCCTTTCTTCTTTTGTTCGTAAGTGATAATATGTATCAGTTCAGTACATGAGATTGTAGACAAATAACTAATGGAAGCGAGGATTTCCTCGTATTCATCGATCATTCTACGTAAACACGAATTTATGTTAACTGCATTTTCGTGTCTGACAACTCTGCCATTTTTTAGCTGACTTGCGGAATCCAACGTAAATTGAGTCGGAATATATCTGGTCTTTGACCGATGAGCTACTGCTATTCTTATCCGATGTCTGCCATTCGCCAACTTCTTAGTCGGCACAATTACAATTGAAAAATTTGCCATATTACTTTTAAGGTTTTGTTTTATAAATAACTATCCTCCATACAACGAAAAAGGAATAAAATGCCCCCCAAACCTTGTTTCTTGATAAAAAAATGAGTTCATTGCATGGATTTCCGTGCAAAAGACGGTATTTTCCATGCTTTTGTACGATTCTTCATTGGTATTTCTTCACTAACTCGCTATGTTTGCAACAGTTTTTCACAGGTCTTTATAATAAAGAACTCTTTGAAAACAGAATCTAACTTTTGTTTAACTTAACTTAATTGGATTATATGAAAAGAGCAACCAATGTGACAACTTGTTTATGCACACAAATTTCATCTGATAATAGAATTCTTATCAGCAATGGCATTTGTGTGCAGCATTAATTTCATGAGTACGCGAGAAACATCTTAGTTATTATTGAAATATTTATTTTTTTATATTATGAAAAACTTAACGATTATGCGAAGGCTGCTATGGCTGTCTTTTATTCCATTTTTCCTATGGTCCTGCGAGGATAAGATGGATGAACATTATGAAGTTCCCGGGTGGGTAAAAGGAAGCGCTTGGGAATTACTTTCGGACGAAAGCATGGATGGACAATTCTCCATGTTCCTTGAAGCAGCAGAGCGTGCCGGTTATTATGAGATTATGAACGGGAGAGGATTAATGACCGTTATGGCACCAGACAACAATGCTTTTACCGCTTATCTGTCGGAACATAATTATTCGACAGTAAAAGACATTCCTGCCAGAGAGCTGAAAGAACTAATCGGATTCCATCTATTGTATTATTCCTATAATAAAGGTAGTATGGAAAATTTCCGTCCTGAAGGTGAGGGAGCCTATGATGAAGGTACTGAAATTCTTGATCCGGGATTATACTATAAATTCCGGACACGTAGTTCAGGAGAACCGACAAGAGAAGTTGACCCTTTAACCGGTAAATCAGTCACCGTCTATCATCTGGAACGATTTGTCCCAGTCTTTTCACACTACTTCTTCTCATCTAAGAAAATTGATGCTAAAAAGAATTACGAAGCTTTCTATCCCAATTCAACCTGGACCGGTAATGATGGATTTAATGTTTCGGAAGCTTCAGTGAAAGAATATGGCTTAATAGCCAACAACGGCTATATTTATACAATCAACAAAGTTCTGGAACCTTTAGGATCAATTTATGACCAACTTAAATCTAATCCTGAATATTCCGATTTTCTGGCGATGTATGACAAGTTCTCCATCTATACGCCTAACGATGAACTTACCCAGAAATATGGCAGCGCATTGAATGCAGATACTTTATACTTGCATAGCCACAGATCTCCATTAGCTCCCATTGCTATGGAATGGTACAAATATGACTATCAACGTTTGGACACATTAGCTTATCGTGCATATAGTCTGTTTGCTCCTAATAATACAGCATTGAACGAATTCTTTAATTCATACTGGAAAAACAGCGGATACGCTGATTACAGTTCACTTGACCCATTAATACAGACATTGTTCCTTAATGAATATGTATATAGTGGTTCAGTAGCTTTCCCGGAAGAAATTGTGAATGGCACCGTTACCACCGCTTCGGGTACAAAATATAATTTTGATCCCTATGCATCGGACGTCAATAGAAAAATGTGTGTGAATGGCAGTTTCTACGGATTGGGCAAGATTCAGACTCCGATTCTTTTCAATTCAGTATCCGGTCCGGCCTTCCACGAAAAGAGATTCCTGAATTTCTTATATGCAATGAATGGCGCAAACCTGCTGAGTTCATTCGGATCTGAAAACGAAAAATACACATTATTGATCCCTGACAATTCCGGATTCGAATCAGATGGTATCTTCTTGAATTATTATGCCGAAGGAGGAAAGCTCGAACAAAAGCCCGAAGGAGAATGGGAAGCCGTTTCTTCGGACGAGTTACAACGCATTATACGTGCACATACTGTAATGAGTGAGGAAGTCGAACTTAAAAAGCAAGGAACACAAGTCATCCCTATTCAATCTGCCTTCTGCTACTGGTTTGTTAAAGATGGAAAGATAACCTGTAACAGTCATTTCAACGGTATATTGGAACCGGGAAGTACGATCGATCCATTTGTTGAATTCGAAGAAGTCACCAATAGCGGTAAACCATGGGCAAACGGAAAGACCTACACTTATAAAGCGAATGCAATATCCGGATTATTCGAGGCAGAAACAGAAGACGGTCAGGGAAACAGCATGCAAAAAGCATTGGCTATCTGTCAGGATGCACGTTATCCTTATTATTGTTTCGCACAATTATTGAAACAGGCAGATATGATTTCCGGAGAAACAGTAGCGGGATTAGCAGGCCGTACCATTGCTTTTATTCCGACCAATGAAACGATCAAGAATGCATTAGCCGGCAAACAGATTCCGGGAGCCGACAAGCTTACGGTTTATGAGGATGGTACATTAGGTCTGATTGATTCTGGTAACGGACTGACCGGTGACGAAAAGATTGAGCTGAAGAAATACATCAGTAACTATTTCCTAGTAGCCTCTTCTGTACCTTCAGCTTGTTATCCGGGTTCGAAGATGGAAAGTGGCGAATATGTCAATTACAGCGGAAATACAATTATTTATAACGACCTGGGGACCTCTCTCTCATTCCAGCTTAAGAATGGTACAAAAGTGGTACAGGTATCTGGAAAATACAACTATTTCCCATTCTGTTATAATGACGGATGTTTCCATTTTATCGAATCTCTTCTTATGTAATTTGAATTTTAAGAATTATGAAGTTAACAAAATTATATTTTTCTGTAGTCATACTTCTTTGTACTGTAGGAGAAGTAGTGGCACAGACGCAGCAGATTATCATCGGTAATGTGACGGAACTCATTGGGAAAAGTGCAGAACCTTTGATCGGTGTTAATATTAATATTATGAACTCGCAGGAACGCTCTCTGGGAGGTACTGTTACCAATATGAGCGGTCAGTACAAGCTGGCTATTCCTGAAAAAGAGAAAGACCTGACTCTCGTGTTTTCTTATATCGGAATGAAAACAAAGAGAATAAAGTACAACGGACAAAAGTCCTTAAATGTCACCATGGAATCTATGTCTGAGGCAATAGGTCAGGTAGAAATTGTGGCTGAACGTAAAGACCGTAATGATTTAGGAGTAGGTTTGAAGGAACAGACTTCGGCTACGCAAAAAATCAATATGGAAGATTTGGTAGCCACTTCGCCTGTAACATCTGTCGAAGAGGTTTTGCAAGGACAATTAGGAGGTGTGGATATCACATTAAGTGGTGACCCCGGTGCAAAAAGTACTATTTTCATTCGTGGTGCCAGTACATTGAATGCCTCCTCTGACCCTCTGATTGTGATTGACGGTGTACCTTACTCGGACAGCAACACCAGTGACTTTGATTTTGCAACAGCCAATGAAGAAGATCTGGGAGCCTTACTTAACATTTCTCCGAATGACATCGAGTCTGTAGAAGTATTGAAGGATGCCTCGGCTACAGCCGTATGGGGAACCAAGGGAGCCAATGGTGTATTGATCATTACAACCAAAAAAGGATCAGTAGGTAAGACACGCTTCTCTTTCTCCTCCAAATGGACTGCTAAAGTAGAGCCGAAGACAATCCCGATGTTAAATGGTGACGAATATGTTGCCTTGATGCAGGATGCTATCTGGAATAGTGCCAACTATGTAGGTGTAAGTCAGGCCTCCAATTATCTGCGTTTGTTGTTCAACACACCGGAAATCGGAGATAACCCGGACTGGCAATATTACGATGAATATCATCAGAATACCGACTGGTTGGATTTGGTACGTCAGAATGCCTTATCTTCCGATAATAGTTTCTCTATGAGCGGAGGTGGTAACAGAGCAACTTATCGTCTTTCTTTGGGATATGCAACCGACGACGGAACAACAATCGGTACTTCCATGGACCGTTTCAACTCTACATTGCGTATTGATTACAATTTCTCGAAGAAATTGAGATTTGGCGCCAATGTTACCTATACTCAGACTGACAAAGATGCGAACTGGGCAACAACCGTTCGTTCCGAAGCCTTCAAAAAGATGCCTAATAAGTCACCTTATGTAATTGATGATGCAACTCATCTTCCGCTGGATCAATACTTCACTCGTCAAACCACAGACTGGGAAGGCGTTTTCAAAAGTAATGATACAGGAAGTAGTGCTACTAACTACAATCCGGTAGCTATGGCAAAAGAATCCAAAAACAATACCCTTCAACGGGAAACCAGAGCAATCATTGATGCCAACTACAAAATATTGCCGGGCTTCACCTATAGTGGTTATGTATCTATAAAGATGAATACATCCAAAAACACTAAATTCCTGCCGCAATCAGTAACAGGTGCCGTCTGGATGAACTCTTTTGCTAATCAGGCTTATGATGGAATGTCCGAAAGTTTGTCTATTCAAACTGAAAACAAACTTCAATTCATGAAAAACTGGAACGGCAAGCACAACCTGATCACCAATCTTCGTTGGAATACCAGCCAGTCGACAAGTTCCAGTTACGCAAGTAAAACATCCGGAATGGCTTCTTCCGGCCTGTCCGATCCTACAGTAGGAACATCTGTACAGAGTATGGGGTCCGGAGAATCTGAAGGCCGAAGTATTTCAGGAATGGGAATGATCAACTATACCTTGTTAGGACGCTATGTATTCCAGGCATTATTAAACATAGAAAGCAGTTCGGCAATGGGACGCAACCAACGCATGGGTTATTTCCCGGCATTTGGTGTAAACTGGAACATTCAGGACGAACCTTTCCTCGCTGCTGCAAGAGAAAAATGGCTGGATATGGCCAAAATACGTCTTAGCTATGGAGAAAGTGGAACTCCTCCCAAAGGTAACTCTGTTTATATGGGTGCATTTAAGTCAACCGGAGATAATTATATGAATATGTCTTCCATTGCCCCCAGCCGTATGCAATTGGATCAATTAAAATGGGAATCTCTTAAGGAATACAATATTGGAGTTGATTTAGGTTTCTTGCATAACCGTTTGAGATTTACTTTTGATTACTATTGGAGAGACAGAGAAGATATCTTAAACAAAAACTTCAGAATACCTTCTACAACAGGATTTTCCAATATTGCATACTTCAACTCGGGGTCTACCAGAAACCAGGGATGGGAATTCCGTACAGACCTGGTATTCTTTGAAAACAAAGACTGGCGTGTAAGCGGTTATTTCAATGTATCACGTAACAAGAATAAAATTACTGAATTGCAGTCCGGCGTAACAGAAGGTATAAAGAATGCCGATGAAGTGAAAAATGGAGAATATGCATACATCACACAAGTTGGCCGCCCTATCGGCTCCTTCTTCGGTTATCGTTATAAGGGCGTTTATCAGAATAAAGATGCTACTTATGCCCGTGATGCAGAAGGTAATGTAATGAATGACCTGAAAGGTAATCCGATTGTTATGAAAAACGGTTCATATCTTTGCTATCCGGGTGATGCAATGTACGAGGATATTAATCATGACGGTGTTATCAATAAATATGATATTGTTTACCTGGGAAACACTCAGCCACTAGTCACCGGAGGTGGAGGAGTAACCGTCAAATATAAACAAGTAAGTCTAAGCGCCTTCTTCCATGGACGTTTTGGCCAATCCATCGTCAATATGGCTCGTATGAACAACGAATCCATGTATGGTTCCAGCAATCAAAGTAAAGCTGTACTTCGTCGTTGGAAAAATGAAGGGGATAATACAGACATACCGCGCGCCTTATACAATGAAGGACGTAACTATCTGGGATCAGACCGTTTCGTAGAAAAAGCTTCTTTCGTACGTCTGAAATCAATGACATTAAGCTACGGATTCCCCAGAAAAATCTGTAATAAATTCAATGTCAATTCATTAAGCGTATTCGTAACAGGATATAACTTGTTTACATGGACTAACTATACAGGACAGGACCCTGAAGTATCTGTTAAAGACAATCTAGCAATAGATACAGCTACCACTCCTGTCTCCAAGAGATTTTCTTTCGGTTTAAATATGAGTTTCTAATACTATTCAGATATGAAAAAGATATTAATATGTTTATTCGCTTTCGGGAGCCTACTTTGCGGCAGTTGTAGTGACTGGCTTGAAGTTTATCCTAAAAATGAGCAGATAACAGCTAATTATTGGAAAGCAAAAGAAGATGTAGAAGCTGTTTTAGCTTCAGGATATTCCTCTTTACGTGCCTGTACCCGTACACTGGTTGATTGGGGAGAACTGCGAGGTGCTTCTATCTACGCCTACAGTGATACTAAAAAACAAAAATTACAGAACTTCCAGATTACAGCTTCTGATGCCTTATGCAGTTGGGCCTCCATATACAACATACTGAATATGGCCAATTCTGTAATAAAATATGCACCGGAGGTACAAGCTAAAGACAAGACCTATTTGCAAGTCACGATGAACTCGCATTTATCCGAAGCCTATTTCTTACGCGGTCTGTGTCATTTCTATTTAGTTCGTAACTTTAAGGAAGCTCCTATTGTAACAGAACCTTATGTAGACGATTCCGCTCCTTACGATATCGCTAAATCTTCAGAAGAAGACATAATCGCCCAGATTAAGTCAGACATTCAAACTGCACTGGATACCGGAGCAGCTAAAGAGTTTTTTGAAGATGACAAATGGGAAGGTGCCAGCAAAGGACGTGCTACCAAATGGGCACTGTATGCCCTGATGGCAGATGTTTGCTTGTGGAGTGAAGATTATGACGGCTGTATAGAATATGCCAATCAGCTGATTAACGCTACAGCTTCACGCCGTCCGGTATTCATGGCTGTTCCCGAACAGTGGATCACCATCTTTACCCAAGGAAACAGTAACGAATCCATCTTTGAGATAAATTGGGACGAAAAGAACTTCGCTCAGCAGGAAGAAAATAAAGGCACCTCACCTTCTTATTACTTCACACTCAGCGCTACCGCTCCATACTTATATACAGAAGCAATGTGCGAAGATTTATATAATGAGAACATTGAGAATGGTGCCGGTGACCTCACCGCTTCCGTACGTGCAAAGTGGGGAGCTTATGCAGACTTGGACGCCACAGGAACAGCCGATAAAAAACAATATTGCATCTGGAAGTACAAAGGATCAGAATATCAGGATTTAAGTCAGGTACGCCCGAACGACGATGCCAACTACATCATTTATCGTATGACCGAAATATTATTAATGAAAGCAGAAGCATTGATCTGGAAAGGTGCTGCCAATTACGAAGAAGCATTGGAAATTATCAATAAAGTGCGTAACCGTGCCCGGCTCAAAGATCTGGACTTGACAGCAGAATCTGTAACAGAAGAAGAGATGTTGCAAGCTGTACTGCATGAACGTAATATAGAATTTGCCGCAGAGGGGAAAAGATGGTATGACTTAGTCCGCTTCGGCAAAACGAAAAATTACAGATATAAAGATTCATTCATTGAAACGATTGTAACATACAATTCAACCGCCAACGTTTCTTGGATACGTTCCGTATTGAGCAATGAATATGCTTGGTATCTGCCAATCAATCAGAGTGAAATTGATTCTAATTTATTGTTAGTTCAAAACCCGTATTATGCAGGTGTAACCGATTAATTATATTACTATGAAGAATTTGATTAGAATTTGTATATTGATCATTGTCGCTGCCGTTTATTCCTGCGACGATCCTTATAAGGATGAAACTTTTGCAGTGTACAACATGCAACCTATTTCATCTTACCTGAGTACCCGTCCTGATGATTTTTCGGAATGGATCAAGGTGATGAAATATGCCGATATGTACAATGCAGTGAATCAAGCGACTGCCAAGTTAACGCTGTTCGCTCCCACCAATCGGGCGATGGAAGCTTTTTATCAGGAAAAGAAAGTCTCCTCAGTAGAAGAACTGGGAAAAGTCTATGTAAGACAGCTGGTACAATACCATCTGGTAAATGACACGATCACATTGGAAGAATTCTCCAAAGGCGGAGAGCTGGAAGACAAGACGCTGTCCAATGATATACTGGAAGTAACCTTTAATGCAGACGATGCCTCCGAAGGAGGATTCAACTCCATGTATATGAATGGAGAAGCTCATGTGAAGGAACTGGCTATACATACTTCCAATGGTTTTGTTTATGTATTGGACGATGTCATGCGCCCGATGGTCGAAAGTGTCTATCAGAAATTTTTCGAGAACAATAAGAATAATATTCTTGCAGAAGCCTTGAAACGAACCGGATGGCACGATACATTGAATATAATTGCCGATACCATCACGATGCCCGATGGCACCAAACAGGAAGTACGCCGGAATTATACCATATTGGGAGTACCCGATGATGTTTTCCAGCGTGAAGGGATTTCTTCCTGTGACGACCTGGTGAAGAAACTGGGAGCCGGAGAAGACTATGAAAATAAGAACAATGCGTTGAACCGCTATGCAGCTTATCATATCCTGAACGGACGTTATAAAGTAGACAATCTGAAGAAATTTGACGTAGATACAGTAGCAACTTGTAAGATATGGGGAACTGCCTGCGAAAATGCAGCAATCAAAATATCCAAAGAAGCAGATGGCAACTATTACCTGAATTACGATGGTGGCAGTGAAATGAAAGCTGTTTTCCGTGAAAGTGATTGCGACTATCAGACCAAGAACGGTTATATACAGCAACTGGAAGGCTTACTTCCTGTTTGCAAAGACCTTAAACCATTTATTCTTTACTGGGATTTGGCCGATTATCCGGAAGTAGCCAACTATATCGGTTCCAACGGAGCAGACGGTCAGATTTTCCAGCAAGAGATAGATGCAAAGACGGAACCGTCGACAGAACTGAAAGATGCAAAACTATCATGCTATGAATATAAAGTAGGTTCTCAAGGAATGCCTGAAAGTAATTTTGGCAATTTAGCCTATAGAACCCTGCGCAGTAATTCAAACTATGATAACCAAGATAAAACCAGAAGATTCCTGCATGGTGATTTACTGACTGTTTCATTGGGGTATAAAGGATGGGTAGAAATGAAGTCTCCTGTTATGATTCCCGGAAAATATAAAGTGACTTTACGCTATTTTTACGCAAACAGTATGAAGAATTTCCGTTCCTACGGTAGTGGAAGTAACGGAGGGCAAATAGATGTCGAATTCACTGAAATGGAGAAAGCCGGTTCCGTATCACGTCTTTTATATTCCAGTCTTCCGGACGACAAAGATGCTAATGGTAATTATTTGGTAACTATGGGGCTATTTGACACCGTTCTATACGATGTTGTAGAAATCCCTGATATGAAGGAATATACAATGAGAATCACTTTGAATGATCCGGCAGCCAGTATTTCAAAAGACTTCCGTATCCAAGTTGATTATATTTTGTTTGAACCAATAAATTGAATCAGATTATGAAAGCATATAAATATATCTTATCCGCTGCAATCATATGGGGAGGATTGATGTCTTCCTGTACGGACGAATGGGATAACCATTACAATAAACAGGCAGCTATCATCAACAATGAAGAAATGACTATTGTCGATGCGCCGGCCATTGAATATTTAGAGTCACAGCAGTCATACAGCTCCATATGCAATTTATTCAAAGAGACAGGAGTCTTTAAGGAGATGGAAGCTGCCGGAGTATCTTACACTCTTTTTGTGGTTGACAATGCACTCATGACCGCAACGAAAAGTTCGGATGACGGCATAGACGAAGAGAAAGTTTATATGGCAAAAAGCCATATAACGACCGCCTCCCTTTCACCTAATACCATCGAAGACGGTCAGCGTCTGATGATGTGGAACGGAAAATATGTGATGATCAACAAGATGGTATCAGAAGATAGCGGATCACAAGAAATTATTTTCAACAGTAACTGTAAAGTTAAAAAAGTAGTGAAGGTAAACAATGGATATGTTTATGAATTAGACAATGTCATTGTTACTCCTAAATCTTTGCTGGAAACTCTGGAAGGATTATCAGACGAATATTCCATCTTTAAAAATGCGGTTCTTTCAAGAAACATAAAGATCTTTGATAAGAATAACAGCCTTAGCATTGGAGTAGATGAATCCGGTAATACGGTTTATGATTCTGTCTTTACGGTGAAGAACCCTTATTTCCTGGATAAAGGCTTGGATTTGGCATCTGAAAGCAAAAAGATAACAATGCTTATTCCATCTGACGAATTGATCAAGAAAGCATTGGATGAAGGGAAAGCGAAACTTAAAAAGTGGAACTTGGAGCGTCCGGATTCAATTTTGGAAAACTGGTGTTTTCAGGCCATGTTTTTCAAAGATGTGGAATATGACGCCGAAGCTTTCGGCAATCCGCAAAAACCGGACTTGACTTCCGCTTTTGGTAAACAGTGGAGAACTACAGTCAATAAGGTAGACCTCGATAATCCTGTGAGAATGAGCAATGGTATAGCTTATTATGTCACTTCTCTGAAACTGCCACAAAAAGACGTGCTGATATGGCGTTTTAAGGATCTTTTCAAATGGTTCAAATACATGAGCCAGGATGATAAGGACAAATATTTTGCATGTACCAACTTAGCTCCGTACGGAACCGGCGGACCTACACGTACCGATGTTAAAGCATGGACTCCGGGATACGGATGGCCGGAAATCAGTAATGAATATGTATGGTTTGTACGTCAGGATGCAAATAATCTGGAGACAATTCTGGATTTCACCGCCTTCAAATTTGATTTGCACAGCGACAATACGTATGATGCCGAACCTTACATCATTCCTCCCGGCGAATATACTTTCCATTTTGGTGTCGGCAAAAATGCGAACATGAAAAATGATTGTGATATTTATATTAATGATAAGCTGGTGGGAACAATAGTCAGGTCCAAATGGAGCAGCTATAGTAATGACCGAGGTGGCGGAGGTGCACCGGAGTTCTACCCATCCAGTCTGAACAATAAATATGACAGAGACGGTGGAGAAGTCGGTGTCTTTACAATCGAAGGAGATGAACCTGTGGAACTTCATCTGAAGTTCGTGGCAAGGCACAATGGAGGAACAGCCTTTACTCCGAACCATTGGTGCATCCGCCCGACTGCAAACTGTTATTAATCTAGATAAGGAACGATATGAAAAATATAAAAAGAATACTTGCGGTTGCATTGCCATTGTTGTTTGCAACTTGCATGTACGGACAGAAAAACTACAAACTGACAGGTAAGATCATCTCTGCCACTAATAAACCTATAGCAGATGCTGTAGTGTCTGTACAAGATACCTTGAATGCGACTACCAAAGCCGATGGAGAGTTCACTTTTAAATTAAGAGACAAATCCGGAGTGATATCGGTTTGGGCACCCGGTTACCTTCCCGTTCGGCAGTTGCTGAACGGAAGAACGGAAGTGGTGATCATGATGATTTCAGACAACCAGTATAAGCACAACGAGCAAGTTGTATTGCCCTTCCGGGGAGATAATACGGAAATTTCCGATTATACTACTGCAACAAATATTACCAAAAAAGATTTTCTTTTGGGAAGCTCTAAGATTGACCGGGCTTTGGCAGGACAAGTAGCAGGCTTACAAGTAAAACGCGGCAGTGGTATGCCGGGTGAAGGCAGTTATTATAACCTCCGGGGTATCCGTTCACTGACAGGTGACAATGCGCCATTGATCGTAGTCAATGGTGTACCTTACTTGCCGGACAAAAACGAATCACCGATAATCGGAGGTCTGACCCGTGATATTTTTCAGGCATACAATATTAATGATATTCAGAACATTACAGTGCTGAAAGGTGCGGAAGCCGCTATGTATGGTTCAATGGGATCGAACGGAGTTATTCTGATCCAGACAGATGGTGCCAGCTCCAACGATATGGAAACGAAGGTAAGCTACTACGGACAGTATGGCGTTACCTGGAGTGACAAACGCATTCCTTTGTTGGCCGGGAAAGATTATTTGAACTATCTGACGGATGCAGGTATGACATATTATAGTGATATGGATAAATTCTATAGCAACTTTCCTTTCCTGAAGGACCCTAATAATCCATTATACCTCAACACCTATAATAATCAGACTGACTGGCAGGATTTGATGTACAATACCGGTTATGCGACAGATCACCTTTTCCGCGTGGAAGGTGGTGACGAAATCGCAAAATATGACCTTTCGTTAGGTTATTCCAAAGAAAACGGTTTATATGAAAGCACCAGTACAGAACGTTTCCATACTCAGTTGAATGGTAATATCCTCGTAAGCAAGAAAGTGGATATCTTTGCTACCATCGGATTTGCTTATATGAACGGCCATTTCCAGGAACAAGGCATGAACATCAAGACCAACCCGATTCTGGCAGCTTATGCGCAATCACCGGTACTCAGTCCATACAACAAGGATAAAGACGGAAATATATTAAGTACTTATTCACCTTACTATTTCGGTAAATGTACCACCATGGATTTTGCGATAAGCAATCCATTAGCTATCGTCAATACCTTAGACGCACATAATCGTCAATACGATTTAAATCTGAGAGCAGGTGTAAACTATACCCCGCTACCGGGACTGGTATTCACAGGAATGATAGGAATGTACTACAATTATGACAATGAAGCTATGTTTATCCCCGGATTGACAGACAAAACCATCGTTCCGATATCCGACACTTATGGTACAGCCAACAACATGGTTCGTTCCGGTGTGGGCGAAACCAGCAACCTGTATCTGAATCTGAATGCACGTTATTCAAAAATGTTCAATCGCATTCACCAGTTGAATGCAATCGCCGGTGCACAGATTCTGACAACCAAGAACGAATTCGATGTGGGTGAAGGACGTAACACAGACAATGACTTTTATCAGACACTGGGTAACACACAGGCTGACGGACACCGTTTCTACGGTTATGTTAACAAATGGAACTGGATGAGCTATTACGGACATGCTGATTATACCTACAATAATCTGGTACAGGCTTCTGTCAATGTATCAGTAGACGGAGCCTCATCTACAGGTACAAGTGCCAACCGGTTCTATGTATATCCGTCGGTAGGATTAGTCTGGCTGGGCAAGGGCTGGAAACCTCTGCAGAATTCAGAATGGATCAACAAGTTAAATGTACGCGCTGAATATGGTCTGACCGGTAACACCCGCTTTGCAAGCAATATGGGTACGTTCTACTATTCATCAGCCGCTTATCAGGATATTTCCGCCATTGCGCGTGTCAATGTACCGAACACTCATTTAAAGCCGGAAAAGAATGCTTCTCTCAATTTGGGACTGGATCTGTCATTGTTCCGCAACCGCTTAAATGTGAGTTTCGATTATTACAATAACAAGATCAGTGATATGATCTGTATGCAACCGACATCATCTATATACGGTTCCGCACCTTATTATGCGAATGTCGGTAAGATGGATAACAAGGGAGTTGAACTCTCCGTACAAGCCTCATTGGTTCGTACCCGTGATTTCGAATGGATTATAGGTGGTAATATCGCCCATTACGATGATAAAATCACTTCTTTGGGTGGTGAAGAAAGAATCATTAATGGCAACTGGATCACAGAAGTCGGAAAGTCGCCTTATCAGTTCTACGGCTATCAGGTAGCAGGCGTGTTCTCCACTCAGGCAGAAGCTGATGCGGCCAGTCTGATGGCAGACAACGGTAACTATTTCCGAGGCGGGGATATGCATTATGTAGACCAGAACGGAGACCATAGAATTGACAGCAAAGACCGTGTAGCTTTGGGAAGTGCAGCTCCCGATTTCTTCGGAGGTTTCTATACTCAGTTCAAATACAAAGGATTCGCACTCGGTGCTGAGTTCAGCTACTCCAAAGGCAACATGGCCTACAATGCCGTACGCAATCAACTGGAAGGTATGAATACATTAGGCAACCAAAGTATCGCCGTATTGAATCGCTGGTCTTTGGACGGACAAGTGACCAATATGCCACGTGTACAGCACAACGACCCTTATCGCAGTACTTCATTCTCTGAAAGATGGCTGGAAGATGCTTCTTATCTCCGCATGAAAAGCGTGACTTTGAGCTATAGTTTTGACAAGACCGTACTTAATTTCTTCCGTTCAGGCACATTGTATGTATCAGGCGAGAACCTTTTGACAGCAACAAAATACCTGGGACTGGACCCGGAATTCTCTTACTCGTACGGCGAAACATCTCAAGGACTGGATTATGCAAAGATGGTACAACCGAAATCTGTAAAATTTGGTGTTAATTTGAAATTCTAACGACAATGAAAAAGAATATACTATTAAAAAGCATGTTGTGTGGTATAGCCATGATGGGTCTTAGTGCCTGCTCCGATTTCTTTGAACCGGAGAACAACACAATGCTGAAAGGAGATGACTATATAAAAGAAGCCAGCGAAATGTATGCAGGCTTTCTGGGAGTCGCAACGAAGATGCAGGCTATTGGCGACAAAGCCATTTATCTGACTGATTCCCGGGCTGAAATGCTGATCCCTACCGACAGAGATGTCGACATGTATGCACTGTCCAATTATGAATCGGATCTGACAGGCAACACATATGCCGATCCGGCCAAATACTATGATTTGATCATCTCATGCAACGATTACCTGCAGAAAATCTACGAATTCAAGCAGGCACATTTGTACAGCATCGACATGGAGCACTACAAAGGATTGGTTGCCAGCACTGTAAGAGTAAAAGCATGGGTCTATTTCACAATGGCGAAAATCTATAATGAAGTAGTCTGGTTTGATGATCCCATGTACGAAATGAAAGATTATTCCCAATACCCCAAACTGAATTTAGACCAGACAATAGCCAAATGTGTGGAATATCTGAAGACAGGTTTTGACGGAATCGACGGAAATCATACTATGCCATGGACAGAATGGATCGCCTCAGACAGTTCACTTTCAGCAGGTGACTACACATTTTGGGATCTTATGACTCCGGAGTATTTTGCACTGTCTGCCGAACTCGCTTTGTGGCAGGGAAGATGGCAAGATGTGGTGGACCTGGTTCTGCCTAAAATGAATGAAGCATTCGCCTCCTCTTCTACTTATACCAAATGGATGTGCCAATCTAACTACCACAACGCATATTCGAAAATATTCAGAGGAGATAATCCTTACGGATCGGCAACTGTTTCGGTAATCACTTATGAGTACAAGAAAAACCAGACGAATGCAACCAAGCAGAATCTTTACTCCGCTCCTATTCTGAGACCATCAGAATTGGGTATAGCCCGGTATTCTGACAAAGACTTTAACCCGAATGCTTTTACTTCGGAAGATTCTCGTGACGGACGGTTCAATTCTCATTTCAGCCAAGACTCATATGGAAACTGGAGAATGCAGAAATGGAGCTATGCTGCCGATAACTTTATTTACATTTATCGCAATGTGGAACTTTATTTCATGCTGATCGAAGCATTCAACCACCTTCCCGAACGTTCGGAAGAGAGATATGTATTGATGAACGAAGGAGTGAGCAGCTATTATCCGGACGGAGGAGTCACTTATCCCGGATTCACCAATGACTGGACACGTGTAGGCGGTGCCGTTACACATACCTATGCGGATACCGGTATCCGTGGCACATGGGGAGCATCTGATACAAGTAAAGGTCTACTATGCCGTGACATGAAAAAGGAACCGGGCAACGAGCGTCATAATGACATCGAACTCCTGAAAGAAATCTGTCTGGAGATGCCCTGTGAAGGTAAAACCCTTCCGGTAATGATACGTATGGCAAAACGTTACAATGACCCCACTATCATCTCAGATTTAGTTTGTTCCAAATACAGCGAAGAAAATGCAGCAATAGCCGCAAAAGTACGTGCAAAGATTGAAAGTGGCGACTACTTCGTCCATTGGGATATCGACAGCACCTCTTCTACTCATTAATTAAAATTCAGCTATTGTCAGTTGATACTTTTCCCGGAAAAGCGTCAACTGACAATAGTCTCTATAAAGCAAGCTGACTACAAGAATCTAATACAAACACCGGAAGCAGTCAGAGAGAAGACGAACACTAATACGATTGAAATATGAAAAAATCAGCTGTTTTACTATTACTGACACATTTATTAGTGTTGCCTTTAGTTGCCCAATCCCAACCGGCAAAAGTCTTGTCTGACTATATAAAAGAAATCAACCAATTCAACAAACGCAATCCTCAGGAAAAAGTATACCTTCATTTTGATAATACCGGCTACTTTCTGGGCGATACCATCTGGTTCAAAGCATATACCGTTTTAGCTGAGCAACACCGCTTCAGCCCACTAAGCAAAGTACTGCATGTTGAACTTCTGACCCCACAGGGAGAAGTGATAGCCAACCGAAAACTCATGATAGAGAACGGTCAATGTCATGGTGAATTTCCACTGAAAAGGATTTACCGGAGTGGTTTTTATGAGGTTCGTGCGTACACACGAGGGATGCTAAACTTTGGAGACGACTGTATATTCTCCCGCGTTTTCCCTGTTTATGATGAACCGGAAACGGACGGTAACTATGCAGAAAAAGCAATGGACAGCGGCTTTGGAGTGAAGAACGAACGCAAAAAAGAAAAGAAAGGAGGAAAAGTAAATCTGGCTTTCTTCCCGGAAGGCGGCAATGCAGTAGTCGGAATCGCTTCCCGTATCGGCTTTAAAGCATGGGGAGCAAAAGGAGAAGACCTCCAAATAACAGGTGCCGTCTACAATTCATCAGGCAATTCAGTTTCCTTCCTTTCGACCTATCATCAAGGTATGGGATTCTTTGAGCTATTGCCGGAAACAACCTCTTACAAAGTAATAGTCGAACATGAAGGCAAACAATATGACTTTAATTTCTCAGATATCCTCCCGGCAGGATACGTGATGCGTATCAATGATACTAACGAAGAATCATACCAGATAGAGATATCCAAATCCTCCGTCCTCCCCCGTGACACCATAGCGGTATCCGTATCTTGTCGTGGCACAGTCTATGCAGTAGAAGCCATGAGGCTGGCAGACGCCCCCTATGTTTTCCGGTTACCCAAATCCCGGCTTCCGGCAGGTTGCATACAGTTTACATTATATGATAAAAAAGGAAATATCCTTGCCGAACGCCTGTCGTTCAACACTCGTCCTTTAACGTATTACCGGCTATCTGCTCAAACAGAGAAACAGACTTATGTACCTCTCGAAAAGGTAAACATGTTTCTTTCCTTGAACGATTCCATCGGAAATCCCGTTGAAAGTTCTTTTTCTCTTTCTGTACGCGATGCCGGTACGGAGATTTACACTTCGTACCAGGATAACATATTAACCGATCTGTTACTTTCTTCCGATATAAAAGGATATGTGGCCAATCCTATGCAATATTTTGAGAAGGACGACCGCGCCACCCGCATGAAGCTGGATTTACTGATGATGGTTCAGGGGTGGTGTCGCTATGACTGGCAGACGATGGCAGATGTATCACCTTTCAGGGTAAAACATTATATTGAACAAGCTCTTCCGATAAACGGTAAAATAATGGAGCTACTGAGGAACAAGTCAAAAGCATACGCAGATGTCATCTTCTGGATGAATAAAGATAATGCAAGTTTTCACAGCCACTGCCAAACAGATGCTGGCGGACATTTCTACTTTATGTTACCGGATAGTGTCAAACTTGAAGGGAAATGGCAACTCAGCCTGTCCGTCACAGAAAAGAAAAAGCTAAAGCATTGCCGGATCATGCTGGACCGCCATTTCAGCCCTGTTCCACGCAGCTACTCCTACCCCGATTTACTGGTGAAAGATACGGTTACAGTGTTCTCTGACGAGTTTGAGGATAGCTTAAAACAACATTCTGTTGATGAGATGCAATATCTGCCGCAGGTTATCATTAAAAAGCAGCGAATAAGAAAGGAAATATCTCCGGAATTTGTTTATGATGTGGAAAAGGATGTCAACAAACTAATGGACTCGGGAAAAAATTATCCCGGTACTTTAGGAGAATATATGGAGAACAATATACCCCACCTTAGAAAAGATAGTGCAGACGGTCCTTATCAATATGCCGGCAAAGACATTGTTTACTTCTTCGATATCCAAAAAGGATCAACACGCTACCCTGCAAGGGGGCTACCACCAGAACAGATGCCCATTGAGAATATCCGGCAAATAACTCTTTATGATCAGTATGCACAACTGTGGGCTGTCAAGAAAATCAAAGAAGAGGGAATAGAAGCCGCATCTCCGTCTGATATAGACTTGCCAACAGTAGCTTCACTACTCCACACCCCTGTCATCATCATGGTCCATCCATACAATGACGGTTTACACGACGGTTATCAGAAAGGAATCCGCCACACTTTTTATGATGGTTATTCTCAGGTGAAAAGGTTCTATCACATAGATCATAGCAATAGTGTACCCGGTGACATTGATTTTCGCCGTACCCTGTATTGGAATCCGGAAGTAAAAACCGACAGTCAAGGCAAAGCGCAAATTAGTTTCTATAATAATACTACGTGTAGGCGGATGAAGATCAGTGCGGAAGGACTGAGTGACAGTGGGATACCAATTATAACAAAAGAGTAAAGAGACTCATGCTAAATAAACATTTAGTTATCATATTATATTTCATCATCAGAATTCCTTTTTCTCTATGCGCATCCCCAATATCACAAGATGAAAAGGAAACTGATTCACTTTATCAAAACATATCACTTTTTTCCGCCCTCCATCCGCAGGAAAAAGTCTATCTACACTTCGACAACACTTCCTATTTCATGAAGGAATCAATTTGGTATAAAGCTCATATAGTGAGTGCCGAAACTCTAATTCCAGAAGTGAAAAGCAAAGTGCTTTATGTTGACCTATTAAGCCAAGAAGGAATTCTGGTGAAACGCAACAGGCATTATATAGAAGAAGGAATGTGTTCAGGAAACTTCTATCTTCCGGACACCTTAAATGCCGGATATTATGAAGTGCGCGCATACACAGCCTGGATGCTGAATTTCGGAAGGATAACAAGCCCGCTTCTTATCGAGAATTTCCTGTACAAAGACGGAAGTATCTTAAGTGATTTTAAAAATGTAGAAAAACGTACGAGTGAAGTTCCTTCTATTTTTTCTCGTGTACTTCCCGTATACAATGCCATAGAAAATGAAGAATACCCAACCAAACAAATGCGGACACGCCCACGTTTTAACAGATCATCTCCAAAGGAAGAGAAACAGCGTATTAAAGTTGGTTTTTATCCTGAAGGCGGACATCTGATCGAAGAAATTGATAATAGAATTGCCTTTGAATTACGTGATAAGGAAGAGAAAATAATCGCTCCCAAATACATACTCATAGAAACCAACAATTATAAAGTTCTGGATACACTACAAGTAGTACACAACGGACGGGGAACCTTCAATATCAATCACCTCCATTGGGAAATAGGATTAAAAAATTGCCACTTAACAATTTCCGATCAAAACCAAATATATGAATATCCTTTGCCCACACCTGAGAAAGCAGGAGTAGCCTTGCAGGCTGATATAAATGAGAATCAGATAAATATCCAAATTCTTTCCAAAAATATCACATCTCCCTTGTTTATAACTTTGCAACAAGGAGGAAAACCTGTCCATTACCAGTCACTCGGTATCAAGGACCGTTTCCAACTATGCTTCAACACTGATTCTCTTCAACAAGGCGTACACCAGCTAACAGTCTTTGATCGTGCAGGACATATCTTTGCAGATCGATTATTCTTTGTCAGAAAACAAGAAACAGTGTCCATCACTTTACATGATCACGCTATAAAAGACAACCACCAACCATACCATCCTGAAAAATATTCATTCAAAATACAAGACAGGAATGGTAAAAGTCTTCCGGAAACATCATTTTCCGTAGCAGTCAGAGATAATGATATGGAAGATTTACACTACAGCCAAGGAAATATTCTCACGAATCTGCTATTGTCTTCAGAAATACGAGGTTTTATACAGTCACCGGAATATTATTTCGAATCTCAAGACCTGCATCACCGCAAAGCCCTGGATTTATTAATGATGATTCAGGGATGGAGACGATATGACTGGCAAACCATGGCAGGAGTAAAAACATTCAAACCACACTATCCGATAGAACAGAAACTACAAGTAAAAGGAACTGTCTATAAAAGAAGAAGTTCAAGCGGCGAACTAAAGAAATGGAACAAAGAAGTTTTTGTTCGTTGTCAAATATGCTATCCTGACGGCTATACCTATGATGCAGTTCAGCAAACTAAAAATGGTGACTTCTCCTTCGATGTAGTTCAAATCTATGGTAAACATACCATGTTCATTCAAGCATACAAAAATAAAGACAAAATAAGAAAAGAACTGGATTATCACAAGCGAGGAGATTCCTTTTTCTATGACCACTATGTTTGCAAAGACCGTGTATTTTCTCCGCTGCCTAAACAATATAATTATTATGAAACACATGAGAAGGAATTATCGACATTTTCTTTTCTCGAACAATCCATTGACCAGGTTACTATTAAAGACAGAGGCAAAATTAAGATAGATTTCACAAAACCTGATTTTTGTTATGACTTTATTGAAGCAATAGACTATATCAATGATTTTGGATACGAATTCAACAGATCCACATTTACAATACCTCTTTACATTACAGAACTTGTTTCACCATTAAAGGGTATATTGTCGGGAACTACTCATATTTGCAGTGGAAACGGTGAAGATATTGAGCAATACTATCCCGATTCTCACTTATCATCCTCAGACAAAATTAGAAGAAGGGATATACTTAGTTTTAAAAGATTGAAAACGATATGTGGCTATTTTGATATCAGGGACCGTTCACGTCTCATAGGCAAAACAGAAGCCCACTCCGGTAAATGGGATTTTTATATAAACTACACACAACGGTCAAAAAAAGAATATCTTCCCGACATGGTAGGCGACCGTTGCTACTTCTATGGATATGCACCACCCGTACAATTCTATTCACCGGATTACAGTATGCAACTACCGGATAAACCGGATCACAGGCGTACCTTATATTGGAATCCGGATATTAAAACGGATAAGAATGGAAATGCATCTATACAGTTTTACAACAACGCTACATGCAAAAAGATGATTATTTCAGCAGAAGGAATAACAAAGGATGGACAACCTTTTTATTTGAATACAGCGAAATAAGAAACAGTAATGCAACTGTTTGTTCCAGTATATTAATAAGCTAATCTATGCAATAAAGAAAATTGACTTAAAATAAATATAGTGGAGCTTATCAATGCACCAAGAGAGGCATACTCTTATAAAATTTCGCTACTATTCTTATTATCACTTGTCACTTTTCATCCCAACCACCTTTAAATCAACAAGTAACGAGTGACAATAGCCGGTGATAATAAGGTGACAATAGAAGATTTCAACTTTCTATTGTCACCTTTCTCCCCTGCTCTTTTATAGTTTGGCAACCAGATACACCGTCCCCTTATTCGTATGTTTGCAGGGAATCTTCTCCTTCTGAAGCAGCCTTCCGAAATGGTACGCCTTCCCCGAAGACAATGTGATAGTCGTTCTTTTCTGTAGATAATCCAAAATCTCTACCGGAGACAAGTACTCCCCTTCCCCATCCTCTTTGGCAGCTTTGAAGTAGTGATAGAACAACTGAATAGCCGGCGGAGTCTGTTCAAACTCCCGGTTAGCCTGTGTCAGGATAGCCTCATCCTTATCATCAAACCAGTATCGTTCGCCATGATAAATTTCGTACATCGCCTGCGCATACAATTGCTGATAATCGATAGGACGTGCCGTATCGATCGTATCCTTTACTTCAATGCAAATAAAACGGCGGCTGCCGGAAGGATCGGTCAACAAGTCCTTTTGATTGCTTGTTGCAATAAATGAAGCATAACGCTGCAACTCCTGCACCGAACTTCCATGCGGCTTACGAAGATTGACTACCGGCTTTTGCAGAATATGCTTCAAGAAGCCTTGCTGAGTCAAAGTCACCTGATCGAACTCATCAATATTGATCAGCGCAAAACGATTCAGATACATTTCCGCATCCCGTTTGCGGCTGAAATCAATACTATCCGTATAATAACCCCGAAGCTCAGGCGGTATCAAGTCCCGGCAAAATGTGGATTTACGTGTTCCTTGTGCACCGACCAGCAATGGTGAAGTACTGTTCGCATGCTGTTTGTCAAATCCTCTCCAATGCGCCACCATGTTCAGAAACCAACGGTGGAAAAGCATTGTCCAGTGTGGATTGTCACAAGGAACCCGACCTGCCAACTCCGCAATACGGTCCTTCTGGTCCCAATTAGGAAGATGGAAGATAAACTCTTCCAACGGGTTGTAGACAGGGACACGGTTGGAATGCAAGTAACGGTCCACATCCCGGTCCCACACTGCGATTCCTTCACTTTGCGCATCCAGCAAAATACTGTTCTGTGCTCTCTTGTCCAACGGACGGAAACGGAAATAAAACGAACAGCGCTCCCTGTATTCCACTTCACTCATCTGAGTATTGTAGCGAAACTCATAACGCCGGTTCATAAATTCTTCGGTCTGCATATTGAGATACTGCTCTTTTGTCAGACCGCCTTTCTTTCCGAACCCCTTGCACTCCTGATACACATTCCCTATCATCTCACGAACCAGCACCGACTGCCCGGAATCATAATACCGATGTATGGTCCGCCTGACCACCTCTTCTTCGGGAATACCGGAAAGAAAGCAGTTCTCCGCCAGCCTTACAACCATCGGTTGCAAATCATCATTCCGCCTCCATCCTTCCTCCATCGACTGAAAAGTTTTCCGCAAGGCAGCCTCATACATCAGTGCCAGCGCATCTTCTGCCGCATATCCCGGAACAGCGCGGTTCAATGGGGATTTTTCCGTCACCGTTCTCTCCCGATAAGTCATCTCCTTAGGCATCCCAAACGGTTGAGAAAGATAAAAAGGCACGGCGTTCTTCCGATAGAAAGGTGCCGGATCATAACTCAGCCGTGAATACTGCTCCAAAAGCGGCTCTTTCAACTGGATATCGAAAGGGATCTGCGGCTGATAACATTTCACAGCCAAACGATAAGCATGTGCCTGAAACAGTTCCGCTTCTTCCTGTGTTTGCGGCAATGTTCCGTCCGGACGGGTAAAAAGCGTCCATATCTTGACTGAATTTCCGCTCGACCCCATATAGGCAAACATCGTTTGTGGCAAGTCTGCCGCTTTTTTCTTGACCAATTCCACCTCTACCTTTCCAGCCAACGGGCCAACGGTCAATTCAACGATACCATTATAAACTTTCATCCGTCTCACGCCATTGACACGCCCGAAAACGGCAGCGGGCATTATTTTAGGAAGCTTTCCGGCAAAGCTGCAAGGCTCTCCGGGCAAAACAAAATGCAGGGCTTGGCGTAGTCCGGTCACCGGGCGAGTCTTCGTCTCTGTTTTTATCTTCTCCATCAACAAGTCAAAATCTAATACACTCAGTGCTTCAGCGTCTTCTTTTTCCCTGATTTGTGTGATCTTCATTTATTTTCTAAATTATTTATATATATCCTTCAAAGATAGGCATAAAAAGAAGAGGATGCAACCTTTTCAACAGTTATTATTTGAAGTATATCCATTCCTTTTCAACTTTGTCTGACGTACTGGAAATAACGGTAAATAAAACGTTCATTAACTTGTTTCGAACGTTAGATTAATGTATCTTTGCAGTGATAAGAAATCGTTTTACGTACATGGTCCCATCGACTCACGTACGTGATCCTTCGGGTTCACGTATGTAGTCCGAACGGTTCACATACGTGGAACGAAAACGTGCAACTAACAAAATATATTAGTCGAGCCTTGCCTGCATGTTAAGGTTACTAGTCTTTGTCTTAATACACGCGGTATCAATTAAGTAACACAGGGCATTAACCAACAAAAAACAAGTAACGCTATGGCAGCAGATTATGACTTTCGGAGAAAACCGAATGAGAAAGGAGATGAAGAGCTCCAACCATTATATCCTCGTATTGTATCTAAAGGTACCATTGATTGCAAACGACTGTTTCGTGAAATATCCGAAGCGTCCACCTTTACCGAAGGTGACTTGGCAGGTATCATGGTATCTCTTCAAGAAAAAGTATCTTACTATCTGAGTGAAGGGTATCACGTGAAATTAGGAGAAATCGGATATTTCTCCGCAAGCTTGAAAGCACGTCCGGTTATGGATAAGAAAGAAATCCGTTCTGTCTCTATTTCTTTTGACAATGTCAATTTCAGAGCTACGAAGTGGTTTCGCCGACGAAGTTCGGGCACGGTGACCCGTGCCAAATTCGGATTTCAGGAATCATCAGATATGTCGGAAGAGACACGCCGCCTGCGTCTTGAAGCATTCTTAGCTAAAAACCATTTCATCACCCGTAGGGAATACAGCGGATTAACAGGTTTATTGAAAGGAAAAGCACAGCGGGAACTGAATCTTCTGGTAGAAAACGGAGTTCTTAACACTCGTGGGTATGGTAATCGGATTATATACTTAAAATCTGAAAATCAGCCTATTAAATAAGAAAAGTATAAAACAGAGGTGATAATAGAAATGCTTGAAAATTCTATTATCACCTTATTATCACTTCCTATTATCACTTTTTATTTATCATTCTCACCTGATTACTAAACATTTATCTATCACAAGTGATAAGTGACAATAGAAAGAGACTTTTTTTCTATATGGGATTGTATTCAGTAAGTAATATTGTTTTTCTCACAATGAATCATCTATTCACCTACTTTCTGTTTCAAACGGAAAGTGGACAACACCTTCTTGCCGGAAGAAATAGTCACAAGGAAATCATAGTCTTCGGCTTTCTCAAAATTAGCCTTAGTCACAAACCGTACATCTGTTTTTTCATACGGTGTCAGAGGCGGCACTGTAGCAGAAGCTACTTTTATCATCTTACCATCCTTCTTATATTCGATCTTTACCGAAGCCTTCTGTGAGCTGACCTGTCCAAAGTTCTGCACTTCAATATTTCCTTCCCAGCCTTTATCCGATTGGACAAAAACAGGTGCACGTGCCGACAGGATCGGTTCAATATAATCAATGTAAGGTAAACGCGCATACCCATACAGCATTTTTCCGTTCTTATATTTCCCTATCAGTTTCGGAGCAAATTCATCTTCAGTCATTCCGTTTCCTTTTCCATCGAAAGTCACGATCAGATCATTACCATCTGTTTCCGTTTTCAGCAATTTACTTCCCCTGCCGTAATTCACTTCGGTGGAAGCACCAAAACGCAAAGAATTCAGATCGATATCGGTTTGCGGATTGAAGCCGTCTTCTGCTTGTATTTTCAATCGGATGGTTTTAGTTTGGGCTGTTATGGGCTTTTTGTCCAAGATAGTCAGCAATACTCCCGGGTTCAGCGGAATACTGATATTCTTCGAACTGTGATTATCGAATGGCTTATCTTCATTCTTCAGCGTATCGATCACAGCAAAATTGGCTTGAACAGCACGTCCGTACTTATCCTGATACATTTTGATACGTTCGTACTTGAACCAGTCTTCAGCGCGGCCATCTTCGTGAACAGCAATGCCCGGCATATACGCTTCTCCGGGATCTGTAACCCAGTTTACACCATCTTTGGAACGGAGATAGAAAGCTATGCGCCCCAACCAGTCATTTACAATCATATGATACTGAATATGGTCACGCCAAATGACAGGATCTTCAAACCGTCCTTTCACATTCGGATAAACACGGCTATCCGTCAACTGGTTATATTCCGACAAGCCATCCCGGCTGATCCAGATTCCACCGCCACGACAAACCATAATATAAGAGCTGTCTTCCCGTTGGGCAAATGACAGATTGGACAATCCCTCTATAATCCGGCGATCGCGGGCATTGAAATCAAACTTTCCATATTCCCATTTACCATTGATATCATCAGAAACATAGCGACCGTTAATTACGTAAATGACATATCGCCCGTCTTTTGCTCTGAATATTTCAGGATTATGACCTTTGCCGATGATATTGACAGGTTTAAAAGGTCCGGTCAAGTTATCGCTTACCGTATTGAATACCCATGAATTGCCCCACTCCATATGTCCTTTTGGGGAAGCTTCCAGCCAGCCGCAGACCATAAGATGGTATTTTCCGTCTTCTCCTTTGCGGATATTTCCGCCCCAGTAAGACCAGATGCGGTCTTCAATGCCATTATCAACATATCGCGGACGCACACCGGCGGTTCCCCACGTATCAGATGACAGCTTGTTTCCTTTCATTGGTAAAAAGCGATCCATAAAGCGGGCACCATTTACCAGCTGATCCCACTCTTTAGGGCGCTCCCGTTCCGTCACTTGTGAGAAAGTGACATTACTGATGAGCAACAATGCCCCCATTAATGCTAATTTAAGATTCTTTCCGTACATGTTTTTCTTCTGTTAGTTAGTTTGATAGTTCGTTTGATTTACACTATAGTATAACGGCAAAAGTAAGACAATCTCCCATTAGTCGATGATAAGAAAAGGGAAAAAGGCACGTAATGCTTTACGTAAAGAATCCAAACATTAGACATTCATACTCTCATTCTTTATCTTTCTTCAAAATAAAGTTTTCTATTTGGTCGCAAATTTGCTCCATCCCCTTGACGGAAGGATGCCCGCTCTGTTTATCAATATCATGCAATTCGATGCAATCTATACCATAGTGTTTGCAGGTTGCTCTGACTGATTCGTTGAATTCTTCTTTCAAACCGGAATTCAACAGGAAGTAGATTTCAACATTTGGATAACGGTCAATCATGTGGTTGAGCATATAAGCCATAGCGGGACGGAATCGGTACAAATCCTCTTTGGTCCATCCGCCGTATTTATATTCTCCGAGGGGAGCACCCGCCCAACAGTCATTCGTAGCACCAAAAATAAAAATGACATCCGGACATCCCAGTTCATCCATACGAGTGATAAAGGAACGGTCGGAGTAATCTGCCTGACGGTATCCAGTATTGCAAATGGTAGCTCCCGAAAAAGAATTATTGACACAAAGCCGATAATCATTCTCTTTGATAAATTGATGCCACCAAGTTTGTCGTACAGAGACAACGTCAGTCTTATGCCTCGGAATAGTATAATACCATATACTATTGGTATCAGGCTGCAAGTAGCCTTCGAATGTGGAATAGGAGTCACCCAGGATAGAAACTGACTTTTTACTTTGAGCAAAGCTTAGACTACTACATAGAGTAATTATAAGCAAAAATACACAGGACTTTCTCATCTTTTATTTTTTTATGAATATAATTCGTCTTATCAATATTCTTTCATCAAGCAACGGACAAACTGCGGCTCTTTTGCCAAGTCACCCTGTGTCTTTATTTTCACTTTCCCGCCCGGTATCTGGAAATGCACTTGTTCAAAGAGAATATTGCGTCCATCGTCGATCAAAACAGTGGAGTCTTTACTCTGAATTGTGATATTCTTCAGTGTAAAACCTTTCACATCTGTCATCCGTATCAATTTATCGGTCTTTCCCATCAGGTTTTCTATCAAACAATTCTCTGCCGGAGTTTCGGGGATACCATTCAAATCAATAAACAACAATGATATCACGGGCTGCGATATTCTTGAAAGAAGGAGTCAAAGGAGTGACGGGAAGAGCCGGCAAACGCTTAGCCAAATCACCGACATGTTTTTCTTCTCCCAACATGTCCCACCAGAAAGCAATTCCGGCTAGATTCATCCGGATTTTACTCCACATACTGCTCTATCGAAACGGAACACTGATGTTTCCATATTTCACAATCGGTCGTGGGAGCTATCAGTCTCCCATGACCGGTCAGTGCTATATTTTCTTGATTATCAGCATATACCAGTGCTCCTAATGAATAGACTTCAATCCCTTCATAACGAGTCAGGACAACAGGCAGATAATCTTTGATGTTTCCGCTAAAATGCAGTTCCGCACCTTCTTCCAAATACAGGTTCACATTACTCTTTAACTCTATACGACCGGTTTTCCAGACTCCGGGAGGTACCACTACTTTTCCTCCACCTTTACGACTCACTTCGTCTATCGCTTTCTAGATTGCTTTAGTAACCATCTTCTCAGATTTGGCACCTGTTTCCACGATGGAATATGTGAGGTCTTTAAAGACCGGACGCTTCATTTCAGGCATCGCCCAAGGAGCCTGAATGGAGGCTATTTCTTCTGTCACAAGCTCAGGGCCTACTTCTCCCGCAACGGTATATATTCACGTGTTTGTGAATGGACGGATAGCACTAAAGGAAAAACCAGCATTCCCAGCAATAATCTGTTTGAGATTCTCCGGAATGGATTATTCGTTAATGTGTTCATCGCCTTCTTTGTTTTCTTTTATTTAATGGTTTCCTGATATTCAAACCAGTCATATGCTGCCTTGTTCCTGGATGGCTTTCCATTACTTGTCGCGTAGACTCCAACTCCCGAACCATTGAACTTATTAAACTTATTGTCCGATATTACTTCCAGCGTTTGGGTTCCACCGATATTCGTCATATTATCGATCGTTTCGCCAAAACTAAAATCAACATTCAATCCGTTTGCGGTAACTTTCAGATAAACGTCTTTCTTAGCATAAGGAATGCGGCTTACGACTTCCTTTTTACCTAAATGCCTTTTAGTCAATACAATACCAGATTTATCTTTCATCAGTGTATAATATCCGGTAGCCGTACGGTAAACGACCAAACCCGCCTGTTCATTTTCTTTTTTCGTCTGAAATTCCAGTTTAGTCATTGCTGTGAAATCATGATGTTTTATCTTCTGTACAATCATGGCGGCATTCACCAGACTGTCGATGACTTCAGGCTGCAACGATATATTTAAACAGTTATCTTCCAGAGTATAGAATTTCTTTCGGGGGATTCTTACAAAATACCATTTTGATGCCAGATTCTCTGTTTCAAAGTCATCTCTTACAGGTTCAACCTTCACTGGTTGCCACGGCAGATCCGGACGTTCCTGCTCCGGCAGCACGATTCCATACCCCGGATTGAAAATAGGAGTCGAATTTTCAAAATTGACTTTACATAAGAAAGTTTCTCTTGCAAGCGGATTGTACCCTTTTATCATTCTTTTTCCCAAAACAACTGAATACCATTCTCCATTTTGAGTCTGTACGAGATCAGCATGTCCCAATCCCTGAATAGGATAGTTTTCACCTAAATGGCGGTGTGATAATACCGGATTGGTTTTATCTGCAACATAAGGTCCCCACAAAGACTTACTTTGATGCACCGTCACTGCATGATGATAACTTGAACCTCCTTCGGCCATCAGCAATAAATACTTCCCGTTTATCTTATAAAGATGAGGTCCCTCTGCATAAGTTGCATTATTCGCATGCCCGTAAGTCAGAATCTTACGCTCGCCCACCAATTTATTCCGGCTGAGATCCAACTCTTGCATCCATATAGCACATTGGGCCGGCCATGAGCTTTTAAAATCCCATGTATTCCCGATATAATAACATTTTCCATTATCATCCCAAAATAATGACGGGTCTATTCCGGGCGCATCTTTCAGCCATACAGGATCAGACCAAGGACCTTTAGGATCAGCAGCTGTTATATAAAAATTACCGCCACATTTTGATCCGGTTGTGATTAAATAAAACAGACCTTCATGAAAACGTATAGTAACTGCCCATATTCCATCATTATCATTCAGTCCATTCATGTCAATCATGTCCGGACGACTAATACCATGTCCTACAATCTCCCAATTGACCAAGTCTTTACTATGATAAATGGGGATTCCGGGATACCATGTAAAAGAAGAGGTGACCATATAATAATCATCATTCACCCGGCAGATCGAAGGATCAGGATTAAAGCCCGGCAGAACCGGATTTTTAAAAGTCTGGGCTTGCGCCAGCCAAACTGTAGCCAACAACCATATACAAATAAACAGTCCCTTGTTCATAATACTTACTATTTTCATTTTTTTATTCAATTAATATTGCAGCAGGAAACTCTCCGCGACTTTCAAGAAACGGTCATGTCCCTTACTGTTCAGATGCGCCGTATCCGTATTGTTTTTACTTTTCTGGAAATAGATTTTTCTGAAAGTATCATTATCCGCATAGATACTTCCTTTTCTTGCACAATCAAAAATAGGAATACTGTAATTGCCGCAAACTTCAATCATGGCATCAACGACCTTTTCCGAATCGCTTCCTTTGAAGTTTTTGCAATTCCAACGGGTAAAGAAGAATATTTTCGCCGTCGGATATTTCTCGACCAGTCCTTTACACAGAATCTCCATTTTATCTTTGAAGTTATCAATCCCCCCGATAGAATCCAGTTTAAAAGCATCATTATGTCCGCCGATGACAATGACATAATCAAGGCTGTCCGCCATTTCTGCATACCGAAGATACATTGCTTTCCCCCAACGCGGACTGGAATAAGCGATGCTATTTCCATTCTTTCCATAATTAAAGTACTCCATGCCATGCTTCTTCGCAAACTTATAGTGCCATGTATTCTCAAACGGTTCTTTATGATTCCGCACATAGCTATCGCCAATTACTCCGATTCTCTTGCCATTCAGTTCGTCGACAGTCGTCTTACTATTCTGCGCATTCGCTGCCTGAGCGGAAAATGCACAAACGATTAACAATAAAAAGATTTTTAAATGTGTCATTTCTTGATGTATTTTTCATTTGATGGCAAAGATAAAGGTAGTTTCTATATCAGCACATGGAAATTCATACGTTTTCCATTAAAATTATACGCTTTTTATCTCACTGCTCGTCTTTTTTGGCCTAAATACCCCAATAAACGGACGATTTTCCATCTTTCTATACTTATTTACCATTGGAGCACGCCATGACTTTGCCTATCTTTGCCAAGAAAGTTATCCATTTCTACAAAAGACTACCAACGTATGAAAAAACATCTGATTGCCTGCGGCATTTTATCTACTATGTTTATGGCAACTAGTTTTGCCCAAAAAGACATCGACCGTCCTATCATGGGATGGAGTTCGTGGAATACCTATCACGTGAATATCAGTGAAGAGTTAATAAAACAGCAAGCTGACGCTTTAATCAAGCACGGGCTGAAAGAGGCAGGTTACAACTATATCAATATAGATGACGGCTTTTTCGGCTACCGGGACGAGACAGGTAAAATGCATCCGCACCCCGACCGCTTCCCGAACGGGATGAAAGTGGTTTCTGACTATATCCATTCTCTGGGACTAAGAGCCGGAATATATTCGGATGCAGGAGACAACACCTGCGGTTCCATCTATGACAACGATGCAAACGGAGTAGGCTCCGGACTGTATGGACACGAACAGCAGGATATGGATTTATATATCAAAGAATGGAACTACGATTTCATTAAAATCGATTATTGTGGCGGACGTGAACTGGGACTGGATGAAGAAAAACGTTACAACGCAATCTGCCAGGCTATTGCCAACACCGGAAGAACGGATGTATCTATCAACATCTGCCGATGGGCATTCCCCGGCACCTGGGCCAAAAAACTGGCACGTTCCTGGCGTATCAGTCCGGATATCCGCCCCAAATGGAATTCTGTCAAAGGGATTATTGAAAAGAACTTATATCTTTCTGCTTACGCTACCGGCGGGCATTATAACGATATGGATATGCTCGAAATCGGACGCGGGCTGAAACCCAACGAAGAAGAAGTTCACTTTGGAATGTGGTGTATCATGAGTTCTCCCTTACTGATCGGATGTGATATGAATACAATTCCCGATTTTTCATTGAAACTACTTAAAAATAAAGAGCTTATCGCACTGAACCAAGATGTATTAGGATTACAGGCACACGTCGTACAACATGAAAATGAAAGTTATGTGCTGGTTAAGGACATCGAACAGAAACGTGGATTAACTAGAGCGGTAGCCTTATATAATCCGTCCAATCAGCCCTGTGACTTTATCGTTCCTTTCGAAACTCTGGAACTGGGAGGTGAGGTAAAAGTACGGGATTTAATCAAACAAGAGGATCTTGGGAAAATGAAAGGGGAAATCCGGCAGACGGTTCAGCCACATAGCGTACTGATATGTAAAGTGAAGGCTGAAAAGCGACTGGAACCCGTTTGTTATGAAGCCGAATGGGCGTATCTGCCTTGCTATGACGACTTGGGCAAAAAATCCAAACCGATTGTCTACGTACCTGACGCTGATTGTTCCGGTAAAATGAAAATATCCAGATTGGGCGGTCGGGAAGAAAACTTCGCCGAATGGAGTGAAGTATACAGCGAAAAAGGAGGTAAGTATAACATGACTATCTTCTACAGTTGTGACAAGAATCGCAAACTGGAAGTGTCCGTCAACGGAACGGAAACTGTGCTCAAAGATTTGAACAGCAACAAGGAGGTGAAATCCATTACGATCCCTGTCACCTTACAAAAAGGTTATAATACGGTGCGAATGGGAAATGATTTCGGATGGGCACCGGACATAGACCGTTTTACATTATCCAGGCAATAACTTTCTCTGATTATATGGAAACAGAAAAACTTAACGTGTAAGAATAACGATATGAACAACAAAATTATAAGTATGTTTGTGCTTTGGGTTTTCTTTACCCTATGGAACGGGGTAACCTTGCAGGCACAGGCACCTCATCCCGAACGTATCTACCTTTCGGGAACAGGTATCGATGATACCAGGACCTGGGACTTTTTCTGTTCTGCGGGACAGAATAGCGGTAAATGGAAAAAGATCGAAGTTCCCTGTAATTGGGAGCTACAGGGATTTGGAGAATATACCTACGGACGTTGGTACACGGTGAAAGGACAACGCCCCAGTGATGAAACCGGAATCTACCGCTATAAATTCGACGTCCCTAAATCATGGGCAGGGCAACGGGTAAAGATCTTCTTCGATGGAGTGATGACGGATGCCGAAATCATCATCAACGGCAAACCGGCAGGCGAACTGCACCAAGGGGGATTCTATCGTTTCAGTTACGACATTACCGAATTACTTAACCTCGGGAAAAAGAACCAGCTCGAAGTAAAAGTAGCCAAAGAATCAGCCAACAGATCGATCAATGCCGCCGAACGGAAAGCAGACTGGTGGTTATTTGGCGGAATCTACCGTCCTGTATGGCTGGAAGTTCTGCCACAGATACACATGAAGCACTTTGTTTTAAGTGCAGACCACAAAGGGAAATTCCAAGCTTCCATAGACATGGAAGGAGATGCCAAAGGGCATGAAATCGTCGTATCCGTCCGTTCATTAAAAGATGGGAAAACCGTATATACTTCCAATGGACAAACAACAATCACTCATCCAATCAACAACTCCGGTAAAGAACAGATGATCAGCGGTGAATGGACAAACATAGTCCCCTGGTCTACAGAAGCCCCCAACTTATATGTAGCCAAATTGGAACTGAAGAATCCCGAAGGCAAAATCGTACAGACCAGGGAAACACGTATCGGCTTCCGTACCATAGAGTTCTTTCCGCAGGACGGAGTATACCTGAACGGTACCAAATTAGTGGTAAAAGGAATCAACCGTCATTCATTCTCCGTAGATGGAGGGCGTACCACCAGTGCAGCATTAAGCCGCATGGATGCCCAGCTCATTAAAGAAATGAATATGAATGCTGTCCGTTCGCACTATCCGCCCGATGAACATTTTCTCGATATGTGCGACTCACTGGGACTTGTCTACATGGATGAGCTGGCAGGCTGGCAAAACAGTTATGACTCCAAAGTCGGGGCAAAACTCGTGAAAGAAATGATTGAACGGGATGTTAACCATCCATGCATCATCCTTTGGAGCAACGGAAATGAAGGTGGCTGGAATACGCAAACCGATCCTTTATTTGCCCAATATGACAGGCTGCAAAAGCGTCACATGGTGCATCCCTGGGCTGACTTTAATGAACTGGATACCCACCACTACCCTACTTATCTGACAGGAGTGGCACGTTTTACGAATGGTTATAAGGTATTCATGCCGACCGAATTCATGCATGCCATGTACGATCAGGGAGGGGGAGCCGGTCTGCGTGATTTCTGGGATCGATGGTGCACCAATCCATTGTTTGCAGGAGGATTTATCTGGGTCTATTGCGATGAAGCTCCCAAGCGCAGTGATAAAGGAGGAATACTCGATTCCGACAAGTCAAATGCACCTGACGGAGTAGTGGGACCACGCCGCGAAAAAGAAGGAAGCTATTACGCTATCCGTGCACAATGGTCGCCTATCCAGTTGAAACCTCTTCTCATTACCAACCACTTCGACGGCAGTTTCCTACTGACCAATGAATATACCTTTACCAACCTGAAAGACTGTCGTATGTCTTACAAAGTTCTGACATGCGGCACTCCTCTTCAAGGAAACACAGAAACAGGAAAGGTAATCGCCGAAGGAGGAGTTCAACTTCCATCCATCAATCCGGGAGAAACAGGCACTGCCCGTTTTGAACTGCCCGATTCATTCCGGGAAGGGGATATACTTGAACTGGAAGCATTCGATAAAGAAGGAAAAAGTATCTGTAACTGGACTTACCCGATTCATCTGGTAAAACGATATTTTGAACGCAAGCTGACACAGGCTGCGCCCACTCCTGCTCCCCCAAAGGCAGAAGCCCGGCAAACAGCTGATGCCATCGAACTAAAGAGCAGTAAAGTCTGCGTAACCTTCGATGCGGCAACCGGTATGATTCGTCACATTACATCCGGTGAGACTGAGGTTCCATTCAAAGATGGTCCGGTGGCAGTAGGTATGAAGATGCGATATGAACCTTCGCTCAGCTATACCCGTCATTCCTCCGACGGAGCCATTTATTGTGCCAAATACAAAGGTGCAGCAGATTCGATTGTATGGCGCCTGACAAATGAAGGTTTGCTCTACATGGATGCTATTCTGTTGAACCGTGGTTCCGGTGGCAGCGGCTTTGACGATGCTTTTATGGATTCCCAGATTTTCAATCTCGGACTTACCTTCTCTTATCCGGAACAAAATTGCTCGGGCATGAAGTGGATGGGACGTGGTCCTTATCGGGTCTGGAAAAACCGTATTGCAGGAACAAACTACGGCATCTGGCACAAAGACTACAATAACACCATCACCGGAGAAAGCTTTGAGAATCTGATATATCCGGAGTTCAAAGGCTACCATGCCAATCTCTATTGGGCAACTCTGGAAGGTGAAAAGACTTCGTTTACTGTTTATTCCCGTAATGATGGCATCTTCTTCCGGGTATTTACTCCCGAAGAACCCGCAGGACGTGTGAAAGATACAATGCCTGCATTCCCTGAAGGTGACCTTTCATTCTTACTCGATATTCCGGCTATCTGCTCGTTCAAACCTATCGAACAGCAAGGTCCCAACAGCCAGCCGGGAAATATCCGGATCAAATCGGGAGACGAAGGGCTTCATCTGAATCTGATGTTTGACTTCCGGTAATCCTAAGTGAAAACACTTAAAATAAAGATAAAACAATGAATGTAAAATTGAAATTTATACTTGTATATTTAAGTTTGTATGCTTCCTCATATACAATCCAAGCACAAAATATACAGTATGATCCTTTACTGGACCCGGCTGTAGAAATCCCGGATGCACCGGTAAGGAATGGAAACGGAGAGTATATCTGGTATCCGGGACAGCTGAGTGCGCATCTTCAGCAGAAAAGACTAAAAGAATCGGAGAAACGTTGTGTGAACGTAGGGTATCCCGGCAAATTTTATGCTCCGGTATATCATACCTCATTCTGTAAAGAAGTAAACTTGCCGGCAGAAACGCTAATGGAATGGACATCTACCGGAAAGGTAAAAGTATCTGTCAATGAAAAAGAAGCAGGCAATTCCGACAAAAGTTCTCTTACACTACCTAAAGGAAAATCAACTTTATTATTCGAAGTAGAGACTGATAATGATCTGCCTGCCATTAAAGTATCCTTCAATGGAGAAGTCTCAACGGATCATTGGAAAGCAAGTATGGATGGTATTGAATGGAATATTGCAGAAACATCTCCGGTATTCGGCACTGCAGGCAGAATGCCTTTGGATGATCCGGAAACAGAGGTTACCATTCATCCGATTTCAATCTTACCTATACGAAACGCAACAGTTGAAAATGAAAAAATAAAGATTCAAAAGAATGGATATATTCTAGTTGACTTTTTCCATATTGAAGTCGGAAAAGTCTCATTCACTGCCAAAGGTGAGGGAACGCTCACTGCTTTTGTAGGAGAAAGTCCGGAAGAGGCATTAAACGAAAACACCAAACTCTTCGAACAATATCCTATTGAATCCTATCCTTTGACAGAAGGAGAACAACAAATTATCCTTCCGGAAAGGGCGGTCCGCTATCTGAAAATATTCAGTGATAAAGAATGTGAGATATCTGATGTTAAGTTTAAGGCTAAGATATGGCCTGTAGACTTCCTGATGTCCTTTGAATGCAATGACGAACGTATGAATAACATCTGGAATGCTTCGGTTGCCTCCCTGCATACCAGCACGCACGGCTTTTATCTGGATGGTATCAAGAGAGACTATCTGCCCTGGTCAATGGATGCCGTTTTAAGTACCTTTGCCGGAGATTACCTTTTCGGAGATGAACAGGTTTCGCGCAACAGCCTTTCAGTAGCTATGCTCCCGCTAAATCCGCAAAAAACAGATTTGGGAATACCGGATTATCCACTTCATGCTTTGATAGGTTTTAACCACTATTACCAAAGATATGGAGATTTCAATACGATCCTCTCCTATCGTGACCGCATAGAACAACTGCTGAAACTCTACGAGACTCTTCAGGATGAACGTGGCTTTATCTCCGCCAATGTCGGTGTCAGCTGGGGATTTGTACCGGGATGGGCTACCAGAAGAGGCCCTGACAAGAAGGGAACTCCTACGTATGCACAAATAATGCTTTATTATAATTACAAGATTGGTGCAGACTTCTCCGAAAAATGGGAGGACAGAAAATCAGCAAAACATTACCGAATGAAAGCCGAGGCTTTAAAGAAAAGTATAATCAAACATTTCTGGAATGAAGAACAGGGATTATTCATAAACGGATATACCAAAGACGGCAAACTGGATACAGTGATTTCACATCATGCCCAGTACTGGGCTATCCTTGCCGATATATTTCCCAAAGAACGGTATGATCATCTGTTTGAAGTACTCCCCACCATTCCTTATTACCATGATTATGTAAGTTATGAGAAAGGATATGAGTTCCTTGCTTATTCAAAAGCAGGTAAGGTCAGAGAAATGTGGGACTTCCTTTTTACTGTATTTGGTGACTGGCTTGCACAGGGACATACCCGTTTTCCGGAAAACTTCTCATACAAGAAGCCCAAAGATGAACAACTGGTCTTCTATAAACGTCCTTATGGTCTAAGTTTATGTCATGGCGCTAATGGAGTTCCGGGAGTAGTGGCTGTTTTAAATGGCATAGCAGGTTTCAGCCAATCTCCAACAAAATCGAATCATTATATCATACGTCCTGAACTAATGGATTTGAAATGGGCAAATATCGAATTCCCTGTCAAAGAAGGTAAAATCAAGTTGAAGCTATCCAAAGAAGGTAAAAATCTGATTGAAATACCTGACGGATGTAAAGTGGATTTCATTGATAAGAATAAGGCCAAAAAGACATTTACGAGAAAAGGCAGTTATAGCATATAAATAAGGGGATGTCAAAACTCCCCTCTCAACAAAATAGCCCTCGCTACAACGATCTGTGGCGAGGGCTATTTTTAATAAAATAAGGGTTTCGACAACCCTTATTTATTATTTCATTTATCATTTGGTCATCATCTTCTTTTCCGCACTCTTCAATCCTTTCAGAGAAGCTTTGACCTTCACATCACCACCGGTTTGACTGGAACGTAATATAGCCATCACAAACCCTTGATGCAGCTTCTTATGATTTCCGGAGAAAAGCTCATCGGTCATGTGATCACCATTATCTACAGCAATCAGTCTGGCTTCACCTGAAACTTCAAAAGTGACTTCACCTTCGGCAGCAGGTACTACCCGTCCTTTACCATCAACAGCATATACCTTCACATACTGCAAGTCCATTCCATCTGCCTTCCAGTCTGCATTTTCCAGTTCTATTTTCAGCGCTTTTGCCTTACCTGTCGTTTCCAACAGATGACGTGCCACTTCTTTTCCATTGTTACGGGCTATCGCCAGTATATTTCCTCCTTTGCCATAAGGTATGTCTTTCCAATAGATCATATTGCGGCTCTGTATATCATCTCGTTTATTCTTCTGAATGCCGAAAGACTTTCCATTAACCAGCAATTCTACTTCGTCAGCATTTGTATAAGTGAACAGGTTCTGCTTACTTCCTTCAGGTCTGTTCCAATGAGAAGAAAGAGGCATACGGCCCACTGTGACATCATTCCATTCAATACTTTCTTTCTTACTATCTACTACTCCGATATGAACCAGAGGTTCATCACTAAACGCACTTTTTATCAAATACGCTTGTGGATAAGGTTCCAAAGCATGATTAAAGAATGAATAATTCCAACCTTTTTTAGGCCACCCATTCGATTCTCCCCAGTATTCAATAGCTCCCCAATAAGCAAGTCCTACCATCTTATCCTGATCCATACCAAAGAAAGGAGCAGTAAGTTCACTACTTGTTGCCTCACTCTGATAAACGATCAATCCGGGACAAGCTTCGAGATACTTGGCATAATCAACATATTGATAGTTGAAACTGGCCACTTCGGTCACTGTAGACAGCTCAGGAGGAAGGATTTTCTTATTGAAGTCTGACTCTTTTCGACTGATGGCACCTGCCCGCGAAGGATACATAGCCACCGTTGTCTTACGGGTAGGGTCATAACGTTTCACAAGCACATCGAAAATTCGATAAGTCGTAACACCCCAATCACCGGTAGGAAATCCGGCCAGATCTTCCCGCATCTGCAATTCGTTGCCTATACTCCACATAATAACCGAAGGATGATTTCTGTCACGCTTGATCCATTCGGGAATCATCTTATACCATAACTGAGTAAAAGGAACCCGGCCTCCCCAGTAAGATTTATCACTCCACTTGTCAATCAATTCATCTACAATCAGGATACCATGCTTATCTGCCAATTCAAGGAAAGACTTCGAATAAGGATTGTGCGATGTACGGACATGATTATAGCCGAACTTCTTAAGTAATTCAAACTGTCGTTCAATAGCACGGTCGAATGCGGCTGCTCCCACAGCACCTAAATCGTGATGATTGGCAATACCTTTCAAGAATAACTTCTTACCGTTTAGTTTAAAGCCAAACTCCGGAGAATATTCAAGTGTACGAATACCAAAAGTCTCAGTTACATTATCGATAACTTTCCCCTTATGGAGCAATGTTATTTCTGCTTTATAAAGATTCGGAGTTTCACAAGACCATAACTGAGGATTGGAAACAGCAACTATCGGAAGAGGTACCTCAACGGTAGCCAACTTGTTTTTCTTAGGAGCCATTCCCTTTGTTTCCGTTACCAGTTCACCTTTCGGAGAAAAAATTCTGGCATTGATTTCTATATCCAGCTGCTTCCCACGAATACCTTCCAACTCAACCTGTACATTAATATCAGCACTTTGTTCAGTTATTTTAGGAGTAGATATAAACACTCCATGACGGGCTATGGAAACGGAATCTTTTACCAACAGATGGACATCCCGGAACAAACCTCCTCCTGTATACCAGCGTGATCCTCCTTTATTGCCTGTAGAAGCACTGACAGCCACTACATTATCTGCATCATATCTAAGCAATTGGGTGATATCCGTTTCGAATCCAAGATAACCATAGTCTGTACTTCCTACTTTCTGACCGTTCACCCAGACATCACCCACTAACATAATTCCCTCAAAATCAAGCAGTACTCGTTTTCCTTTCCACTCAGGTTCAGCTTTGAAAGCCTTACGATACCAACCGGTTCCCATCGCTTTAAAGCCACGCGCTCCACCCGCACCCTGGTTCCACGGCTGTTCTATTTGAAAGTCATGAGGCAAATCCAGCACACGCCAATTACTATCATCATAGTTCAAGGAATACGCATCCTTCAAATCGCCAGCCTGGAATTTCCATCCGAAATTAAACAATCGGGACAAACGCACTTGTTCACCAGTATCTTGTGCGATGAGCAAACTAAATTGAAGAGTCAATAAAGATAATAAAATCAGTTTTTTCATTTGGTGCATATTAATAATTTCATAGTGTCACAAAGATAGGTTCGATTTCAATATCAGTACATAGAAGTTTGTACATTTACATAGATTATTCATCACTTATCACCCGTAAAAACGATAAAGTCTCAGGTAGCCGCAAACTACCCGAGACTTTCGTTTAAATATGATCACTTACTTTTTATACAAACCAGACCCTAAATAAAAAAATCAATTAAACAAGGAATGATCCGGCAGTTTTCCCAAAAACAGAGATGAACCCAAAAACAAATTAAAGTTCATATATGAACTTTTTTACTCAGTCTTTATGATTCTCCATTTGATAAGTTATCTTCTTTTCTACTACATTTTCAACATTACTTACTTTCTTCACAAACTTCTTAACCGACCCGACCTTTACATTTTTGATTTGCACATTCTTTACAGGCAGTTCAGCATTTCCTTTCAGCTCATAAACGGCGTCTGCCGACTCACAGTTTACTTTATCCATATAGATACCATCAATGCGAGTGATTCTCTTTTCGTATGTCGGCACTAAATCTTTCCACTGATAAAGTACCTCCGTATCTATTTCAAGTACCCGCTGTGCTGTACCTGCCTCTACATTTTTCATATAGATATTCTCAATAAATCCTCCTCTGCGATGATTGGTCTTCACAAAGAAAAGACGCATCACAGAATTAGGTGCCGTACAGTCGTGCATATAGATATTCCGTATACCACCGGAAATCTCACTACCGATACCCAGTAATGTGTGTCCTTTCAATATCCGGCAGTTACGGATAACTATATTCTCGCAAGGTGTATTCAACCGCCACGCATCCTGATTACGACCCGCTTTGATTACGACAGCATCGTCTCCCTGGTCAAAAGAACAATCTTCGACCAGAAAGTTACGGCTCATCTCAAAGTCAATGCCATCATTATTATGTCCATGTGCCCGTACATCCAGATTACGTACCATTCCTCCGTCGCACATATAGAGATGAATTGTCCAGAAAGGACTCTCACGTATTTTAAATCCGTCCAGCATTACATTCTTACAGCGATTGAAATGTATCAGATGCGGACGCAAATGATTTTCGCCAACAGCCATCTGACGTTCAATGACAGGCACATTGGTAGAAGCTTTTGTATACAAATCCTTCAATGCTTCCAGATGAGGTGCAGGGCGTTTAAACCATACTTTCCATGTTCCCATCTTCGGCTGCAACGTTCCTTTACCACTGATTGCCACATTTTCACATTCGAATGCATACAACAGAGGTGAATAATTATAGCACTCCAGCCCTTCCCATGAAGTCATGACTGCCGGAAGATAATCTTCCGGATTATCGGTGAAACTCAATACAGCATTTTCTTCCAAACAGAGGTTTACATTGCTTTTAAAGTGTACGGGGCCCGTCAGCCAAGTGCCTGCCGGAACAACAACACGCCCGCCGCCCGCTTTATTACATGCGTCAATAGCAGCAGCAATCGCCTGGGTATTATTTACTTCCCCACCCGGTACAGCTCCAAAATCAGTAATTTTAAAATCCTGCTCCGGATAAATAAAAATCTTGATCGGCTGCATCGGAAAAGGAGCTTTTACTTTGACAGTCTTATAGTGATCTCCTGCCACAACCATGGTAACGGACAACAGCCCGAAACACATGCTTACCATCCATCTTAAAAAGTTCTGTTTCATTATTATATCGTATTTAAATTTATCCAATCCATTTTATTTTCGACTTTTCAAAGTCACCTTTATCACATCTCCATACGGATCAAAATCAAAAAGAACCTTGTCACCGGTAACCTGTACAGGCAATTTTCTTTTCCCTTGTTTTACAGTCACTTTCTTTATATCCTTACCGGTAATCACCATTGTCAATGGTTCTACAAAAAGTTTCTGATCCAATTTCAGTTCCGGAGTTATCAACAGGGTATTCTTTTTATTCACAACATCCAGTTTCGTTTCTTCTCTTTCTCTGATATAAGAAGCTACTTCCCGAAACGTTCCTACCCATATTTCATTCTCTCTCGCTTTTACCTGATCCCAATGATCCCACAAGCGTTGAGGATTGCGAAAAGCATCATAACCATAAGTTAGGCCATGTGTCATACCTACTCCCCAGTCATTTGTCTCAATCAGGGTATTCATCCATTTTTCCAAATCCTGCAGAGTCGATTTACTTCCAATCGAACGTTGATGAGTTCTTGTTCCTACCCGATTCTGTACGGCAATCCTCCGCCCTTCCGCTTTTTTATTATTATTGGGATAGCAGAAAGTACGAGGCATTACTCCTGTATTTGCAAAGATAGCACTATCATTCTTTAAAATATCCTCTTTGATTTCTTCAATCGGGAAACGTGCGAAGTTTTTATGCGCCCAGCCGTGATTGGATATCTCATGCCCCTTATCAGACATTTCCTTAAGTTGAGGCCAAGTCATTCTTGTAGTGTCGGTTATATTCCTGTTATCTTTGTTTATATTGGAGCCGCATATCCAGAATGTTCCCCGAAAACCTCTCTTTTCCAGTTGGGGAGCAACCAGTGTATAGTGCTCCGCCAATCCATCATCAAAAGTATAGCTGATGGCACAGGCCTTGTCCTGTTTATATCTGGCAACGTATACATTCCAATCTGCCCCCGACATATAGCCGGTGCAGAACAACAAACTCAAAATAAAGAGTGAAAACTTTTTCATCGTTCTATCGTTTTATTGGTTTATCTTCACATTATTCATTGTCAATGAATGGATGATGCTCTGATCCACATTTCCTTTCTTAGCCCGTACTGTCAGATTCTCAAAATGGAAATCGGACAATTTATATTGGTTGGACTTCTTCACATTAAAGAAGACATTGCAATCGATATCAAGGTTGCGCATCGTAATATTATTGGAATAAGAAAGGGGAATATCCTTGCGGTCTTTCAAGTCGTAGAACTGTGTCCAAGGAGCTATATTCAGACAATTCTGCACATTCCCTGTGATATCTTCTACCAAAATATACTCATATTTTTGCGGTGTATCCGGGCGCATTTTAAGAGTCAGGAGAGCACGTGCCTTATCCACCTTACAACGGCGGACAATCACATTCCGACTATGAATGGATTCACTGCCACAGGTGAAGGCGCTATGACAGAATCCATAAGTACAGTCTTCAATAATAATATTATAATTTTCTCCATTATTGTCATCTTTATCCGCCCAAGGTCCTTTTCCGCCTTTTAAGGCTACTGCATCATCATTGACAGACATATAACAGTTCTTTATCAGCACATTATTACAAACATCCAGATCCACCGCATCTGTACTGGGAGCTTTTACGGGGCTGGCAGGCGAGGTAATGCGGAGATTCAATAATTTCAGGAAACTGCATTTATAGAAATGAGTGCTCCAGAAAGGAGAATCCATAATCCTGATTCCTTCAATCTGAACATTTTTACAGTTGGACATATAAATAATGCGAGGACGCATTTCTTCCATATTCGTGCAATCCGGGTTTATGGAACGGCGCAACCAGAATGACTTCCAATACCGGAGCCCGTTTCCATTCAAAGTTCCCTTTCCCGAAATAGTAAATCCATCCAGTCCGTCTGCATTTACCAAAGCCATAAAGTAGTTCAAAGTTTGTCCCTCCATACGGGTCATTTTCACCGGGAAATGACTGATGTCATCACTCCCCTTTAATACCGCATTTTCCTCCAGATATAAATGAGTATTATTCTTAAAGAAAAGCGATCCGCTTAAAAAGGTACCTTGGGGAACTACTATCACTCCACCCCCATTCTGTGCAGCCAGATCAATTACTTCCTGTATCTTCTTCGTCTGCACCACCGTACTGTCGTTCACTACCCCATAACTGGTTATACTATATTTCTTTCCTAAAGCATTCACATTCACTTCCTTGTTTTCCCTGAACCATTCAGGGATTGCCTTGCCGTCAGGAAAAACCTCCTGAGCCACCATTTGTGTACAACACAAAATCAATACCAGTCCTACAATTTGTTTCATTACCTATTTATCTTTTTATACTTATCTATTATTAATCAACACCTCACATTGAAAACACCAATACTCCTGCGGTTGGGATCTCTTCAGTTCCTACCAGTACCTTACTTTCCTCCGGTACGCTGAATGTATAAGGACGGTCGGAATAATTCAGCACAATCCCCAGCCCGTTCCGGTATTCCAGCGTTACTCCATAAGGCAAATCCATCACAGGAATTTGTAGCTGTGCATATAATTTCTTCAGGATATCCTTTTCCAACGCACCATTGTGGCTGTCCACTCCGACATACGTTACAGTGCCTTTACCCAGTTTTCTGAATGTGACGGCAGGACCACCTTCATAAAATTCCCGGGTGTACGTCGCCCAGACCTGTGCATCTGAGGCGGGAATCAGAATTTCACCCCATGTATTCCACGTATATTCCTTTCCGTTCATGACGACAGTACCCGGATTCTCCGGTAGCAGCAGGTCATAAAAGTTCATTTCATTGCCGGTCAGAGGAGTAACCATAGAACCGAAAGGAGCTTCCGGTAAACGTCCATAACGGTCTTTCTGGGCCGTGCGACAGGTCAACACAAGATTACCGCCATTCTTCACGTAAGCAACCCATCGGTCTACCAATGCCTTATCAGCCAGTTGGTAAGCAGGAGCTATCACTACAGGATACTCCGTCAACTCCTTCTGTTCGGAGATAAAATCAACGGGAGCACCAAAGGACTTTAAAGTCCGGTAATACTTCTCTATATGTGCAAAAGTATCCCATGTACGGTTCTGTTTCTGCCGCTCGATACTCCAGGAATTCTCGTGGTTGAAAAGGATGGCGGTATGACGTGCCAGATAGTCAGCAGGCTTCGTTTCGCGCGGAGCATAATGTTTCCGGAGTTCCCTTATCTCTTTTATAAAGGTTTCATATTCCCTTCCGCCGGGAGTGACGCTTACCCCATCCGTTCCTACTATTCCATAATGATACTGCTCTGTACCGTACAGAGGCTGGCGATAGCGATACGTACAGATAAAATCGCTTCCACCGGCAAATACACTCCACATCCACAGACGGACAGCCCCCGGAAGCGGTTGCGGATTAATGCCACCCCAGTTCACTTGTCCCGGTTGCAACTCCATCACTCCGTACGTACCCTGTATAGGACGGAAGAAGTCATTCGCCCAGGCAATACGCAATGGATTTCCGACCCGATATCCGCGGCGTCCGATCCCCTCGTTGTCGCCATACACCATATAACGTGTATAACTCTGGAAATCAAGTGCAGGACTACCGCCGATATGTCCTTCATCATAGTTGGGGATATAGTTGGTAGTAATCCACTGGTTCTTTGCATATTTTCTGATCAGCAGGCATTGCTCATTCAGAAAATCATTGGTCTGCGCAGCGGCAAAACGACGATAATCCAGAATCTGATGATGATTCATAAACATCTGGACACGCTTAGGAAGAGTGATTTCATCAAAAGAGGAATAAGCCTCACTCCAGAAAGCCGTTCCCCATGCATCGTTCAGCAACTGAATGTCATGATTGTATTTTGTACGGAGATAGTCGCGGAAAGCAAGCTCCGCTTTCGGATTATAATCAAACTGTACGGCTGGTTCATTATCAAGCTGCCATCCCACAATACGGGAATCACTTCCGTAATGCTGTGCCAGTTTCTCAATCATCTTATACGATAATTCCCGATAGAGCGGCGAAGCAAACGAGGCATGCTGGCGGGCACCATGGTCGAGAACGGTACCATCTTCATTCTTCAACAGAATTTCAGGATATTTCCGGCTCATCCATACGGGCGGAGTAGCGGTAGAAGTACACATGATGACCTTCAGATCATATTTGGCTGCAAGAGCCACAGCTTTATCGAGCCAGGAAAAATCGTATCGTCCTTCTTCCGGCTCCAGCTGCGCCCATGCGAACTCTGCAAAGTGGGTAAACTCGAATCCCAGTTCATGCATCTTCTTGAAATCACGCTCCCACTGGCTTTCATCCCAGTGTTCGGGATAATAATAAACCCCAGTCAATGTCAGATCCTTATCATTGAACCAAGAAGAAGTTTGTGCTTTTGCAGACTGCATTCCCCCGGAAAGGGCTAAAATACCGGCACAAAAGACTGTCAGAATTTTGCTCTTCATATTCTCTGTCATTATAGTTATTACACTGTTTTAGTTATTCATAAATCTTCCATTCCCACAAGCCGGCATCTCCCCGACGGATATGGAGACGAAGATAGCGGGCTTCACCGATGGCACCGGCAATATGCGGAGACCGTGCCTGTACCTTGCCCTGTTCGGCACATGTCTGCCAATTCTTTCCATCTGCAGATTTCTCCAGCCTCCACGCATGCCCTTCTGTGGGACGGGTAAAGAAGAAATGACATTCACTTACTGTCCGTACTTCTTTCAAATCTACTGTAATAAAGGGACTGCTGTCCGTATCAGCTGCCAGCCAACGGGTTCCGTTTGATTCGTCCGCCACATGGGCAGCCTGATAAGTATGTGTACGGGTATAATTCTTCACTGAGCCTTTATCCGGCAGGGGCTGATTGGGTTGTGTTTCTATGCTGACCGTTGAAGTACGCGGTGCTTTCTCACTGGAAGCATAAAAGTGCGACTGCAATGCCAGATTTTTTCTCGTTTCCTGCGGAGCAGCCAGACAGCCTACTCCCCGTGCGTCCGGTACCAGCGTCCTGATGGTCCCGTCTTCATCAAATTCCATCCGGTTGGCATATACCTGCCGGGTGGTACCTCCATCTCCATATTCAAGATAGACGAAGATATATGCATCGGTTCCCTCATCATAGAACACATTGCCATGCCCCGGTCCCCAAACCTGATTTTCAGGGGCAGAGAATAAAAAGATATCATTGCCTTCCGGTTTGACAAAGCCTGTCAACGGAGACTCACGACTCATCATGTAGGCATTGGCATAATTCTGATGACCGCTTAAGGTATATACATAGTAGTAAATACCTTTTCGCTTGAACATCAGCGGGCCTTCAGAGTATCCCTGACGGGCAGTTTTGATACTGACCGGCTCACCCTCTATGTGCAGCTTATCATCCGAAAGACGGGCGGCAAACCTGCGCCGCCAGAAAATATATCCCTTCCCATCCTCATCGACAAACGGTTCTCCATCGATATCCGGTACAATAGCGGGACTATCCGCTTCCGCTGTTCCGGGCACAGACAGTCCTTTTCCTTCAGCAAACCGGAAAGGGCCATCCGGACGATCGGCCACAAGCACATACGTACCCATCTTCTCGTCCGGTTTTACAAATGTCACGTACAGATAATACCTGCCGTCCTGTTCAATCACTTTTCCGGGAGCCCAATACCGGAAATATCCTTTTTTCTTTTCACCTTTGTCATTTACATATTCATATCCTTTCGCCCAGTCGAACCCGCGAATGTGGGAACCTTCAAAACTCCAGTTTACAAAATCTTTCGACTTCCACACTACCGGAGTGCCGGCACGTCCCAATCCGTAGTCCAAATCTGTCGTACCATACAAATAGTACGTATCGCCGAACTTGGAGACAGAAGGGTCTGCCAGATTATCGGGGATCAACGGATTGTAAGCCCGGTTGGCAACCAGCGCCTCTACTACGGAAGCATCCACCGCAAAAGCGGTTCCGTGACGGATTCCTCTCGGAAAAGAAACCTGATCGGACACGTCTTCCCACGTTTCACCATGATCCAGCGAACGGACTGCACCGTAGCGATGATCACGATACTTATCAAAATATACATAAAGCGCATCACCGACAAAAAGAGGTGCCGGTCCTTCCGCCCAATACTTTCCCGTAATGGGGACCGATACCTTCGTTGGAAAACCTTTGGCCAGATCTTTGGTACGTGTCACACGCAGGTTTTTCTCCGGAGGATTGGAGTTCTCATTCTTAACGACCATGATCAGGTCTCCCTCTTTCGGGTCTTTCACGATAGCCGCATCAATAACACTAAAATCCGGATTGAAAAACATCTTTGTCTTTGAGAAAGTGCGGAAATCCTTCGTAGTGACATAGTACATGCGATGGTTCAGCCCCTTCTCACTTTCGCTAGTGGGCACTTCTTTGTGACGTCCGGGGATAGTAGTCGCCCAAAAGATATAATACGTTTCCGAAGCTTCGTCATAAAAGAGTTCCGGCGCCCAACAATTATGGGCCTTCGGTTCATGCATCATCACCGGAATGGCTTGTTGTTCACTCCAATGAATCAAGTCACGGGAAGAGGCATATCCGATAATCCGGTCCGTCCAGCTGGAAGTCCAGACCATGTGAAATGTTCCGTCGGGAGCTTGGCATATACTGGGGTCACGCATCAATTTATCTTTACCAACAGCCGGAGTCAGAAAAGAGCGTCCGCCGTTCAAAGGAGTCCAGTTCAGTCCATCATAACTGTAGGCAAGATGCAGACCGTCCTTACTGTCATTGATAAAATAAGAAAAGAGATAAGCAGTCTCACCTGCCGAGATTGTCATTACTGACCAGAGAGTTAAAGCCATCCAGGCAAATACTTTTTTCATGGTTCACCTTAAGATTAAAAAGTTTACTTCGCAAAGATATGGCATCCATCAGAAAATCAGAAATCAATGATAATGGAGATATTATCACATTCATGTAGTTTCGTACACCAACCGTCAGAAAAGCCATTTTTAGCACAATATTCTATGTATCTGTACATCTTTCTATTTTATTGATTCTCCAAAACCCCTACTTTAGCACCAGATTTTAAAACATAGTGAGAAACATATCAATCCTACATATCATGAAACAACTTTTAGTAAGTATTGCCATTGTATTCGCCTCTGTACTGACTGTAGGAGGGCAAAACTCTTCTTTCAGCCTATCCGGGACATGGGATTTCCAAATTGACCGGCAAGATGCGGGTGTGAAAGAACAATGGTTCAATAAATCGCTCGACGAATCTATCAACCTGCCCGGTTCCATGCCCGAAAAACTGAAAGGGGACAACGTAACCGCACGCACCAAATGGACAGGAAGTTTATATGACAGTTCTTACTATTTCAATCCTTACATGGAGAAATACCGGATAGAAGGGCAAGTCAAATTACCTTTCTTCCTGACTCCCGACAAACACTATGTAGGTGTCGCCTGGTATCAAAAGAAAGTGACAATTCCATCCGACTGGAAAGGGGAGCGAATCATTCTTTTCCTGGAGCGTCCGCATATCGAAACGACCGTATGGGTAAACTCTAAGAAGATGGGTATGCAGAACAGTCTTTGTGTTCCTCATGTATACGACCTGACTTCGGCAGTCACTCCCGGCAAACCTTGCCGGATCACTATCCGGATCGATAACCGGATTAAAGAAATCAATGTCGGTCCGGACTCACATAGCATCACCGACCAGACACAGGGCAACTGGAACGGTATCGTAGGCAAAATCGAACTGCAAACAACACCTAAAGTCTATTTCGATGACATACAGGTATATCCCGATCTGAGCAACCGGAAAGCGCTGGTACGTATGAATGTGAAATCCTCTTCCGCTGCCAAAGGAGAAATAACGCTTTCTGCCGAAAGCTTCAATACAGATACCCGGCATAAGGTAGCCCCTGTTCAACAGACATTCCGTATCCAGTCAGGAGACAATCGGGTAGAAATGGAACTTCCGATGGGAAAAGACTTCCTGACATGGGATGAATTCAACCCGGCACTCTACAAGCTGACGGCTACACTGAGCAGCGGCAAGCAGTCTGAAAGGAAGCAAGTGCAGTTCGGCATGCGTGATTTTAAGATAGAAGGAAAATGGTTCTACGTCAACGGACGGAAGACAATGCTCCGCGGTACAGTGGAAAACTGTGACTTCCCGCTTACAGGCTATGCGCCGATGGATGTGGCTTCATGGGAACGGGTTTTCCGCATCTGCCGCAGCTACGGACTGAACCACATGCGCTTCCACTCTTTCTGTCCGCCGGAAGCAGCTTTCATTGCTGCCGATCTGGTCGGTTTCTACCTGCAACCCGAAGGTCCCAGCTGGCCCAATCATGGTCCGAGACTGGGCAACGGACAGCCTATCGACAAGTATCTGATGGACGAAACGATCGCTTTGACTAAGGAATACGGAAATTACGCCTCTTATTGCATGCTGGCGTGTGGCAACGAACCTTCCGGTCGTTGGGTACCCTGGGTAAGCAAATTCGTCGATTACTGGAAAGCAACCGATCCCCGCCACGTATATACAGGAGCCTCTGTGGGAGGCAGCTGGCAATGGCAACCTCACAATCAATATCATGTGAAAGCCGGAGCACGCGGTCTCAGCTGGGCCGGCTCGCAACCGGAAAGCATGTCCGACTACCGTGCCAAAATCGATTCCGTGAAGCAACCGTATGTATCTCATGAGACCGGACAATGGTGCGCATTCCCGAATTTCAGCGAGATACGCAAATATACCGGAGTAAACAAGGCCAAGAACTTTGAAATCTTCCGGGATATCCTGAATGACAATCACATGGGCAGCATGGGACACGACTTCATGATGGCTTCGGGCAAACTTCAGGCAATCTGCTACAAACACGAGATTGAAAAGACACTGCGTACACCCGATTATGCAGGATTCCAACTGCTGGCACTGAATGACTATTCCGGTCAGGGAACTGCATTGGTAGGTCTTCTGGATGTCTTCTTTGAAGAAAAAGGCTATATCAACGCAGATGAGTTCAGACGCTTCTGCAGTCCGACCGTCCCATTGGCACGCATTCCCAAATTCGTGTATACCAACGATGAGACTTTCCATGCCGATATCGAAGTGTCGCACTTCGGGGCAGCCCCCTTGCAGGGAGCCAAAACCGTGTACAGCATCAAAGATGAATATGGCAAAGTATACGCTCACGGAACAGTAGGTACTCAGGACATACCTGTCGGAAATCTTTGCCAGCTGGGAAGTGTAGATATGAAACTGAACGGCATCACTACACCGCAGAAATTGAATATGGAGATTCGTATTGAAGGCAGCAACGCTATCAACGACTGGGACTTCTGGGTATATCCTGCACAGGTAGAACTGACTCAGGGGAATGTATATACTACCGACACACTAGATGCGAAGGCCATCTCCATTCTGAAAGAAGGAGGAAACGTACTGATTACGGCAGCCGGAAAAATCCAGTACGGCAAGGAAGTGAAACAATACTTCACCCCTGTCTTTTGGAACACTTCCTGGTTCAAGATGCGTCCACCCCACACCACGGGTATCTTCCTCAACGAATATCATCCGCTTTTCCGTGAATTCCCGACAGAATATCACAGTAACCTGCAATGGTGGGAACTGCTGAACAAAGCACAAGTGATGCAGTTCACCGGTTTCCCGGCAGACTTCCAGCCGACTATTCAGAGCATAGACACCTGGTTTATCAACCGGAAAATCGGAATGTTGTTCGAAGCCAACGTACTGAACGGCAAAGTGCTGATGACCAGCATGGACATCACTTCAAAACCGGAAAAACGAGTAGTTGCACGCCAGATGCATAAAGCAATTCTGGACTACATGAATTCCGACGCTTTCCGCCCGACAGCGAACATTGCTCCGGAACTGATTCAGGAACTATTCACCAAAGTAGCAGGAGACGTGAAATCTTACACCAAAGATTCGCCCGACGAACTAAAACCGAATATTAATTAAACTTATTGATTACTGATATGAAAACAATCTTCGCAGGGCTTCTGCTCCTGATGGCAACGTCTATCGGTGCTCAGGAACAAGCCCGGACATTTCAACTGGCAGACGCTCCCCGCTACAGCGAGGAAACAGGATATGGATATGACCTCGCAGCTACGCCCGAAAAAGGAAGCAAAGCTCCTTTCTTCTTCTCGGTCCGTGTGCCGGACGGCAACTACAAAGTAACCGTACGTCTCGGAAGCAAGAAGCAGGCAGGCGTAACCACTGTACGAGGTGAATCACGACGTTTATTTGTCGAGAATCTACCCACCCGGAAAGGTCAGTTTGTAGACGAAACATTTGTCATCAACAAGCGGAATCCACGCATTTCCGACAAAGAATCGGTACACATCAAGCCGCGTGAAAAGACCAAACTGAACTGGGATGACAAGCTGACACTGGAGTTCAACGGTGACGCTCCCGTATGCCAAAGCATCAGCATTGAACCTGCCGACCCGTCTGTGATTACCGTATTCCTATGCGGCAACAGTACGGTGGTCGATCAGGACAACGAACCGTGGGCAAGCTGGGGACAAATGATTCCTCACTTCTTCGGCACCGACGTCTGCATAGCCAATTATGCCGAATCCGGCGAATCGGCGAATACCTTTATCGGAGCCAAACGGCTGGCAAAAGCGTTAAGCCAGATCAAAAAGGGAGATTATCTTTTTATGGAGTTCGGCCACAACGACCAGAAGCAGAAAGGACCGGGCAAAGGAGCTTACTACTCCTTCATGACCAGCCTGAAAACATTTATCGATGAGGCACGTGCCCGCGGAGCGCATCCTGTACTCGTCACTCCTACCCAGCGCCGCAGTTTCGATACGAACGGGCACATCCGCGATACTCATGAAGATTATCCGGAAGCCATACGCTGGCTGGCAGCCAAAGAAAATGTTCCATTGATCGATCTCAATGAAATGACGCGCACTCTGTATGAAGCACTGGGACCGGACACTTCCAAACGTGCTTTCGTCCACTATCCGGCAGGCACTTATCCGGGGCAGACCAAGGATATCGCCGACAATACGCATTTCAATCCTTACGGTGCTTATCAGATAGCCAAATGCGTCATCGAAGGAATGAAGAAAGCCGTACCCGAACTGGCGAAGCATCTCAAAATAGACCCGGCATATGATCCTGCACATCCGGACGACGTGAATGCGTTCCGCTGGAATGAATCACCTTTCACGGAAATAGAGAAACCGGACGGCAATTAAAAGAATCCTATATTAAAGAACTATATGAGAATCAAAAACATCCTTCCCCTACTGCTGGCAGGCTCGTTTATGGTAGCGTGCACCCCGGCAAAACAAGCCGGAAACAGCTTCGAATGGGGACAGGTACCTCAGCAACCGGACTTGTCGTGGGCAGACAGCGTAGGCAGTCGCCAACTTCCCGGAGACAAGATGATTATATCCGCCAATTCTTTTGGCGCAGTAGCAGACAGCACTGTACTCAGCACGGAAGCCATTCAGAAGGCAATCGACAGTTGCGCTGTCTCCGGCGGAGGAACTGTAATCCTGCAACCGGGGTATTACCAGACAGGCGCCTTGTTTGTGAAAAGCGGTGTCAACTTGCAAATCGGCAAAGGGGTGACTCTGCTTGCCAGTCCCGACATCCACCATTATCCCGAATTCCGTTCGCGCATAGCAGGAATAGAGATGACATGGCCGGCAGCAGTAATCAACATTGTTGACGAGAAAAACGCTGCCGTCAGCGGAGAAGGTACCCTGGACTGCCGGGGAAAGGTTTTCTGGGACAAATACTGGGAAATGAGGAAAGAATATGTGGCCAAAGGGCTCCGCTGGATTGTGGACTATGACTGCAAACGGGTACGGGGCATCCTCGTCGAACGCAGTTCGGACATCACACTAAGCGGTTTCACTCTGATGCGTACAGGGTTCTGGGGATGTCAGATTCTTTATTCCGACTATTGCACCATAGACGGATTGACGATCAACAATAACATCGGCGGTCACGGCCCGAGCACGGACGGCATCGACATCGACTCCTCCTGCAACATTCTGATCGAAAACTGTGACGTGGACTGCAACGACGACAATATCTGTATCAAATCGGGAAGGGACGCAGACGGACTGCGCGTGAACCGTCCGACTGAGAATGTGGTAGTGCGTAACTGTACCGCCCGCAAAGGAGCAGGACTTATCACCTGCGGCAGCGAAACTTCGGGCAGCATCCGCAATATATTGGGCTATGACCTCAAAGCGGTCGGCACATCGACCGTACTGCGGTTAAAAAGTGCCATGAACCGTGGAGGAACCATAGAAAATATCTACATGACCCGCGTCAGCGCGGAAAATATCAGTCAGGTATTGGCGGCAGACTTAAACTGGAATCCGAGTTATAGCTACAGCACCTTGCCTAAAGAATATGAAGGCAAAGAAATTCCGGAGCACTGGAAAGTGATGCTGACTCCGGTAGAACCGCCCGAAAAAGGATATCCGCGTTTCCGCAATGTATATCTGTCGCAGGTAAAAGCGGAAAATGTAGATGAATTTATCTCTGCTTCCGGCTGGAATGATACGTTACGTCTGGAAAACTTCTATCTTTACGGCATCGAAGCGCAGACCAATAAACCGGGAAAAATCTGCTATACGAGAAACTTTAATTTATCGGGAATCACATTGGACGTCAAAGACAGGGATGCCATCGAATTAAAGGAAAACGAACAAAGTAATATCCACTTCGACTATGTTAAAACAACTACTGACCGCCGTACTGCTGGCAATCTGCCTCATTAGCGTACAAGCGCAGCCATTGACTCCTCCCGCCGGAACCTTCCGTCTGGGAATTTCGAAAGGAGCCGACAGTCATTGGCTGGCTCCTCAGGAAAAAGTAAAAGGAATCACTTTCCTGTGGAAAGCCTTGCCGGATACCCGTGGCTTTATCCTCGAAGTAACAGTCGCTTCCTTACAGCAGGCCGACACCTTATTCTGGAGTTTCGGAGACTGCCGTCCGGACATGGATATCAATGTATTCAGTGTAGAAGGACAAGCCTTCACCTGCTACTACGGTGAAAGTATAAAACTCCGTACCTTGCAGGCCGTCACTCCCACTGACGACATCCGTCTAAGCAACGGTCATCAGGACAAGACCCCTTTGCAGCTCTACGAATCGGGAAAACGAACAGACCGCCCTGTTCTTGCAGGTCGCTGTCCGCTCACAGCAAACGGGAAGCTTTATTTCTGTTTCTACGAGCAAAACGCCCAAGCGGATTATAATTATTTCATGTTGCCGGAGCTTTTTAATAAAATAAAGAATGAACTCAAAACCAAATAAGAAAAGAATATATCTATTACTCACTCTGCTGGCCAGTTGCCTGTATTTGCAGGCAGCAACCTACAACGTCAGAGACTTCGGAGCAAAAGCGGACGGAAAGACTATTGACTCTCCCGCCATCAACCGTGCCATCGAAGCCGCGGCACAAGACGGCGGAGGCACCATATATCTTCCTGCCGGAGAATATGCCTGTTATTCCATCCGGCTGAAAAGCAACATCCATCTCTATCTGGAACAGGGCGCACGCATCATCGCCGCTTTCCCGGGCAAGGAGGAAGGATATGACCTGGCAGAGCCCAACGAGCATAATAAATATCAGGACTTCGGACACAGTCACTGGAAGAACTCGCTCATCTGGGGAATCGGTCTGGAAAATATCACCATCAGCGGTCCGGGACTGATCTATGGCAAGGGACTGACCCGTGAAGAAAGCCGTCTGCCGGGAGTAGGCAACAAAGCTATCAGCCTCAAAGACTGCCGGAATGTCACGCTGAAAGATTTCTCCATGCTCCATTGCGGACACTTCGCCCTGCTAGCCACCGGTGTGGAACATCTCACCCTGCTGAACCTGAAAGTAGATACCAACCGCGATGGATTCGATATCGACTGCTGCCGCAACGTACGCATCAGCCAATGCACGGTCAATTCTCCGTGGGATGATGCCATTGTTCTGAAAGCCTCTTATGCATTAGGACGTTTCAAAGATACGGAAAACGTAACGATCAGCGATTGCTACGTCAGCGGATTCGACAAAGGAAGTGTACTGGACGGAAGCTGGCAACTCGACGAACCACAGGCACCCGACCACGGATACCGCACCGGACGTATCAAGCTCGGAACGGAAAGCAGCGGAGGATTCCGCAACATCGCCATCACCAACTGTATATTCGAACATTGCCGGGGACTGGCACTCGAAAGCGTGGACGGCGGTCATCTGGAAGACATCGTTATCAGCAATATTACCATGAGGAATATCGTGAACGCTCCTGTCTTCCTCCGGCTTGGCGCGCGAATGCGTAGCCCCGAAGGTACTCCCGCAGGAAGCATGAAACGCATTCTTATCAGCGACATCAACGTATGGAATGCCGACAGCCGTTATGCTTCTATCATCAGCGGCGTGCCCGGAACCTATATCGAGGACGTGACTTTCCGCAACATTCATCTATATTATAAAGGTGGATATAGCGCGGAAGACGGCAAACGTGTTCCGCCCGAACAGGAGAAAGTATATCCCGAACCCTGGATGTTCGGCACGATTCCCGCCAAAGGATTTTATATCCGCCACGCAAAGAACATAACTTTCGACGGCATCCGCTTCCACTTTGAACAGCCGGACGGACGTCCGCTCTTCGTGACTGACGACGTAGAAAACATTGAATACTATCATACACCCACAGAATAATGAATAAAAAACAACTGATATTCCTCTGCATGCTCGCAGCAGGCGGAAGTGTACAAGCACAACAGTGGCCGGATGCTCCGGCAGAAGCCCGCCCCGGCACCAGATGGTGGTGGCTGGGAAGCGCTGTCGACGAGAAGAACCTGACTTACAATCTCGAAGAATACGCCCGTGCCGGCATGGGCGCCGTAGAAATCACTCCCATTTATGGAGTGCAGGGCAATGACGCCAACGATATTCAGTTTCTTTCTCCCCGATGGATGGAAGTGCTCAAACATACACAAGCGGAAGGAAAGCGCACCGGCATCGAGATCGACATGAATACCGGAACAGGATGGCCCTTCGGAGGACCGGAAGTCAGCATCGAAGAGGCAGCCAGCAAAGCTATCTTCCAGACGTATGAGATAGAGGGAGGCCAGGAAATCGTACAGGACATCAATGTAGCTGACAAGAAACAGCAACCTTATTCGGTATTGAGCCGCGTGATGGCCTATGACGGAAACGGGCGGTGCATCAATCTGACTTCCCATGTCAGGAAAGACAAACTGGAATGGAAAGCTCCCGCCGGAAAATGGAAAGTGATAGCCCTTTATAACGGCAAGACACGGCAGAAGGTTAAACGTGCCGCTCCCGGAGGAGAAGGATACGTGATGAACCATCTTTCCAAAAGTGCGGTCAAAAGCTATCTTTCCCGGTTCGACCGCGCTTTCAAAAGCAGCAAGACGAGTTATCCGCATACATTCTTCAACGACTCCTACGAGGTATATCAGGCAGACTGGACAGAAGATTTTCTGGATCAGTTCGCCCGCAGGAGAGGATATAAGCTGGAAGAACACTTTCCGGAGTTCCTGGACGAAAGCCGTCCGGAAGTCAGCCGCCGCATCATATCCGATTACCGGGAAACGATTTCCGATTTACTGCTGGAAAACTTTACCCGTCAATGGACGGACTGGGCACACAAGAACGGAAGCATCACCCGCAATCAGGCACACGGATCGCCTGCCAACCTGATTGATGTTTACGCAGCCGTAGACATTCCCGAATGTGAAGGATTCGGTCTGTCTCAATTCCATATCAAAGGATTACGCCGGGATTCACTGACCAAGAAGAATGATTCGGACTTGTCGATGTTGAAATATGCCTCTTCTGCTGCCCATATTGCTGGAAAGCCCTATACTTCTACCGAGACATTTACATGGCTGACGGAGCATTTCCGCACTTCCTTGTCGCAATGCAAACCGGATATGGACCTGATGTTTGTTTCCGGCATCAATCATATGTTCTTTCACGGAACTCCCTATTCGCCCCAAGAAGCCGAATGGCCGGGATGGCTGTTTTACGCCTCTATCAATATGAGCCCGACCAACAGTATCTGGCACGACGCTCCTTCTTTCTTCGATTATATCACCCGTTGCCAGAGTTTCCTGCAAATGGGTAAACCGGATAATGACTTCCTTATCTATCTGCCCGTCTATGATATGTGGGAGGAGCAGCCGGGACGTTTGCTGCTATTCAGCATTCATCACATGGACAAACTCGCCCCCAAATTTATAAATGCCATCCACCGCATCAACAACAGCGGATATGACGGAGATTATATCTCTGACAACTTCATCCGCAGCACCCGTTTCAAAGACGGCCAGTTAGTCACTTCCGGCGGAACCGGCTACAAAGCACTGGTTGTGCCCGCCGCCCACTTAATGCCGAATGACGTTCTGGCTCATCTGCTGAAACTGGCGCAACAAGGAGCTACCATCGTATTCCTCGAAAACTACCCGACAGACGTGCCGGGATACGGTCAGCTGGAACAGAAGCGCAAGACTTATCAACAAACGCTGCAAAAGCTGCCTTCCGTATCATTCTCCGAAACAACGGTCACCCCGGTGGGAAAAGGCAAGATCATTACAGGAACGGACTATGCACGCACTTTGGCGAGTTGCAATATTCCGCAGGAAGAAATGAAAACCAGGTTCGGACTGCAAGCTATCCGAAGGGTGAACGATAACGGCCACCATTATTTCATCTCTTCCCTCCAAGATAAAGGAGTGGATGATTGGGTGACACTGGGAACAAAAGCCGAAGCCGCCGCCCTCTTCAATCCCATGACAGGCGAATGCGGAGAAGCACGTATACGCCAGACTGGAGATCAGACACAAGTCTACCTCCAGTTGAAATCCGGTGAATCGGTGATTTTGCAGACTTATCAACAGCCGTTGACAGGCGCCAAATCATGGAAATACATTCAGGAACAACCGTTCAGCCTCAGCCTGAATCATGGCTGGAAACTGCATTTTGCCGAAAGCCAGCCGGAAATAAAAGGTACATTCAACATCGACCGCCCTTGTTCGTGGACGGCCATTGACCATCCGGCAGCCAAAACCAATATGGGAACCGGTGTTTATTCATTGGACATCGAATTGCCTGCCTTGCAAGCTGACGACTGGGTGCTCGACTTAGGAGATGTCCGCGAAAGTGCCCGTGTCCGGATCAACGGACAGGAAGCAGGCTGCGCATGGGCAGTACCTTATCAGCTAAGGGTAGGCCATCTGCTGAAATCAGGAAAAAACCACATCGAGATAGAAGTCACCAACCTTCCTGCCAACCGAATAGCCGAACTGGACAGGCAGGGAGTGCAGTGGCGCAAATTCAAGGAGATCAATATCGTCGATCTGAACTATCGTCCGGCTAACTACGGTCATTGGGCTCCCATGCCTTCGGGACTAAATAGTGAAGTCCGGCTGATTCCGGTAGATTATTTATCTTTTTAGACACACTGAAGTTATTATCTAAATCTACTCTCAGTTCAAGATAAGGCAATATACCTTGATTCCCCTCTTTTCAAAAAGGAGGGGATTTTTTTGCTCTCAACAGTAATTATGCACGACTTTTGCTCCCATGCTCTCACTATCCGTCTGTATCCTCCTGTTCATCGGCGTTACAGTGATGAGAGCGAATGTGGTAGCAGAGTGAGAGATAACTGTTGCCCTCACTTTGTATCATCCAGGTTTCGCAGAGCCCTTTACACCAGGGGAGTCAATCGAAGTAGTTTCATATAGGGAAACTAAAAGTTTCAAGTAATGAAACCAAGAGTTTCAAGCAGAAGAAACTGTTGTTTCAAGCGGGGAAACTAAAGTTTCAAGCCATGTGGAACTGAAGTTTCAAACGGTAAGAAACTGTTGTTTCACCGCATGAAACCGGTATTTGAACTATATCGAATGAATAACCGCTAAGAACCTGCGATCTGAACAGTGAGAGCAACAGCTTGCTCTCACTCTGCTACCACATTCGCTCTCATCACTGTAATACCGATGAACAGGAGGATACAGACGAATAGTGAGAGCATGGGAGCAAAACTCATATTAAATCTATTGGGAGAGATAAATTAGTTGAAACAGAGTTAAGTTCAACCGATTTCCTCTTCATTCGACTTCGTTTGTTCTGTTTGTAATTCTTTCAATTTTATGATTTCTATAGCATTCTGAACATATTCCCGTGTCAATACCAAACGGGCCATAACACGATCCGAGCAGGGTGATGCATCATCTACAAACTCATCAATAAGGACATTAAGGAAACAAAGTGTGCAATTAAGATCCTGTTTTGACGACTCATCAATACTTTCAATTTGTCCAAAGCTGGGCCAGTTGTCTTTAAGAAAGGCAAGTTTATCGGTGGTGTTCTGCAAATCAGTCTTCATCAAGCAGGTACCGGAACAAGTAGGGTCATCCATAATTATTTGTTTTTTTATTTGTGTGTATTTCCGCACGCTTTCAAAAGAAAAGCGTGGAAACTATTACCACATTACCCCTCGCTGGCTCTGGTAGGGCCGTACTCGAATAATAAGCAATAGCTCCACACCCATGAGGCATATAACATATATATATACAACAGAGACGTGGAGAATGGTTACTTATTATCTGCGAGCTTCAAATTTACCAGATTTGCGAAACAGATAATAAATACGCTATCCCCAAAATAAAAAAGCGTAGCTCCTTTGCAGAGATACGCCACAAATATAGTTATATTTTCCGATATTGAAACTTTGGTGAGTACTATTTTGCCATCTGATTTAGTTGGAATACTGCCATATCGCTATTCGTCCCTATTCTGAAAGGAGGTCCTCACAAAGATAATCCGCTGGATAAGCAGACAGCAAGTAACTCCCAACGCATAATAGAAACCGTGATTCAGCGATGGTACAAACAACTTCGTCACATCGGCTATCAATAAAGCAAAAATCATATACAAGGTAAATACCAGCCATGCCGAACCGATGTGAAACATGGATTTCGACAATAGAACAGGCATATCAATGTGACGGGTCAGCATAGCGATTACCAGCGAGAACGCTACCATCCAGTAGATGACAGACAGCAGCACCTTCATCCCCAGTGAGAAACCGGAGAGCATCTGTAAAGCACGGATAAATATGAGACATTGCCTCCTACATAGGCAAGTATAAATATCAGGAAAAATATCCGCATAATCGTTATAAGTTAAAATGGTTATCAAATACATTATCGCCCTTCTCCGTAGTCAGGCAGTGGAGTGTCTGCATATTTTTGTGAGGTATTTGTCAGGAATCGAAGTCTATATTTGCTAAAATAAAGATTATGCAGCAGAAACACCATGTTTCTACTACATAATAATTATAATTAGGTTTATGCGAGACATTCAGCAATACTGCTATCTATTGTTGACCGCCTGCTCCAGTTGCTTCAAAGCTTTCTCCAGCGTAGCACGTGGACAAGCGATATTCAACCGCATAAATCCTTCACCCTCTTTGCCGAAAGTCGTTCCTTCATTCAAAGCTAAATGAGCATCTTCCACAAACAGGTTGTTCAGTTCTTTCTGATTCAATCCCAGTTCGCGGCAATCCAAAAAGATAAGGTAAGATGCTTGCGGACGGATCATTCTGATGGCAGGAATATGTTCCTTCAGATAATTTTCGGTAAAGTCAATATTTGCTTTTATATAAGCTATGACCTGATCCAGCCATTCAGTACCATGACTGTACGCCGCCGCTACACTGAGATAAGCAAACAAGTGTCCTTCGCTAAACTCGCCAGCTTCCATATATACCTGAAACCGGTGACGAAGCTCGTCATTCTCGATGATTGTATAAGAGCTTGCCAGTCCGGGCATATTGAATGCCTTGCTCGGAGACATAAATACAAGTGAATTCATTCGCGCTTTCTCCGAAATCAAGGCAAAGGCAGGATGCTTGTAAGGAGGTAAAGTCAGGTCGGCATGAATCTCGTCAGAAATCACCAAGGTACCGCTTTCGTAGCAGATATCAGCAATCTGTGACAATTCCTCTTTCGTCCATACCCGTCCGCCCGGATTATGGGGATTGCTTAGAATAAGCAGTTTACATCCTTGTACATCTTTACGGAAACGGTCAAAATCAATATGATATTGTCCCTCTTTCAGCACCAGCGGACTGAATACCACTTCACGTTCATTCTTCTGCGTCACTAGGAAGAAAGGATGGTACACAGGAGGCAGCACCATCACTTTATCTCCTTTCTCCGTGAAGCAATGGATAGCAAAAGCCAGTCCACGGACAATACCGGGAGTAAACGTCAGCATTTCTTCACGAATCTCCCAGCCATGCCGTTCTTTCAGCCAGTTGACAATGGATTCCGCCCACTCTTTGCAAGCAAAGGTATACCCCAACACTTCATGATCAAGACGTTTCTTTAAAGCCTCGATAACAAAAGGAGCCGTACGAAAATCCATATCGGCCACCCACATCGGAATCAAATCATTACGTCCCCAACGTCCTTGTACGGCATCCCATTTTACGGAATCCGTACCGTTACGGTCTATTATTTCATCAAAATTATAGTTCATACTGCATAAGTTTTTATGAATCTTGAAGCAAAAGTACACAAAAACTCTGAGTTTGTATCTTAAAACTCTGTAACAGACGTTTTCTATCCTGCCGGTCTGTCAAATTTCACATCATATACCGGAGCTATGCGTATCGACCGGACGCCTTGCGAAGATAACTCTAACTTCTTTCTGACAGATGGGTCCAGATAAATATTCACTTCCGGTGCAAAGGGAATTATCTGCAATAAATATTCCTGACTGCCCTGCCGCTTCATTCTGCCGGTGTCAAACATCATAGGACCTCCCCAATAGTAATCATCGGCTATCAATGCACCTTTATTATACAGAGCTCCGGTATCTCCCGTATAGTCTATCATCAAATAGGCATTTTTCACGGAAACAGGCAACTGAGGAACACTAACCGCATAATACAATGATGAGGGGACAGGCTTGAAATTCACAAAATACTGAGGTCCCGGACAAGACTCAGGAGTTTCTTTCAATCTGTTGTCTTCAGGATAAACCGGTTGCTGCGGAACATAAGAGTCCGGGTTCTGCTCTTTCCGGCAAGAGACCTGTAAGGGAACTGCCGGAACTTCAAAACGAATGACTTGAAATTCTCCCTGCTTACGTTTCTTCACACTGATTCCCTCCCGGACTTTCCAGCGGCTGTCCGCCGGATATATCTGCATTTCAAATTGATTCCTGTCGACATTGCGAACGGTTATTTCTTCCGAAGAAGGAATGACCTGCGAAGAAGTGATACATAAGAGATCTTCATTCCCTTTCTGTATCTTCCAGCTCCTACGGGCTTGCTCCTGAGTCAGCAGCAGAATTTTAGTCTGCCTGCCATTCACTGCCGACAACACGATCAGATGTTCTTTTTCCTGTCCGCACTTCAAGAGGTATTTATCGCCTGTATTCTTTACCGGACGACCATCCATCATCACTTTCTTCAACTGACCGGCAGAGAAAACCAGCTCTGAAGCAGTGGCCGGATGAGAAAGAAACACGTAAGTCGGCACCTTGTTTTTCAGAATATAGAGTGGCTGAACCGTTGCATAATGCAGTAAATGCCCGTTAATGTCTATATTGAAAGGCATAATCAGTTGCTCGCCGGATGCGATGTTCAGTGGCGGGAAAAGCAATTCTGTACCGCCTTGCTGCTGAATACGGATACGAATATCACTTAAATCCTTCATTTCCAGCAAACGCTGATAGTTATTGATAAAAACATAACCGCTATTTCCATGACTGCGCACGCTCATTCTCAACGTTTCATTGTCACCCGGTTTCAACGGACGTTTGTCGGGGAAAGTAGTCACTGTAGTTGCCAGGTGCGGTCCGAAATCATTCAGGAAGGCATGCAGAGTTTTCAGATCGTAATATGATTCATTCAATTGCCCCCACTCTCCTATCGGTGCATTAAAATCGTAATTGATAATCGGATAGTCGTTGGGGTATTTGGTTGCTTTCGATTCTTGCAGCGTGCTGTATTTGCCTATGGGATTGGAGCCGCCATGATACATATAATATCCCATCATATTAGCTCCCGAACCTACTTTGACATAACTCTGGGCTACCACATCTTTGGCAGCGATCACAGGACAGCGATGGTAAGTGATCTGATTTCCTCCTCCCATCTCGGCTGTGCTATAAGGATATTGAAGTCCTTTGGACGTCGTATTTTCCTGCTCGCCCAGCAAATCGGCGCCCACAGCAGGATCACTAGCCCAGGAACTGAACAAGTAATTTCGTGACAAAGCCAGTTCGGTGACTTTTGAACTCCAGGGAGCTTCGGGATATCCTCCCCAGACAGGAATCAGCTCGGTCTGCTTCAAATCCGACTTAGGCCAGCCGGTAGCTGTATAATAAGGAACATCCATGCCGGATTGTATGGCTATCCGCTTCAGGTTCAGCATATGATTTAACCGCGTTCTGCTATCAAAACGATATTCGTTCTCGATCTGCAAGCCGATGACGGGACCTTCATTCTTAAAGTACATTCCTTCCGCCTGTTTGCCTATTTCATTGAAAAACCGCTCCACATGTTTCAGATAAACCGGATTATCTTTACGCACTCCTCCCTCAATGCCCATCAGCCAATCGGGAAAACCACCGTAACGAACCTCACCATGACACCACGGTCCGATTCGCAGCCACACATACATGCCATGCTGATGACATAGTTCCAGAAAATGACGCAAATCCTTATTACCTTCCCAAATATACGTATTCTCCTTTTCTTCATGATAGTTCCAGAAGACGTAAGTCGCTATGACAGTTACCCCGGATGCTTTCATTTTCAGGATGGATTCTTCCCAGTCGGCACGGGGAACACGACCGTAATGAATCTCACCCATTACAGGATACCAGGGTTGCCCGTCTTTCAGATAATACAGGTTGTTCAAAGAGAAGGAATGACCGGAAGGAGAAAGGTGAGTCCCCTGTTTCAAATGTCCTTCTATCAGTGGAGATTCCTTTGGCAAAACAACTGTATAGTCTTTTTGCGACCATACATACGTACTCATTAACAAGCTTATGCAAAGCAGTAGCAATCGGGATAATCGAAAATTCATAATACGTCATTTTTAGTTACATCACAAAGGTATGCCTAAATAACTCCCCCGAAGAGGAGAAAATGAACGGATAGCAAAACAAAATGAAAAAAGACAAAAGGAAATGGACAGCCAAGGGTACTTTTCAGACAAAAGCCCATCCTTACATATTTTCCATGTATTGTCTGGGAGTTTTTCCGTATTTCTCCACAAAGCATTTGGAGAAATAAGAAGAGTCGGAAAAACCGACCATATACATGACTTCCGAAATCATAAACTGTTTCTTGGCAAGAAGCATCGCAGCCTTTTTCATCCGTATACCTTTTATATATTCAACTGTGGTATAGCCGGTCAGTTGTTTGACACGGCGATAAATCTGTTTTGAATGATAACCTGACAGTTCTGACAGTCTGGTTACATTCAAATCGGAGTTTGAAAGATTTTGCTCAATGACCTCCGTTATGTAAGTCAGGAACTTCTCATCCGGAGATTCTGTGATTACCGTATCTGTTTCCAAAGAAATGCCTTCCTCTTTCAGTTTACGCACTAACCGGTACTTATTACGGAGAATCCTATCGATATGCGCTACCAGCTCTTTGATATCAAAAGGCTTGGAGATAAATGCCTCGATTCCCAGTGACAACAGATTATATTCGGTCTTCTTGTCATCTTTTGCCGTCAGCATGATTACAGGGATAGTAGATGTCGTCAGGTTCGCCTTCAGTTGCTTTACCATCTCTACCCCGTTCATTACAGGCATCATAATGTCCGCAATGATCACATCGGGAGAATACTGCAGAGCCATCTCCATCCCTTTCTTGCCATTGTAGGCCAACAGGCATTCGGCATTATGCAGGCTATTCTCTCCCGAGTGATGATAATAATTCTCATCTGCCACATACAGTTTTCCTTTTTGGGAAAGCAGTTTCTCTTTATTGACTACGAAAACTCCTCCGCAATAAGCTACCAGATATAAATTACTATGATTATCGCCATTGATATAGTAAGTCCAGTTTGCATTCCGGGTATGTGTAGAATCTGCTATCTGATAATTCTCAAAGGTTTCCGTCGCATAGTCAAATCTGTTTATTCCACCATATGCGAATTGTAATACAGAGAAATGCCCGATCCTGTACCCAGCCATATATTCCCATCCCTGTCCTCAAAAATATGCCATATTATATTGTTTACCAGTGATTTCGTATTCTGAGAACTATGAACCGCATGCTCATAACGATTCAAACTTTCATCATAGATATACAATCCATTGTCCGTACCCAGCCACAACAAGCCATCAGCACTGATGTGCATATTCTTAACAGGAGTATGGGGGAACGGTGTGATGCGGGTAAACTTCCCCGACGAAATATCATATTTCCACAGTCCGTTCTCCCTGCCTATCCATACCCACCGGTTAGCGGAATCGACTTCTAATGAAAGTATTAAAGAAGATTCTTCGGAAGGCACAGACAAATATTCATAAGTATCTGCGGATTCATCATAAAGGTACAGCCCTTGATAGTTGGCAATAAGGAAGCGACTTTTGTCCAGCCTGACAATCGGATTAGTAGGCAATTGAGGTATTTTATCGACGGGCTGAAACGTATTCCGCCCGGTATCATATTTAATGAGACCGTTCAATGTGCCTAACAGAATGACCGAGTCATTCATCTGCTCAATGGCTCTTATGGACATAGTGGGAGAAGAAAGCAACTGACACGTATCTGACTTCAGATCCAGCAAATAAAGTCCTTTTTCTGTTCCCAAATAAAAATGGACATCATCTTGTTTCAGCGTACAATAAATGAAAGTTCCTTTTAAAACGTCACTGCCATCCAGCACCTTGTGTCTGCATACTTTCTGACCATCAAACATACTCAATCCGTTGGAAGTCCCCATCCATATAACGCCTTTCTCGTCCTGAAAAAAACAGTGGACAAATGCTCCTCCCTTATCGAAGTTCACAAACTCACGTGTCCTTTCTATCTGGGCATAAGAAGAGATACATAGCTGCAACAGCAAGAGGGAAACCAACATGTGTTTTATCATAATATTCAAGTATATATTCGTTTTACTCCTACAAAAATAGTACATTTGTACTCAATTCAAAAAGGAATCTATGACGAAAGCTTTATTTTTTGATATAGACGGAACGCTGGTTAGTTTCGAAACACATCGTATCCCGTCTTCTACTATTGAGGCATTGGAAGCCGCCCACGCAAAAGGGCTTAAAATATTTATCGCTACCGGACGTCCGAAAGCGATTATCAACAATCTTTCCGAATTGCAGGACCGGAACCTTATCGATGGATATATAACCATGAACGGGGCCTATTGCTTTGTCGGAGAAGAGGTGATTTACAAAAGTGCCATTCCGCAGGAAGAAGTAAAGGCAATGGCTGCTTTCTGCGAAAAGAAAGGAGTACCCTGCATCTTCGTGGAGGAACACAACATCTCTGTTTGTCAGCCGAATGAGATGGTGAAGAAGATTTTTTATGACTTCCTGCATGTCAATGTCATCCCAACGGTTTCGTTTGAAGAAGCAAGCAATAAAGAAGTAATCCAGATGACTCCTTTCATCACGGAAGAAGAAGAAAAAGAGGTGCTTCCCTCTATACCGACGTGTGAAATAGGACGCTGGTATCCGGCCTTCGCGGATGTCACAGCCAAAGGCGACACCAAACAGAAAGGCATTGACGAAATAATCCGGTATTTCGGTATCAGGCTGGAAGAAACGATGTCATTCGGCGACGGAGGAAATGATATCAGCATGCTTCGTCATGCAGCTATCGGGGTTGCCATGGGACAGGCCAAAGAGGATGTAAAAGCCGCAGCTGATTATGTGACAGTCCCCATTGATGAGGACGGCATCAGTAAGGCTATGAAACATTTCGGTATTATCTAATTTTATTTATCCGGTCGGTATCTCTGCCTATCCGTCACAAGTTTTATGAGCGTAGACATTAATAACGCAGCTTTTCAGGACGCCCTGAACCTTATCCAATATACCCGCCAGTCGGTTTTCCTGACCGGAAAAGCGGGTACAGGTAAATCTACATTCCTACGTTACGTCTGCGAACATACCAGAAAGAAACATGTTGTACTCGCACCTACCGGTATTGCCGCCATCAATGCCGGAGGGAGTACAATGCACAGTTTCTTTAAACTCCCTTTCTATCCGTTACTGCCGGATGATCCGAACTTAAGTCTTCAGAGAGGACGCATCCATGAGTTCTTCAAGTATACCAAACCGCACCGGAAGCTGTTGGAACAAATAGAACTGGTCATCATAGACGAAATCTCGATGGTACGGGCGGACATCATTGATGCTATCGACCGTATTTTACGCGTATATTCTCATAACTTACGGGAACCTTTCGGCGGAAAACAGTTATTATTGGTAGGTGATGTTTTCCAGCTGGAACCTGTAGTTAAAAACGATGAGCGGGAGATTCTGAACCGTGCCTACCCTACTCCGTACTTCTTCTCTGCAAAAGTATTCAGCCAGATCGACCTGGTATCCATCGAACTTCAGAAAGTGTACCGACAGACTGACCCCGTTTTTGTCAGCGTTCTCGACCATATCCGTACCAACACTGCCGGAGCCGCTGATCTTCAGCTGCTGAACACCCGATACGGAAGTCATATAGAGGAATCGGAAGCCGATATGTACATCACACTTGCCACCCGAAGGGATACAGTCGATTCGATCAATGAAAAGAAACTGACTGAACTTGCGGGTGATCCGATCACTTTTGAGGGAAACATTGAAGGAGATTTCCCTGAAAGCAGTCTGCCAACCTCACAAGAACTCGTCTTAAAAACGGGTGCTCAAATCATCTTTATCAAGAATGATTTCGACCGCCGATGGGTAAACGGCACTATCGGAGTGATCGCCGGTATCGACGAGGAAGAAGAAACGATATACGTCATCACCGATGACGGCAAAGAATGTGATGTAAAACGGGAATCATGGCGTAACATCCGCTATCGCTACAACGAAAAGACGAAAGAGATTGAAGAAGAAGTCCTAGGCAGTTTCACACAATACCCTATCCGGCTGGCTTGGGCCATTACCGTTCACAAGAGTCAGGGACTGACTTTCAGCCGTGTAGTCATTGACTTCACAGGAGGGGTGTTTGCCGGCGGACAGGCGTATGTAGCCCTCAGCCGCTGTACCTCACTGGATGGTATCCAGCTCAAAAAGCCTATCCACCGGGCAGATATCTTTGTACGACCGGAGATTGTAAACTTTGCCGGACGGTTCAACGACCGGCAAGCTATTGACAAGGCACTAAAACAGGCGCAAGCGGATGTTCAATACGCTGCTGCCGCACGTGCATTCGATAAAGGGGATATGGAAGAGTGCCTGGAACAATTCTTCCGCGCCATCCACTCCCGTTATGATATAGAAAAACCTGTTCCCCGCCGTTTAATCCGCCGGAAACTTGGTATTATCAATACTTTGCAGGAACAGAACAAAAAACTGAAAGAACAAATGCGGGAACAGCAGGAACGTCTGCGACAATATGCACACGAATACCTGTTGATGGGAAATGAGTGTATCACCCAAGCTCACGACGCCCGTGCCGCCATAGCCAATTACGATAAGGCGCTTAGTCTCGATCCTAACTATATAGACGCCTGGATACGAAAAGGAATCACCCTGCTCAACAGCAAGGAGTATTTTGATGCGGAAAACTGTTTCAATACGGCTGTCAGCCTCCACCCGGCAAACTTTAAAGCGGTATACAACCGTGGCAAACTCAGACTAAAACTGGAAAATACCGAAGGAGCCATAGCCGATCTGGACAAGGCAACCAGCCTGAAACCTGAACATGCCGGCGCACATGAACTTTTTGGTGACGCCCTGCTGAAAACCGGAAAAGAGGTAGAAGCCGCCATACAATGGAGAATAGCGGAAGAACTCAGAAAGAAGAAGTCATAAATAAGTACAAACATCCCTTTCGGAAAAGATACAGTTCTTTCCCCACTCAAAATGCTTCAGAAGCCTTCCGATTGTGAAAGTTGCTGAATATCACTTTACATCAAAAACTTTTTATTAACTTTGCCTTCGTATGTACGTCAAACTCTTAAAAGAAAAGCAAATGAAAAAAGGTTTGAAAATCGCAGCTATCATCGTAGGAGTAATTATCATTCTGATGCTCCTCCTTCCTTTCGCCTTCCAGGGAAAGATAGCAGGTATTGTAAAAACGGAAGGCAATAAGATGCTTAATGCACAATTTGACTTTAAGAAACTTAACATTAGCCTGTTCCGTAACTTCCCACAGGCTTCTGTCACTCTCGAAGATTTTTGGCTGAAAGGTGCAGGAGAATTCGCCAATGACACGCTTGTACAAGCCGGAGAAGTAACCGCCACCATCAATCTGTTCTCTCTTTTCGGAGACAGCGGCTATGACATTTCCAAAGTATTCATAGAAGATACCCGCCTGCATGCCATCGTTCTGCCGGACGGACGTGCCAACTGGGATATCATGAAACCCGATACAGCAGCTACACAGGAAACACCTGCCACGGAAGAAGAAGCTTCTCCTTTCAAAATTAAGCTGCAACGTTTCGTTATCAAGAACATGAATCTGATCTATGATGATCAACAAGGAAAAATGTATGCTGACATCCGTGATTTCAATGCGCTTTGTGCCGGAGATTTAGGCAGTAACCGCACGACTCTGAAATTAGAGGCTGAAACTAAATCACTGACTTATAAGATGAATGGAATTCCATTCCTCGCAAATGCCAATATCTCCGCCAAAATGGATGTGGATGCCGATCTTGCCAACAACAAGTATACTTTGAAAGATAATGTTATCCGCCTCAACGCTATCCAGGCAGGTATCGACGGCTGGGTAGAACTGAAAGATCCTGCGATCGACATGGATCTGAAACTAAACACGAATGACGTAGGATTCAAAGAAATTCTTTCGTTGATTCCTGCTATCTACGCAACCGAATTCTCCAGCCTGAAAACTGACGGAACCGCCACTCTTACCGCATCGGCAAAGGGTATGCTACAAGGTGACACCGTTCCTGCCTTCAACATCGATATGCAAGTCAAGAACGCCATGTTCCGTTATCCGGCATTACCGGCAGGAGTCGACCAGATCAATGTCAGTGCCAATGTTCAGAATCCGGGTGGAAACATCGATCTGACCACTATCAAGATCAATCCGTTCAGTTTCCGTCTGGCAGGCAATCCGTTCAGTTTGATTGCAGATGTGAAAACCCCGGTCAGCGATCCTGACTTCAAGGCTGAAGCAAAGGGAGTACTCGATCTGGGAATGATCAAACAAGTATATCCACTGGGGGATATGGAACTGAATGGTACCATCAATGCCGATATGCAGATGGCCGGACGCCTTTCTTATATAGAAAAAGAGCAATATGACAATATGAAAGCATCCGGAACGATCGGCCTGACCAATATGAAACTGAAAATGCAGGATATGCCGGATGTGGATATCAAGAAATCGCTCTTTACCTTCACTCCGAAGTATCTGCAGCTAAGTGAAACAACCGTCAACATCGGCAAGAATGACATTACCGCCGACAGTCGTTTCGAAAATTATATCGGCTACGTCCTGAAAGGTACTACGCTGAAAGGAACGCTGAACATTCATTCCAATTATTTTAATCTGAATGATTTCATGACGGCTTCTGCAGACAGTACTGCAACTGCCGACGCTGCAACTACAGACTCCACTACTGTTACCGGTATCGTTGAAGTTCCTAAGAACATCGATTTCCAGATGGATGCCAACCTGAAGCAAGTATTATTTGACAAGATGACATTCAACAATATGAATGGTAAACTTGTGGTGAAAGACGGAAAAGTGGACATGAAGAATCTTTCTATGAGCACTATGGGTGGCAATGTGGTGATGAACGGTTATTATTCTACCGCCAACGCCAAGAAGCCGGAAATGAAAGCCGGGTTCAAACTGACCAACCTCAGTTTCTCACAAGCTTACAAAGAACTGGACATGGTACAACAACTGGCTCCTATCTTCGAAAGCCTGAAAGGAAACTTCTCCGGAAGTATCAACGTACTGACTGATCTGGATGCCACAATGAGTCCGGTACTGGATACCATGCAAGGAGACGGCAGCCTGTCTACCCGCGACCTCAGCCTAAGCGGCGTGAAAGCGATTGACCAGATAGCCGATGCCATCAAGCAGCCGAGTCTGAAAGAGATGAAAGTGAAGGATATGACGCTGGACTTCACCATCAAAGACGGACGAGTGGAAACCCAGCCGTTCGATATCAAGATGGGCGACTACAATCTGAATCTCTCCGGTAGCACAGGACTTGACCAGACTATCGACTATACGGGTAAAATCAAACTTCCTGCCTCTGCCGGCAATATATCTAAAATGATGACCCTCGACTTAAAGATCGGTGGTTCATTCACTTCTCCTAAGGTCAGTGTCGACACCAAGAGTATGGCAAACCAAGCTGTGGAAGCCGTAGCCAACGAAGCAATCAGTAAATTAGGAGAAAAGCTGGGACTCGACTCTGCAACCACTGCAAACAAAGATTCTATCAAACAGAAGGTTACAGAAAAGGCCGCTGAGAAAGCTCTGGAACTCTTGAAGAAAATCAAATAAAAGAAAGGAGAAGAGATTATGCTTCTGAAGCTGTATGATAAAAACAACAACCCGCAAGACCTGCAACGGGTAACCGACATCCTGAACGATGGCGGACTGATCATCTATCCTACGGATACGATGTACGCCATCGGCTGTCACGGATTGAAAGAGCGTGCCATCGAACGTATTTGCCGTATCAAGGAAATCGATCCGCGCAAAAACAATCTGTCCATCATCTGCTATGACCTGAGCAGTATCAGCGAATACGCCAAAGTAGGCAACAACGAGTTCAAGCTCATGAAGCATAATCTCCCCGGTCCGTTCACCTTTATCCTGAACGGAACCAACCGGTTGCCCAAAATCTTCCGCAACCGGAAAGAGGTAGGTATCCGCATGCCGGACAATAACATCATCCGTGAGATTGCCCGGTTATTGGATGCCCCCATCATGACGACCACGCTGCCGTATGACGAAAATGAAGACCTGGAATACATGACTGACCCTGAACTCATAGACGAGAAATTCGGAGATATGGTGGATTTAGTTATCGACGGAGGAATCGGAGGGATAGAACCCTCGACAGTAGTCAAATGTACAGAAGACGAGCCGGAAATCGTCCGACAAGGAAAAGGATGGCTGGAAGAAATCTAGCATCGGGGAACAGTTAACATATAGAAAACATATAAATTAGGCACGGATGACGCGGATTTCACGGTTTTTAGAGATTAAGTTGAGTATCTAAAACCGTGTTAATCCGCGTCATCCGTGCCTAAAATCCTCTTACTTGATCAAAGATTCGGGATCTAAGTGTGTAGCCTCAATATCTTTGAAGTAACGGTAAGTACCCACTTTCAGTTCTACAGTAGCAGCATCGTCACAAACGATGATACCTTTTTCATGCATCTGCAATGCACTGATAGTCCACATCTGTGTGATAGCACCTTCTACTGCATGATACAAAGCACGGGCTTTGTTATGTCCGTTTACAATGATCATCACTTCTTTTGCAGAAAGTACCGTACCGACTCCAACTGTCAGAGAAGTCTTTGGAACCTTATTGATGTCATTGTCGAAGAAACGGGAATTAGCAATGATAGTATCCATCGTCAATGTTTTCTGACGAGTGCGGGAAGTCAGTGAGGAACCCGGTTCGTTGAAAGCGATGTGTCCGTCAGGACCGATACCACCCATGAAAAGATCAATGCCACCGTAAGACTTAATCTTTTCCTCATAACGTGCACACTCTGCATCCAAGTCAGGAGCGTTACCATTCAGAATATTTGTATTCTCCGGTTTGATATCAATATGACCAAAGAAGTTATTCCACATAAAAGAATAGTAGCTTTCCGGATGTTCCTTCGGCAAACCAACATATTCATCCATATTGAATGTTACTACATTTTGGAAAGAAACAATTCCTTTCTTATTAAGGTCGATCAAAGCTTTATACATACCCAAAGGAGAAGATCCGGTAGGGCAGCCCAATACAAATGGTTTTTCGGGGGTTGGATTGGCAGCTTTTATTTTTGCAGCAACATAATGTGCAGCCCACTGAGATACGGACTGATAGTCCGGCTGAATAATAAGTCTCATAAGTCGATTGTTTTATAGGTTAGTCAATTAATAATTATCTCACTCATCGTTTTAACGGTCTTTCTTCAAACGGTCCGCCATCGCATGCGCTAAATTCTCGCACTGGGTATAGGTAATGTCTTTCATCGCCTGCTTCATCTCTACCGGATCGCCCACCAGTTCGAACTTGCTCTTTTCCGCAAATTCAGCCATACGCTTCACAGCAGCTCCTGCCCATGTGAAGGAACCGAAGTAGCCCAGATAACGTCCCTTAAGTTCGCGAACCAGAATCTTCGATAACAACGATTCCACTTCCGGGAAAATCTGATTGCTATATGTGGGAGAACCGATAATCAAACCCTTATAACGGAAAATATCCGCAATGATATAAGAAGGATCACTTTTACTCACATTGTGCATAACGATATTTTTGATTCCCTGTGCGGAGAGTTCTTCAGCAATAGCTTCCGCCATCTGCTCCGTATTTCCATACATGCTGCCATAGGCGATCACCACCCCCTCATCCGCATCGTAGCGGCTCAAACGGTCGTAAATTCCGATCACCTTGGCTATATTTTCTGTCCATACCGGCCCATGCGTAGAACAAATGGTAGTAATAGGCAGTCCTCCCAACTTTTGCAATGCTTTCTGTACCGGACTACCGTACTTGCCTACGATATTGGAGTAGTAACGAACCATTTCCCCCCAATACTTATCTACATTGATACGGGTATCCAGAAATCCGCCGTCCACTGTACCAAAACATCCGAATCCATCACCGGAGAAAAGGATTCCGTCTGTTTCATCGAATGTCATCATTGTCTCAGGCCAGTGCACCATTGGAGTCATATAGAAACGAAGCATATGCTTGCCTAAGGCAAGGAAATCTCCGTCTTTCACCAGATACTGCTCGCCGGTCACACCATAGAATCCTTCAATCATGCCAAAGGTCTGCTTATTACCAACAATGATAATATCCGGATAGTGCTGTTTAATCAATCGGATGGAGCCCGAGTGATCCGGTTCCATATGATTTATAATCAAATAGTTAATAGGGCGTTCACCGATTACTTGCTTGATTTTACGCAAATAGACTTCAAAATAACAAATATCCACAGTATCCACCAACGCCACCATTTCATCATCAATCAAATAAGAGTTATACGAAACTCCATAGGGTAATGGCCACAACGCCTCAAAACGGTGTTTATTACGGTCATTCACTCCCACATAGTGGACATTTCCTTTAATTCTTGTTTTCTGTTCCATTCTTCAACTTTAATTAATTTCTGCTCACCAGCTATGATTCCCTTAAAAACAGAGATTTACTCTGTGGTGAAGTTATCTTCCGCAAAAATAACTCTTTTTTCTGAATCCCTGTACTTCTTACCTTGATAAGCTCCCCTTTCTTTCATTCTTTTTTGCAAACGAGTTACAAATTCATAATTCTTCAGCCCCCAGTCCGGAGCAATCAGTAATTCCTTGGGAGACTGCGAGACAAAACGTTCCAGCACCAGATCCGGATGAAGATGCTCTACATAATCAATTACCAGGTCAATATATTCGTCTACTTCCCTAAACAGATGAAAGCCTGTCGGGTTTTCTTCGTATTCATGCGCCATACGAGTACCACGGATTAACTGTAACTGATGAATTTTGAGAGTAGACAGAGGAAGTTCGGAAAGCATTCCTGCCTGCGCCACCATTGTGTCATGTGTTTCTCCAGGAAGACCAAGAATGATGTGTCCGCCTGTCAATATACCACAGGCAGCAGTACGCTGAACCGCTTCTACTGTATCCGCATAAGTATGTCCGCGATTGATGCGCCGCAAAGTCTCATCACTCACACTCTCTATGCCATATTCCACCATCAAAAAAGTATGCTTATTGAGTTCTTCCAAATAACGGAGCAGGTCTTCCGGCATACAATCCGGACGTGTACCGATCACCAGTCCTACTACCCCATCCACCTGCAATGCTTCCTCGTATTTACGCTTTAATCCCTCTAATTCCGCATAAGTATTGGTATATGCCTGGAAGTATGCCAGGTATTTCATTTCCGGATATTTATGGGCAAAGAAACACTTCCCTTCCTCCAGTTGGGTAGCGACTGACTTTTCCGTCCGACAGTAGTCCGGATTGAAAGTCTGGTTATTGCAATAAGTGCAACCTCCCCATCCTTTTGTTCCATCCCGATTAGGACAAGTAAAGCCGGCATTTAATGATATTTTCTGCACTTTGTAAGGAAAATACTTTCGCAGAAAGGTCGGAAAATCATTATATTGTATTTGATGAGACATATCTATTTAATTCATTTGTTATTTGTGTGGCAAACATAAGAAAAAACAGCGAGTTACAGAAAGATGCCCCAAAATATCTTCAATATATTAAAAAAAACATAAAGTGCATAAGATAAATTAATATTTATTGCGAAAGCAGAAAGTATTTAGTTAGTTTTGTGTGATTTTAAGCATTGACGGGAGGATACTTGTGAAAGTCTTGTGCAATTATTCCCCAATTATGATTTCATCTCACCATACCCCATGCGACTCTCGTCAATAAACTATCCTCTTTATGTTCTAAAAACAGAATGTAAAGAGGATTTTTAGCATAAGTAAGCCGAAAGGATACCTAGAAAGAGGAAAAAATAGGCAAACTTTCGTATTATCTGTTCAATGTACCGCCCGGAGTTCTTGTTTTCCATCCTTTTGCTTATTTTTGTTCGAACAAAAACACCAATATTATGAAACACATATTGTTCCTCCTTATTTCTCTTCTCAATTATTGCATACTAGTAGCCCAACCTACCTATCAAATCAAACATTATTCCGTTAATGATGGAATGTCACAAGGAATAGTCCAGACTATTATACAAGATAAAAAAGGATTTTTATGGTTCGGAACCTGGAACGGTCTGAACAAATTTGACGGGTATACATTCAAAAACTATAAAACATCCTATAAAGATGCTTATATTCTAAATACCAATCGAATCAGCCAGATAGCGGAGACTAAATATGGAGATATCTGGTGTCAAGTCTATGACGGACGTGTGTATATGTTCGATAACCAAACGGAGAAGTTTATCGATGTCCTGAGCTCTGTGGCAGAATCCATGATAGTGAACAATTATGCCGACCATATTTATACTCTCTCAAAAGGTGTTTCCTGGATCACATTTCAAAATGAATGTGTCGCCGTCCGTATTGACGATCAACTTTGCAAACAGGGGAAAGGAATTACTTTATACAGTGCTTTTAAACAAAACCTAAAAGGAGACAAAATCTATACAGTTTTTGAAGATTCCGAAGGTGATGAATGGATACTGACCAACAAAGGTATTTCTATTGTAGGGAAAAAGCAGGTAGACAGCGATTTCCCGTTTCAATATATCAAAGAAGCGGATGGAATTATTTATTTAGTTTCCCAATCGGACAAATTGGCCTCTTACAATTTTAAGAGCAGACAATTCAAATTCATAGAGATTCCTTATCATGTTTCGATGATTAACGAAGTCAAGAAATTTGACTCCAATACACTTTTGCTGGCTACAGACAACGGACTGATTATTTATAAGATAAAAGAAAAAAAATTCCAGTTAATTGATATACGCACATCAACACAACCTTCCAGCGTCGTACAGTCTGTTTATCAAGACCATTACAAGGAACTATGGATATTCCCCAAAACGACAGGAGTAATCCGTTATAATCCATCTACCGAGGAAATGCAGCATTTGTTCACACCAGCCAACGAAGTGATCAGATATGAACGGAAAAACAAGAATGTAATCTTTGAAGACCAGCAACACACGTTGTGGATTCTCCCTCCTGAAGGGAATCTGTCTTATTATGACCGTGAAAAGAAAGAACTGAAATCCATGCTGAAGGACAGCAACAATCCGAAGTCTGTTTTCAGTCCGCTCGTCCGTTTTTATACATTAGACAATCAGGGTAATTGCTGGCTGACCAGTGCACGCGGCATTTACAAATTATCTTTCTTCCCGCATACTTATAATCTGGTGCATATTGACGATGGATTTGAGACCCGTGCTTTTTTATGCGACAGTGAAAAGAGGGTGTGGGTTTCTTCGAAGGCACAGGTCATCAGAGTGTACCAACCGGACGGACAGTTGGGAGGCTATCTGACACCACAAGGAAAAATAAGCAAAGACAAGCATAGCTTTACAAGTGTATATTGCTTTCTTGAAGACCATGAAGGCAATATCTGGATAGGAACAAAAGAAAACGGCATTTATCTGTTAAAGAAAAAGTCGCCGGATTCCTATTCCGTACAACAATTCACTCATCAACCGAATATGCCATACAGTTTGAGCGGCAACAGTGTATATTCCATTTTTCAAGATAGCCATAAACGTATCTGGATAGGCTGCTACGGTGGAGGAATCAATCTACTGACCTGCAACAAGAACGGAAAGACAGAATTTATACACAGCGATAATGAGTTGAAAAATTACCCGACCGGCTACGCTTCAAAAGTCCGCCACATATCCGAAGCACCGGGCGGTGTGCTGTTGATAGGAACAACCAACGGACTACTGACTTTCTCCAATCAATTTGAGAGACCGGAAGAAATCAAGTTTTATCGTAATTGTTGCGAGTCAGGAATAAGTACCAGCCTGAGCGGAAACGATGTGATGCATACGTACACTGACAAGCAAAAACGAACCTACATAGCCAGCTTTACAGGAGGTATCAGCCAAATCGTGTCCAAGAATCTACTCAGCAATAAGATTGAGTTCAAGACATATACAACCGATGATGGCCTTGCTTCAGACTTGGTACAGGCCATACAAGAAGACCAACAAGGTAACTTATGGATCCTTTCCGAGAATGCAATTTCCAAGTTCGACACACAAAGAGAGGCTTTTGAAAATTATGGACTGAACTCTCTACACCAGGAATTCAGTTTTTCAGAAGCAGCTCCAGTGATCAACGCACGAAATCAAATTGTATTCGGTACAGATAAAGGCTTCATTGAAATTTCTCCCAAAGAAATGCAGAAAAGTACCTATGTTCCCCCTATCGTCTTCACCGGGTTGAAAGTGCAAGGTCAATCTTCTGTCATCGCCATTGACGATCTGGAAGAATTACGCCTTAAACCTTCCCAGCGGAATGTTACTTTCCAGTTTGCAGCACTTGATTATGTCGATTCTAAAGAAATCCGCTACGCATATCGATTGAAAGGATTGGAAGAAGAATGGCATGACGGGGACAAAAATCGCTCTGCCAGCTACATCAACCTGCCGAATGGCAATTATAAACTGCAAATCAAATCTACCAACAGTGATGGCGTATGGATGAACAATATCCGCACTTTATCTATCAACGTACTGCCTACTTTCTGGGAAACGGGCTGGGCATGGCTTCTTTACCTTATTCTCTTTATTCTCTTTACAGGTACTATCGTATATGTACTCTTTTACATTTATCGTTTACGCCATCAAGTAGATATCGAGCAACAATTATCCAATATCAAGCTCCGTTTCTTTACCGACATATCTCACGAGCTTCGGACACCACTGACCCTGATCAGCAGTCCGGTCAATGAAGTACTGGAAAATGAAGATTTATCCGCCACAGCCCGTGAACATCTGGCTGTGGTACAAAAGAACGCCGAACGTATGTTACGTCTCATGAATCAGATTCTGGACTTCCGCAAAATACAGAATCAGAAGATGAAAGTGCTTGTGGAGAAGACAGACCTGATTCCACTTCTTGAAAAAGTAATGATCAACTTCCGCTTGATTGCAGAAGAAAAGAAGATTAATTTCCGGTTAGAGAGCGAACTTAAGTCAATATATGCATGGGTAGACCGCGATAAGTTCGAAAAGATATTCTTTAATCTGATATCCAACGCATTCAAATATACACCAGCTGAAAAGGCGATTATAATAGAAGTGACAAAACGGATGGATAAAGTGACGATCTCTGTTGTGGATGAGGGCATCGGGATTGAACCAACTAAACTACGCAATTTGTTTCAACGCTTTGAAACACTAGCCCAACAAAATATGCTCCAACCGTCTTCCGGCATCGGTCTGTCATTGGTAAAAGAAATGGTCGATATGCATCATGGTACAATCAAAGTAACAAGCGAACCGGAAGCAGGAAGCCGTTTCGTGGTAACTCTGCCTCTCCAAAAAGAAGTCTTCGAACAAGATAGTCAAGTGGAATTTATTCTGAATGACAGCCAAAGTCCGGCTACTCGTCCGGACAGTTGCCTCCAGACTGAGAAAAGACCAGAAGCGGAAGACAAAGAAGATATGGTAAATAATACGGTTCCGGATACGTTTACTATATTGGTGGTTGAGGACAACGAGGAACTAAAAGCTTTCTTAAAGAACATCTTATCTGAGAATTACACTGTTATCACCGCTCCGAACGGAAAAAAAGGATTGCAACACGCAGTTGATAATATACCCGATCTTATCATCAGTGACGTAATGATGCCGGTTATGGACGGTCTCGAGATGATTCGGCAAATCAAAGAAAACAACAACATCTGCCACATTCCCATTATTGTATTATCGGCAAAAGCCTCTTTGGATGACCGGATTGCCGGACTGGAGCAAGGTGTAGATGACTATATCACGAAACCTTTCAGCGCTACATATCTGAAAACACGTATCGCTTCACTGCTCCGCCAACGCAAATCCTTGCAGGAAATCTATATGGCCAAACTGACGGAAGGAAAAAAAATAGCTGTCGCAGAAGCTCTTACCCCGTCGCAACCGCAGATTACTCCTTATGACGAGCAATTCATGCAAAAGGTAATGGAGTTCATAGAAGAACAGATGGATAATGCCGAACTGACCATCGACGAATTTGCAGAGCATCTGATGCTTAGCCGTACCATCTTCTACCGAAAACTAAAGTCCATCATCGGCCTGACTCCTGTAGATTTCATACGTGAAGTACGCATCAAACGTGCAGCACAGCTAATAGACAGCGGGGAATATAATTTCTCACAGGTAGCCTATATGACCGGTTTCAATGACCCGAAGTATTTCAGTAAATGCTTCAAGAAGATAGTAGGTATTACGCCTTCCGAATATAAAGAAAAGAAATAAAAGAAGAAAGGCTTTCCGCAAAGTCCATATAAGAACAATTTCGGACTCTACAAGAATGAACTGAATTGTACGGTTATAAACTAATGTGCTATTACGGTACATTAGCCGACCATATGTATTCATTAATCATCATAATCAGTTGTTTTCTTTCGTCTCACCCAGGTGAGACGAAAGAAAACAACCAAAACCATAGAAGATTTTGACTAGCAGAATACGTATTTATCACTAATTTCCAACAAATTAGTAACAGTCCCGAATCTATTTGTTCCACTAATTTCCGGAAAGTAGCATCTTTCCGGAATCCTTTTTATATTCTTTTCCGTTAATAATGACACCTGTAGCATTTTCTATCTGTATGGCCGGAATCTCGGAATCCTCCACTTTGATATTCTCCATATTTACCTGAGAAGCCTGATTGATTACAATACCTTTCTTGGCATTAGTTACAGTCATGTTCTTGATAAGGATATTCTTTAGAGGCATTTCCGGCAGTCCGTTGAAATAGACTGCCCGGCCCGCACCTCTGCAAAGAACATTTGAAATATAAATATTCCTGAAAACAGGAGTTTCCTCATTTACATCCGGTATCGGAGTTTCCGGAGAGTCATTGACAGCATAATACAAATCCATCGTCAGAGCATCATTGGGAATATCAATCATATTGATATTATCTATGAAAATATTCTCCACTACGCCACCACGTCCGCGTGTACTCTTAAACCGCAGACCTACATCTGTGCCCACGAAAGAACAGCCCGATACATATACATTCCGAACACCACCGGACATTTCGCTGCCGATTACGAATCCGCCATGCCCATGCAAAACTGTATTATTCTTAATAATCACGTTTTCACAAGGTTCCCCCCGCCTGCGTCCATCCTCATCTTTACCCGATTTCAGACAGATAGCATCATCCCCCGCATCAAAGAAACAATTAGTGACCAGTACATTTTTACACGACTCCACATCCAACGCATCGCCATTTTGCGAATACCAGGGATTGAATACCTTCACATCGTTCAAAGTCAAAGATTCGCAGGACAAAGGATGGATACACCAGCCCGGTGAATTCTTGAAAGTCACCCCTTCCAGCAGAATCCGTTTACTTTTTACTATACTCAGCATAACAGGACGCAACCAGCTTTTCATGTAAATCCACTCTTCATCGGTTATTTCTTTCTGTCCGCTATTTTGTCCGGTCATAAGTACAGAGGCTTTCAAAGCACCCGCATCAGGATACCATACCTTTCCATTCTCATCCACTTTACCACCCGAACTCACCAGATTTTTCCATTGCCGTTCCGTCATCTTATCTTTCTTGACCGGACGCCATCTATCTCCTGCCCCGTCGAAAACACCACTGCCGGTGATGGCTATATTCTCAGCATTCATTGCCGAAATCGGCGATTGGCAACGCTTGGTGTCCAGCCCTTCGAAAGAAGCTTCGATGATGGGATATAGAGATGTATCGCTGCTAAATACAATAAGAGCATTCTTCTCAGTATATAGATTAACGTTACTCAAAAGTACAACGGGCCCCGTCAACCATAACCCTTCGGGTATGATAACTTTCCCTCCTCCTTTGGAGCTTACCGTTTTGATTGCATTGTTTATCGCCTCTGTATTCAAGGTAACACCATCACTGAGTGCGCCGAAATCACGGATATTAACCTCATAATCGGGAAAGGAAGGTTTGCTCACTTCAGGCATCGAAAACGGAAGATTCTTGTACACATCTTCTTTCTCTTTAGTTCCATTTCCCGGATTCGAATAAGCCAGGCATGATATAAACATCAATATACCTGTCATCATAACTCTCAAATCCTTTTTCAAAAGTGTATTCATCTTTTTAAAATTTATATTATCGACAAAAATAATGGAAGTACACTACCATTAAGTTCAAATATTGATAGATAAGGAGTAAAAAATAGTCGTTCGTCATTCATTTGCTAATAATACGCATCCGAAGAATTGTCCATAAAAAAGCCATAGCAGAAAATATTATGAATATTCCCTTACTATGGCCTTTTATTTAATCCTGAAAACGCCTTTAATCTATGGTTAGAGTTTCATCATCTTGCCAATCTATAGTTCCGGCAGCACCGTTCTGGTCTGTCCAACCTTTGGTTTGTCCGAGCCAGGAGTTATTGTCCAGAATATCCTTCGATAGCCCCATCATATAATAATTAGATCTCCAGCCCATCTTAATCCATTCATTATTATTATTCTTATCCGGTTGCGCATTGGGTTCCCCATACTGGAAGTTAGCTTCCCAAAAATCGGCAACCTTTTTAAGTTGGTCCTGAAAATCAACTGACTCAGGGTCAGCAAAAATAGTCTTACGAAGATCTGCCAATACATCTTTGCTGCCAGGTGTATATCCATCTTTTACATCTACATATTTAGCTGTACGATATTTCTCAGTCAACGGAGTTATGCCCAAGAAAGAACAAGTATTTGTAGTGCTTAACTGCATATTTTCCCCTTGTCCTCCATCATAAAGCATCCAACGCCAAATATCCCAGTACCGTTTTCCTTCAAAAGCCAACTCAACCTGACGTTCGCGTAAACAAGCAGCGAGTGCTGAAGCACGATCTGTCACATAAGTATCCAATCCATAGTTGTTATCTGACGGAATACCGACACGGGCACGCAATTTTCCAATTGTTTGTTTACATAAGTCTATCTGATTGGTCACCGCATAACATTCGGCCAGATTCAACTGTAATTCCGCGTAACGAAAATCATAAATATGTACACCTGAAGCTTCATAGTTATTATCCGAAGCCGTATTGAGCCCACTCATCTTACGTACACACACCGGACTAGTTATATTTACGCCTTCACTATATGCAAATCCACTAGTGGTTGATTCTGAAGTTCTCCAACGATAAGCCCAAACGGTATCATTAGTCAACGCTTTATGTCCCCACTTTAAACCACTGAATGCAAATGTCTGGTAAAAACGTGGATCACGATATTCCATGAAACGTAAACTTCCATCTACCACTCTGTGACTAGCATCGGGAAGGGTTCCATCAGCCATCGGGAATACATCTATTAATTCAATAGGTACACCTTTTCCACCGCTACCTCCCTGAGAAGTCAGTCGAATAGACTTTTCCCAACGATTGTTTTTGTAACCCAACGAAGAATTACTTTCCTTTGCCAATAATCTGACAACTAACGTCTCTCTATTGGAATGTTCGTTATCATCATCAGCAAGTATCTTGCCCCAAGTTACAGCATCAGTCACACCGTTCAAGCCACTGGCAGTAATGCCCGACATAGCGTCTTGAGTGGCTTTCAATGCTTGTTGCCAACGGATATTACCAGCATCATTCCAATTTTTATTAAAAATAGGGCTGGCATAGAATAGCAAGACACGACTTTTATAAGCTAATGCACCACCCCGTGTCAACCGACCGTAGTCGTTTGTCCCCCATTCGTCCGGCAATAAAGTAGACGCCTCGGTCAAATCTTTCACTATCTGATCTATACACTGAGTTACAGAAGCTCTTGGTAGTCCTGCATCGGTCGCTTCCGCATTCAACACGGTTGTCACAATAGGTACACAACCATACATACGAACCAAATCGAACAATTGCATGGCACGCAAAAAGAGTGCCTGACCTTTGGCTTGATCTTTAGTCTCCTGCGAAACGGAGGAAGCATTTATATCACGAAGTAAAACATTACAATTACGAATGCGTGTATAGGCATTATTGGTAATGCTTGAACCTAATGCCTTTCCAAAATAACCGGCAAACAACGGATCATAACTTTTACCACTGGAAGCATCAGTCTGTGTCTTTATATCATCAATTGTCGAATATTGGGTACTCGGGTCAATCCGGCTGGTAGAAGTAATACCCCACATCTCATCTGTAAACTCATTGAAGTCCTGCGCATAAGCTGTATGCAATCCCAAGTACTGAGATGCCGGAGAAGTGTAATTCTCAAAGCAATTCTGATAAAGCCCTGCCAAATACCAGGTAATTTTGGTTTCGGAATCAAAATCATCATAAGCTCCATAATTATTCATATCCAAAAAGGAATCATTACATCCGGACATGAACATTCCCAGAGCTAAAGTTCCCGCATATAATAAGTTTTTCTTTTTCATCATTGATACAGTTTTTAAAATGTAACATTAACACCTAATGACCATGTTCTCAAAGTAGGATATTCTGTAGAAGAAGAATCATACATATTACGATAATGATCAGGGTAAGGGTTGTATAAATCCCATAAATTATTACCTGTCAGATTCACACGGACAGCCGACATCTTCAACGGAGCAATCCATTTCTTAGGGAACGAGTAGCTGACAGACAAATTACGTATATAGCAGCGGAACGTACTGATCATCCAGAAATCTGAATTGGCAATAGCTGAACTGGAGATCAAAGATTCTGCTCCTAAATTGGGATACTTGCCATACGGATTGTTTACCTCATCAAACATATCTCCCCAAAAGGAATCCGGTGCCCATATCATCGTACTCTTGTTACCCCCCATAGAAGCACGGTCAATAAAGCGTACACCACCCCATGAAGTTGCAATGTTGGCACTTATAGAAAGTCCCTTCCAACTAGCACCTAATCTAGTCGAAATATTATAGGTTTTGTTTTTCTCACATAATTTCCCATAATCCTGTTCAAGAACAATCTGTCCGTTAGGACCCTGCTGTACGCCATTCACCATTTCACCTCCTAAGTCCTGGTAAGCGACCATGCCCGGACGCAAATCATCCTTGCTGGTTTTATCAAGATACTTAGTTTGTCCTCCTTCAGGTGTCCATGATTCCAGATAATACCAATAATTATTGATATCTTCTTGTGTACGCAAAATACCATCACCCATCGAAGTACCTTTCCATACTTTAAATCCCCATACAGGCAGATAAGTAGACATTCCTTCCTCCCAACTTGAGCTGCAAGGATATTTATTATAGCGTAAACCGGGAACCCATTCTTTCACTTTACTACCACTTAAACCAAAATCCATACCAATATTGTAGTTTACTTTTCCGATTTTATCACGCCAAGTCAAAGAAAGTTCACCACCATATGTATCAACACGACCAAAATTCTCTTCCGCATACGAACCACCGGCATAAATAGGTATTCCTGGTTGGCTTGCCATAAACTGATTCAGAATGTTATCATTAATGTCATAGTAAAAATCGAATACAGCACTTAAACGACCATCAAAGAAACGAGTGTCAAAACCAAGATTGAACTTATCGGAAACATCCCATTTCACATTACGATTAGGAGATGCCTGTGGTATGAGGCTGGTACCCGGTTTACCACTCTCAGCTCCGAACTGCATACCTTTCAGATCCATCTTATATTGTTCTTTCCATTTCCACATCTTGATATTATCGCGTCCCGTACGTCCCCAGGATGCGCGTATCTTCAGAAACTCGAACCAAGGAAGTGAACGTTTGAACCATCCTTCTTCGGAAAGAATCCAACCGGCAGAAATACCGGGAAAAAATCCCCAATAGTTTTCAGGAGCAAACTTCGTAGAAGCATCCGAACGGAAAATAAACTGTAACATATAACGGTCGGCATACGAATAGGCGATACGTCCCAGATAAGAAAGAGAACCTGATTCTCCTTTCAATGTTACTGTATTATCAGAAGTCAATGCAGATTTGCCATCTGTTCCTACGATAGAAGGTCCCCCTACCCCCAAATAAGTATCAGAAATATCGTGCGCCAGATCAGCATATTCAATATCACGGGAATCATAGAATGATTCGTAACGTTCAATAGACGCCATTGCCGAAATGCTATGTAATCCAAACGTACGGTCATAATTTACATAAAAGTTCATTTGCCGTCTGTCCGATTGTTTATCTTTGAATGATAAGGTACTGTTTTTATCGAAAACCGATTGTTTAAAAGAACTGTTCGGAATGGTATATACCAAATGTTGATTAGCAGGCATTCTGCCACCTACATAAGCTAATTCATACGGAAAACTGGCTTGTTCTGTAGCTTCGCTTGAATGTGAAGATGAATATGTGGCGCGGAGTGACAGTCCCTTCACAAATGGAACCTCATAAGTCAATGAAATATCAGCATTCCAGCTATTGGTCCTGTTCTTACTGAATGAGCCACTGTTGCTCAATGCGAAATAATTCCAGGAAGTAACATAGTCACGATTAAAGTTCGGACTAGTATAAGTATTCTCTATCGGTCCCAGCCAATATTCCTGATCGACCCCGTTCTCATCCGGCAACATCACACTCCAAGGCATATGATTCGGCATATGATGCAAGGCACTATAGTCCGATTTTTCTGTACTTCCACTCATTCCGTACAGTTTAAAACGCGCTCCTTTTGTATATATCTGGTCAGACTTTCCTTCATTACCGGCAACAGTGGCAGACAATTTGATGTCATTCGTCAAACGCACATCAACACCGGCACGATAAGTATAACGCTTGTAGCTTTGTTCCCCCAAATTCGCTCCTTGGTCATAATAAGTAGCACCTGCATAATAAGTAGCACGTTCACTGCCACCATTAACGTTCAGAGTGTGTGTCTGTTGAAAAGCGGACGACCAACCGGCCTTATCCAGCCAGTCATAATTCAGGTTATCCATTTCAGCCAATTCCATATCACTGTAAAGTACATCCAAATCGTCATATCCACTCGCCTTGTTGGAACCGATTGCCAAAGCATTATAGAAACGTCCGTAATCAGAACCTTTCAACACCTTAGAGTGGCTGACTGCGTCATTTACCGCAAATTTCCCGGAATAAGAAATAACTGGTATTCCCTTTTTACCTCTTTTGGTTTTTACCAGAATTGCACCATTGGCAGCACGCGAACCATAAATTGCCGCACTCGCATCACGTAAGACGGTAATGCTCTCCACTTCCGAAGGATCAAGCATATTGAATTGTTCCATGCTCGGCTGCCCATTAGTACCCAGCTGAATGACGTCATCGATAATAATCAGAGGAGTCGAGTTACCACCGTCTTTGGAAATACCGGTAAAAGTACGATTCTGACGAATATAAACTTCATTAGCATTCGTACCCGGACGACTGGAACCCAATTCTACTGTTAAACCGTTAACCATTCCTTGCAATGCTTCCGAAAGATTGGATACAGGAAGGTCTTCCAACTCTTCAGCAGAAATGGTCGAAACAGAACCGGTTATATTCTTCTGTTTCATACTACCATAACCAACCACAACCACTTCATCCAGTTTTTGGTTATCCTCCTGAAGAACTATATTTAATGTATTACTTTTAGGAACAAAAGTTTGCTTAATATAGCCTATATAAGAAACTACAACCTTTTTCCCTTCAGGAACATCCAGAGAGAAATGACCGTCAATATCAGTGATAGTACCCGTCGGAGAATCTTGCAACCTTATAGTGGCACCAATAATCGGTTGACCACTTTCATCCAATATCTGCCCCGTTACTTTCCGGGGTTGTGCGTTAACAGATAATGCAAATGCGATGAAGCATAACAGCATACCTATCTTTTTAACGGATGAAGAACTTATGTACTTCATAAATATAACGTATTTATACATATTATTTCCTTTATTAAATGCGCAGTTCATCTTCTCCATTCGGGAGCTCCCACGCTAGAACAACCTTCAAATAATTCATTCAGTTTAAAATTGTTATTAGCCGGATCGGTAAACAAACCAGTTGTCGACATTTTAGAATCACTCAGCCCAAGACTGCCCTTAGTTGATGAATGATCACTTGTCTGAAAACTGTTAACCGGACTAAAGCGATAACTTCCCGTATAGTCATCCTGACCACCAGAACCCAGTTCATTAAACTTCGGAATATTATTGTCTATTTTCATAGAGCCACCAAAAACGCAATTCTCTATTTTAATGGGAATATTTGCAGCTACTCGGAATAAAAATGCATTTTCCATAGGGGCATAGCAGAATGTCGTGTTCGTAATTGATATATTTTTACCACTATCCGTATTACGCAAATCGGCAATAGCACAAATATTAGTTATGGTACATCCATCAAAAGAAACATCATTTACATAATTTCCTTTTTTTCCATCTGTAGAAACAATACCTTGATTACCTATTGCATTGATTGTACATTCTTTAAATAAAATTGCTTCAACACTTCCGCCTGCTTGTTTCGAACGAACAATAGCACGGAAATTCTCGATATAACAATTGGTAAAATCGACCGTATTGATCAAGAAGACTTTAGATTCCGGACAGATCACCTGTTTGCCGCTCAAACTGTTGTTAGTCATTTCCGACAAAGGTTTTGCAGCCTTTAGATTGATGCGTTTGAACGTTATCTTATCTATCATACCATCTTCTACCACACGAAAAGCATTATCAAAGCTAAAAGTAGGATACTCCTCCAATGTTTGCGGAGTTACAAAATTAACAGAATGAGCAAATTCAATAATCGATTCACCACTATTCAACACATATGTTTTTCCTGCCGGAAGAATAAAAGTGGTGCCTTCTGCTATAGAATTCCAATCGAGACTGTTGAAATAATTCGGGTCAAACGGTTCGTTACGCAAGTCTACACGATTTGCCGTTCCATAATCCGCATCCAAATTCTCTGTAGTTTCTGTTGTTACTTCGATACGTGCCTGATAAGTTTCAGAGGTCTGCTCAGCCCCTGAATACAGACTGACACGATAAGATGTTTCAGGAGTCAGATCACCTATAATTTTCGAACCAGCCAGGTACTCTTCCGAAGAAACCTGATATACCTTCATTTCCTGTGAATCGTCTTCTGCTCCGACCGGAACTGCGGTCAAAGCCGTAATAACAACCGTATCATTGGGGGACCATGAGATAAGAGCCTGCGTATCAATCGTACGAGTTTCCTTCAACTCAATAGACAAAGGACGATAAAGAATCCCTGTCACCTCCGTCTCCCAATAACCGGACAATCTTCCATTACCTATACATTTTACCTTAAATTTGTAATTTTCTTCCCAATCCAAAACAATAACACAGGAAGATTGGTCAGTTGATACTGTTTCTGTTTTATAGAGCTCTTCCTCCTTATTAGTCACCTTATATACTTCGACGACATATTCAGTCGCCCCTTCTACACTCTTCCAACTAATATAGGCTTTGTTTTGTACGACCTCCATCGTTGCCACAGGCCGTAATAGAACTTTAGCACCTGAATCGTCATTGTCCGAACAGCCTGTCACCAGAAACAAGAAGCTACTCAACAGGAGGCCTACCATCATTAATTTCATTAAATTCATAGTATTTAATTTTAATATTAACATTTCATTGATCTTACTTCTTGAAGTTGTATGAGATGCTTTCATTCACCAAACTATTGATATATACTTCTAAAGCAGTATACCCAATATCCGTAGTTTTGTTGCGATCTTCCGAATTAGTCGGATCCAATCCTACTTTCTTTTCCCAAGCATCATCCATACTATCTTTATCTGCATCTGTAATAACTCCGGATGTATTATATGTCAACCCTTCAAATCCTTCTGCTTCTTCCGGACTATTGATTATCCCAGGAAGAGGCCCACTTTTATCATCACCGGCTCCCGTATAGGTGCAACTTCCCCCCTTCACGTCTTTAATGATACGTGCATCCACTTTATCCCGTGGAAAGGCACCAGCGCCATTATCACCGATTACCGACTGGAAAGCCTTTTCGGCAGATTCGTAATTCTCGGACAAGGTATATGCTTCCCAATCAAACCAATATTGTTCGTAATTATCTTTACCAGAAGATACAATAAAAGAAGAAGCTTTCATTTCATCAAGACTATAAGGGTAGTTACCATCTGTATATATACCCTTCCAGTTGTCAGAAGTGAGATCAGAATTCCCTTCCATTACATTTCCATCAAAAAACCACTTGGATGCAGCACGCAAAGGAGCCTTTTCCGGATCACGTGCACTTGATTGACGGAAGAATTTCGGTTCCTTCACACGAGCCGTTGTAGCAGGTCCCGGTTTATAGTAGTTATTCACAAAGTTACATGACCATCCATGATGTTCCGAATCTTGTGACTCGTCCATTCCTCCATAAGTAGCCATTTGGCTCCCCCAATTATAGTTCACATTATTAATATATTCCATATATACATTGATATCCTGTCCGGGGTCTTTGCCTCTCGCGCCATTCATCAATGGAGTACGGCTATTACAATGAGCAAACAAATTATGGTGGTAAGTAGAAGAGGTACCACCCCATGCACCGCCATAGCCACGGGAACCTTTCTTATTTACAGAATAATAAAGTCCTTCACTGGAGATGCACCATTGTACTGTAGAAAAATGGGTATCAATAAAATCCGTGTTTTCTTCACTTGCCCAACTAAATGAACAATGGTCAATGATAAAGTTATTAGCATTTTCCACACGGAGGCATGCAGCATTATGATCTTTTCCACTCGCATCCTTATCCCCTACACGGAAACGCACATGGCGAATAATAAAATTTTCAGAACCTCCAAAATTCACTTCATTCTTTATCACACAAATTCCACCTCCCGGAGCAGTCTGTCCGGCTATTGTGAAATTCTTTGCTTTACAACGTATCTCCGACTTCAATTCTATTTTACCGGAAACGGTAAAAACAATCGTAGTAGCCTCATTCTCTGAACATTGTTTCAATGCCCACCGAAAAGATCCTTCGCCATCATCATTGGTGTTTGTTACTTTAACTACGACTCCGTTACGACCCCCCGTCGCATTTTTCCCAAAGCCTTCGGCAGTAGGAAAAGCTTTCAATACTTCCGGTGCTTTCGCGTAAGGGCCCAAGTCCATATTAGTGAATCCTTTGACATCAGTACATGCTCCTAAAATCGTAGTACAACCTACAAAAAACAGACACTTAGTAAAATAATACATAACACCTTCATGCTGTGTTTTCCATTTTTCAATTAATGCATAATTTCTCATCCATCTTAATTTAAAGTTAATACATCTTACTATATACTTTTCACAAAACATCTGTTAGGCACAAATCAGAGTTGAATGTTACTCACTTTTTCACCTATTAACAGAAAGGTTTTACGCAAAGTAAGTTATATCAAATACAAAGAGAGGGGACTTTTTGAGCATTTAGGTGCACTATTTTATCACAGAAATATCATGTACAAGATTTTAGGATTAAAATACCAAAAATTCCATATTTTACTTTACACTACTATTTTAGAAATTATTCCCTGCTAGTACTCAATACCCTATCTGGGTATAAGTCTGACCTGCTTCAGTAGGTACATCATATTGATATGTCTTCATCAAACTGATACCTTTCAATGTAGCCTTCTCACTTACCAACGGACGGGCAATGTGTTGCTTGGCAAACAAAGGATTCGGATTGTCGTTTTTGGATTCAGAGTAATCTTTGCCATCCACTTTCAACATATTATGAGTCCGTAAACGTAAATTTCCTCCAATAGTAGATTTTACAACCACTGATTCTATTTTTCCGTCTTTCCATTTCAAAGAAACAATTTCAAATCCTCCACGCGTTCGAAGTCCTTTCACTTCCCCATTCCTCCATGCATCAGGCAGAGCCGGCAATAGATGGACAGCATCGTCATGGCTCTGTACAAGCATCTCGGCAATACCGGCAGTACAACCAAAGTTTCCATCGATCTGAAAAGGAGGATGTGCATCAAATAAATTAGGATAGGTTCCTCCTCCCTGCCCTTTCTGCACTAATGGAGATACCAGGTTCAACTGATTTGTAATGAGCTTCAATGCATGATTCCCATCCAGACATCTTGCCCAAAAACAAACTTTCCACCCCATGGACCAACCAGTAGACGGATCACCTCTCTGCATCAGTGTATTCCGGGTAGCCTCGAAAAGTATGGGAGATGAATAAGGTGAAATCTGAAAACCAGGGAAAAGTCCCCATAAATGAGAAAGGTGCCGATGATGATCGTTTGGATTATCCCAATCTTCGAACCATTCCTGCAATTGTCCATATTGTCCGACCTGCATAGGAGGAAGTTGTTTTTTCAAAGAGCGGATAGTATCGCAGAACTGTTCGTCTTTTCCATTTAAAATATGTGCAGCAGCTTCCGTATTTGTAAAAAGATCAAATACTAACTGATTATCCATCGTAATGCCGGCAAACAAGTTAGCTTTTCCTTTCCACTGACGAGGAGCATTCTCGGGAGAATTACTAGGAGTTACCACCATATATCCTGTATTAGGATCCCTGACAAGGAAATCCACAAAAAATTCCGAAGCACTTTTCATTATAGGATATACACTAGCCAAAAAATCTTTATCACCTGAATAAAGATAACGTTCCCACAAATGATGACACAACCATGCATTGCAAGTAGGCCAAGTACCACAATATGCTTTATCAACGGCACCGTTCATCCGCCACAAATCAGTATTATGGTGCAGTACCCATCCACGGCAACCATACATTTCACGGGCTGCCTCTTGTCCATTCTCATACAATTCCCTTATCATCTGTAAAAATGGCTCATGCATTTCACTCAAATTGGTAACCTCTGCAGGCCAATAATTCATTTCTGCGTTGACATTCGTTGTGTACCGGCATTTCCACACCGGATTCAACTTATCATTCCAGATCCCCTGTAAATTCGCAGGCTGCCTTCCAGGCTGTGAAGAAGATATGAGCAGATAACGACCATACTGGAAATAAAGTGATATTAACTGCGGATCATCAGAAACAGCAAATTCTTTTACTCTTACATCTGTCGGTTTATCAGCCTGAGAAGTATATCCTAAGTCTAACGATACACGATGATAATATTTCTGATATGCTGCGATATGCTCCTGAAGTGCTTTCGAATAGTTCTTTCCAGCATTTCTAAGATAAACCTGATTCCGTTTTACAGCATCAGCAGAAATGTCTTTATAGTTAACAAAATTAGTCGCCATAGCAATGTAAAGCACAGCACTATCGGCATTACTAACTGATAATACTGAGTCTTGTGCTATACTTTTTCCTCCTTGTAGTTCAAGCTTCAAATCAGCAGCAAATCGTATCGCTCCTTCAGTGAATTGATCGCCTTTAGTAATGCCACTCATCTTTATAGTATTTTTGCCGGAAACAGAAACTTCTACTGCTTGCGGACAAGTCAATGCTGCAGTAAAGGTCAACATACCAGGCTTGGAAGCAGTAAGGCGAACAATCACCAACTGATCCGTAAAAGAAGTAAAGGTTTCACGTTTATACTCAACGCCGTTCACTCGATATGTAGTTATAGCAAGGGCTTTATCTATATCCAACTCACGACGATAATCCGTATGGTTCTCCTGCCCTTGAAAATGCAAACGCAGACTCCCGACTGTTTGATAAGGCATTCCAAAGCCATTTTTAGAAAGAATCTTTTCACCGGCCATTAATTGCGCCTCGGCATAATTTCCATCAAAAATCAGTTTCCGAATAGCTGGAAGAGCTTCTTTAGCTTCTGAATTATAGTTTTTATAAGGAGAGCCTGCAGAAACTGTTTCTTCATTCAATTGAATTTCTTCATTGACCGGATCTCCATATACCATTGCACCTAAACGACCATTCCCCAAAGGTAGCGCCTCCTCCCAATGTTGAGCAGGACTATCATACCATAGGATAGCCTTTTGTTGTGATTGAACCGTCATCCCGGTACACATAACCAATACAAGACAAAGGGAACATTTTCTAAATAAATTATAAGCCATATATATACAATTTGAGTTAACAAACGATGATATGGCAAAGTTAAGGCAGAGAAATCTTCTTATAGAGTAAAATTTGGTAAGATTGGAGGAAAAAACGCCCATGAGGCAGTTTGTATTTATATGAATTTAAATGCAAACCGCCTCATCAATACCTCAAAAACAGCTGACTAGGGTAAAAATCAATCATTTGTATTATCAAACAGCCGTTTCTTATATTCCTAACCGTTCCTTCAATAATCGATAACCGGAGAGGCTTACCCGAAGTTTAACCCCGTTCTTCAATAAAAGCTGATACGTTTCTTTTCCAAACAATTCTACACGGGAGATTTGCGTAACGTTGACAATTGTAGAACGATGAACACGAACAAAAGTGTCGGAAGGCAGATGAGTTTCAAAATACTTCATAGTCTGTTCTTTCAGATATTCTCCCGAGGGAGTAATCAGCATAACATAATCTCCGCATGCCTGTATGTAAGTTAATTCATCTGTTTTAATCAAATGAATTTTCGAACCGTCTTTCACTGTTATACGGTCAATCTGCTCAATCCGCGGTTCTTCCGGCAAACTAACCGATTGACGCATTGCCAACTCTTTTTCCAGTTCTTGATTCAGCGCATCTTCTTTGGCAACAATCAAACGATACCAAAGTATGATCGCGACCCAGGTCGGAATGCCAAACAACAGACGAAAAGGAATGGTAGATGCAAAAGCGATATATGGTATACCTGCTATTCTTGTCATGATATCATTAACCATAAAGCTGCCGGCTATCCAGATCAATATCCCTGTCACCAGAATAATGACTTCTGTCTGAAAGATAGACACCACTCCAACAACGAACCAAGCCAAATAACCTAATGCCATCAACCAACCGATTGCTGCTATTCCATCTATGACAGCAGGTACATAATCCGCGCCCGTGTATACACTCATTATCGCCACCTGAGCTGCTACCAACACCAGTGCTACCACCAACATCGGGACCCAGCGATAAGGATAATCTATAATCGGATGTGTTTTCATACGTTAGTCTTTAACCTCCAGTCCCCCAAAAGAAAGCCTTCCCCGAATGACTAACACCCTTTCCTTATCAATATTCCCATTTTGCCAACGTTTATCATCGCATCCGCCAAAGAAAGCATTACATTTAAATACTACTTTCCAATCAGAAGGGACGTATATCTCAATTCCTCCCCAGCTGCAATCCAGGTCGATATACGTTTCCCCTGGTGCGATATGGGTATGTCGCAGGTCAATTGTTGTCCCTCCGCATGAAGTACGGACAACTCCTCCTTTGAATAGTTCGTCAAGTACTACATGACGAGCGGCTCCAAAGGTGTTATCAGAACGCAGAAAACCATCTTCCGATTCGTATTTTTGCTGTTCGTCAGTAAAGTTCATCCCTGCCTGACTGCACCGTCCGCGCTGCATCCATTCCTTATGGTGACGAAACATACGCTGTTTGTCATCCCATGGTCCTCTGCGACGAGGCTTGAAGAAAAATAAGACTCCGACTATGATCAGGGCAAATGGCCAAACCATTGCCTGAGAATTCTCAGGCAACCACGAAAGACCTCCTATCAGGAAATAAACACCTATTAATAAAAGGATAATTCCACCAATATAATGACAGCGTATCATCGAATAAATTCCTAATACAATCAGTAAGGAATGCCATGATACTATCATACTGAACAATTCATCAGTCATCCACCCCATATTGCGGGCGAATAACAGAATTCCTGAAAGGATAAACAATAAAGCTATCAGAAATTTTCCTGAAAAGCATGTAGCAGATGAGAATTTAGATTTCTGTTCCATCGTTTCTATGATTAATGATTGATGGTTCAAAGATACGTCATTTCTTTGTGCCCTCAGAGGCTTTTCTGTTGATTTCCGGTCAGAAAACCGATGAATACCGGATAAAAATCGGTAAATAAAGCACATTTAATTATGCTCAAACCGAATCTAATAACAAAAAATACAATGTGAAAAACAAATATTGCACACCTGGATATTTTCTTCGTTATACATTTGCCCCATAAAATGAACACAATATGTGAATACAACCCTATGAATAAAAAGACTAATGCCATGAATAAACTATTATTAGGTGCTTTCCTTGCATCCATTTTCCTCTCACTCACAGCCTGTTCGGAAGAGAATCCGGAGCAAGACACCAATCCTCCGGCAGAACAGCCAGGAGATTCTACCGATCCGGGGGATTCGGGAGATGATCCATTACCAGAATATCCAGCTCCGGACCGTTCGACAATCGCAGCTTTTCCCGGTGCCGAAGGGGCAGGAAAACTTACTACCGGTGGAGCCGGGGGGACAGTGTACACAGTAACCTCTCTCAAAGACGATGGTTCAGAAGGGACTCTTCGCTGGGCGATAGAGAAATCGGGTAAAAGAACAATCGTATTTGCTGTAGGCGGGACTATCTCCCTGACAAAACAACTGCAAATAAAGAATGACGATATAACCATTGCCGGTCAGACCGCCCCCCAACCGGGTATATGCCTGAAAGACTATACGCTGCGCGTTAATGCAAACAATGTCATTATCCGTTTTATCCGGTCACGTATGGGAGATGAATGCAAAACGGAAGATGATGCTATGAACGGATATCAAAGTTCATACCCCGGCAAAAAGAATATTATAATCGATCATTGTTCTATGAGTTGGAGTACAGACGAATGTGCTTCATTTTATGGAAATACGGACTTCACTATGCAATGGTGCATCATCAGCGAAAGTCTGACCAATTCAATACATACTAAACAGCAACACGGATATGGTGGAATATGGGGAGGCAGTCCCGCCACCTTCCATCATAATCTGCTGGCTCATCACAGCAACCGCACCCCACGCCTATGTGGGAGTCGTTACTCCAATAGAGCAGATATGGAACAAGTAGATCTTTGTAACAATGTTATCTATAATTGGACCGGCGAAGGAGCGTACGGAGCACAAGGAGGAAGTTATAACATTATAAACAACTATTATAAGCCAGGTCCTGTTAATGCAGCGAAAAAGACTCATTGCCGTATTTTCACAGCTTATGTAGATGATGGTAAAAATCAACAGGCCAAAGGAGTATATGGCAAATTCTATGTAAACGGGAACTATTTTGAGACATACGATAAGTTGTCTGCCTCACAAAAGACGGAAGCAGCCAATGCAAACGCAGACAATACATCCTCTACTGCCTTTGTCGTAAAAAACAACGAAATATCCAGCCAAAATTTGCTTGTATCTTCACGTTTTCCTATCTTAGATGATTATTCGTTCGTTCAAACGGCACAAAATGCTTACAAAGCTATATTACAGTATGCAGGTGCTTCTAATATACGCGATAATATAGACAAGCGTATTGTAGATGAGACGGAAAAAGGAACATTTACATATACAGGCTCAAGTGGTGGAGCCAATGGGCTGATTGATACACAAACTGATGTGGAAGGCTGGAGTGAATACGTATCCGCTGCCACCACCCAACAGGATAGTGACAAAGACGGCATACCTGATGAATGGGAAACAGCAAACGGACTGAATCCCAACGATGGCAATGACGGAAACAAATATAACTTAAACAAAGAATATACCAATCTGGAAGTGTATCTGAATAGTTTGGTAAATTCCTTATATCCAACCAATAACTAAGTAGCTATGAACAAAAAAATCTTAGTAGGCCTATGTGCTTTATTTATTCTTCCTTCCATGGCTGGTGCTGTGGGACTGGCTACACCGTCAAAAGAGTATTCTACTCCCGACCGTTCTCAAGTTCCTGCTTTTCCGGGTGCTGATGGTGCAGGGAAATATGCAACAGGAGGTGCCGGTGGAACTGTATACACTGTAACCTCACTGGCAGATGATGGTTCGGAAGGAACTTTCCGCTGGGCCATCAATAAAAAAGGGCCACGTACCATCATTTTTGCAGTCAGCGGCATCATTGAATTACAGAAACCTTTAAAGCTCAACAATGGAGATGTGACAATCGCAGGTCAAACAGCTCCCGGAGACGGTATCTGTCTGAAGAATTATACATTCTCCATTCAAGCAGACAATGTGATTGTCCGCTTTATCCGTTCACGCATGGGAGCGGACATCAAGCAAAAAGGTGATGACGCAATGAATGGTATTAAAGGAAACAGCAACATTATCATAGACCATTGCTCCTTGAGCTGGTGTACGGATGAATGTGCTACCTTCTATGACAACCATAACTTCACCCTCCAATGGTGTATCATCAGTGAAAGTCTCGCTAACTCTATTCACGAAAAGGGAGCACACGGCTATGGTGGTATCTGGGGTGGACAAAAAGCTTCTTTCCATCATAATCTGCTTGCACATCACACCAATCGTACTCCACGACTTTGCGGCAGCCGCTACACCGGCAAACCGGAAGAAGAAAAAGTGGAACTATTTAATAATGTAATCTACAATTATGGCAGCGATGGAGCTTATGCCGGCGAAGGCGGGTCGTACAACTTTCTCAATAATTACTATAAACCAGGCCCCTATAGTGCCACCAAAGGTTCATACCGACGTTTATTCACTGCTTATGCAGACGATGGCAAAAATCAAAATGAAGCAGGTGTATACGGAATATTCCATTTCAAAGGAAACTTTATGGACGCCACCTGTCCCAGCCTGACGGATAAACAAAAAGAAGCGCTTTATAAAGTCAATATGGATAACACATTTGGGTTAGTTGTCAAAAACGACTTCGCACCGGAAAAGAATTTATTATCCAAGAAAGCATTTGACATAGCAGAACACACTTCATTGCAACCGGCAAAGAAAGCCTATAAAGATGTACTTCAATTTGCCGGAGCCTCTCACCGCCGTGATGTTGTAGACCAGCGAATCGTAGAAGAAACCCGCAAAGGAAACTATACTTATGAAGGTTCTCATGGAAGTACCAATGGAATGGTTGACCAACCAATAGACGTAGGAGGCTGGCCTGAATATAAATCCGAACCGGCCCCACTCGATACTGACGGAGATGGCATACCGGACGAATGGGAAAAAAAGCACAATCTGAACCCGGACGATCCGAATGACGGTGCTCAATACAGTCTGAACAAAGAATACACCAATCTTGAGGTATATTTGAATGAACTGGTGAACCATCTGTATCCTGCGGATTCTAAAAAATAAAATTAAAAGCCCGAATAAACAGTTATAAAAGATTAAGACGAGAGTACATTCTCCTATAAACCCTCGTCTTAATTTATTTTCTGCCGGAAAAACAAAAAATACTATCGTAAAAACAAATATTACACATCCCACAAGCCTCAAAAACATAATTTTGCACCAGTGAGAACTCTAAGAGTGGATACACTCGAATATTAATAATCTAATATAAAAGAACAAAAGATGCCTAAAGGAATGAAAAACATGCGCACTTTGCTGCTAATGATTTTCGCAGCATTATCGCTCAGCGTATCAGCGCAGACTATTACCTTAAATGGTAATGTGAAAGACACAACCGGAGAGCCGATTATCGGTGCTTCCATCGTAGAAAAAGGAAATACTACCAATGGTACAATCACCAACCTGGACGGTAATTTCTCTCTAAAGGTTCCTGCTAACGCAACTGTCGTCATTTCATATATTGGTATGAAAACGCAGGAAATCGCAATCAAAGGAAAAAGCAAAATTGACGTTACACTATCAGACGATGCGAAAGCATTGGATGAAGTTGTCGTTATCGGTTACGGTACCGCCAAACGTAAAGACATTACAGGATCAGTAGCATCAGTCAATTCAGAAACTTTAGCAGCTATTCCTGTTGCATCTGCCACGGAAGCATTGCAAGGGAAAATGGCTGGTGTACAAATTACAACTACAGAAGGTTCTCCTGATGCACAGATGAGTATTCGTGTACGCGGAGGCGGTTCAATCACTCAAAGTAATGAGCCTTTATTTATTGTAGACGGATTTCCTGTAGAAAGTATCTCAGATATTCCACCTACAGATATTGAATCAATCGATGTATTGAAAGACGCTTCTTCAACTGCTATCTACGGTGCACGTGGTGCTAATGGTGTAATTATTGTTACTACCAAGAGTGGTAAAGAAGGAAAAGTCAGTGTTAGTTACAATGCTTATTATGCGTGGAAAAAAGTAGCAAAAACATTAGATGTACTTTCCGCAAGCGATTATACCAAATGGCAGTATGAACTGGCTCAACTAACAAATAAGAATGATGATTATATCAAGTATTTTGGGAATTATCAAGACCTTGACATGTATGACAACGTAGCTACCAATGACTGGCAGGATTTAACTTTCGGACGTACCGGACATTCATTTAATCACAATCTCAGCATCAACGGTGGTAGCGATAAGTTCAAATATTCGTTCAGTTACTCTCATATTGACGATAAAGCTATCATGCAAATGTCTGACTATGCACGTGATAACCTCAATTTAAAGTTGAATCATAAGCCTCTGAAGAACGTTTCTTTAGATTTCTCAGCACGCTTTTCCAAAACAAAAATCAATGGTGGAGGTTCCAATGACGCCAACAGTTCATTGAACACAGACAAACGTCTGAAATATTCTTTGTTGTATACTCCATATCCTGTACCTGGTATCTCTGATGCACTCAATGCAGACGAAGAAGATGCCAATTCTCTATTGATAAATCCGTTAATCTCCCTAAGAGATAATGACACCCGCAAAGAACGTATCAACTATAACCTTGCCGGCTCTATCACTTGGGAAATAATCAAAGATTTAAAACTAAAAGCAGAAGTTGGTTATGACGATTATCGAAACAATGCAGACCGCTATTATGGTGTGACTACCTACTATGTAAGAAATAACGTGGACGATGAGGATAAAAGCAAGCCTGCTATTTCTTTCACCCGTGGTACAAGAACTGCCTTCCGCAGTACAAACACCTTAAGTTATGACTTCAAGAAGTTCTTTAAGAATAACAAAAACCATTTAAATCTGCTGGCCGGTCAGGAATATATTGTCACCAGGGAGAGAGAATTAAGAAATGTTGTACATGGTTTCCCGACTGAATATACGGCAGACGACTGCATCAACTATTCTACAAAAGGAAATCCATATGAAGTGACCAATTATGGTTATCCGGATGATGTATTGTTCTCATTCTTCGGACGCGCAAACTATGACTTTGACAGCAAATACTTGTTTAGCGCTACTTTCCGTGCCGATGGTTCTTCGAAGTTTGCCAAAGGTAACCAATGGGGATTCTTCCCATCTGCTGCCGTCGCATGGCGTATATCTTCCGAATCATTTATGGAGAATACCAAAAATTGGTTGGATGACTTAAAGCTCCGATTCAGCTATGGTACAGCCGGAAACAATAATATTCCCTCGGGACAGATCTCTCAATTGTATGAATTAAATAAAACTCCATGGATCAATGGTGTCAATTCCTATATTGCTCCAAGCAAATACATGGCAAACAGCGATCTCACATGGGAAACGACCATTACAAGAAATGTTGGTTTGGATTTCACCACTTTAGGAGGCAGATTAAGCGGAACAATTGAAGGCTACTGGAATAATACAAAAGACCTGTTAATTATGTTCCCTACATCCGGAACTGGTTATAACTACCAATACCGTAACATGGGCGAGACAGAAAACAAAGGTCTTGAAGCCAGCGTCAACTGGGTAGCCGTTGATAAAAAGAATTTCGGTCTGAGCATTGGTGCCAATATCAGTTTTAATAAAAACAAGATCAAATCTCTCGGTTCTTTACAGAAGCTAACTAACGAACAAGCACAATCTTATTGGGCTTCAACAGAGATAGGTCAGGATTTCTTGCCGGAAGTAGGTGGTTCTGTTGGAAAAATGTATGGTTATGTAAGTGCCGGACGTTATGAAGTTTCTGATTTTGAAAGTTATGATGCAACAACCGACACCTGGACTCTAAAGAAAGATATCAACAAATCTTCTGCCGTAGGAACTGCGCGCCCGGGTATGATGAAACTAAAAGATTTGGATAATAGTGGAGATGCGAATGGTGAAAAAGATAAAACGATCATTGGCGATGCCAATCCCCTGCATACAGGCGGGTTCAATATCAATGCCCGCTTATATGGTTTCGACTTGGCAGCCAACTTTACATGGAGTTATGGTAACGATATCTATAACGCCAATAAGATCGAAACCACTTCTACTTCCAAGTACTTATATAGAAACATGACTTCTGAAATGTCCGCAGCAAAACGTTGGACTAATATTGACGGAAACGGCAATTTGGTAACAGACATGAACCAATTGGCGCAAATGAACGAGAACACCACCATGTGGTCACCTTACATGAGCAAATTCGTATTCTCGGATTGGGCTGTTGAAGACGGTTCTTACCTTCGTCTGAGCACTTTGACATTGGGATACACTCTGCCTGTCCATCTAACCAAGAAAGTTGGAATCAACAACCTTCGTTTCTATGTAACGGGATACAATCTGTTCTGTATCACGGGATATAGCGGTTACGATCCGGAAGTTTCTACTTGCCGCAGAAATGGCAGCCAACTGACTCCGGGTGTAGACTATTCAGCATATCCTAAGAGCCGTCAGTTTGTAATCGGTTTGAACCTTAATTTTTAATCAGTAAAACTAGTAAGTAATGAAAAAAATATTATATACCGCATTAGCAGCATCACTATTTGCTTTTTCTTCTTGTGATGACATATTAGATACTTCCAAAAAGTCATCTATGGAAAAGACAGAAGTTTTTTCTAACGAGGCTTTGGTCAATGATGTAGTGATGGGATTGCACCAGTCATTCGGTGAAACAAACTCTTATCGCGGACGTTATATTGCCTACTTCGGAGTCAATAGCGACTGTGAAATTTGGAACAATACGGGTAAAAAAGGAGCTTTCACTGATAAAGAAGGAGCCTTGGTAACATATAATGCCACTACCGATAATCAATACATGAATACGGACAACAACGTTTGGGCCAAACTTTATGAAGCCATAGAACGCGCAAACAGCGCTATAACCGGTATGGACGAGTACAGCGATATGAGCAGCACCAATATGCGCCAATTTTACGGTGAACTATTGACCTTAAGAGCTTTTATCTATTTCGATCTGATTAAAGCGTTCGGTGATGTCCCTGCCCGTTTTGAGCCCAACACCACAGAAACGATCGACTTGCCTAAAACCGACCGTATGGTTATCATGAGAAGACTGTTGGACGACTTACTTACAGCACAAGACTACGTAGGCTGGCCTAACGAGAACAGTTTTACTAAATCAACAGAACGAGTGAGCCAAACCTTCACTAAAGGATTACGCGCGCGGATTGCATTATTTGCGGCTGGTTACTCACAACATCCGGATGGAATCCGTTACAATACAGAGGATGCAACAGAAAGACAGGAACTATATACAATTGCAAAAAATGAATGTCTGGACATCATCAGCAAAGGCTATAACACATTAGGCACATTTGAAGCTAACTTTAAAGCACTATGTGCTGAAGGAACAATTGCAGGAGCAGAATCTATTTTCGAGATTCCATTTTCCGCATCCCGTGGACGTGTCATCTACACTTGGGGAGTGAAACACGAAAAGAAAGACCAATGGACAAAACTAGCCAAAGGAGGCATAAACGGCCCTATTCCGACTTTGTTTTATGATTATGATGTAGAAGATGTTCGTCGTGATATCACTTGTGTACCTTTTAAATGGACAAGTGACAACGATGGAGACATTGCCTGGAAAGCACCCAATAAATGCTGGGGTGGATGGAGTTTTGGTAAAGTTCGTTTCGAGTGGATGAACCGTGTAGTTGACTCTTCAAATGATGATGGCATGAACTGGCAAGTAATGCGTATGGCTGATATTTATTTAATGGCAGCAGAAGCTATCAATGAACTGGAAGGTCCTAAAGGATCGTCTGATGCAGGAAAATATTTGAAAGCAATTCTCGACCGTTCATACCCGGCCGAAAAAGCAAGTGCTATATTAACGAAGGCAAAAGCCAGTCAGGATGCATTCTTTAACGTAATTGTAGACGAGCGTAAATTTGAATTTGCAGGAGAAGCAATACGCAAAGTCGACCTGATCCGTTGGAATCTTCTAGGAAGTAAAATGAATGAAGCCAAAGAGAAAATGACACGATTATATAACCGTGAAGGTGAATACGCTGATCTTCCTTTGAAAATCTATTATAATGAGGGTTTGGATGGAACAGATGCAACTTCCTACAAAATGTATGGATTAAACCATGGAGATACAGATGAAATAGGACAAACATTAGGCTACTCTAAAAGTAAGGAATGGATTGTACCGAAAGAATCTGCAGATCAGGCTGCTGCTTTGCTGCTTATCGACCAATTGTATGATAACAATCCCGATACCAAGCAATTCTGGCCTATCTGGAAAGTATTTATAGACGGAAGTAACGGTGTGCTAACAAACGATTATGACTATTAATGATGAATGAATTATGAAAAAGAATTATATATATACAGTATTATTTAGCCTGATTCTGTCTGCCTTTACAGTAAGCTGTTCAGAACCGGATGACGAAGTCACGACGGGAATATTTGACCGATTATTCTCACCGACAAATGTAGAAGCTGTTATCCAGAAAAAGACAAATGTAAAGTTTAAATGGACAGCAGTGACAAATGCCACATCATATACGATCGAGCTTTATGAAAATCAAGATATGACTTTCGAAGGTACTCCGAAAACATATGAAGGGATTACGGACAACACATATACTGTAGAAGGACTATTGGGTGAAACTCAATATACAGCAAGAATCAGAGCCTTGAGTGAAGAGATCAATGAATCAAAATGGTCGGCTGTTTCCTTCATGACAGAAGCTGAGAATATCTTCAATTCTGTGAAAGACGAAAATATAGAAGCACATGCAGTAACGCTTACATGGGATGCTATTGATGCAACGGCAACCAAAATCGTGCTGAGTGCAGATGGAAAAGCAGACATAACATATACTCTGAAAAGTACAGATATAGCCAACAAAAAGGCTTATATAGACGGACTGGAAGAAAGCACATCGTATACAGCCAAGTTATACAATGTAGATAAGCTCCGTGGTACCGTTACATTTAAAACAGCCATTGACTTTCAGGGAAAGACTCCTGTATATGAAGGTGATGATCTTGTTACCGTACTCGAAGGAGCAGCAGATGGTGCAAACATCGTTCTTGTCTCAGGCTCGTTTGTTTTGGGAGATTATGCACTAAACAAATCTGTTATCATCAGTGGTTATGACAAGGCCAATATGCCTACCATCTATGGTCGTCTACAACCCGAGGCCGGAGCTTCTTCCATAGAAATCAATAATATAATTTTCCGAGGTGACACTCCGGGAGCAGAAGAGTTGGTTTCTAATTTCATAGAGTTGCAAAGTGGAGCTAATATTTCGACTTTAACAGTCAGCGGTTGCGAAATCAGAAACTATAAGAATCAGATTCTTTACTGTAATGCAACGGCAACTTTAGGAGCGGCCTTATTTGAGAACTGTTGGGCAGATAATATTACAGGTTCCGGTGGTGACGGCTTCGACCTTCGCGCCAATACGACATTGGGAACATTGACGATCCAAAACTCAACCTTTAGTAATGGTATACGTACATTCTTACGTTGTAATATGACATCAGCCACTGTAAGCGTCACCAATTGCACTTTCTACAAAGTATGCTCTTATGATGGCGGCAGCAATAATAATGGATTGTTCTTAATGGATAAGGTTTCTACTTCTACAGGCAAACTAACTGTTGAAAAATGCGTATTCTCACAAATCGGTGTCGGAACATTAGGATACTGGGCAAAGAAGGGAAAGATGAAAGCTCAAGCTAGCTATTCAAAAAATTACTACCATGACAGTGCAAACCTATGGGATGCAACCAATGGACTTTATACAGATCCGTCAGCATGTAACGCTACAGAAATAGATCCTAAATTCACAAATCCTGAAAGTGGAGATTTCACTGTTGGAGCAGAAGATATTAAAGATTCCAAAGCTGGTGACCCTAGATGGATTAAAGAATAGTTCTGATAATCAATAAACCCCAAGTGTCTAAAACAGACACTGCATTATAAAAAAGATAGCGATGCCCGTATTCAGTATCGCTATCTTTTTTTTATGACGCTAAGGCAGTTAGAAGTACCTCATTCAAACACATCTTGTACATCTCCCCTTCGGTTCTTGTACATCTTTTCCTCCAACCTCCTACATCTTTGAGTCCACTCTAGTACATCATCATGGCAACTCTTGTACTTCTCTCGGTTAACTCTAGTACAAACTTAGATAGCAAGCCTACTTTACACCTCATACACGAAACCATCAATCATCTACTAAATAAAGTAAGATTCAGAGCATTCAGTCCTTTCAGTTATCTCTGCAAAGCCCTGACAGAAGGAGATACAGCTGAAAGCAGTGGTTCCAAATGGTGACTTTCAGCATTCAGCTCTTTCAGTTTCAAAAACAGAGCTGGCATTTACTCCAATCAGAGGCTCTATTTACTACAAGTAAAAGGTCTGTTTTAATCAAGTAGAGGCTCTATTTATCTCCCCCCTTGTCGCTATCATTCTCACCCCGTATGTCAGCAGAGCTTAGCCCGGACGTCAGCAAGGGTAAGCCCGGACGTCAGCAAGCCTGAGCTCGGACACTAGTGAGCCTGAGCTCGGACACTAGTGAGCCCAAGCCTACATGTTAACTAGCCTTTGCTGCCAAATAGAATATATAGTCATCAACCATCAAAGAAAAAAATCCGAAACTACCAATCTGAAAGAACTGAAACCACCCCTCCCCTCTCAGAGTACACTCACGCAAGGGTACAAAATTGTGCCTTCAGCCGCTATCGCCTTCTGACAGGGCATTTCCGAAGAAGACTGAAACAACTGAACACCGATTATCCAATAAAACTTCTCTGGTACTAAAAGTGCCCAAAAACTCCTGTCACCGTCCCACTTTTTCCCGATACTCCGTCGGAGTCATACCGACCTGTGCCTTAAAGCATTTACTGAAATAACGCGGATCATTAATACCGACCATATAAGAAATCTGAGTCATATTAAACTCTCCCGTTTCAATTAACTGTGCAGCACGCTTGATGCGCATTTCCTTTATGAACTCGATAGGGGCCAGTCCCGTAAGCGTTTTCAACTTCTTGAAGAACACCGAACGACTGACAGCCAACTCACGAACCAAATCATCCACCACCAATTCTCCGTTATCCATATTCTGCTCCATCAGTTCAACCAGCTTATCCATAAACTTACGATCGTTAGGAGACATTTCCGGCATTACAGGCTTTTCTGCCACACCACTCTCCGACTCCGACCCGGTAACTTCATGACCGGATAAAACCTCTTCCTGAACACCCGGAACTTCAGATACCATCACATGTGTCAGACTATCACGATAGAAATTCTGAAGTTTCTTGCGCTGTATCAGCAAGTTCTCCACACGGGCCTGAAGATAAGTAGCACTAAAAGGCTTGGTTATATAATCATCCGCTCCATATTCCAGCCCTTCCAGCTTACTTTCTATGGTTGTCTTGGCAGTCAGCAGAATAATAGGGATGTGGCTGGTCGTCATATCCGCACGGAGCTCACGCGTCATTTCGATACCATCTTTCTCCGGCATCATCACGTCACTGATGATAATGTCCGGCAGATACTTCAAAGCCTTATTCCATCCTTCCATACCGTCAGAAGCCTCTACCACCCGATAGGTTGAAGCAAAAATACCACGTAAGAAAGAACGTAATTCCTGATTATCCTCCACCAGCAACATGAGTTCTTTCGAACTGCTTTCCTCAGCCTCTTCTTCAGCGACAGATATCTCCAAACTAGGTGCATCTACGATAGCAGCTTCTGTCTGAAGCGAAGAATTAGCGATATCCACAATACGTTCCATACTCAGCGGAACAGCCGAATCGTCGAGAATAAACTCTACTGCACTATTATAATGCTCTTTTCCCTTCAGAAAATCAACTTTGAAACAACTTCCTTCCCCCAAACGGCTATCAACGGAAATCGTAGCCTTGTGCATTTCTACCAGTTCCTTTACCAAAGAAAGACCGATTCCGGAACTTGCCTGATTGAATATATTCTTATCTACCAAATTCTCAAAGCGTACAAAGAGAGACTTACGTTTGTTTTCGGCAATACCAATTCCCTGATCTTGCACACCAACCGATACCGTGCCCTCATCTTCGCGGATAAAAACGGTAATCATTTTCCCGTTAGGCGTATATTTAAAGGCGTTGGACAGAAGATTAAATACAATCTTTTCAAACTTATCAGCGTCTACCCAAAGGTTCAAAGCCTCCTTCTCCGTCTGGAAGAGGAAATCGATATGATGCTCCTCCGCCACTGATTCAAAATTGTCCATAATCTTACGGACAAAGGCTACCACATTCAACTGTTGCACCTGCATCTTCATCTTCTTATTCTGAATCTTACGGAAGTCCAGAATCTGATTCACAAGGCGAAGCATACGATTGGTATTCCGCTCCACCACTACCAGCTGCTCCCGTGCATCAGCCGGCAACTTATCATTCTTCAGCACTTGTTCTACCGGACCCGCAATCAACGTCAGAGGAGTACGGAGCTCGTGAGATATATTCGTAAAGAAACGTAGCTTAATATCAGAGATCTGTTGTTCGACAGACACTTCGTGCTTCAAACGATAAATGGTAAACAGGATATAAACCGCAACGAAAATAATCAATAATACAAAGCAGACATACAGCACATACGCTAAAGGCGTCTCCCAAAAAGAAGGGAGAATCGTGATATTCAAAATGCGCTCATTGTCCACCCACACCCCGTCACTATTGGTAGAACGGACACGAAATACATAATCTCCCTTCGGCAAGTTGGTATAGGTCACACTTCTTTGCCGGTCGGCAAAAGTCCACTGCTTCTCGAAACCATCGAGAATGTACGCATACTGTATATTCTGCGGATTCGTATAATCGAGCGCAGCATACTGAACTGAAAAGATATTCTCATCATGAGAAAGCACCAGTTCGTGTGTATCATCCAAATCGACTTTCAATATGGATTTCTCTCCCGGAATCACATCTTCATTCGCCACCATCAGCTTGGAAAAGACGACAGGAGGCACATAACTGCTCTTCCGTATAGAATCCGGACTAAACATGAATAATCCGTTACTGGTTCCAAACAACATATCCCCACCGGATGTCAGCGTAGAGGCCGCCTCGCTGAAACGTACCCGGAAACTGATACTGCGTTCATCGTAATTCTCAAAACGCTCGCCGGATGGGACAAACTTACAGATTCCATTTTCTGTACTGATCCAGAGATTCTGTTTATGATCTTCACGGATAGAAAGCAGGACGTCCGAAGAAAGTCCGTCGAGCACTGAGTAGGATTTAAATTCACCGTGACCGTCTTCGCTGATAGAAATCAGTTTATTCAGTCCCCCACCGAAAGTTGCCAGATAAAGTTCCTTCTGCCGGGTAGCGATGATCCAGTGCACATCATTATTGCTCAGACTCTTCGTGTCATTCGGGACACGAGAGAAATGGTGGAACTGAATATCTTCCGGCTTCTCGAAGTTCTCGTCAAAAGCAACGGCTCCCGTAGTAGTACCTACCCAAAGTCGTCCGTTATTATCTGAAGTGATAAAACGCGTTTTGTAACAGACATCAATGGGATATCCTTTCAGATTATTCCGGTGATTGATAAAGATTGTCTCCCCTTTTTCTCCCTGGGCAATATAGTTGATACCACCTGCAAAAGTTGCTGCCCAGATGCGACCATGATGATCTTCGTAAACACAATATACATTGTTATCACTCAGACTGTACATATCGTTGGCGTCATGCTGATAACGAGTCAGTTTGTAAGACATACCCGTAGCAGAAGCCTGTTCGGCACGCACCAATCCGTTTCCTTTGGTGGCAATCCAGATAATTCCTTTCGAGTCCTGCAAAATAAAATAGGCAGTGCCTTCCATAGGCGCACCTGTGAGCGAAACGGTTCCATTTCCTGTCAGATGCCCTATATACTTCCGGTTCGAATCGTACAGGCGGATCATGCCGTCTTTCAGTCCGACCCATAAATTTCCCAGCTTATCTTCGCAAACCGACCGTACTTCATTACTCAAAGATTCGTATTCATGCGGAACTGGAGTCAGCATTGAAAACGGTACATTGCGGAATGTGACTTTCTCCAGCCCTTTGGAATGGGTACAAAGCCACAAATTGCCTTGTTTATCAGAAAAAGCCGCATGTATTTTGTTAGAGAAGCGCCAGTTATTGCTCCCCAAATCATCGTAGAAAGGAACGAGACAATTCCGTTCGCGGTCAAAATAGGAGAATCCTCCGCCATAAGGATGCACCCATACATGTCCGTGTATATCTTCATGAATATGGAAAGCAGGACGCGAACGGTCAGCGTTACTATATTCCACCCGCATTTGCTCACGCTTTACCACCCCGGTAGCAGGGTTAAAATGAACAACGACTCCCGGCTCTTCCTGTTCGAACCAAACTTCCGATGTACGGTCTACATAAGCCGAAAGAATCGGCTGGTCCGACAACTCCTTGCAGGTCACAGGGGAATAGTGTATATGCTTGTTGGTTTTCAGGTTAGAGAGAAAGAATCCGTCCGAGTCGGTTGTAACGACGGTATTGTCATTGCCCACAGCATGTATGGAAGTTATACGGGCTTTTGTGGGAAGTTCGTGCAGACGAAACTCCCCGCTCTTTTTCTGATAGCACCAGATTCTTCCCCGATCGGAAGTAAAGCAGATATCGTCTTCACATTCTCTGACTGCATAAAATGCCTGGTTCATGCCGTCTTGTTTTCCCTGCGTCTCCACAAAGTAGTTCACAGGTTGCCGCTCACCGGGACGTATCATTCCCAGCCCATTATCAGTCAGCAGCCAGTTATTGCCGGCTCTATCCTGATAGACCTGATAAAAGTGATCGGCAGGAAACAAACCGGACTTAGTGGAATAAATCTCCGGTTTCGTCGTATAGTTTTTCTCAGGAAGCGTCACAACACGGATAGCTCCGTCATTCTCCGTCAGCAGCCAGACTGTACCATCAAGCAACACCTGAATAGAATGAATATTGTAGGTGCTTCCCTCTTCACCCGCAGCCGGGACTTGCTCAAACGTCTCCGTTTTCGGATCGAAACGATGGACACGGTTGTCATAAGTCAACAACCATAGAAAACCGTACCGGTCTTCATACATCCGGTCGGCACGGTTATTGGTCAGACTGATGTAATTGCCCTGACGTGCTTTATAAGTTTTAAAGTTATAGCCATCAAAACGATTGATTCCATCCCAAGTGGCAAACCAGAGGTTGTCTTTGTGATCCTGTAATATGCTCATTACTGTGTTTTGAGACAACCCATCCTCGGTAGAATAATGGGTGAAAAAGCTGTGTTGTTGTGCCTGCACCACATGCACAGTCAGGCACAAAAGAATTAGATATAAGATTCTTTTTATCATTATTACACACATATTGAATGGTGTAAAGATAATAATTAAGCTGAACTTACATCTATATTCAGTGTTTATTTAACAGAATCTCTCTTTTATTTCTGATCAAATAATGTTACTTTTTGATTGGGTCAGCGTTTTACTTCCACCATCCGGTTTCCGTTCTTTACCGGATTCCAGCCGTCTTCACCTGCCAGAACCGTTTCTATTTCGTAGCCTTTCAGATTCTTCAACTGATGGGAAAAAGCCGCGCGGGCTTTCGGATTGGCTCCCTCGCCACGACTAGTGTATTCGGCATAAAACACTGTTTTCTCCGCCTCTTTCTTTCCCCAGTTGTTCCAGCCTTCCGGAAGGATATGCTTACCCAGCTCACAACGAATAAACACAGCCTGAGCATACGGACGCCACGGACGGGACAGATATACTTTGGCAACTTCCGGATCAGCGGTCAGTTGGCAATCATAAAAGACATAGCCAAACTTTTTACCCTGATCTGTAGAAGGGGCCGTCACGTAACCATCACGTTTACTATGGATATGACAACGATTGAAGACAGCGACAGACCATCCGAAAATAAAGTCAACCGTTCCTTCAATATAGCAATCTTCATAGTATTGGCGGCTCTGCTTACCATACGTATAAAGTGTATCCTGATAACCCAGAAAGCGGCAATTCTTAAAGAATGCACGGTCAGCAGATACAAAACAAGCTACCGCCTGCCCTACCGGCCCTGCCGAATTTTCAAAAGTGATGTTCTCTGCATAGAAATCCGGAGCATAGATGTAGCAGCTTGACGATCCCGAAGTTCCCATATTCTCACCAAATACATTCTTCTTGTTGGCAAAATCATCGTTTGTCAGCACCGCACCGTCCTCTCCTATCAGGGAGATGTTTATTTTGGATTCCGGAATAATGATCTTCTCTTTGTACGTCCCTTTACGGACTAATATAGTAGTACGCACATTCTTGCGAAAATCGGGCACTGCATTTATCGCTTCCTGCACCGTGAAGAAATCACCCGTTCCGTCTTGTGCCACTACGTAATCATAATGACGAACATATTTTCCCAATTCCGGTATTTGTCCGGCAATCGCATCTACTGTCAGCCCGGCAATGGTCCGTGCTCCGTATATATTTAAGTGAGTATTGTCTTCCCGTCCTTTCGGGAAAGCCGGGATTTTACCGGGCTCGACAAACATATAAAGTTTCTTCGACTCTACCGGTCCCAGTCCCTGTACCAAGTCATGAGTAATTTTATTCATATCGATAAATACAACTCCCATCTCCTTTGCAACATTACGCGGAGAATCTAAATAAGCACCATGTGTATCGAACAATACACTTCCTTCTTTGGGTAATTCCTGCTCGCCCGGAGTCTGACGGGCATCTTTCGCAATCGACGCATCTTTCGGCTGAACGAAATTACGGCGGACAATCGAATTGAATAACACAGGGATACCTCCCTTGGCACGAGTTTCATTTACAAAACGGCGAAGGTTGTCATCAAAGGTCGTTCCCGGATCGGTATGGCGTGCAGAATCGGTCTTTTCATCATTGTGCCCGAACTGGATAAAGACGTAATCTCCCTTCTTCACCTGAGAAATCACTTTCTCCCATCTGCCCTCAGTAATGAAACTCTTCGAGCTGCGTCCATTGGCAGCATGATTGTCAACACGGATATCTTCTGAAAAGAATCCGGGAAGCATCATCCCCCAACCACGTTCGGGATTTCCACCGTCCAGTTTTTTGTTGCCCATCGTAGAATCACCTATCGTAAAAATCGTTATGAAAGGCTTGTCCGCACGGAATGCGGAGAAAAGGATAAAAGCTGTTACTAACAATAATAGCGGTCTGTTTCTATGTATCTTCATATCTGTATTGATCTTGTGGCTTCTTGTTTTAATACAACATTTATTTATAAGGATACCAATTACTGCATTCCTTAAATATATTCTGCGGAGTATATTGCACTGCTTCTTTATCAGTCAGTTGTTTAGCCCACTTCACACGTCCGGAAGTATCCGCACCTTCACCCGTATTTTTAAACTCTGCATAGCGGGCAGTCTTTTCATTTTCCGGATTCTTCCAGTTGTGCCAGCCCTCCGAACGGATATGTCCGCCAAACTCACAATTAATAAAAGCCGTAGCGGCATAAGGTCTCCAAGGACGACCCAAATAGACTTTCTTTATACCGGGAGCAGCTGTCAGCCTGCAGTTCTTGAAAACATATCCGAACTCCACCCCTTTCGGAGTAGAAGCTGCGGTGATGTATGAATCGCGTTTACTATGCAGCTCGCAGTATTCGAAAAGAGCGGTAGAAGGCCCGAAGATAAAGTCTGTAGTTCCTTCGATATAGCAGTTGGTAAACAACAAGCGACTGCCCTCCGAACCTGTATAAATAGTATCCTGATTTCCCAGAAAACGGCAGCCGACAAACATCAGCCGGTCTCCTTCGGTATGGAGCGCCACTGCCTGTCCCAAAGGAGCGGCATTATTCTCAATCGTCAGATTTTTAAACGTAATGTCACTACCTTCTACTTTTACTGTATAAGTACGGAAAGTGCCCATTTTATTGATATTAGCATGGTCATCATACGTAATAATTGTATTTTCGGCCTCTTCACCCACCAGTTGAACATTCTTCACCCACGAAGGAATCACCAGTTTTTCTTTGTATATGCCTTTCTTTATGTAGATAGTCACCGTATAGTCCATAAAGGCACGTACTGCCTCCACGGCTTCCTGAATATCACGATACTTTCCTGTTCCATCACGTGACACGACCAATGTGTCTTGCTTTTGCTGTTGCGCACAGGTCAAGGTTCCTCCCGAACAGAATAGAAGAAACAATACCATTCCTCTTAAAATACTCCTTTTCATCGGTAGAAATTACTTTTGCAAACGTTCATATTCCAGACTTGCCATTATAAATGGTCCTACTGCTTTCGGATCGTTATTACGGATCGTTTCATTAATATAATAGTCATAATCACCGGAACGATAGACCTTTCCTCCCAGCCCTGCTACCGCACAAGCCTTCGTAATAGTCACCACTCCCTCTTTATCTACTTCAATGAAATTCTTCAGAAAACCCTCATAACCTTTCAATGCCACGTCCAGATAAGACTGGTCAATATATCCCATACGCACTGCTTTAAACAGGCTGTAAATGAACATGGCAGAGCAGGATGATTCGAGATAGTTACCCTTATCACCGCTTCTGTCCATCACCTGATACCATCCGCCGGTTTTCGGCTCCTGCAATTTCTTGACCTGAACGGCTACATTATTCAAAATGGCAAGCAAGGAATCTCTCCCTGCCTCATGCTTCGGGATAAAATCCAGTGCATCTACCAACGCCATCGCATACCAGCCTAACGCACGTCCCCAGCAATGTTTTGACTGCCCTGTCACTGGGTCTGCCCAACGCTCCGTGCGACTTACATCACACGCATGGCGATAAAGACCGTTCTTCGGATCGTAAGTATGACGGGCGCAAGTGATAAACTGATTGATAACGTCCGCATAATCCTGCGGGCGATTATTACGATATGCATATTCCGCATAAAAAGGAGCTCCCATATAAAGCCCGTCCAGCCACATCTGATGCGGATATATTTTCTTATGCCAGAATCCCCCATCTTCATTTCGAGGCTGTCCGGCAAACTGGCTATAAAGTAAGTCTAATGCTTTCTTATACTTTTCATCTTTTGTCTGTTCATAGATACGAAACAGAATCTTCCCGGAATTGATACGGTCCAGACTATAATCTGTCAACTTGTATGCAGTGATACTTCCATCCTCATGCACCATCGTATCTGCATAAGCAATTGCATAATCACGTATTTTCTTGTCTCCATAAGCATCATATACATCAAGCATCGCCCCCAGTTCCAGCCCGTGACAATAATCCCATTTCAGTTTTGGCTGAAAATCGAGCTGCCAGGATTCCGGGCAACGGATCATCTCCGACTCAGTCATCCGCACCGACCAAGGCAGTTTTTCATCCACCTGCTGTGCCGACAGTGAAATGGGGCTTGACATTATTATTACTAATATCAAAAAATTATAAAAAGAGCTTCGTCTCATGGTTTATTGTTTTAAGGATTATACATGCTATTTTTTCATGCTACGAAAGTAGTGTATTTCCTCCAAACAGAGTGGGACTTTTTAGTTAAGAAGGTGTATTTTTTGTTTTTCGTGCACGGAAACGACCAATTTTGTGCACGTAAACGTCAAAAATGTCCATTTTTGATGCAATAACTGATAAATTAAGAGTTTCGTTTTGGAATAAAGCGGAAAAGGTCGTACTTTTGGCACGGTTTACAACTAATACCCTCTGGGGAAACACAGTAATTTATCATTAAAAACAGAGAAAAAATAGAACAGAATGGAAGAAGTATTCAAGTACATTATCGGTCTGGGAGCGGCAGTGATGATGCCGATCATTTTCACAATCTTAGGAGTATGTATCGGTATTAAACTCCCTAAAGCACTTAAAAGTGGCTTATTGGTGGGAGTCGGTTTCGTTGGTTTATCTGTAGTCACAGCCCTGTTGACCAGTAGTCTTGGTCCGGCTTTAAGTAAAATGGTAGAAATCTATGGATTGGAGCTAGGTATTTTCGACATGGGATGGCCTTCTGCGGCAGCGGTAGCCTATAACACCTCAGTCGGAGCCTTCATCATCCCTGTCTGTCTGGGAGTCAACCTGTTGATGCTACTGACCAAAACCACCCGTACTGTAAATATTGACCTCTGGAACTACTGGCATTTCGCATTTATCGGAGCTATCGTATACTTCGCTTCCGATAGTATTTTCTGGGGATTTTTCGCTGCTATCATTTGCTATATTATAACGTTGGTAATGGCAGATATGACTGCCCCTGCCTTCCAGAAGTTCTATGATAAGATGGACGGTATCTCTATCCCGCAACCTTTCTGCCAGAGCTTTGTTCCGTTTGCTATTGTTATCAACAAACTTTTAGATAAAATTCCGGGATTCGACAAACTGAATATTGACTCTGAAGGAATGAAAAAGAAATTCGGCCTGATGGGCGAACCGCTGTTTTTGGGTATCGTAATTGGTTGCGGTATCGGAGCTTTGGGCTGTGCCAGCTGGAAAGAAGTTTTGGACAGTATTCCGGGTATCCTTGGACTGGGTATTAAAATGGGAGCAGTAATGGAATTGATTCCACGTATTACCAGCCTTTTCATCGAGGGTTTGAAACCGATCTCCGATGCTACCCGCGAACTGATCGCTAAAAAATATAAGAATAATACAGGTTTGAGCATTGGTATGAGTCCTGCACTGGTTATTGGACATCCGACAACCCTGGTTGTATCTCTGCTTTTGATCCCTGTTACTATTTTCCTTGCAGTCATTCTTCCGGGCAACCGTTTCTTGCCTCTGGCCTCTTTGGCGGGTATGTTCTACTTATTCCCGATGATTCTGCCTATCACCAAAGGCAATGTAGTGAAATCATTCATCATCGGACTGGTAGCATTGATCGTAGGTCTGTACTTCGTTACAGAACTGGCCGGATTCTTCACAATGGCTGCCAAAGACGTATATGCCGCTACAGGTGACCCTACGGTAAATATCCCCGCCGGCTTTGAAGGCGGAGCGCTCGACTTCGCTTCCAGCCTCTTCTGCTGGGGTATCTTCCACCTGACTTACAGTCTGAAGATTATCGGTCCTGCCATACTTGTAGTACTTGCATTGGGCATGGCAATCTACAACCGTATCCGTATGACAAGAAATGATGCAAAAGATGCAGTAAACAATTAAGTAATCATATAATCCAAAATAAAGATTCGAAACATGAAAAAATTAGCAATTGCAATGATGTTGGGTATCGCAGCTATGTCTGCTTCTGCCCAGGTAAATTACAAGATGCAAGTGGCTTGCAATCCGCAAGACGTGAAAACGTATGATACAAACCGCCTGCGTAGCAGCTTCCTGATGGAAAAGGTAATGGTTCCTAACGAAATCAATGTTACTTATTCTATGTATGACCGCCTCATCTTTGGGGGTGCCGTACCTGTAACAAAAGAACTGGTACTGGAAACAATTGATCCTCTGAAAGCTAAATTTTTCCTGGAACGCCGCGAACTGGGTGTTATCAACATTGGTGGCGAAGGTATCATAACTGTTGACGGCAAAGAATATACACTGAATTTCAAAGATGCATTGTATGTAGGAAGAGGCAAGCAGAAAGTGACTTTCAAGAGCAAAGACTCCAGCAAACCTGCTAAATTCTACATCAACTCCGCTACCGCTCACAAAGAATACAAAACTCAGCTGATCACCATCGACGGTCGTAAAGGTTCTCTGAAAGCTAACTCATTCCCTGCAGGAAAGATGGAAGAAAGTAACGACCGCGTTATCAACCAGCTGATTGTTAATAATGTACTTGAAGAAGGTCCTTGCCAACTGCAAATGGGATTGACAGAACTGAAACCGGGCAGTGTATGGAACACCATGCCGGCACATACTCACACTCGCCGCGTAGAAGCATATTTCTACTTCAACGTACCGGAAGGCAATTCTATCTGCCACTTCATGGGCGAACCTCAGGAAGAACGTATCGTATGGATGCAGAATGAACAAGCTATCATGTCACCGGAATGGTCTATCCACGCAGCTGCCGGAACAAGCAACTATATGTTTATCTGGGGTATGGCTGGTGAAAATCTTGACTATGGCGACATGGATAAGATCAAATATACAGAAATGCGCTAATCATTGCGCAGTTTTTTAGCACATATCAAGTGATCCGAAAAGCTTCATCCTTTCCCCAAAACAGGAAAAGGATGAAGCTTTCCGGATTTGTCATATTCTTCCCCCAAAGAGACCAAATGTTACGATAATACATTACTATGTACAAATTATATGTATAATGCAACGAATTATACATGATTTTGACCAATTATTACAAAAAAAAATCAGCTGAAATACCGACCTTTGTCAGCAAATCAAAATCTATTTAAATCCATTATCATGAATGCATTTCAAAAAACAGGCGAAAAGATGACAAACTACAGATGGACGATCTGTGCGATGCTATTTTTTGCTACTACAGTTAACTATCTCGACCGCCAGGTACTTTCGCTGACCTGGGATGAATTTATCAAACCGGAATTTCACTGGGATGAATCGCACTACGGTACTATCACTTCCGTATTTTCTATTGTTTACGCAATATGTATGTTGTTTGCCGGTCGCTTTGTGGACTGGATGGGAACGAAGAAAGGATTCCTTTGGGCTATTGGTGTATGGTCTGCCGGTGCCTGCCTTCACGCCGTTTGCGGTGTTGTTACAGAAGCTCAGGTAGGACTTCACAGTGCTGCCGAACTGGCCGGAGCTACCGGAGACGTTGTTGTGACAATCGCTACTGTCAGTATGTATTGTTTCCTGGCTGCACGCTGTATACTTGCTCTCGGAGAGGCCGGTAACTTCCCCGCTGCTATTAAAGTAACTGCCGAGTACTTCCCTAAGAAGGACCGTGCCTACGCTACTTCTATCTTTAACGCCGGTGCTTCTATCGGTGCTTTGATCGCTCCGTTGACAATTCCTATCCTTGCTAAGGCTTTTGGTTGGGAAATGGCATTTATCGTTATTGGTGGACTCGGCTTTATCTGGATGGGGTTCTGGGTATTTATGTATGATGCTCCTTCAAAGAGCAAATACGTAAACAAAGCCGAGCTTGAATATATCGAACAAGACCAGAATGAAGCCGGTGCCGGTCCGAAGACTGAAGAAAAAGACGAGAAAAAGATGAGATTCTGGCAATGTTTCAGTTACAAACAGACTTGGGCATTTGTCTTTGGCAAATTCATGACTGACGGGGTATGGTGGTTCTTCCTGTTCTGGACTCCGTCTTACCTGAATTCTCAATTTGGCATCAAAACATCTGATCCTCTGGGAATGGGACTGATCTTCACACTTTACGCAATCACCATGTTATCAATCTACGGTGGTAAGCTTCCTACTATCTTTATCAACAAGACTGGTATGAATCCTTATGCAGCGCGTATGAAAGCGATGCTGATTTTCGCATTCTTCCCGCTAGTAGTACTGCTGGCACAGCCTTTGGGAACATTCTCTCCCTGGTTCCCTGTTATCCTTATTGGTATCGGGGGAGCAGCTCACCAGTCCTGGTCAGCTAATATCTTCTCTACTGTCGGTGATATGTTCCCCAGAACAGCGATTGCAAGTATCACAGGTATTGGCGGTATGGCCGGCGGTATCGGCTCCATGATTCTACAGAAAGTAGCAGGTAACCTATTCGTATACGCTTCCGGAACAACGATGCTGGACGGTAAAGAAGTGGAAATGACAAAAGATCTGCTGGAACAAGGAGCACAATTTGTACATCCTGCCATGACATTCATGGGCTTCGAAGGCAAACCAGCCGGATACTTCGTCATCTTCTGCGTATGTGCAGTTGCTTACCTGATCGGTTGGGTAATCATGAAAGCACTGGTACCTAAGTACAAACCTATCGTATTGGATTAATCCCAATATAATAATATAGAATAAAAACAGGAGGACGACTCATACGAGTTTGTCCTCCTGTTTTTATTAACCAATTATTTATTCAAAAAAGCTCAAAAACAAAAAAGCCTCTTCTCACGAAGAAGGCTTTTTAGGTTTACTTATTCTTCATAGCCATTCTGCCTATTTTACAAAACATATTGTGCATTCAAACAATGAAGGATAGTAAACGTTAAGATGAAAAAAAGGGAAGTCTCACGACTTCCACAATTCTTCTAACCTTAAATCTAAATCTCTATGAAAAAAACGTATTGCAAAGATAGGGGTTTGTTCAACAAATAGGTGTTAATGAATTGCATAAAGAGAGAATAAAAATTAACGACTGCAAAAATTACGCAATAATCCGAAGGCTCTCTATTAATTTTAATAAACTTTTATAGAGTGGATTACGCTCAAGCAAAGCCGGCACACCTGTCAGAAGCATTTGTTTTCTTGCACGCGTCAGAGCGACGTTCAATTTCCGGTCAATCAGAATTCCATCTTCTTCTGTCAGATTAGAAAGGAATTTCAGTTGATACGGATAGTTCACACAGAATGAATAAATAATCACATCCCGCTCACTTCCCTGAAAGCGTTCTACGGTATCAATCAATATCTGATTCAGTGCAGGGATGTCAAGAGCCTCTATTTCTTTCTTGATTAAAGCGATCTGACTGCGATAGGGAGTAATGATTCCCAATGTACGGGAAGCATCAAAGGTCTCTGAATGTTCTTTATATACATCTGCAGCCAAACGGGCAGCTATCTGTGCTTCCGAACGGTTTGTCTTTGCGGAAGATCCCATCGGTTCGGGTTGCGAAGGGTAGAAAACCAGTCGGTCGATATGTTCGGAGTCTTCCAGTTGATGCGGAAGCCCGACAGGCAGCAGGCGGCCTTCATAGAAAGCACGGTTTGCAAACAGAGCAAGTTTAGGATGCATACGCCCCTGACGGCAAAGCATATCGTAAAGATGATGAGCATCAGTATGCTGGCGGACTGTACGATACAGTCTTTCAAACAAAGAATCCTTCAGGTTCTTCAACCCGATAGCGGACAGGGATTCATCATAAATTTCCGACTGTTCCGAATTCTGCAAGACGACGGCAGGAAGTTGTTTATGATCGCCTATCAGAATAAATTTGTCAACGGCATCTTTCCCATTTTCTCCCCGGGCACAAAGAATGCCCAGTAGCTGCGGTTCCAATATCTGAGTAGCCTCATCGACAATAGCCACATTGAAATGTTTCAGTCTGAAAAGTTCCGGTTTGGCGGAGATAGACGCTACTGTACCTACCAATATACGGCAGCGGTTGATACGTTCGTAAACCTCGCTACGACGCATACAGGCAGCCAGTTCATTTTCTATCAGATGCCCCCGATAGCTCTCGTCGCATGAAAGTTCGCTTCCTACACGAATAAAATCAACTTCCGGACGAATGGAGGAAAGGGCTTTGCAAATTTCATCAACCGCACGGTTGGTATACGAAAGCAATAAAATCTGGGCATTTTCATCCTCATAAAAGGTTTCAACCATCTTTTTTAGTGCACAAGATGTTTTGCCGGTTCCCGGGGGGCCTACCAACAGGAAGTAATCTTTTGCAGCTTTGGCTTTCAAGGCGATACGGAGAAAATCATTAGCAGCTTCGGCTATCTGCGCATTCAATGTCTCATCAAACTGTGGTTCCCGCTGAGAAAGCAGCAAGTCACGACGTTCTTTGGTAGCAGACATAAAAGCATAGAGCCCTTGATACATGCTGCGGAAAGTAGTATCCATCGCATCGTGTTCGATAGCGTAAAGACTATCAGACGGAAGAACTGAAGAATTCTGCTGTGTAGCACGAAGGCGGATACAGATTTCATTCTCGTTCAGAAAGTCGATATTCCCTTTAAATACCATCTTATTAGTAACGTTGTCCGCATCCGAATTCCGTTCATAAAGTACGATAGCATCACCTTGACGAAAGTTAGGAAGGACGTCTGACGCATCTTCTGCCGGCATTCCCGGAGGTGCCGACGGTACCAGCAGTAAATGGGCTTTATGCTCATCAGCTGCGTGATTCTCTTTAATTCTTAAATCATAGATAATCTCTCCCGATTCACATTTCTCCGCTAAAGTGGAAAGCCATAGAGAAGCTGCTCCTGTACACCCTTCATAATCCACATCACCGGATTTGGATGTATAAAGCTCCTTTGTTATAAAATTATAGAGGGCATAGAAATAGCTTTTTTCCAAAGAAGAAAGAGAACTCAGTTTTTCTTGAAAGTTATCAATGGAAGGGCGCAGATACGTTTCCCAGAAACGTCCGGACAGCCCTCGCTCATTTAATACGGAAGCCTTGATTTCTTCCAGCTTCTGTGCCGTGTATTCAAGACTGTTCCGCAACTGGACACCATATTCGTCCGCCACAATCCGGTTGCGCAAATCGATCACCCGACGGACCATTGCCCACGAAGGACGGGAAGGATAGAGCAATGGATAGCGAGTATAGAGCAGATAGGCTTTCACCTTCCGGTGATCCATCCCCATTGAGTATTGCAGAACAGCCTGATAAAGCAACATCTGCACTTTATTATTCTCTTTCGGCTCTACTTTTCCACGAATCGCATATTCGTCAGCTTTACCCGATTTCATTTCGATAAAGGAAGACATATCGCGTTGCATATAGTCGAGCCGTCCTTGCAGACCGAGTGCTTCGCATATATAAGAAGGTTCGAGCACGGCATCCGTTTTATCCAGTTCATAGCCGGCTGCATGAAAGGTGTCATTCACCGTCTCACGAATATGATCGAAATGAAGTTTGCAGTCATCAAAGAACTGCCGTTCCTTTTCCCGGTCACGCAGATCGGCACAAGCCGCCAGCTCAATAGGATAACGGCGGAAAGCTTTCCGCATACATTTCAGATAGTCGACCTCTCCCTCTGCATGTATCCACTCATCGAGGAAAAGGTTGGCTATATTTCCTAAAAGTAATGGACGTGCATTCTCTATCGGCTGCAGGCGGGAAAGGAAATAGTTTGCCGGATGATGTCCATAATCCCGATAACATTCTGCCAATGAACTGATATCAATCAGGTAGTCCGGTTCAAGGACAATGAACGAAGGGGTGAGAAAGCCAGCTTCGTCAACAGAGACATCCAGCAAGTTGAGTTGTGCATGACGCCAAAGTAACCGGCAAGTCTCCGCAAATTCTTCATTTATCTGAGGAATATTATAACGAACGCGCAACGGTTCATCCGCTATTTCATCCAAAGGGGTCACATACAGATACTGCTCATCGGAATACTGAAAACAGACACGCATCCGCTGGACGCGCTTGTGTGCCGGAGGAGCCACGATATAAGTGGCATCCGTTCGGGGAAGCAACTGATACAGTTCCTGTGGAATATCTTCCTCAAAAAGTTTACGGATGAAGAAAGCCAACGTCTTCGCATCCCGCAGAAGATGTTCACGGGTAGGTTCCTGCTGTCGGTTCAGAATCGCATTGGAAGTCAGCCGGAAGGTATGTAGCCTGTTCTGTTCTGCCGCAGAAAGCCCCACTTTAGCCGCTACAAAACTAATTCGTGCGGAAAGATCGGTCATCTGCAAGCTCCCATTGTGCATATGTAAGCGACAAAGCCTTTCGAGCAAATCGCGCATCTGTTTGTAACCGACTGTCAGTTGCAAATGATCTGCTTTACAAACAGCTAAAAGGATTTCATAAGATTCTCTTCCTTCATTTTCCATACGACAAAGGTACATGATAAAAATTACATCTGAAGAATATCTTCTTCAGATGTAGAGCAACGAACGATAAATAATTAGGTTTATCAGACTTTTGCCACGCCTTCTTCCTCTTCTTCTTCCAATTCAGGCACCTCTTTCTTATCCTTTATCATCAGAATACTCATTTCATAGAGCAGATAAAGCGGGATAGCTACCACACTCAGTGTGAACGGGTCGCCAGTCGGAGTGATAATAGCCGCAGCGATTACGATGATGACAACTGCATGACGGCGATATTTGCGCAGGAAAGACTTATTGACTACTCCCAGCAAAGACAACAACCAGGTCACCAAAGGAAGTTCAAAAGCCAACCCCATACAGAGAATCAGCATCATAAAGTTATCGATATACGAATTGAGCGACAGAATATTCTCGACTTCCGAACTCAACTGATAGGTAGAAAGGAAACGGAGCGTCAACGGATATACCATAAAGTACCCCATAAGCACACCGATAAAGAACATACCGGTTCCTATGGTCAATGCCTTCCTCACTCCTTTCCGTTCATTCGGATAAAGGGCCGGATTGATAAAACGCCAGACCTCAAAGAAGATATAAGGCATAGCTGTCACTACCGACATCCAGAAGGCTGTCGACATATGTATAAAGAAAGGAGCTGCCAAATTGATATTGACAAGCGTCACCTTAAACTCCTGCGTAAAGAATTCATCAGTCAAATCGAATTTCTGACCGATATAGCGTAGTAAGTCGTAAAATACAAAATCATTATGGCAAGGCGCCAGTATTATATGGTCGAACAAATAGGGCATCGCTATGAAATAGCCGATTGCCAATACAAACCATACCCCGATAACACGAAAAAGTACCCGACGCAACTCATCCAAATGATCCCAGAAGGTCATTTCTGCCATTGCTTATTATTTCTTAGCTGAATCTGCCGGTGCGTCGATTTCGTCTTTTGCCTTATTGATTTCTTCTTTTGCCTCGTTCACGCCATCTTTAAAGCTCTTTACTCCTTTTCCTAATCCACGCATCAATTCGGGGATTTTCTTACCACCAAAAAGGAGAAGAATAACAAGAGCAATAATGATCCATTCAGAGCCACTAGGCAAAAAGCCTAATAATAATAAGTTTGTCATATGTTTATTTATTATAGAGGTTTATTAGTTGGTGCAAAGATAATTATTTTAATGGATAATGGACAATGGATAATGGATAATTTGCTATGCAGATGATTGTGCAACTCGTTTTTTATTCATTATCCAATCCATTGTCCATTATCCATTAAAGAAAGTAGACTCGTTTTACCCGGTTCGAAATACTGGTCAGCACTTCGTAAGGAATAGTATCCAGTTTATCCGAAAGAGTGGTTATCGGCAGGTCATCACCAAAAATGATAGCCTTGTCGCCTTCTCTGCAATCGATATCTGTCACATCAATCATACAGACATCCATACAGATGTTTCCGACATAAGGGGCTTTCTTGCCATTCACCAGACAATAGGCATTGCCACGTCCCAGATGACGATTCAAGCCATCGGCGTAACCGATAGGAATAGCTGCAATGCGGGAAGGGCGTGCCAGATGCCCCATCCGGCTATAACCTACCGTATCTTCTTCGGGTACATCCCGAATCTGAAGGATTGTCGTTTTCAGCGTACTTACATTATTGATAATCGAATTGTCGATCGGGCTTACTCCATAAAGTCCTATTCCCAGGCGTACCATATCAAACTGTGCACCGGGGAAACGTTCAATACCGGCAGTATTGCAGATATGACGCAGAATCTTGTGCGAAAAGGCTTCCTGCAATTCCTGAGAACCTTTCTCGAACAGTTCAATCTGTTGACGGGTAAAGAAGTCGAACTGTGCCGAATCACTTCCCACAAAATGAGAGAACACCGACCGGGGAATAACTGCATTCTGACTTTTCAAACGGCGAATCAACAAGGGAATTTCATCAACGGAAAATCCTAGACGATGCATACCCGTATCCAGTTTCACATGAATCGGGAAGTTGGTTATTCCTTCTTTTTCCGCAGCTTTAATCAGCGCGTCGAGCAAATGGAAATTATATACTTCCGGTTCGAGTTTATAATCAAACATCGTTTTGAACGATGTCAGCTCCGGGTCCATGATGATAATAGAAGAGGTGATACCTGCTTTACGAAGTTCGGAACCTTCATCGGCGACAGCTACAGCAAGGTAGTCGACATGGTGCTCCTGCAACGTTTTGGCTATCTCGTATGAACCGGCTCCGTAAGCTGCAGCTTTCACCATACAGATTATTTTTGTCTCCGGATGACGGAGCATGGAACGATAATGATTCAAATTGGCAATCATCGCGCCTAAATTGACTTCCAGAATCGTTTCATGCACTTTCAGTTCCAGTTCTTCCGACACCAGATCAAAGTTAAACACACGGGAGCCTTTTATCAGGATAACTTCCGAATGCAGGGATTTGAAAAGACCTGATCTCAGCAATGCGTCCGTATCCGGAAAGAAATATCGTTCGGGCGTACCTTCAAAGCGGGCGGCACACGAAGAAATCTCCGCTCCTACACCAATCAGTTTGTTAATGCCCCGACTCTGAATCAGCTGTGCCACCCGACGGTAAAGCGTAGCTGTACTCTGTCCTGTCTCCAGAATATCCGATAAGATGAGTGTTCGTTTAAACCCTTTCTTCTCGGAACGGCGTACCAGAAAATCAAGCGCTATATCTAAGGAAGCCAGATCTGAATTGTAGCTGTCGTTGATCAGAACACAATTATTTTTACCTTCTTTTACTTCCAGACGCATGGCGATCGGTTCGAGCCGTGCCATTCGTTCGGTTATCTGGTCAGCAGGTGTCATCAGATAAAGACAAGCTGCCAGACAGTTCAACGCATTCTCGATGGAAGCATCGTCTATAAAAGGGATGCAGAAGATGTTATCCATATCCAGATAGCGGTAAGCGATCACCGTATGGTCTTCTTTTTTGGTCACTTTACTGATATAAAGCGGGCGTTCTATATCCTTGCAACTCCAGGCTATTTCGCGTGCTGTCAACATCGACTTTGCCACGCAATTACTGATCAGCTCGTTATCTCCATTATAGATCACTACATCACAATCTTTAAAGAGGGTGAGTTTCTCCATACATTTCTCTTGCAATGAAAAGAAATTCTCCTGATGGGCACCACCTATATTGGTCAGAATACCGATAGTCGGTTTAATCATCCGCTTCAATGCTCCCATCTCTCCCATTTCGGAGATGCCGGCTTCGAAGATACCCAGTTCGGCTTCTTCATTCAGTTGCCAGACAGACAAGGGAACACCGATCTGCGAGTTGTAACTACGGGGCGAACGGATAATGCAGCGGTCCGGGCTTAATAATTGATGCAACCACTCTTTCACAATGGTCTTTCCATTACTACCCGTGATGCCGATTACCGGAATCTTAAAATTCTCCCGATGGGCTTCGGCCAGTTTTTGCAAAGCCTTCAATGGATTCGCTACAATTAAAAAGTTAAGATCACCTTCCAATTTCCACTCTCCGCTCTCCATTCTTTTAAAGTCCTTTTCCGTCACCACAAAATTGCGCACTCCCCGGTCATACAGTTCGGGGATGTAACGTGCACCATTATTACGTTTGGTGGCCAGAGCAAAAAACAGGGTTTCTTCCGGAAAACTCAAAGAGCGGCTATCTGTAAGTAGCCAATCAATCGTCGCTTCGCACTCTCCTACACGGCGTGCACCGATATATTCGGCTATGGATTCAATCGTATATGACATAGTTCTTTTTCTTTTTGAAAGTCTAAGTACGGGTATTTTCCGTTAAGTCGTTCGATTTTTAACACTATTTGTCCTAAAAAGCGTTGATACGCTTCCGACTCCGGATGAAAAGGCTTGTGTGACAAGTCTCTGGATATATCTTCTACGGCAGTAATCAGCTGCTTTGTTTCAGCAGAAAAGAAGGTTTCCGAAAAACGTTCCCACAGATAACGGACAGTCATCGGTGACGGATGGAGCATATCATCGGCATAGAAACGATAATCACGGAGTTCATCCAACACAATCTCATAAGAAGGGAAATAGAATACATGTTCCGGAAACCGTTGTTGCAGGCGGTCGATTGCAAGCAACAGCGTCGATTTACTCAACTGGTTAGCATGCATCCCGTCTCGTATATGCCGGATAGGGCTAACCGTGAATAAGATCTTCAAGCCGGAGTTACGTGCAACGATACTGGTAATAAGCGAGGTATACTCGTTCACGATCTCATCGACTGAAAGAATCCGACGGTTGAAGTGACTTTCCGGCAGTTTATGACAATTAGAGACTACTTGCCTTGTTCCTTTCTGCTCGTACACGTAAGCAGTGCCGAAAGTCAGCATCAGCCAGTCGAGCTCATGAACAGAACGGTGAGCCTGCGACAGGCGAGCGTTTATCTTTTGAAGAACTCCCTCCGGAGATGACGCGGAAAATGAACCATGATGCATCGGACTATGCCAGCACTCCTTATACAGGAATAAATCTTTCTCCTGATATACCTTTCCCTTCAATATCTCCACTAAAGCGGCAGAGACAGACAGCGGATTATAGAGAATCCCGAAAGGATTCATGTCAACACGGAACTTATTTTCAGCCAACAGCGAGCCTATGTTTTCAGCAAAACAAGAACCCATCAGAAGAATCCGTTCTGAATGACTGATAAGCGGTGAACCCGTCGGCAGTTCTACCTTTGTTTGAAAATCCATATATTCTCCTTCTTTCGATTGTTTCTATAGAGCAAAAGTACGACAAAGATAAGATATTCCATTTTATCTTCAGCACACAAATAATGATATTCTCTACTCAAACATCCTAAAGCCACTTCGCTACGACGTCAGCCATTAATTGGAAAGTTACCTTCCATGCAAGGAAAAGAATCACTCGACTTAAGGGAAAAGTGTCTTCACCCGTTAGAAATCTATAAACGCAACTTGCAATTATAAAAACGAAGCTTGCGTTTATATAATCAAAACTTGCAATTACAAAAACAAAGCTTGCAATTAGACTTTGGAATGGGAGGAAAATAACTTATCTTCCTGCGAAGCAGAAGTTTGCTATAAAGGATAAACAAGTTAAGTCCACATACTTCATACGAACCAGCCGGTTTAAAAAGCTGTGAACGACGGGATTCCTTCCGGCAGCTTAGCTTTAACAATAAGAATTTAAGCAAAAAGAAAGGGCTTCCGCTTTCTTTTTCGTATTTTTGCACCAAATTTTCTCGAATCATGAAGAATGAACCGATATATAACTTGCTAAACTCAATCAATAGCCCTGATGATCTGCGCCGTCTGGAAGTAGACCAACTGCCGGAAGTATGCGATGAATTAAGGCAAGACATTATTAAAGAACTCTCCTGCAACCCGGGGCACTTCGCTGCCAGCCTCGGTACTGTGGAACTGACTGTAGCCCTGCACTACGTCTACAATACACCTTATGACCGTATTGTATGGGACGTAGGACATCAGGCATACGGCCACAAAATTCTCACAGGACGGCGTGAAGCATTTTCCACTAACCGGAAACTGGGAGGCATTCGTCCTTTCCCTTCTCCTGAAGAGAGCGAATACGATACCTTCACCTGCGGACACGCTTCTAATTCCATCTCTGCCGCCCTCGGCATGGCTGTTGCTGCTGCCAGAAAGGGAGACGACCAACGCCATGTGATAGCCATTATCGGAGATGGTTCGATGAGTGGAGGACTGGCTTTTGAGGGACTGAACAATTCTTCAACTACCCCGAACAACCTGCTTATCATACTGAATGATAATGATATGGCCATTGACCGTAGTGTCGGTGGAATGAAACAATACCTGTTCAACCTGACAACTTCGAACCGCTACAACCAACTGCGTTTCAAGGCTTCCCGCCTGCTTTTCAAGCTCGGTATCCTGAACGACGAACGCCGCAAAGCACTTATCCGTTTCGGCAATAGTCTGAAATCAATGGCTGCCCAGCAACAGAATATATTCGAAGGGATGAACATCCGCTACTTCGGTCCTATCGACGGACACGACATAAAGAACCTTTCACGAGTATTGCGCGACATTAAAGACTTGAAAGGTCCCAAAATACTGCATCTCCACACGATTAAAGGAAAAGGATTCGCCCCTGCCGAAAAACACGCTACTGAATGGCACGCTCCCGGCAAATTCGACCCTATCACCGGAGAACGTTTTGTGGCTAATACGGAAGGAATGCCTCCCCTGTTTCAAGACGTCTTCGGAAATACATTAGTGGAATTGGCAGAATCTAATCCGAAAATTGTAGGTGTAACACCCGCCATGCCTTCCGGTTGTTCGATGAACATTCTTATGTCTAAGATGCCCAAACGGGCTTTCGACGTAGGTATTGCCGAAGGTCACGCCGTCACTTTCTCCGGAGGAATGGCGAAGGATGGTTTGCTCCCCTTCTGCAACATCTATTCATCGTTTATGCAACGGGCTTATGACAATATTATCCATGATGTAGCTATTCAGAACCTTCCTGTAGTTCTCTGCCTCGACCGTGCGGGCCTGGTAGGAGAAGATGGTCCGACGCATCATGGTGCATTCGACATGGCTTATCTGCGCCCGATACCTAATCTGACCATCGCCTCCCCCATGGATGAGCATGAATTACGGCGACTGATGTACACGGCACAGCTGCCGGACAAAGGTCCGTTCGTACTCCGCTACCCACGTGGCCGCGGTGTGTTGGTCGACTGGAAATGCCCGCTCGAAGAAATTCCCGTAGGCAAAGGACGAAAATTGAAAGATGGAAAGGATGTGGCTGTCATCAGCATAGGTCCTATCGGAAATAAAGCAGCCAATGCCATCGCCCGTGCCGAAGCAGAATCAGGAAAAAGCATCGCCCACTATGACCTGAGATTCCTCAAACCACTGGATGAGGAACTGCTGCATGAAGCAGGCCGAAAATTCCGTCACATCGTCACCATAGAAGACGGAACGATTCAGGGAGGAATGGGAAGTGCCGTACTCGAATTTATGGCCGACCATGCATATACCCCGACCATCAAACGCATCGGAATTCCGGATAAATTCGTGCAACATGGTACGATACCCGAGCTATATCAGCTCTGCGGAATGGATGAAGACAGTATAACAAAGGAACTGCTGAAACAATGTGAGCTTCTGCCCAGCATGAGCAAAATAAAAGAATTAACGAACTGAAAATGAAGATAATTATCGCAGGTGCCGGCAATGTAGGCACCCATCTGGCTAAATTATTGTCACGAGAAAAACAGGACATTATCCTGATGGACGATGACGAAGAAAAACTAAGTGCTCTTAGCGCCAACTTCGATTTGCTGACAGTCACAGCTTCTCCTTCTTCCATCTCGGGACTGAAAGAGGTAGGTGTGAAAGAGGCGGATTTGTTCATCGCAGTCACTCCCAACGAAAGCCAGAATATGACTGCCTGTATGCTAGCCACGAATCTGGGAGCTAAAAAGACGGTCGCCCGCATCGACAATTACGAGTATCTTCTACCCAAAAACAAGGAATTTTTCCAAAAGCTGGGTGTACATTCGCTGATTTATCCGGAAATGCTGGCTGCCAAGGAAATCGTATCTTCCATGCGCATGAGCTGGGTACGTCAATGGTGGGAGTTCTGTGGAGGTGCCTTGATACTGATCGGTACCAAGATGCGCGAAAAAGCAGAAATATTGAATATTCCTCTTCATGAACTGGGTGCACCCGATATTCCCTACCACGTGGTAGCCATCAAACGAGGTACGGAAACCATCATTCCACGCGGAGATGATGTTATCAAACTACATGATATTGTTTATTTCACTACTACACGAAAATATATTCCTTATATCCGAAAAATAGCCGGTAAAGAGGACTATGCCGATGTACGCAACGTTATGATCATGGGCGGAAGCCGTATTGCTGTCCGTACCGCCCAGTACGTGCCGGATTATATGCAAGTGAAAATCGTAGATAATGATATCAACCGCTGCAACCGACTGACTGAATTATTGGACGATAAAACAATGATAATCAACGGGGATGGCCGGGACATGGACCTTCTCATCGAAGAAGGATTAAAGAATACCGAAGCATTTGTCGCTTTAACGGACAATTCGGAAACGAATATCCTCGCCTGCCTCGCCGCCAAACGAATGGGAGTGGAAAAGACGGTAGCGGAAGTAGAGAACATCGATTATATCGGCATGGCAGAAAGCCTTGATATCGGCACCGTCATCAATAAAAAGATGATTGCTGCCAGCCATATTTATCAGATGATGCTGGATGCCGATGTATCCAATGTGAAGTGTCTGACATTCGCCAATGCCGATGTAGCTGAGTTTACCGTGCCCGCCGGAGCAAAGATTACCAGAAATTTAATCAAGGACTTGGGATTGCCTAAAGGAACGACCATCGGAGGAATGATCCGTAATGGCGAAGGAGTGCTCGTAACGGGAGATACGCTGATTCGTCCCGGAGATCATGTTGTTGTATTCTGTCTGAGTATGATGATCAAGAAAATTGAAAAGTTCTTTAATTAGCAAGTATTAGGTGTTAAGTATCAGGTATTAAGTATTAGGTACTAACCGTAGCCGCTTATACTTGGCGCATAATACTTAATACCTAAAACAGACTGTTTATGATTAATTCGAAGATGATATATCGCATCATGGGGTTTCTGTTACTGATAGAAACAGCTATGTTAATGTGTTGTGGTGGCGTTTCACTATTCTATAAGGAAGACGACTTAAATAGTTTCCTGCTTTCATCAGCTATCACAGCCTTCGTAGGGGTGATTATGCTCGCTATCGGAAGAGGGGCTGAGAAATCACTCAACCGTCGCGACGGATATGTTATTGTCAGTGTAGCCTGGATCGCATTCTCTCTTTTTGGAATGTTGCCTTATTATATAGGTGGTTATATTCCAAATGTTACTGATGCCTTCTTCGAGACTATGTCCGGATTTAGCAGTACAGGTGCCACCATCATGAACAATATAGAATCAATGCCTCACGGCATCCTCTCCTGGCGGGCAATGACACAATGGATAGGTGGTTTGGGAATTGTGTTCTTTACGATTGCTGTTCTTCCGATTTTTGGTATGGGAGGTATCCAGGTATTTGCAGCCGAAGCCAGCGGTCCTACTCACGACAAAGTACACCCACGTATCGGAGTTACTGCCAAATGGATCTGGGGAATCTATGCCGGAATGACCGGAACACTGATTATCTTACTGGTATTTGGAGGGATGGGGCTTTTCGACAGCATCTGCCATGCTTTTACTACTACCAGTACTGGCGGATTCTCTACTAAACAAACAAGCATTGAATATTATCACTCGCCTTACATAGATTATGTGATATCTATTTTCATGTTTCTATCGGGAGTCAATTTCACTTTATTATTGTTGATGTTCAACGGAAAAATAAAGAAGTTCATTCATGATGCCGAACTGAAGTTCTATTTCATATCTGTTGCTTTTTTCACAATTTTCATTGCTGTCTGGCTTTATCAGACCAGTTCGATGGGAGCAGAAGAGGCATTCCGAAAGTCTCTGTTTCAAGTTATATCACTGCAGACTTCCACCGGTTTTGCTACTGCTGACTATATGCTCTGGCCTTCTATTCTTTGGGGCTGTCTTCTTATCGTTATGATAATAGGGGCTTGTGCAGGTAGTACGACAGGCGGTATCAAATGTATCCGCATGGTCATTCTCTTCAAGGTTGCCAAGAATGAGTTTAAACATATTCTGCACCCCAATGCTGTATTACCCGTACGAGTGAATAAACAGGTTATCTCCCCTTCTATCCAGTCCACCGTACTGGCTTTCACATTCTTATATGCAGTTATCGCTATTGTCAGCATACTTATTATGATGGGATTCGGAGTAGGATTCCTTGAATCAATCGGAACAGTCATATCAAGCATCGGTAACATGGGACCGGGACTCGGCACGTGTGGCCCAGCCTTCTCGTGGAGTGAATTGCCTGATGCAGCCAAATGGCTACTCTCCTTTCTGATGCTTCTCGGACGTCTGGAGCTATTTACGGTATTGCTGCTGTTCAGTTCCGACTTTTGGAAAAAGAATTAATTGAACATCATATATAAAAAAGGTGCCGACTATTAGCCGGCACCACAATACACCAATTCAAACCTTTACTAACTTATCTAAAGCCAATATTATATCTTTCTCAGAACAATCTTTCTTACTACTGGTTTGTTGATTTCGTAAATCTTGGAAACCAGAACATCCATCTCTTGTTCACGTGCATCACGAATCTCTTTAAACATCATCTTTGAATAAAGATCTCGACGTCCCTTCAACCACATGTTCTTCTCTACATTTTCATCCATCACTTCAATAGCCTTTCTGCCATTAGCAAACAATAAACCTTTTTGTTGGAAGAAACCAAACTGACACCACGCATATTCTCTAAATGTTCTTTCAAGTTCCCAACGGTACTCATTGAGGTGCATGATAGCTAATGCCTGCTGGTATTGTGGAGTTTTAGATTCTGCAGCCAAGTTTATACCCTTTGCCAAATCAGCAGCATCCCAGGTTCCTATTTCCTGATTGTCAATCAACAGTTTATATTGCCCCTTCAAACCGGTAACTTTCAGCAATTCTGTGTTCATTTCTTCCATAAAAGGAACTTCTTTTATAACTTCTGCCTGACTCTTCTTAGATCCCCAACCACGTGCAATAGTATCCAAAGGATAAGGCAATGCCTCTGCCAGATAATCAAAACTAATATCTTTGCCTATCTTCTTAATATTCGAGATGGTACAACCTTCTGCCTTCACTGCTTGTTTCTTATTCGCATTGATTTCCATGTTGGCCACATCTTTACCAGCAAAACCTTGTGCTTTCAGGAAAAGATAAGCCATCACCATATGACCGTCATTGTCCGGATGGATACGATCGTTACCACAAAGAGTAAAACTAGGATCTTTTTGTTGAAGTTCCTGATTTATAGCTACCATAGGTGCATTCCAATCTGTGAATTCCCAACCATTTCTTGCAGCAGATTCTCTTTGATATTCTATGATTCTCTTAATAGTCTCATTTTTTTTCTTAAAGACCGTATTGTCCTTTATTTGCGCAGTTTCGTCATAAGGAGAAGTTCCCGTCATTACAATACGAGTATGTGGCAACTCCTTGAAGCGTTTTTCCATCTGCTGGAAGTTTTTGATGCTTTCCTGATACTTCTGTTCACCAAATTCTTTCGCATTATCACCATTATATTCATAATAACCGGAATCATTCATACCGAAAGTTACCATCAATACAGTAGGATTTTTGCTAAAAATGTCGCCATCCAAACGTTTATTCATATCATACGCTGTATCACCTCCGATACCTCCATTGAATATGCGAATAGGCATATTCGGGAAACGGGTCATGTAATACAACCAGATAAATGAATGGTAACGACCACCATCCGTAATACTATTTCCTAAAAACACAGCTCTGTCACCTTCCTTAAAAGGTTTCACAGTCTGAGCAAACGCAGTAGTATACGCCATGCAAACTGCTGCAACTAATACTAAAAACTTTTTCATTTTATCAATCTATATTTTACAAATACTGTTAATCTACTATGAGGGATAATTTAATAGTATAAACTAAAAATTTTATCACCATCTACTTTCTTTTTATTTTAAATTCTTCATTTTAAAATAAGAAAACTCTGCCGGTACATCCTTATCTCCATAATGTAGTAATCCCGGACGCTGCACTCTATCCCAACGAATCAAGGATTTACCCTTGAAAGGGGTATTCTGCACAGATTGCCATGTTTTTCCATCCAGACTTTTATAAAAGTGGAATATACACCCCTGTTCAACTTCCAATTTCAAATATATCTCTTTACTTGCAAAAGCTGAATCATAAAGTACTGACTCAATATCGTCTTTCACCACTTTCAAAATAAGTTTATCTCCTTCAATTCCCCAAGCAATCAGGTTTTTATCATCGCCATACAAGGTCAATCCTTTCAGTCCTTTGCCTGTGTTTATTACTTTCGTCTCACAGCTATACTGTGGAGATTGAGGACGTAAACATAATGCTGTACCATATTTATTGTTATTCTTTGGAGTACCGGATAAAAATAACTTTCCTTTCTTTAGCACAGCGTGTATATCTGAATAAGGATAATTCCACGTCCAATCAACTTTCAATTGATTCCCCTTAAAATTATCTTCAAAATCCGAAAGAGGCTCTTGCTTTGTACCGACAAAAGGTACAGGCTGTTCAGCTATAGCCAAATTCCCAGTCTTGAAACGCACCCAATGATCATCCGTCATTTCCATTTCTTGCAAAATCGGTTGACGCCCGATAAAGAAACCATCTCCCTTCAAATAAGCGTGACACATATAAAACATACGACCATCAGATGTTCTCACCACAGTACCATGACCACATGATTTATAATCTCCTTCTCCGCCATGAAGAATGGGGTTTCCAGAATATTTTTCATAAGGTCCACCATAATTCCTTGCACGTGCTACATATACATCATAGTCACTAGAAGGACCACAACATCCATGGGCAGCGTATACTATATAATAGTAGTCGCCTTTTTTAAAATGGTACTGTCCTTCCATACCGATTCCCTTTTCATCTACTAAAAGAGTAAAAGGTTCACCATCCAAATGCAAACCATCAGCGGACAGTTTACATCCTAACAATTCTATCGGACGCGTATCCAAACCATAAGCTTTCCAACTGATATACAATTGCCCGTTATCATCATAAATAAATGCATCGATAGCTTCCTTTCCATACTCTACAATCGGACCATGATCGGTAAATTCATGTAAAGGAGAATCAGACGTAGCTACTCCAATATATGATATTCCAGTACTTTTTTGGCGGGCGGTATAATAACAATAAACTTTATTATTATGATAAAACAATTCTGGTGCCCAAAATGAATTAGAAGTCCAGGACGGTTGCTTGGTAAAAACATGCCCTACCTGTTTCCAGTTTACCAGATCCTTGGAGGTAAACATTGGATAAAAAGGTGCCCATTCCGAAGAGGTACCCGTAGCATAATATGTATCTTCAATCCGAATGACGGAAGGATCGGGTACATCTCCCCGAATAACAGGATTTGTGAAGTAGTTGTGTTCTTGTGCCACCATTTGCAATACAAAACAAATACCAAACAAAAAGAGTCCTATCTTTTTCATTGCATTTTATTTCTTAAAAGAATCATACACAGCAACTGCTACACGTGAATCTGCACAACCATAATATAAGTACCATTTCTGATTATGGAATACTAAACCTTCTATAAATACTGTTCCCGCGGGATATTGTCCGCTCTTCTCAAAATCTGATTCCGGAATATAGAATGGTTTATCCAATTGGTCAATCAATTTAGTCGGATCTTTAGCATCAAATAATGCTTGCCCGGCACAATAAGAATTAGCAGTATACAATGTATCCCCCTCTGCACCTGACTTATTCTTACCATTATAAAGCAATAAAATACCTTTATCAGTCATGATTGCAGGTGGACCACACTCTGTCAGGTCACTATCAAATTTACCTTCACGAGGAGTAATTACTTTCAGAAAGTCTCCTTTTTCATCAAGCATTGGTTCCCAATTAATCAAATCCGTGGAAGTAGCTACGTTTACAAATTTTTCTCCCCAATACATCCAATATTTTCCATCAATTTTAGCAATCACTTGTTTGCCATCTACCAATTTTGTGACAATAGAAGCAGATTTGGAAAATTCATCAAAAAAACGTCCGCCATATGCTTTTGCAAAAGCCGGACCATATTTTTCCCATATCTGAAGATCACGAGAAGTAGCTACGGCAAGACGGGCCTGCTTACGATTCCATTGTGTATAAAGCATTACATAAAGGCCATCCTCTGTCACAGCAACTCGCGGATCTTCACATCCCCCTGGCCATTCCAATTCTTTCTGGTTATCATCTGCCGGATAAAATACAGGAACAGTCATCCGGTTAAAATGCAAACCATCATCAGAATAAGCATACCCTAAGCGAGAAGTGCGTGAACCAATTCCTACCGCCGAATTATCTTCTGCCCGGTAAAGCACAACCACTTTACCATCATAAATTGTAGCAGCCGGATTAAAAGTATCACTAGATTCCCATGCTACCGAATCCTGCCTCATTGGGCAATAAAAAACAGTAGTGGTATCAGGAGAGACAATTGGGTTAATACCTTCCGGACGTTGAAAATCCGCCCATGCCCAATCGGGGAATTCGGATGTTTGCTTCTTCTCTCCACAGGAAGTAATCACTGCTGCAACCATCAGTAAATAAGCTATATGTTGAAATTTTCTTTTCATGATTGTTCTTTATAATAATTCATTAATTAAGGAAAAGATGGTGGAACGACCTTTGCTCCCCACTTCATGTCCGGTTTACCCGAAGTACTGTATTCGATAGTAGCTCCGCTGTTGAGCTGGTCCCAGTCTATCCATGTACTTTCATATGATTTTCCGTTTAGTTTCATGGATTTGATATAGATGTCCTTTTCTGAACCTCCCTTTATCACAATATCACCTTTTTTCAAATGTACCTTGACAGATGAAAAGATTGGAGTATTTACCGTAAATCCCCCCACACCCGGAATTTCCGGATAAAGCCCGATACAGGCAAACACATACCAAGCACCCATTGTGCCTAAATCGTCATTTCCCGGGAGACCATCTATCTTACTTGAATATTGCTCATTCAACACACGATTAATGATTTCCTGTGTTTTGTATGGACGACCAATCCAATTATATATCCAAGGTATGTGGAAACTCGGCTCATTACCGGAAGCAAACCATGCATCGTTATATCCGGCATCCAGGCGCGTAAAGAATTCATCCAACCGTTTCTCGGCTTTTTCCTTACCACCTATTATTTCTACCAGACCAGCAATATCATAAGGTACCATCCAAAAATAATTTTTATAAGTAGATTCACGGAAATCTTCACCAAGAGATTTCCACGATCCGTCCGGATTACGTGATTGTAGCCAACCTGTGTCCGGATTATACAAATTCTTCCATGAACGGGCAAAATGGAAATAACGCCAACTGGCAAATTCATCTCCCACTGCATGCAATGCAAACTGTCCGATAGCAAAATCTGCTGAGGTATACTCCAATTGAATAGATGCATTATAATAACCCTTATCCAAATATTGCTTCAATCCCGGGCGAGTCTCCACATCTTGCGACTTAGAACCCGGTTCCTCCGCTCCTTTTCTCATAATCTTAAAGATAGGTTTCGGATCATAATTACGAGCTCCGAAAGCATAGGCATTAGCAATCAGAATAGGAGTCGGATCTCCCTGCATTACCCCTGTTTCAATATTAGCCATCACCCAACGAGGAAAAGAGCCACCGGACTGTTCTGCAAACAATTGATGGGAAACAACAATATCGGAAGCTACCTCCGGATCAAGCATGGATAATAATTGAATTTGTGTACGATACGTATCCCAATTACTAAAAGAAGTATAGTGTTTAGAACGTGACTTATGCACTCTGAAATCCGCTCCCATATATTCCCCATTCACATCGCTACAAACATTCGGGTGAATGAAAGAACGATATAAATGTGTATAGAATTGGGTCGTACGATCGGGATTGGTGCCCTCCACTTCAATCATACCCAAATAATGATTCCATTTTGCCTCCGCCTGATTCTGTATCTTTTGGAAATCCCATTCTGCATTTTCGGCTTTCAAATTTTCACGTGCATTTTCTACTGAAACATAAGAAACTCCAATCTTATATTGAATATTCTTCTTTTTGTTTACATCAAAAGTAAAGTATACACCAGAATACTCACCTTCTGCAAAAGTTGTATTTGGCATCAATTCTTCTCTCTTCCATGTACCGGTTTCAAAAGCATCAGTATCAAACTCTGCTACAAAATAGACTTTATACGGAGTACGGAGCCCACAGAAATTTCCTCCTTCTGCATAACCTTCACACTTATTCGGGGCAGTAATAACAATTGCCGCTTGTTCAATAGGAGTTGCAGAAATACCTCCACCAATGATTATTGTACCATACTGTTGATCTGCCGGATATTCATAACTAGCCATCCCCGTTCGCTCGGTCACTGTCAGTTTTGCCTTGATATCCTCTTGCACCATAGCCTCATAATAACCGGCATGTCCTTTTTCTTCAGATACATTTATACGATAGTTGAGGATGTTATCAGGTGACATTTTCAGTTTTCCCTTCACAGGGAAAGTGGGAAAATTTCCCATATGTTCACAACCACCACCACTCAACTGATTGATAACGAATCCCGACCTTTTGGAAAAATAAGATGGAGTAAATTGTACCATCCCATAAGGATAAGTTGCTCCCGGATAAAGATATCCGGAAGTCAGTCCGGTACCTTTTGTTCCAATCAACGTATTGACTTGATGGACATAGTCACCAGCCACAGCTTGTGTTGTAACCATTCCTTCTAAAACAAGAGAGAATAATAAAATAAATAAGAATTTATGTTTCATTCCGGATGTTCTTTTAGTAGAGTCTATTTCGAATAAGAAACAGGAATACCACTAATAGTACCCTGTTTCGCTATTCGGATAAAATCGATCGTATTATTGAACTTTATTCTTTGATTCTTTATTCTTTAGACAAAGAGAAAGGCGCAGCATACTTCGAAGTACATCTTTCTTTATTAGGCTGGCTTCCCATTTCAAATTTCAAGACTCCTCCTTCTGCTATATCATCATAATGGATATAGTTTTTATCTAAAAGTCTGCCATTCAAAGTAGCTGATTGTATATATAAATTTTCTTTACTATTTTCTGGTGCTTCAATCACAAACTTATTGCCATTTTCCATAGTTATGGTAGCCTTCTTAAATAATGGGCTGCCAATCACATATTCATCTGTACCCGGGCAAACAGCATATATACCCAATGAGCTCAGAATATACCATGAAGACATACCGCCTTGGTCTTCATCACCCGGATAACCTTTTTCTGTTGAATTATATAATCTCTCAACAATCTGACGTACCCAATATTGAGTTTTCCACGGCTGACCTGCATAGCAATACAAATAAGGCATGTGTTGAATCGGTTGATTTCCGTGTGCATATTGTCCCATATTAGCCAACTCCATTTCTTTCATTTCATGAATAACTCCACCATAAGTGCCCGGTTTAATTATGTTAGGAATAGTAAATACAGAATCTATTTTAGTAGTAAACTTTTCATCACTTCCAAACAAGTCAATCAAGCCTTGTACATCATGGAACACTGACCATGTATAATGCCATGCATTTCCTTCACAGAAAGGCCCCCCCCATTCCAGTGGATCGAATGGTTCCTGCCATTTACCATCAACACCCTTTCCACGCATAAATCCGATAGACTTATCAAAGACATTTTTATAGTTGTACATCTGACGGGCAAATACTTCTTGGTAATGTTTATTTCCAACCATTTTAGCAAGTTGATATCCGCAGAAATCATCATATGCATATTCCATAGTTTGTGCACTAGAACCCATTGATTCAGGATAAGGAACATATCCTAACTGGAAATATTCTTTCCAGAATCCACGTCCGTTAGCACCACCCCAAGGACCTTTATTCATTGCTTCATGCGCATAAGCCTTCAGTGCTTTTTCAGGATCAAAATCACGAATTCCTTTTGCCCATGCATCTGCCAGCAATGAAATAGAATGATTTCCTAACATTCCTCCTGTTTCACCCGGGGAAGACCATGAAGGCAACCAGCCGCATTGTTCCTGGGCTGCCAAAAGAGCATTCATATAACGTCCCTGCATTGTTGGATGCAAAATATTTGTCAAAGGGAATTGAGAACGGAATGTATCCCAAAATCCATTATCAGTATACATGTAACCATCATAAATTTTACCATTATATGGGCTATAATAATATGGTTCACCATTTTCTTTGCGTTCATAAAATTTGCGAGAGAATAAATTAGCACGGAAAAGACAAGAGTAGAAAGTCTTCATCTGTTCGTCCGTACATCCTTCAACTACAATTCTATTCAATACTTCATTCCAAGTCTTCTGACCGCGTGCTTTCGTTACTTCCAGATTCTTATCTTTACCGAGTTCTTTATTTAAAGTTATCAGAGCCTGCTCTGCACTTATGTATGAGGAAGCTGCTTTAGCCTGAACCTTCGAGCCTTTTTTAAATTTAATAAATGCACCATATCCTTTACCTGCTCCATCTAATTTCTGTGGAAACACTTCATCCTTTTGGTTTTCCCATACGCCGTAATCTTCGAAAGGTTTATCAAATTGAACAACAAAATAGTTACGGAATGATTTTGAATCGTTCACAAAACGTTGATTATTTACCCAACCGGAGATTTGTCTCTTAGCCGGATCAATTTTGATTTCACTCATATCCGTATATCCGTCAAGTACCAAATAAGCATCTCCCGTAGTAGGATAGGAAAAACGTAAATGTACACCACGGGTAGTCGGAGCCATTTCAGTAGTAATGCCATTATCGAATGTTACTTTATAATAATGAGGTTTAGCTATCTCATTATCGTGACTAAACTTGGTAGCACGAGCATCTTGATTTACAACCAGCTCCCCTACCATCGGCATGAAAGAATATACAGCATAATCACTCACCCAAGGACTACATTGATGTGATTGGCTAAAAGCACGAATCTTATCAACAGCATACATATACTTAAATCCATCCCCATTTTTACCTGTTTGCGCAGACCACATATGCATACCATAAGGCATACCTGTAGTAGGATAAGTATTACCGTAGCTCAAACCAAAATTAGAATCGGTACCTTGTAGCGTATTCACATACTGTACCAGATCTTTTAGCTGAGCATTCATCACAGTCGAATACAAAAAGAAGATAATTAAATAAACTAGTTTCTTCATGGTTTATTATTGAATATATTAATTAAATAAAGACTTACTATTTATTGACATAAGTAATACCTTTCCAATCATCAGTACGGAAAGGAGACATTGGCAGATCCGCACCGTTATACATATTGCATATCGGATAATCAGCCCATGCATAACGTACTGCAACCGGGAGGGTAACTTCAGATGAGGAAACAACAACTGTATTTCCTTCGATCACAGCATCTGCCCAATGAAATTTATGGTCTACACCAGCAATGGTAAATCCTTTCGGCATTTCGCCATTCGCCGTCTTCAGACCACCATCAATATGATCAAAGAAGATACGAATTTTATTTCCTTCAATCTTATAAGATTTATATATCGGACCGGAATAAGGAATCTTCTCGCCATAAGTCTGCGCCCGGGCCGCTAATGCCAAGCGTCTACCCACTTCTTGCTTGTTCTTCGGATGAATATCAAACTCCTCACCTATATCAATTGCCACAGCCATACCTGTATTTTGCAAATGTAAAGTCCGAGTTTGAGCTTCTCTCAATTCCGCCCAAGTAGATTCAACAGGAGCTGTTTGTTTCGCTGTAAAACTAGCTAACTGCACCATATAGAAAGGGAAATCATATCCCCAGCGATTTCTCCAATCAGTAATCATCAACGGCATTAAATCACGATACTGAAAAGCCTCTCCCGCATTTGATTCTCCCTGATACCAGATGACTCCTTTGATAGCATAGGGAATCAGTGGATTAAGCATAGCATTAAATAAGAAAGTAGGAGAATTTGGATTCCATGACATATCAACAGGCATTGGTGCAACCTCTCTCATATCTAAAGAAACCTGATATTTCCAATTACCAGCCAACTGGATAGCTTCTGCATCGGAAAGATGAAGTGAAATACTTTCAGGACTTCCATTGATACCACCAGTACCACCAGTATCCATTACACGTACAGCAATCACCGCTTTTCCCTTCTTCACAAGTTCTTTCGGAATCTTATAGCTTCTAGGTGCCATCCATCCTTCTGTATGTCCTATCTGTATACCATTGAAATAAGTAAAATCATTATCATCAATAACACCTAAATTCAAGATCAAGTCTTTTCCTGCCCAACCAGCCGGGATATCAATTGTTTTCCTAAACCAAACAAGCCCACTAAATCCTGGTAAATCTTGTTCTTGCATCAAACCTGGAACTTTCATAGATTTCCATGCCGCATCGTTAAAATCAGGAGCTGCCCATATAACCTCCCCATTAACACACCCCTTGTCAATTCTTTCAACTTCAGATTTCCAAGTCTCAACATCTTCTTCAAACTTTTTCTTGCGTCCTTCCTGAGATGCAGGCAAACCGACCAATGCTTCGAGTCTTTTCTTCATACTCGGTATAGTGGCTAACGCCTCGTTACTGGTCCATGTTTCTATGATTGTTCCTCCCCAAGATGTATCAACCAACCCGATTGGCACATTACGGTATTTATTTAAATCACGTCCAAAGAAGTAACCTGCTGCAGAAAAGTCCGCTACACTCTTTGATGTACACACTTGCCAACCATTCTCTTTTGCTGTAATATTCTCAACAGGTGTAGGACTCATCGCATTTTCTACCAGTAAGAAACGAATATTAGGATAATTATTTGCCTCTTCTTTCTCCTGTTCATAGTTCTTCACCTTGCCCCAACCTTCTACCTGCATTTCCATGTTGGATTGTCCGGAACATATCCAGACTTCACCAATCATTACATTAGAAAGTTTCACCTTTTTACCATCAGAAATTGTAATATTATAAGGGCCACCCGCTACTGGGGTAGCAACTTTCGTACTCCATTTTCCTTGTTCATCAGCTTGAATAGTATATTTCTTCTGATCCCATGAAGTCGTAATTTCTACTTTCTTATTAGGCTTAGACTCGCCCCAGATAGGGGCTTGCGTTTGTTGCTGCAACACCATATTATCCGAAAATATCGGAAGCAATTTCACTTGTGCAGAGAGTGTAGCACTCCCTAATAGAAAGAATAGAGAGATTGCAAGATTCTTATTCATATTAACTACTTTTTTATAGTATACAATGTTTCAATTTATTTTATGACGAACAAATATACAATAACCACTAAACTTACTCCTTAAAAAAGTAAAAGAGAATAATGTTTTTATAGCAAACATTATTCTCTTTTTATCTAAGCTCTACTTATTTACTAGAAGCCCAACTGAACTCCAAAGTTTATAACACGCTGATTCATATAAGCATCACCTGCTGTATTGGTCTTAATTTCAGGGTCTTGCTGATATTTATCATAACCGGTAAAAGTCAGTAAGTTATAAGCATTTACATAAAAACGGACATTGTCTAAGAACTTAGGTAATGCTGTCTTGGGAAGTTGATAACCCAAGTCAACAGTCTTCAAACGAATATACCATGCATTAATCAGCCAAAAATCCGAATTATAAGCAGAAGCACTGTTTATTGTACCATCTTGCATTGTCAAACGTGGGAACTCAATACTTTCTCCATTTTCATAACGTTCCTGTGTCCAACGCTTTTGGTGAAGTGGCTGGAACTGACTCTTACCAGACTCAATCCCTGTTCCATTGATAGCAAAACTATAATCAAACGATCCTTGGAATAATACACTGATACTAAACCCTTTCCAACTTCCTCCAATCGTCCACCCCAATGTTGTAGTAGGTAAGTTCGGTTTACCAATAGCACGTTTATCAAAATCATTGATAGTACCATCACCATTCAAATCTGCATACTTTAAGTCACCTGCCTGCACAGCAATATCAGGTTTAGCCGGAGCGTCCGCAGCACCAGAATTAATCTTTTCAATATCTTCCGGTGTATAATAGCCAATCCAATGATAACCAAAAGGCTGCCCAATCTGTCTACCCGTTTCTCTCAACCATTCATATTTCTGTTGAGCCTCAGCTTTATAATCGACTCGATTTTTAGCATAACCAAATACAAAATTGGTATTAAAGTTGAAGTTACCAAAACGGTCTTGATAACCAATCTGTCCATCAAAACCTTTATTGGTAGTTTCTGCTACATTTTCAGGAGACAAGCCGATACCTAATATGTCCGGAATATCATTTCTAGTAACTAGCTGATCATAACGTTTATCTATAAACCAGTCGAAAGTCAAGGAGAATTTATCAAACAAATTCATATCTACACCAACATTAAACTTTCTCGCTTTCTCCCACGTTACATTTAAATTTCCTAAATCACCTTCTTTAATGCCACTAACACCAAAGTTGTTACCTTCACCAAAAGCATAAGAATCACCTGTTTTATATACCTGCCGATACAGATAACGATCGCCGCTTGCTACATCTGACCCTACAAGACCATAAGAAGTTCTAAACTTCAATAACTGCACATTCCTTCCCAACCAGTCTACATTCTTGAAAAAGTCTTCTTGAGAGATAGCATAACCTATAGCCAATGCTGGAAAGAATCCGAAATTGTTATCTTTACCAAAACGATCGGTCCCATTATATGCCATGTTCAAATCTACCAAATATTTATTTTTATATTTATAGCCTAGCTGCATCGTATAACCTTCGAAATTATTGGGAACAGCTGCATCCTTTTCATTTGTTGTACTCTGACGATTGTACAAAAACATAACATTTACATCATGTGCATTATTGAAAACATGGGCATATTTCAAAGATGCTTTGATATTCAAATCTTTGATAGCTTTATCTGTACTGTTATATACAAAATACTGCTCATAATCATAGACTCCATTCGGATTGATATTATACAAACCTGTTGTAGAATCGTAATGATAAGTCGGATATCGTGTACGCATCACTGCACGATAATTTTCATCACTACTGGAATATGCCAATTGAAAATCAGCTGCAAGCCCTGGCGTTACGAAGTCCATCTTCCATGTTGCACCATACAAAATATTATTATCATTACGTCTAGTACGTTTATATCCTTCATTTGCCAACCGTGCGTTCAATGTCGGTTTTCTATCTTGCGTATCATATAAATAAGCAAATGAACCATCCGGATTCAAAAGTGGAGCCGAATAAGGGTGCATCTTAGAGAAATCATAAAGCTCACCTGTTACATTCATATTGTACGGTTCATTGATATCCATGAAGCGCGAAGAAACATCTAAACGCATATTGAAGTTATCAGTCACATCAAAATCAAGATTAGTGCGATAGTTGAAACGACGATAGGAATAATTAGGATTCACACCATCACCAGAATTCCCCCCAAAGTCTTTTACCAAGCCATTCTGAGTAAAATATCCCGCAGAAACAAAATATCTCAATTTCTTAGAACCACCTGAGACATCAACATTTATGTTCTCCTGAAATGCCATTTTCTTAAAAATCTCATCATACCAATTGACATCAGGATGCCCATAAGGATCAGTATGATCTCTGAAAGCGATCATATCGTCTTCAGTATACGGGAAATCAGACAAAGTACCATCATTCGTATGTGCTTCCTTTACTAATTGTAAAGATTCGTAAGCGTTCAGAAATTTAGGCGTACGAACTGGGGTTTGCATACCTGTTTCCAAACGTACATTAATTTTCGGTTTACCTTGCTCCCCACGACGTGTTTTTACTACTAATACACCATTAGCACCTTTGATACCATAGATGGCCGTAGTAGAAGCATCCTTCAATATTGATATACTTTCAATTTCGTTGACATTAATTTGAGACAACTGTTCATAAGTATACTGCATGTCATCCACCATAATCAACGGTTTGTTACCATCATTATTCAAAGAACTGACACCGCGGATAAAGAAGTCGGAAGCATCTTTACCAGGTTGCCCAGACTGTTGCTGACTAAAAAAACCCGGCAGCTTTCCTGTCAAAGCATTCTGTACACTACTAGTTGGAACATTACGAATCTCACGTGCCTGTATTCCACTAACTGCACCTGTCAACGTTATACGCTTAGCCTTACCATAACCAACGACAACGACTTCATCCAAATTTGTTTGATCAGGAGCCAATTCTACATTCAGCATTTGCTGACTATTTACTTTAATGCTTTGTTTCTTAAAACCGATATAAGAAAACTCCAATACAGCACCTTTGTTTACATTTAATTGGAAATTACCGTCAATATCGGTAATTGTACCCACTGTTGTACCTTGTATTTTTACATTTACCCCCGGCAACAACTCACCGTCGGCTGAAGAGACAATTCCCTTCAAAACGAACGATTGACCGAACGCCGACATAAAAAGGCTTATACATACTAATATTAATAATAGTCTTTTCATAATATTACCACTTCGGATTTTGAATCATGTTATCATTCTTAACTACCTCATTATATGGGATCGGATATAAATAGCGTTTCACATCAAACGTCGTACTTAGGACATCCACTTCATTGAAACTCGTAGTATTTCCTTTTACCCTAATCTCCAAACCTTCCAAAGGATTCTTAAATATCTCTTCAGCAATTCTCCATCTGCGAATATCCCAATATCGTTGTTCTTCAAATGCCATTTCAATACGCCGTTCGTTTTGAATCACTTCACGCATCTCTGCCTGTGTCATATTTTTCTTAAGCCCATAAGGAGATTCATCATTACCTGCTTCAATACCAGCACGTGCCCGTAATGCAATGATAGCATCGTACACATCCTGAGAAGGAGAAGAAAGGTACTCATTCATTGCCTCTGCATAATTCAACAACATCTCTGCATAACGAAACATAACCCAAAGATGTATCTTATTCCCATATTGAGACTCTTCACCGAATTTACCCATAAACTTACACATATAATAACCCGTCTTAGAATATTCAGCAGAGTTAGATGGATTATTAACTCCTCCGATTGAAATATCAAGCGTATTATTCAACCAAGATGACCCATGATGCAGTATTGTATAATCCAAACGCGGATCACGGTTTTCATATGGATTACTCTGATTAAGAGTATATTTACTACCTTGTCCAGCAAACATACCATCCTTCATAGGGAAAGCGTCTACCAAATTTTGAGTTGGAAGCGTACGTCCTTTACCTAAATTGTCACCAGAAAATCCTAAAGGCCCATTATTGCTTTCTATAGACTTATCTTCACCCCCCGGACGATAAAAGATGACTTCAGGATTATTAGTCTTATTATAAAAACCTAAAAAGACGTCACGAAAATCCCGATTATCGCCATCAGATGTAGACTGTGTTAAACCATATGCCCCATTACCATTCGGACCGTACTCATCAATAAATGTCTTGGCAGCTTTAGCCGCATCATTCCAACGCTCTCTATCATAAGAAGCATAGCCTATCAATTCATTACCAATCTCAATAGGACGTTCATTAAATAAAGGACTCGCTGCATATAATAGCACTCGAGACTTTAAAGCTAGACAAGCCTCACGAGTAGGAGTATGTGCATATTGTTCAAAATCAGGCATTGGATTGGTACGCAAATCATCTTTAATATCATCTAATTCATCACAAATATACTGTACACATTGCTCAAAAGTATTTCTTGGGATCTCCATATCATCACCCAATATATGTACATCATCCCCCATCAAAGGAACACCACCATAGCGTTTCACTAATTCGAAATAGAAATAAGCTCTCAAGAAACGCGCTTCTGCTTTCATTGTAACATTCAATGGTTTTGTTTCTCCCTTTGCGTTCTTATAAGTCAGCATAAAAGGGACAACATCAATATGATTAATTAGAATGTTTGCCTTACGGATTCCTGAATAATACTCTTTCCATCGCATGTCCGATTCAACACGTGTACTCGCAGTATACCGTCCCATTGCCAACTTATAAACATCCGGGTCAGAAACATTTATAGATATAGCATCATCAGACGCAGCATCTAAATAATCACTTCCTACACGATTGTGCCCGTTTTGCAACGTAGCATAAATATTATTCATAAACTTTACCGCATTCGTACCAAGAGAATCGGTTTTTGAAAATACAAAATCAATTGATACCAGTTCAACTGGCTCTGGTTCATACCCATCGGTACAGGATACAGCTGTAAACAACAATCCAGCTCCGATTAGCGTCAAATATTTATTTCGTATCATAGATATCATAGTATATTAGAATTTAACATTAATACCTGTGCTGATGCAACGTTGTAGCGGATAGTTACCGAAGCTAACTTCGGGGTCAACGAGTTCATTAGCAGCTTTTGTGAATAAGTTTTGTCCACTTACGAAAACCTTCACACGTGCTCCACCTAAATAATTACGACAGAATGAATCAGGTAAGTTATATCCTAAACTAACATTTTTCAACCGAATATAATTACCGGAACGTAACCAAAAAGAAGACCCCCAGCCATTACCTTGATTATACTTATTACCACCAGCACTCAACCTCGGGAAAGTTGCTGTAGCAGCAGTTTCTGGAGTCCATCGATCTAACATGTTTTCATATGCCTGTCCATAAACTTGTCCTTGAGTTTGAAAACCTTCCAATAAATTCCAATCACTCATTAAAACATCTTTATTGTACACTCCTTGCCAAAACATTGAGAATTCTAATCCACGCCATTCGAAACCTAAATCAATACCAAAATAAGAGAGTGGTTTATCGCCACCAATCATTACCTTATCAAAGTCATTGATAACTCCATCGTTATTCTGATCTTTGTACTTGATATCACCAGGCTGAATATTGTTAAATCCTTCAATTACAGGACTCTTTGTAATTTCGTCTTGAGAAGTGAAAAAACCTTCTGCCACCAAACCGAAGATTGCCCCTTTGGGTTTACCTGTAGTACGCAGATATTCATAAGGCACTTTTTGTTCGTCTTTATATAACACTTTACTTTGCTCACAACTCCAGTTAGCAGATGCATAATAATTAAAATCGCCAACGTGATCTTGATAGGTAATTGAGAATTCACCTCCATACCAACGTTCTTTAGCAATATTTTCATCTGGATAATTCTGGCCAATTAGTTCGATACTTTTTCCACGAGCCTGCAACAAGTCATAATATTTATCATTAAAATAATCAGCAGTTACCTGTAATTTATTGTTAAACAAAGCTATATCTACACCAATATTCAGTTTATTACCTTTTTCCCACGTTTGATATAAATTCGCCAGTTTATCTTTTTCTGTAAAACTTCCTGAACTTTGTCCTAAATTAGTCCCCAACCGATAATCATCACCTCCTGAGGAATAAGTCTGATAATACGTATAGTACCCAGCATTGTTCATACCATTACCTGTTTTACCATACACACCGCGTATCTTTAGTTGATTCAGCCACTCACAGTTTTCCATAAAATTCTCTTTGCTGATATCCCATCCTAAACCGAAAGCATAAAAGGTTCCCCACCTTCTGCCTGGAGCATAACGATTGTAATAACTTTCACTTAATGCTACCTGTGCAAAATATCGCCCCGCATAATCATAAGAGACATCACCTATAATATTTGATGGATATTCAGGAAGATCCCAGTTAGTAAGAGTATTTCGCGTATCTCCTAGAACACTGGCCTTAAATTTGTGCTTATCAAATTGACGTTCATAATCAACAGCAAGTTGACCATACATCTGCCGATAGGTAGACACAGAACTAAATGAATTTGATTGCGTTTTCTTTTCTCCATACCGAGTATAAACGTCATTGCCATCCTTATCAATAGTATAATCAAAAACTTCAGAAGTTTTTGTTCGTTTCGTAGTCGAACGATTCTGAGAAGTTACACTACCTACCATACGAACAGACAAGCCTTTAACTAACTTGCCAAAATCATAGCGCAAATTAATAGCTCCCAATACATCCCGAGCCCCATCTGTTATATAACCAGAGTTAATAGTCTGCGATAGCAAATTATTATTGAACGACTGACTACCTCCCCATGATCCATCCGGATTTGTCACAGGATATGCATTACTTGGAGTAGAATAAATTGAACTGAGAATATCATCATACCCATTTCCAGTCCCTCCTGGTTGGGTACCTTCTTCTATACGTCCCATCAAAGTAACTTTTGCAATCAAATCATCAGTTATATTGATGTTCACTTTAGAAGAAATCATATAACGATCAAATGTCATATTTGTATCGTGAGCATCTCCACCTGGATTTTTAAATAATCCATTTTCACCTACATAGCCTACACTAATAAAATATTGTGCGTACTTGTTACCACCTGTAGCATTCAAATTATAAGACTGAGTAGTCGAATTTTTGTTCATCAGTTCATCACACCAATTCACACTTGGATGTGTATACGGGCTGGAATGATCACGAAACTTAATAAAGTCATCATAAGAATAAAAGGGATTTTTACCATCATTCAGCAACGCCTCATTCAATAAATAAGCATATTGAGAAGTAGACAGCGGATTTAGTTTTTTCACAGAACTCTGCACACCAAACCGTCCAGTAAACGATAACTGAAATCCCTGTTTGATAGGATCTTTAGTAGTAATTACTAATGCACCACGAGAACTGCGCATCCCCAAAAACATAGATGACAAAGCATCCTTCTGAATTGATACCGATTCAATAGCATCAGGATCGATAGAATACAATTCTCTTTGCACACCATCCACTACCACCACCGGTGCATTGTGGCGTGATAGAACATTAAATTCCGTATTATCACTATATGCCTCTTTACCCAATGTAGGGCTATTAAAGTTAAAGATGGTTCCAGAAGAACTGGATTCAATTTGACTCTTACGTGCACCACGAGTACGTACAATATCTAATCCTAGTAAACGCCCTTGTAATGAAGGAAGAATAGTAGTTCCCATCAATGAACTAACCTGATCTGTATAAACCGTAGCAGCTGAACCTAAATAGCTTGCTTTATCTTTCGTATCATAAGGTCCATTTATTACATCTGGAAATTTCACGAACTCTTCTGTCAACGTTACTTTAAAAATACGTTCCAGATTTCTTAGCTTGTTCACCTTAATCTCCTTATGTAAAAAACCTGGATGAGAAAAACGAAGCATATCGCCCTTCTTATACTGAAATTCAAAAGCTCCATCATCACCTGTCACAGTCTTAAAATCAGTATTCTTCATCGTGATTACAACACCCGAGACAGGATTGCCATATTGATCGATTACCTTACCTGTAATATTAGCCGTTCCTCCTGCTTCTTGAGCCACCGCATTCAAATGTCCCAAGCCAAATAGTAGCCACATTACAAACCATGTGAAACAGTACCGACTATTTCTTTTATTCAAAATATTACGCATATAATCTTTTTTTAAGGTTAAACTCTATTCACATTGAAACTCAAATACGAAAGGCTCTTTTATTCCTTCTTCTACCTCTTCTCCTTCATTATCTCTACTGTCATCTGACTGGGAAATAGATACTGTTCCATCTTCATTTGTGAAAATATACTCTATACGAGAAATTGTTTCACCGTCCGGAATGTTAAAAAATCCACCAGGCCAAAGAGTTACATTATATCTTGGCAATTTCGTTTCTCTTTTCATCAGTGTTTTCGCACTCTTTTCATTGACTGTATATATCTTTCCTTCTATCGTATAAGCAGTAGCTTCTATATACACATTCTCAGCTTTTATCAATTCATTGGTATTAATATCCCCTTGAAAAGTGAATGTTACATAATCATCTTGTAAAGCAGACAAAGGTTCAATTTGATAATAGTGCGTAGAACAAAAATCAATCACAGTACCTGATCCTTCTACCACTTCAAAGCAATCATCAGCATCCTTAACAGAATAATGAGCCTCGTCTCCTCCAATCCCATCACTAGAGTGATTGATAAAAAAACTTGGTCGGAATTTTAAGTTACTTTTTCCTGAATTACACTTAATTGTTACTGTATAATGTATTGTTCCATTTACACTAGAATAGTTATCTGATTTAAATGCAATCCATTCCATATCGTTCAAGACATTGCCTCGTACACCATATTTTTTTTTCAATGCCGCTGACCAACTCATACCTTTATAATTTGCAGGCTGTTCAGTATCCGGAATTACTGTCATTTTGTGATCCACTTCCGTTTCATACCTATCTTCTCTGTATGTCACAGTTGCATTCTGACGTACATTCCAACTTCTTGGAGCCAAGAATCCAACAATAAACGTTTCATTGCTTGCATCACCATCGATGTTTATTTCTCCACTAAACGTAAAAGTTGCAATTTCACCAGCCTTAATATAGGCAACCATCTCTCCAGCCTCGTTCTCTTGTCTAACATTTACCTCCTTAATCAAAAAGGAACATCCAAAGACTATTAAGGAAAGTACCAACAAAAAAGAGATTTTTATTCTATGTTTTTTAAAATAATATTTCATAAGCTTTTCTTTTTAAATCATTCTTCTATTTTTTCAAAAGAATAAACATAAGAGTTGCTCGAGCATCCCGGACTAATTGTAAGGGTTATATGGCGTTTCCCTTGTACAATCGGGTAAGTGATTTCAGTTATTGCTTCTCTTTCAGCACCTTCCTCCTGAAAAGTTAAGAAAAAAGGATATGTCAAATTATCAATTCTCCATGTACCATTTTTCTTTACTAAAAAAGGGAGATAGTTTTCAATATTATATGTATTATCTTTATTCATAATCAGACGAAACTGACTAAAGTCCATCACTTCAGATATATCCGTTCCATTGCGTATAACAGTTTTTAATTGCCACTTCCCATCTAACTGCTTTGGTACTTCCATATAAGAATCAGGAGTTATTTCATCTTTAAATGTATTGCAAGCACTCACAATACCTAATAAGACGAAAAGTAAAACCGTAGTTTGTATTTTAAATCTCATATTTCTTATTTTTAATATAACAATCATTCCTATTCATAATAAGGATTCTGCAACAAATCCGGTGATTTCACAGTCTCTTTATAAGGTATTGGATAAAAATACATCGCTTTACGGAAGGTATGCTGACGAGTATCAATGATTCTTCCTGTCTTCTGCTCACCATTTCTTGTGATTTCAAAACCATGCATCATCCTATTATCTGTATCTTCAGCAATCATCCAACGACGTACATCAAAGAAACGATGTCCTTCAAACGCTAAATCCAACCGACGTTCCAACCGGATAGCTTCTGTCATATCAGCCTGACTCATATTATTTTCAATTCCATATGTTCCATCCTCGCCAGGCTCTATGCCAGCACACTCACGTATCTTTCTCAATACAATATACGGGCTAATTTCTTGATCTCCTAGTACATCTTTATGATCAGGTCCATAATATTCATTAGCAGCTTCTGCATAATTCAGCAAAATTTCAGTATAACGCATCAATGGTCGTGCTTGCGAACCTCCATAAAGCATTTGATTTGCCATTGAACCAAATTTCAAGAATTTATGTGTATAATACCCTGTCGGAGTCCCTCGATAGATAGCGTCCTGTTGTGTTCCCACAGATATATTAATTTCAGTATCCTGCATATTACTCTTCATTATGCATCCATCATAAGTAACAGTGAACATGAAACGAGGGTCACGTTTGTTAGCAGGATTCGTAGGGTCATAATCTGGACTATCCTTAGTCGGTGTGCCATCTGCCATTGGGAAAAGTTCAGCCAAATCATGATAAACATACCCTCCAATACCATTTCCTCCTGTACTAGGAGGAGCAAACCATCGGTTTGTATCTATACTAGCTCCTGCTTTCTTTTCAAAGATTGTACCGCAATAAACCTCCGTTCCCACTTTTCCATAATAATCAGCAGGTAACAACTGTGCATAATATCCCCATCCCGGATAAGCCTCATTATTCTCATCTTCATTACGGATGTACAAATCATACTGCTTCATCTTTATCACATCAAGGGCAGCATCTACAGCTATCTTCCAACGCTCCTTATCATAAGTAGGATACCCTAACAATTCTTTCGGAAAATCAGTAGGCGCAAAATCACTACCGTTGAATAATTTGCTAGCAGCGTACAAACGTACACGTGAAATTAAGGCTTTACAAGCTCCTCGGGTTACACGTCCAAATTTGTTTCCACTTCTTTCAACTGGCAATGTTTCTGCAGCTTTATTAGCTTCATCCACAATATACTCAACGCAATCCGCATAAGAGTTACGCTCCTTGATTGCTTCTTCTACAGTTTCATAAACATCATCACCAATTAAAGCCACACCACCATAATGTCTTAATAGCATTGCATAATACCAAGCACGCAAAAAGCGTGCTTCTGCTTTATACTCTTCCTTTGCCGCTTCAGCCATTCGGGATCCATCTGCATATTTAAAAAACACATTTACTCGACGAATATTTCGATATGCAATTCTCCAAACATCGTCCTCAGAAATAGTAACAGGATTGACTGTTCCAGTAGCGAACATTACATCTGTCGTAAGCCCGGTACTAGCTTTATACGCAGCTTCATCACAACTAGTCTGCAATCCTCCATGATCATTATACTGATCTTTATACCGATTATGTTGGATATCAAAACCAATATCCACATAAATCTGGTTTAAGAAATCTGCCGTATAAGTACTATCAGCGAATACGGTTGCCTGATCTAAGTCCGTGGTTTCTGTCTCACCCAGAAAATCATCTGAGCAAGACGAAAAAAGCCACACACCTACAATAGATAGGAATAAATAAAATAAGCTTTTCATATACATAGAAATAGCGGTTAATAAATTTAGTTGATAAACTCTAAAAACGGTAATATTCATTATTATTAGTTCTTTTTAATATGTGTACTACTTTGTTGTTATTTATATAATGACGATTTAAAAACGATATACCACTAAAACAATTACATGTTTTTTATTAATAAATTTACTTGTATGCAGGAAAGCTCAGAACATATTAAAAAAGAAAGCCATTTCTCCCTTTTATGAAGAAACGACTTTCTAAATCAATTTACCAAGATGAGTCCGTCAGTAGCTATCACTCATCTTCATCATATATACTTTCCCAATTGAAAACACGATAGAAATAAGGGCGGCAAAAGTCAGCACTACCCGGAAAATCAAAATTATCTCCAACAGTATCAGCATCAGTATTAGTAGAAAATACTAATTCACCTTCTCGTGCAAGTTCTAAATGCAGATTTACTCTTAGTAAATCTTTATAATACTGATTACCTATCTTATCTACAGAATAAGGTACATTAAATAAAATCTTTTGATTAGTAAAAGGTCCATAAGGTGTTTCACTACGATATAGATAAACAGAATGACCATAAGATTTGGCCTGTCCTACCATATAATAGTAATCTCCTTTTCTAAAGATCTGTGGCATACTACATACATAATTATTTTCCATTATAGTAGAGCGAGTCCTCTCCTCTTTCGTCGGATACATCTTTTGCCATATAAAGTTACCATTTAAATCACGTATGTAATACTCCCACTCTGAAGCCAAGTCATGAGTAGTGGTACGAGCTACTAATGGTCGATTATTCTCTGTTACGTAAAGATAAATATGCCCATCTTCATCTTTCCACATAGTAGAACCATAGCCAACATCATCTATATTAAATTCTTCATTTTTACTAATTATTTTAAGATAAGTACTATTACCGGGCTGTCCTTCCAAACTATAAACAGCTAGACAAGTACCAGTTCGAGTCATTTTCTCCTCATTATATTTCCCCCATAACATTTGAAGTTCTTCAACCCCATTATTATCAAATACCGTAGCGCCACCTATTTGATAAAAATACTCTTCATCTGTTTCTCCCATAATAGTCTCATCTGGAGCTATGTGTGCATACGCTTGATAATAGCCTTCTCCATCTGGATCATTAGTCTGCACATAATCAACCAACCATCTTAGGTCATCATCCGTTTCTCCGAGACTACCACTAACAGTCGTTTGGACCATAATACTATTATGTGGGAAATTGCAATTCCCCCTTGCTCTTGTTTCAGCATCTACAACTCCATAATAGCTATCATTAAAAGCCCAAAAAACATTTCCATCAGACAATAATGTAGATTGCACACCAATTCCACCATTCCATCCCAATGTACGGGTAAATAGCTTATCATACTTTTTGTCTTTATAAACAAAAACCTCACCACTATGCTGACCCACATTAGGAATTAGCTGCAATTCCCATGCCGAATCCATATTTGGAGGAGTAATCGTTACATCACTATCCACTATTTCTTCATATGCAGTTTGCGCTGCATCATAATCGTTGCATGCAACTAATACCAGTCCTGCAACGAAAGTTGTACATAGAGCACTATATATATTTCTTGTTTTCATAAGATTTATCAATTATTATCAGCCACTCAATTATTTTCGTTAGCAATAGCCACTGGAGACATTACCTCTTTCATTTCATACCAATCATTCGAATTATAATTATAACGATAATTCAACGTAAACTCTTTCTTATCAGGATTATAGTATGATGGAGTATCTTCAATATTTAACACAGTAATTCCACCATTTACATCATACCATTTATCTAATGTCACTTTTTGGCATTTTATATATTCTCCAGTTGGCAACCCATTACTCCCAATAATAGCAACATCAATCATTTCCTCAGGATGAACTGTAACAACGATCCCTTGTTTACGAAGCTCCTTTCTATCCGATGTAAGGGTAGATCCTGTTAAAATACGAATACCATGTTCCGTAACTGGAGCAACCAATTTAGTAGCATTTATTGGTTTATAATCAGGGGCATCATTCTTTTTGTCCAAAGGCTCCCAAGTATCCTTAACCACTCGCAAACTTGTTCCATTCATTGTATAATAGCTTTTTTCCTTGGTCGTTGCATAAGCATTTTTCATAAGTATCTGCATCAATACGTTCCTTCTTTCAGAAGAAATCATGTAATCAGAAACAGAAGCTATTCTTAAAGGAAGAAAGTAATTATCTTCAGGTTCCAAACCATCAATATCCACTTGAATTGGGAATAAAGAATAAGATGAATTTACATTTGGATATAATTTTATAGCCCAATCATCTACCTTATAGTGGTCTTTCGGTAATTCTAAGACATAGTTTTTATAATTATCCCCATATCTCTTCTGATTATAGTCTGATAATACAGTTTCATTCCTTTCTAGTTCTACTGTTACTTCTTTTTCAATTGGAGTCGTACCACTTGCATAAACAGAAAGGTATCCTATCCCTTCCCCGCCAAAAGAAAATTCTTGCTTGAAGATATTATCTTCTCCGCTAACAATATAAATTTCCTTACGATACTGTTCATCCTGATAAAATTCTTGCTCACAAGACGTTAGAACACCAGTAGTTGTCACACCTACCATAAGTATCAATTTATTGATAATTTTCCTATATTTCATAATTTATTCATTTAAAAAATTATTTATCCCAACCCGGGTTTTGATCAAGAACAGAAACTTTTCTAATCTCATCTAGATGCAAAGGCAACCATACCATCTTAGGTTTGAAATCACGTTCAGTTATTGATTTATACTGAATCACGGTAGGTTGGTAAAATCCCTCCCATTCAGCTTGTTCTACATTCAATCCCATTAAAGGTTCCCTTTCTAAATCTTCAACAATTCCCCAGCGCCTAATATCATAATAACGTTGTCCTTCCCAGAATAACTCAATCAAACGCTCACGTTGAATGACTTTGTTAAAAGCATCTGCTGTAGCTAAATCATCTGTTGTCAATCCTGGAATACCTGCACGATAACGAATCTGATTAAAATAATATTTGATAGCTTCTGTATCACGAATATAAGTTTGACCATCAATCTCATGCGCTTGAGTTAAATTATTCAAGGCTTCTGCATAAGCAAGCAATATTTCTGCATATCGAATAATCGGAAATGGCTTATCTTTTTGACGTGCACCACTACCACTCATAGCATCTTGTGGATTTATATATTTTCGAGAAGTATATCCAGTTATATTATAAACATTATTATTAGAATGATTTTTACCTGAATTAGCTCCATTCCAATAATCAATATTAACATTTTTCTTTGCACTTTCAGTAGTAGATCCCATCGGCCACCAAGCATGTGAATAGCCAATATTCACATAGAAACGTGGTTCACGGTTAGTATATGCCAAGTATGTTCCCTGGCTGATTTTATAACCTTCAGATAAAACTTTATCTTCTGTCGTCACACAAGTCTTATCATAAGGACGGGCTATATATGGATATGTACTACTGGAATTTTTGATATCACGCCCATCTGCCATATAAAATTGGTCTACTATACGCTGAGGCACACACAAACAAGAAGAACCTCCAAAATTCAATGGGAATACATAACCCATATGGCTACCCACTTGAGCTGTAGAACTGCACCAAATGAACTCAGGATTTTGATTAATAGAAAGCTCTCCATTGAACATTTCGGCATAGGATCTATAAGGGTCTACAACTTTTTTATCTCCCATCCCTACGCCATTTGGAAATTCAGCAGTAGGAACTCCTTGGGGAAGTGTGACTACATATGTACCATAATTTCCAGATTCAGGATGTTCAACATCAGTGGAAGCAGAAACTGTATATAATTGATATCGTCCTAAATCAATTACTTTTTTCGCTGCTGCAGCAGCAAGTGCCCATTTACGTTCATCATATGTTTGAGAAACATAATATTCTCCATCTGTACAACGCGTGAAATCACCAAAGAATCTACGGGCAGCCTCTCCACCATTATACAATGGGCTAGCAGCTTGTAATCTCACACGAGCAGCTAAAGCTAAGGCAGCTCCTTCTGTAGGAATATATTGATCCATCGAAGTGGTAACATCAGGTAAATTTTTAGCAGCCTCATCAAATTCAGAACAAATATAATCCACACATTCATCGTACGTATTGCGTGTTCTTGCATAATATTCCGCTTCCTCATTATTACTCACAACTTCATCACCTAGCAAAATCATTGGACCATTCTGTTGCAAAATCAAATAATATGCATAAGCTCTTAAGAAACGGCATTTTGCACGAAATTCCATTCTTTCAAAACTATTCATATCACGAACACCATCAATATGTGGCAATATAGTATTCACCTTACGAATCACCTTATAACATTTAGGCCAAATATTGAAATCCCATGTCCAACCGCCCATTGAACTAGAAGTAATCTCATTATTCATTAACTTCGTTCCAGAGAATTGTATAACAACCATGCCATTCCAATCACCACAGCTCACAGCCTCGTCTGAACCTGTAACTCCAGGAGTGTTCCCATATTCCCAATTTTTATCGACAACAGGAAGCAGAGCGGCAGCTCCATTAAAATAACGTTCAATATTACGCTTATTTGCATAAATAGAATCTTCTTGAAAGGTATCCTCAAAATAATCATCTATATTCAAATAATTACAAGAAGCAAAAAAGCCGGATACCAATAACAGAACCGATAATATAAAATATTTTTTCATGGACTAATTTCTATTAAGTTTACATATAGTATTAGAAATTCAAATAAAGCTGCAATGAATAACGTGCAGGCAAAGGATAAGCCTGTCCACAAGAGGTCGCTTGTTCTGGATCAAAGATCTTTACAGAATCCCATACTGCTAAATTTTCACACATCAACTGAATATTCATGGAATTAATACCCAAAATACGTTGTAATGCAGGAACTTTTAGATTATATGCCAAGCTCAACTCCTGCAAACGTAAGTAACGGGCATCACCCATCCAAAATGTAGAAGGTTTCGTATTATTCTCATTTTTCCCATAATACAAACGTGGAAAACGAGCATTTGGATTCTCTGTAGCCTGATTTCCTGAATATTCAGCAGAAATCCAACGATTCTCCGGATTATAAGCAATAGTCATTATATTTCCTTTATCCTTCTGATTAAATGGCATATATCCATCGAAACTTTTACCATCCGAACCACCATATAAGAACTTATTACGTCCTGTCCCCTTGAACAAGACATTTAGTGTCCAACTTTTATAACGAAACTCAGCACCAATACCATACATCAACTGTGGTACCCCTGAATAAGCAAATAAAGGTACTTTATCATCATCAGTAATCTTGCCATCACCATTTATATCTCGATATTTAATATCACCAGGGCGTACCGTACCAAATTGTGTAGGACTCATTTCTACATCTTGTTGATCTTTAAACAATCCCATAGCAACAAATCCACGTTGTACATTATTGGCGTAACCATTATTTTCCAAATATGTATAAGGCTTTTTTGTATCTTCCCAATTTAATATCTTATTCTTGCTTAAAGTAAAATTACTACGTAATATCACATGTGCATCCTTTCCTATCTGTTGATAGAATTCCATATTTCCATCAGCACCCCAGCTCTTCATACGACCTATATTACCATAAGGCATTTGAATCAAGCCTACATAATCAGGAATTTGTTTACGTTCCTGAAAAATTCCATCCCGTGTATCCTTAAAATAATCTAAAGTCAAAGTAAATTTATCCTTAAATAAATGAAGATCCATGCCAACATCAAATTTCTTTGCTTTTTCCCACATCAAATTATTGGCACCAACTTGTTCTTCTGTTAAGCTACCAGTCCCTCCCCAAGGATTTGAAGCATTTTCTTCTTTTATTAGGGTCAGATAAGGAAAACGTCTAGAACTGATGCGGTCATTACCAACAACACCATAAGAAACGCGAAGCTTTAGAAAATTCAACCAACTTACATTTTCACGCATAAATTCATATGAAGATGGTACCCATGCGAAAGCTCCTGCCGGAAAGAATCCATATTGTTTACCTGGTTCAAAGTTTTCAGATCCATTCAAACCAAAGTTCAAATCCCAAAAATATGTATCTTTAAAACCATATGTAAAACGACCAGAAAGACTTTGATAACGTTTTGGTATAGCATTCATGCTTTTATCCGCACCAGTTTCAGATGTATCTTCTATATAATAAAACAATAAACCGCCTACACGATGATCACCAAAGGTACGGTCATAATTAACATTTGCCTCTAAATATAGCTTCCTCCAAACCCAAGCAGCACTACTATATGTAACGTTCTTTTCATCAGCTATTTTCTCAAAACTCAAGGTACCATTAGGGTTACGCTCCTTCAATGCCTCATTTAGTTCCGGCATTTTATAGCGCGCTTCTCCGAATAAGCTTTGTGTATCCCATGATCCCTGTACTTTAGCTGATAGCCCTTTAGTAATCATCGACAAATCCTGTGTAATACCTAAAGTAACTAAATTCCTGGTATTCTGTTCTCTAGCATTACCTGTATAATTCAATAGAACATACGGAGATATTTCATCCTTAGTTCCTGCAGCAGGATAATATCCGTTTGAATAGCGTAATGGATAGCTTATTGGAGTAGTCTTTGCCTGTGAACTCCATAGCCAATCTGTCAAACTGACTCCTCTAGAATATTCCCCCATGCTCGGGCGAGTATTCACCGACATATAGCCAGTTGTTCCAATATAGACTTTAGTTGTTTTAGTCAAATCTATATCCAAATTCAAACGATAATTATAAGTATCATAGCCTACACCTTTATTGTATTTACTATCTTTGGATGGATTATAAGCCGCAGATTCTTTCGACATTCCTAAACTTGCAAAATAACGGGCAACACTGCTACCACCTTGAGCACTTACATAATAAGTTTGCTGGAAAGAATTGGGATTTAAAATAACATCTTGCCAGTCAATGTTTGGGTACAGATCCGGATCTAAACCATATTTTATAATATCCATTTCTGTCTTGTTATAAATAGGAGATAATCCGGTTGCAACAGAAGCTTCATTTGCCATTTCAGCATATTGAGTGGCATTAACATATTCAGGTAAACGTTTTAAATGTGAGATTGTCATATTAGCACGACCACTGATCTTCAATTTGGACTCCAAACCACGCTTCGTCGTTACCAATACTACACCATTTGCACCTCGACTACCATACACCGCTGTAGCCGCAGCATCTTTCAAAACAGAAAAGCTTTCAACATCGGCAGCATCTATCTGACTCAAACTACCTTCCAAACCATCAATCAACACTAATGCACCACTATTAGCACCAAACGTACCAATACCGCGCACCCAAAACTCGGAAATATTTTTGCCCGGTTCACCGCTAGATTGAACGCCAATCACACCTGCAACACGACCTGCTAGTGTATTAACTATATTTGTAGCAGGAACCTCTAGCTGTGCTGGATCCATCGTTGTAATTGCACCAGCAACACTGACCTTTCGCTGTGTACCCATACCTACTACCACTACTTCATCAATATTCTCCGTAGCCGGTTTTAAGGTAACTTTAATGTTATCAATTTTATTCGTTAAACGTTGCTCATAGTTTTCATATCCCAAAAAAGACACAACCACTATATCATATATGTTCACCTTTAACCGAAATTTACCATCAATATTAGTAGTTATTCCCACACCCGGTTTATCTTTAACATATACATTTGCTCCCGGAACCGGTTCATTAAATTCATCGAAGACTGTACCAGTCAACATGAAGCTATGCTCTTTCTGTGCGTGTACTTGTGCTACAAACGCAAGAAGCAAAGCAAAAATTACAAATATTCGATTCATATTATATTAAATATAAAGTTTCACTAATTATTTATTCGACAGCCAATCGACGAATAGCACGGTTCTCTGAGTCACCGATATACATTACATCGTCGTTATCAATACAGATTCCCAGTGGTTTTTTAAATTGAGCATCTTCTGCACTACCATTTACATAACCTGAATTTTGAGGTTTTCCTGCTAATGTAGATACATAACCTGTACTCATTGTTATCTTACGAATACAGTGATTCTCGGTATCAGTCAAAATTATATTGCCTTCGGAATCGACACACATCTGTCCAGGTTTATTAAACATAGCCTGTCCTATCGGTCCGTCCAAATATCCGCTTTTACCTTCTTGACCAGCCCAACATGCCCATTCTTTAGTACGTAAATCATATTTATAAATGCAATGTTTATCGTTATTTGAGAAATAAAAAACATTCTCATCTTGGGGATCGAAAACAAGTCCATAAGCACTACCATCCTTGGTTCCAACCAAATCCCCATTCGTTAGATTCTCTCCCCTAGCATTCTCTACATCAATCCGTACCAGATTTCCACCCAACATTCTTGAATACATTTTTCCATCTGGTCCCATTGTAAAATTACACTTGGCTGCCCATACTCCAAATCCTTCAATATTTGGGAAATTTGAATCATCCCATGAAACAGAGCTTATAGCTGTAGTTGGTGCATAATCCGTCTTAGGGTCAAAATAATTAACATCATGACTATCTCTATTGGCCCAAAACTGATAAACGATTCCCTCCTTACTATTATATCCCAAGATAGGAGAGTTAAACATCGCATTAATATCTGATTTTAGAGATATTAATTTATCAGCCTCCTCATTCAACATAAATGCAGCAAATTTTCCATCATTATCTACTAAAAAGAAAACATTTTTATCCTTATCTACACAAATACACCTGTCAATATTTGCTCTAAATTGTGCTTCCGAAAGTGGTATAGTTCCTGTTGGATTCACCTGCGCTGATGTACTTCCTCCCACTAATGTAGTAACAGTGGTCTGGATATAATAATTAAATGTCTGATTGTACTCTCCCATTTGCTCCTGCACTTGTACTTTAACAACACACTCCGGGTCCTCTACTGTAGATGCACGTTTTGGAGCCAATACCAACATTCTATCATCCTTCACTGAAATTACAGAAGCCTCTTTATCATTGAAAAAGACCTTCACATTTTCCTTACTATTCCCAAAATTTGATCCATTAAGAATCACTTGAGTGGCAAGTTTGCCTTCATTCGGATAGAAATCAGTCAACACAATCGGCTTATTCGGGTCATAGCCCGAAGTTGACTCTTCATCGTCTTTACAAGACGCAAAGCAGCAGCCTACAGCTATGCAAACAAGCCACTGCCATTTAAAACATTTTTGTAATAAGTTTCTCATAGAAAATACCGTTTTTAAGAATTTATATAATAATAATGATCATAGTCTTACTTTTGTTATTTTATGTTTCTTTCTCATACTTTTCGCTACAGTTAATATTAAGACGACTAGAATAATACTAACCACTAAGTAATATTCATTTATTTTTTATTTTCTATAACATATAAGAGGAAAGGTAGAAAGCTATTTCCTGTATTTATCAACTGTCTCTTGTATACCAACCGGAAAACCAAAAAAGTTAGAAGAAATCTTATACAATGAAGGACAATCATCGTTTTCTTTAGATAAGTCATTCCATTCTTTCCACAAACTATCAAATATGGTAATATACTTATCCATTTCTACCCGATTAAAAGGCTTTTTTGTTGTATCTGCCACATAACCACATAGCATAATCTGCCACGAAACAGAAAAAAGCTCATATTTAATGCGCCCATACGAACAGGAAGTACGAATGAAATGATTCAATTCTTCTGAAGGAAAATGTAGTTTTTGAGAGATCTGTTCTATTTCCTTCCAAATACGGACAGCTTCTTCCTTTTCTTTCAGATAAGCATTTACCTGATTTCTTTCAATCATACGATCAAAATAACTCTTTTGATATACATCTCCAGTTATGGTATCATCACGTGTCCAATTAACATAAGTATCTCCCATAGCACTATATTGCCCTTTTATCACTCCATCTTCTGATAACAGGCAAAGCCGACGAAACATCTCCCATTCCGACTCGGGAAGCCCCTTTGCTTTTGCAAAATCATATAGTATTTCCTTTTCTGTTTTCAAAGGATTACTAGCCCAATGCGACATGACATAAGCATTTAATTCAACCCAAAACTCATTTTTGATATAAGGCCCTCCCCAACCACCACCACGTGACCAAGTCCAAATACCCTTAAACAAGGGATTATCTTTCACTTGGTTTAAACAATACGGATTCTTTATACCAGGTTTCTTAAATTCTTCAAAACCATCAATTACTCCTTTGGCGATATAATTTGGATGCGCTCCCTTTCCTTCATATTCACGTTGGCATTGCACTTCTACTACTTGTTGATGTTTACCAATACCTATACAAGGATTAAAAGGAACACCATATTGTCCTGATTCTTCCAGCCAATATTTGTCCAGTGCACTATAATTCATATCAGGATTTACAATTGCTGATCTCCAAAAATCTGTCATGGTGTGTTTGATAGAGAAATAAAGATTGGGATGCGGCTCTATACTGTCTGTAACAGATAAATAATATTTTGGGACCGAGTGCAATTGTCCCATATCCCATGTACGATAAAACAACTTCTTATTACGTCTTTCACAAACTTCTTTCCGCAATAAATTAACTAACGTAATATGGTCATGCATACCGTTTTGTACCGGATGATTACCTACGTAATAAGGAGCATCATGCAGATAAGTTTCTCCTGTACGAATCACTAATCCATCCAATTGTGGAAACGTTTTAAACATTTCCTCCATCAATTCACGAATACAAAACTGAGTGTAAGGTTTCGAGATATCAAGTTTTCCTTGTTCGTTAGTAAGTTCTGCTCTATGTTTTTCTACCAATGAGGAAGGAAGTACTAACATATCAAGCATGCAATATACCTGAAGACCTTCCTTTTTTGCCTCATCATATTTTTTATGGATTATTTCTGCTTTCTCTGCCACCCAGCGCCCGGCTTCAGTAGTATCCGGAAATAAAGAAGGATCAAAACTCTTCCAGTCAATTCCAAACTGCGCAGCCTCAAACAAGAAAAAAACTTTTGCTCCATATTCATTTATTTTCAAGAAAGAAGGATCGAGAAACTTTGATTCTGTCATAGCTTCACCCGGATTATGGTGTACCATATCCATCACAACAAATTTCTGTCGTACACAACCTGTCAGCAATAGATTAGCTGCATAACATGATAAAAAAATAAAATAAATATATCGCTTCATGTGTTGTTTTATAGTATGATTTTTCTCCTACTTCTATTTAGCAAATGGATCTCTTAATTTAGGAGCTTTTTTACCTGTAATAGCTTTATATATATGCTCCGCCAATATGAGCGAACCGTTCTTATTCAGATGCACATTATCCCATACATAGCAAGTTGAATCAACTTTATGCTCTAATGGGCTATACAGATCTACCAATTTCAGATGGAACTTTCTTGCAACGTTCTTTTGGATCGGATAAATTTCATCTGTTATTACCTCATTGCGGATTCCATATAAATTATTACTTGCCGGAATACAACGACATATAATGATTTTCGGTTTAGATCCACACTTCTGGAAAGTAGTGATCATATATTCTAAATCAGTTTCAAATTCATCCTTATATTTCCAATTTTCTGGTTTGGAATCATTAGTACCAAGTTTAATAATTACAACGTTCGGTTGAAATTTCTGTGCATTGATAAATGCATCGGTACTCATATAAGGATGATCACCTTTTCGCAATAAAGTATGGCCCCACTTTCCAAAATTACCAACTTCATATTGATCTCCAAGCATACGAGCCAAAGGAGTCGGATAATTGTCAACCCCTTCGGTGATACTATTGCCAATGCAAGCTATTTTAATCTTATCCTGCGCTACACCGCAAACAGATATGAGCATCAGAAATGCGAAAACTAATATTCGAACTATTTTCGTCATATGATTTTGTATTCTAGTCACTATTTTTCCTGTTTCAACTGAAAACAAAACCGCTTTACCTTTTAAAAAACAATCCACCTATCTTAACCTACGATATTTTGCAAGCTCCCTCCGACTATAGTAAGAGTAATGAGGAGCCAATTTTAGCCGGAGGATAAACTTGAAAATCAATCAAACACCAATCCTAACCTTTTACCTAAATTAAACCCATAAAAAACAATGTTCATATTAAGAACGAGTAAACAGGCAAATACCACTAAAAAGAAATAAAAAAAATATCCATAAATTTTGATTCATAGGACAAAAGGTCTTATTCTCCAAAGCCTATCTCTACAAAACCTACTTTACTTACGCTTAATATTGAGTAAATATTCTGGATACAAACCTCATTACTTCAGGTAACTCCATCCGCCAGTAAGTCCACGAATGCCCACCGTCTTTCACACGAAATTCATGACCAACCTGATGTTGCAACAGCGTGTTATGTAGAAGACAGTTCGTTATCGATAAAAAATCATCGTCACCACAACTGATATACCAGCGAATCCATTTGATGCGGTCTAACTTTTCTTTCGGGGATTTCTCCAAGATAGTTTGTATATCCATTTGTCCGAGAATTTCCGCTTTCTTTTCTTCCGATACCTTCGATAAATCCGATTGATTCTTCATTTGATCGAATGTCCATTCCCCTCCAACAGCACTCAACGGAGCAGCAGCAACGAACATCTCCGGATAATGAAGCGCATAAAACAACGCTCCACCACCTCCCATCGACAAGCCGGAGATAGCACGGTAACGACTTTCAGCACGCACCCTGTACGTTTTCTCTATATGTGGGATTAATTCCTTAAAAAAGAAATCTTCGTAATTATACGTTCCGTCCAGCAAGTTAAAATAGCCTTTATGAACCGTGTCAGCATCAGGCATAACAATAATCATCGGTGCTGATTTCCCCTCAGCAATCGCCTTATCAGCAATATACTGAACCTGACCAAATTGTATCCATCCCGTATGATTGTCACCTAACCCATGAAGCAAATACAATACAGGATAACTACCATCTCCTTCTTCATAGCCTACCGGCAAATAAATGGAGTAACTGCGTTCCATTCCCAAAATCTTACTTTTCACAGTACGTGTCTCATATACTTTCCCTTGTTGAGCAAAGGCCGTAGCAACCAGACACACCGCTAAAAGCGCTGACAATAAATGTTTTCTCATACGTATCTATTATTTCATGTAAATATAGTATTTTAAATTACCTGCGTTTAATTGGATTGTTTTCTTTTCTATACAAACATTCTTCCCATTCATCTTACAAGCAACAGCCTCATCGGGAATACAGAGTGTAGCAGTAACTCCTGCAGGAATATCGACTTGAAGAGTCATAATATTATCTGTCAATTCCCAGTCAACAGCAATCACACCATACGGAGTGTCTTTGGTTATCTTAGCCCAGGTCACACCTTCCGGTATTTGAGGATCGATAAATACATGCCGATAACCGGGTGCTGTCTCATCCATTCTTAGTCCTCCTATTGCCTGATAAAACCAGGCTCCAATTCCATTATAGCAGTTATGCACCCTGCTCCGTTCACCATTCCAAGACTCCCAAGTCGCTGTAGCGCCATTATCTATCATATACAAATAACCCGGATAATCACGTTTCTTCAGCATTTGATATAAAAAGTCAACTTCCCTGTTACGAATAGCCCACTCTGTCAGAATAGGGACACCTACCAGCCCTACAGCAATATGGCCCTTGTACTGCTTTTCAGTATCAGTCATCATCTTTCTTTTCACATCATCGTACAAAGAATCCGGTACAGCTCCTACAAGCATCGGATAACACATGTCTAACTGTGAACCGGTAGAATAGATGCCTTCACTCGGATGATAAAACGTCTGATGAATCAACTCATTAAGATTTTTCCTGCGCACAGCAAACTCTTGTGCTTCCTTTTCTTCTCCAAGCATCAGGGCTATTTTCTCCATTGTCCCCAAACATTCACTGATAAAACAATTATTCACCAGATCAACAGAAGATTGCGCTCCTGCATCCACTCCCATCGGTGCAAGCCAGTCACCAAGATACCAATCACGATATTGAGTGTCAGGCCAGCGTTTCAGCAATCCATCCACTGTATATTTATCCACATATGAGAACCATTCTTTCATTTTTGGATAATAGTTCTTTATCAATCTCGAATCATCGTAATTCACATACGTTCGCCATGGCGCCTGCACAATAAATCCACACCAATACGGACCGCCGCCACCTGCACCGGGATTAGGACCTACATGAGCCAGACTTCCCCCTTCGCGCATTGAATCTCCCCATGTTTGTATCCAGTTTGTGAAAGTCGGCGCTACATCATACATTGTTTGCAAACTCATTGTAGACGAATTTCCATCGCCACCATAGCCTGCTCGCTCCAGATGCGGACAGTCGACCATATATCCGCTAAATGTCAGACACTTCATGGTATATTGAATCATATTATGAATGGCGTTCAAGTCTGCATCCGAACATTCGAAAGTCGCGGTCTGCCGATAATCGCCATAAATCTGGAGAGATTTTATCCATTCAGTTTTCGGTCCTACCGGAAGGTTGGAGATACGGACATAACGATAAGCATGATGATTGAACTTATTCCTAAAATACTCTCCCCTCCGTCCACCGGAAATATAAACATCACTCTCACCCTGTTTGTCAAAATCTCCTTCTTTAGTCAGATTATCACTATATTCCATCGTAACCTCATGCCCCACAGGTAACACCGGCATCTGCATTTCAAACCATCCGGTCTGTATTCTTCCCATATCTACCAACCAAGCACCTTCACTAAGTTTCCTGATAGAAACAGGTTGCAATGTGTGATGTATCTTGTTAGCTTCACACATTTGAGGTGAAACGATGTGTTCCGGTACATTTACTTCCACCACAGGGTACCATTTCATTTTATCCAGAGAATAGGTTGAAAATTCTGTCGGCACTATTCGCCCATCCACTCTTTCACCACCAAATTGCAAAGCACACCAATTACCTGTATCTGAATAACCACTTTCACGTCCGCTCCAAGAAGTGTCGGTTGCAGTTAATACTTTCCATTTTCCATCTTTCAGCATATCCAGTTCCGCTTTTACCAACGGACCGTCATAAGCAGCACCAAAAGTAGTTTTCTTATACCAACCTTGTCCAAGCCATATCAACAGATCATTCTCTCCTTCTTTCAAATAAGAAGATACGTCATAAGTGACCATTAACGAACGTTTATTCAGCTGCGAAACAGCAGGGGTAAGAACATTCTCCGTAACTTTCTTTCCATTGACATATACTTCATGATACCCCAGAGAATTCACATAAAGAAAAGCTGTTGCCAGTTCATCTATTTGCACTTTTTTGCGAAGTAAAGGAGCACAAACTTTGCCTCCTTCCGGGGATGAACCGATATAGGCGCCATGTATCTGTTCCTTATTCAAAAGACCAATAGAAAAACGTGCCACCGTACTCCATTGGGAAACATTTCTTTTCCGGTCCCAGGCACGTACCCTCCAATAGCATAAAGAACGCGAAGCCAGAGGCAAGCCTTGATAAGGTACCATCACAGAAACATCAGATTTCAACTTTCCCGATTGCCATAAGTCCGCCTTCTCCCCTATTAATAGAAGACTATCTGACGCTACCTGAATTTCGTAAAAGGCTTGTCTATCCACTGCCCCATCTCCTTTCAATTTCCAGCTAAAACAGGGAGTAACGTTGTCAATCCCCAAAGGATCAACCATATTCTCACATTTTAATTCCACCAAAGAGAAAGGCCCCCTGTTCTCTTTCCCATGTACAATCTTTGGCGGACACCAAAGACAACATATTATTCCTATGCCTAGTAACAGTTTTTTATTCTTCATAAATAAGTTTCTATGAATATTACAGCTATGGATCATCAGTCCAATACTCTCATAATAAATAATAAATGACTCAATCTATCTTTGTTAACTTGACTTTATGAGTTGTCGGCTTATTCATTTTATAGATTGTATCGACAATGGTCTTCATATATTTACTCCACACTTCGCGTATCTCAGGATACATCGCTTTGGTATACCACTCATAACTCATTCTCAGAAAACCATCTTTAGGTAAATACTCCCTAAGTTTATTTACGGCCTCCTCATTATCAGCAAACAACAGACCTTCCTTTTTCAAGAACGAGTATTCCGTCCACAAATATTCTCTGAAACGTTTTTCCACTTCAAAACGTTCTTCGTTCAGATACATGATTTTCATAGCTTGCTGATACTGGGGTGTATTGGGATAATCGGCCAGATTGATACCATCTTCCAACTGCTCAGATGAAACATTATCAATAAACAATCCGTCTATTGTCAACCGATAATGACCTTTTCCCAGGTTAGTCACCTGCAAACGCTCTTGATTAAATTCTTCCATAAACGGAACTAAATCCATAGCATCGCGTTGTGACCTTTTGTTTCCCCAACCATGTCTTGGAATAGAGTCCAAAGGATAAGGAAGTGAATTTGCCAAATAATCAAAACTTAAACTACCTGCTTCTTTCTTCAGTCCGGAGACTTTACAATTCCTATGACTTAATAGATTCTTGTTATTTGCATCAATCGAAACATCCGATACTTCGACCCCATCCAATCCCTGCGCCTTTAAAAATAAATAAGCCATCACCATCTGCCCGTCATTATCAGGATGGATTCTATCCACTCTACAAAAAGTGAATGTTGAGTCTTTCTTTTGCTCTTCCAGACTTATTTGCACCATCGGCTGATTAAAATCCACAAATCCCCATCCATTCTTCTTAGCCGCTTTGCGCTGGGCATCAATTATCTTTAAAATAGCATCATTTTTATGAAGAAAAAGCAAACTATTCAATTTCGTCGTTTCATCATAAGGTGAACCACCTATCAGCACTTTGGTCATTTTATTCTCTGCCAGCAAGCGTTTCTCTATTTCCCGAAAACTTTCCAATGATTTTTCGATCCGTTGCTCCGACAACTCCTTAGCATTCTCCTTCCAAAAAATATCATACCCTGTGTCATTCATACCAAAAGTCAGAGTCACATAAGTCGGTTTTCTGTCAAAAACATCGTAGTCCAACCGATCTTTAATATCCCATGCACTCTCCCCGCCAATTCCGGCATTCATTATTGTTATCGGCTTGTTTGGGAAACGAGTCATGTAATACAACCACACAAACGAATGATAATGTCCGCCATGGGTTATACTATTTCCAACAAAAACTACCCGTTCTCCTTTTTTAAAGGGAGGAATTGCCGATTGTGCGCACAAGCTATTACAACAAGTGCAGACTAGAAACAGCAGGAAAAATACCTTTACGTTTATTTTACAGTTCATTTGATTATATGCTTTATTACAAATTTAATTATTTATCCTTCAAAACATTCTCTTTTCCAACTTTGAATGAAAAAGAATCTTGTTTAAAAAGACGATTCAAGTTTACTTAACCACTAAAACAGATCTTTTATTTTTCCTGCAACTTCCACTAGGAAAAATCAATTTCTTATTGTCACTTGTCACTTTTCAGAGATAACCATTTATCAATCAAACGAATATCGGTGATAATAAGCAGTGACAATAAGAGTGATAATAAGATTTTCGAAGTTTCTATTGTCACTTCCAGTCTACCCACATCAAGTATGCCCACTGATTTATACAACCTTAACGTCCTATTTTTCTTCGTTCTGTCCGTACACAAAACTATTTATCATAGCACATATTAAAACAAATGACGGTAACATTAATACATAAAGAAGCTTTGACGAATAAGCTTTGTCAGTAATATGTCTTCGTTTCACGTACATGGAGCATTCGGACTATGTACGTGATCTGATGGGATTACGTATGTGAAACGATGGGATTACGTACATGAAACGAACTATTGCTAGTACCAAAAGGCATTAAGCAAGCATACATACTAGATTAATAAGTCAATCATTGTCTATTAAATCAAGCAGGTTATTCAAGGTAAAGCGTTCACTTTCTACTCCTGAGCATAGTAAATACAGTATATAAGAGATATAAAAAAACAGAAGATAGCGCAGCAATGCTGAACTTACTATCTTCTGGTATTCAAAATAAAAAAGTAGTCCTTAGTTTTCTACATATATCATATATCCAATTTCTTCTGTTCAGCCTTACCATACTGTTTAAGCAAAACACTGACTCCCTCTTTCAACATTTCCGGTTCTGCTTCAACAGAAATAGTCCGTTCTTCACCCGGCATCAAAGTTATATAATTATCAGACATGATAACAGGAAGAATTCTTTCTTGAGTGGCCGTATTCACCAATCTTATCCGGTTAGCACAAGCAACTGTTTTCGAATGATTTTTCACCGATAATTTCATCTTCCCTTCAGATATCATCGACTTGTCAACTAACTTGCAAGACAATTCTGCTTCCGGTAACGTATTCAAGGCCGTATAATCAAGATCAGTCACACCGTTTCTCCAGTAGAAGTTATCTGAAATCAAATTACCATTTGCGTCTGTCAGTTCTAACCGGATGAAATGGAGTGGAGTCAATTCCTCAACATTTTTTTGTTTCTTACCATAGATTTCAAATTCATACAGTGAATATCCAAAGTCTGTAGCACGGCTAACTCCTTCCATTTTCACATAACGCGCAGTAACCGGAGAGAGTTTGATCTCATCTGTACCGCCTTTTCCATCTTTGTTTGTATAGACAGTTTTCCATTTCTTCGCATCATTCGAGACTTGGATTTCATACTCTTTGGCACGTGCAGTTTCCCATTTCAACACAACATTCTCTATTTTTTCTTTCTTACCCAAGTCAACATAAATCCATTGAGAATCGCTCGCATCACTTTCCCAACGACTCCCTGCTCCTCCGTCAGCTACTAAAGAAGCCGGTCTGGATGCTGATGATGAAGAAGCTACCACATTCTTGCCAAAAGCCAGATTGTATGGATTGAAGTTTAACGTGAATGCTTCCGCAATGTTACTTGCCGGTACGTCCATCTGTTTTGTACGTCCATAAGCCGCAACCTCTTTTCCATTCAGGTTGTAGATAGTTGCTTTAGCATAAGCGCCCTTCAAGTCTTTGGTAGTGGTATTTACTGCTTTTATACTATTATTAGAAGAGTTCCACTGGAGATGAAGATGTTCGCAAGCCTTCTTTGCTCCCCAATAAGCTCCGGTAGGATCATAATAATAGTCATACGTCTGCCATACGAATGATGGATATGCCGGATGACTCATCCAGATCAGAAGTCCGGCTGCATCATTCCACATTTTATCATTCCATGCTTCATACATTCCTTTCATTACTTCAATATTCAGCAACTGGGCTTTCTCACAGAACTCTTCCAGACTGGAAGATTCCCCGAATTGTGTATTTACTGATTTTTTATAATTGATAGGGTTGGCATTGGACGCTTCTTTACCAAAGAAATGCTTATTCCAAACGTTATCATCATCATCTTTCAATTGTTCATCAGTAGGCAGAGGCCACCATGAGTCTTGGGGTATAAACAGTTTCACACTCTCAAATGTCGGAAAGGTAGCCGTTCCTATTTCAGTACGCAGACCATAGCCATGATCTATACCATACGGATAAGCCGGTTCATTGAATGCCAGATTACTGCCCGAAGTCTCAAAATGATGTTTAGGCGGCTGATTTCCCCACCATCCACTTCCGGATAAACCGTCCTGATTGGAACAAGACTTATACATTCGGTCGTTTTTGTCTTCTTGAGCTATCATCTCACGCAAATAATTATCCAAATCAGGCTCCGGATGTGTTTCATTAGCACCGCACCAGATAGCAATAGAAGGGTGATTCCTTAAACGTCTCACTTTATCAAGAGCATTCGCTTTGAATGCTTCCGGCTGAGCTACGCTATTATAAGCTACATACAGCCAGAAATCATTCCATACCATGATTCCATACTTATCGCAATAATCATAGAATTCATCATCAGTCACACAACCTGTCCACAAACGGATCATGTTGTAGTTCATATCTTTATGCAACTTGATTTTGGTTTCGTACTCTTTGCCATGACAACGAAGCAGATACTCGCTCATTCCCCAGTTTCCACCTTTCAGATAAATCTTCTGTCCATTGATAAAGAATGTCAGAACCGGGTAATTCACTACGTTGTTGATCATCTTATATTCATACTTTTTGATACCAAAAGTAATATCCTTTTCATCCGATACTTTTCCATCTATCGAACAAGTCAGTTTACAGGTATAAAGATTCGGTTCTCCATAGCCGTTAGGCCACCAAAGTTTCGGATTACGAATAACTAATGCAGCAAAATCACTTTTATCTACCGACAACTGTGCTGTTTCTTTTCCTCCCACCCGAATGTGCTTGGAAAAGGTTATATTTCCCGGCTGAATAACACCGGAAACTTCCACTTCTTTCGGAGCAGAAGAAGCATTCTTGATTCCTGTAGAGAAAGATAACTCCGCTTGTTGCAAAGTCGGCAATTCCGAGCGAATCCACGGGTCTTCCATCACAGCATCACCTGTAATAGACAGATATGCATTTCCTGTAATTCCGGCAAGACGCCCCGGAACATACGGCATCCAATCCCAACCGGCACCTGCCAGATAGCTGGGACTACAAGCAACACCATACGGATCTTTTCCTTTACGAGTCTTTTTCTGGTCGGGATCAGTAATCAAAACCGCAACCGCATTCTTTCCTGATTTCTTAATCAGATGTGTCACATCAAATTTGGAACGCAACATATGCCCGCTTACATCTTTAGTAGATGTCTTTGTCCCCGATATTTTTTCTCCGTTAAAATAGAAATCGGCGAAACGATTGGTATTGTCAAAATGAAGCCAAACACGCTTACCGGCTGAATAAGATGCCGGAAGTTCAAATTCCGTACGATACCAGAAAGGACGGTTATAAAACGCCTCGTCTACTTTGTATATATTATCAGCATAGTTAGGATCGGGAACGATTCCGGCTTCAACATATGCTGTAAAAACTGCTCCGGGCACTACTCCTTTCACATAGTCCGGCATTTTAAAACCTGGGGTAGAGATTTGTTCTCCTCCCATATTATTCAAATCTGCCTGCGGTTTGACTTCCCATACTATCTTGGGATTGGAACTGTTCAATGACATGGTAGAAGTCTGAGCATGCCCTATTCCATTCAGTACAAACAAACTTGATGCCAGTAAAAGAAGTCTAAACTTATTCATCATATTATTCAGCTATTTTAAATGTTAGATAAAACTCCCCATTTTGTATTGGGCTTATCGCCCATAAATAATTCCAATGTTCCTCCTGCTGCAATCTCAGCAAAGTCAAGGTAACATTTATTGTACTCCTTGCCATTCAGTAAGGCTTTTTGTATATATAGATTATTTGTGTTGTTATTGTGAGCAATAATAGTAAATACTTTTCCCTGATGATATTTTGAATCCAGCTTAAATTCTACCTTGTCAAAAACAGGACTGGTTATTTCCATACGTGTATTACCGGGACAGGAAGGATGAATTCCGGAAGCAGCCAATATATACCACGCAGACATCTGTCCGACATCTTCATTGCCAACAATTCCTTCTACTTTGTTCGCATAAGCATTTTTACAGATATATCGTGTCCACTTCTGTGTATACCAAGGCACATCCAGCTGATTAAAAAGGAAAGGAACAAAATGTACCGGTTCATTAGCATGATTATAATAATTATTCCATAACATATCAGAAGGAGTATGATCAAATAAATTAGTCAGATTAGCTATTACCTTTTCCTTGCCACCCATCAATTCAACCATTCCCGGAACATCATGCGGTACAAACCAACCTTGCTGATAAGCATTCGACTCAATGCAACCATACCATTCTTCGGTCAGTGCATTCTCCGGCCATGCTTTCCATGATCCATCTGCATTACGGGGACGGAACCAGCCTTTTTCCACATCAAACATATTATGATAGGCTTGCCCTTTTTCATAAAAGAGCTTTGCATCTTCTTCTTTTCCCAACGCCTTTGCCAACTGAGCCACACACCAGTCTGCATAAGCATATTCCAGAGTATACGAAATACTCAACGGTTCAGGTGTATATCCCAACAAATCATTCCCAAACTTAGCCGACGTGTTGACTGCATACTGATATGCTTTTTCCACATCGTATGTGCGAATTCCTTTCATATAAGCGTCTGCCAGCACCGACAATGCAGGATTACCTATCATACAACCGGAATAAGAATTCAGAAGTTCCCAACGTTCGTAATATTCCCGTCCACTCTGATCTGCCATCGTTATCAGTGAATTCAACGCATCACTCACCAAATGCGGATTGATCATCGCTTGTAAAGGGAACTGGCTACGGAAAACATCCCAACCACTAAATATGGTACGTTTGATAAATGTACCATCCTGTTCATGTATCTTTTTATCTCCGCCAATGTATCGCCCGTCTACATCTGTATAGATACGCGGATCAATCATAGTATGATACAATGATGTATAAAAAACAGTTTTCTCGTCATCCGTTCCACCGGATATCCGTACACGGCTAAGCTCTTGATTCCACAAATCATTTGCTTCCTGTTTTACTTGAGCAAAGTTTTTAGAAGCAATCTCCTGTTTAAAGTTGTTGGCTGCTCCTTCCATATCGACAAAGGAGATACCGACTTTCATCTCAACTTCTTCTCCTTCTTTCGTCGGAAATTCGGTGAAGAATCCAAGATGCTTTCCTTCCAGCTCTTTTTTATCTTTAATGACCGGAGCTTGTGATACACGTGTCAGATAAGGAATACTCACCACTTCATCACGCTTCCGAACCCAGTCATCGGGAATATCTGCACTCCAAAAACCATAATTACTCAATGGTTTGCTAAATTGTGCATAATAATAAACAGTATAATCGGAGTTTCCCTCACCGTTTCCCCATCCGCCACCATCGGGTGTACACTTCATCCAACCTTGGATGGTATGATCATCCAATACTTTCACATATTGCGAAGTGGAGGTTCCTCCCACTCTACGTGCCAAGTCTATCTGAATACGAGATTGCTCACTGGAAGGGAAAGTGAATTGCAATATTCCACAATGAGGTGTCGCACTACTCTCTACTTTAATCTTATAATCAGTCAGTTCTACTGAATAATATCCTGCTTTAGCTGTTTCGGTTGCTTTATCATAAGCAGAACGATAACCTTTTATACTTCCATCTTCTTTACCCGCAATTTTTTGCAATTTGCCCGTTGTAGGCATCACAAGGAAATTTCCTAAATCCCCAAACCACCCTACTCCACTCATTTGGGTAAAGGCAAAACCTTCAATGGTTTTATGTTCATCACTATAACCGGAACCATTGTCACCGCCGGTTATTGTATTAGGACTTACTTGTACCATGCCGTAAGGAGTAGTAGCGCCGGGAAATGTCTTACCTAATCCATGATAAACACCGGCAGCTCCTACACTGGTACTGGCACCTATAAAAGGATTTACATAATCAGTCGGAATTAAATCTTCTGTTACCACTCCTGCCGAAGAACAAGCTGTCAGCCACAAAAAAGAGCAAGCTATTAAAAGATTAGCGCTAGCTTTATACATAAAAATATTACAGTTTACTATTATTAGAATATGTTCAATTCAAGTTCAAAGCAAATGTCTTTATACCGAAACGAGGGATAGAAATACTAATTTCAGATTTTCCGGCACGTGTTTTTATTGTCTTTCTGTCGATAATTCTACCATTCAGATCTACTTCTTCTATACTAGACAGCGGTATATCAAAAGTGATATTGTGCTGCTTCTTGTCACCTTCCGCATTAAACAAGCGTAATATAATTTTCCCATCTTTCATATTGGCAGCACTCACCTGATAACCGCTGTTCTTTAAGTTTACCAATGATCTTGACTCCAATTTTACAGATGGATGATAAGAACATAACAATGGTTCATTCCAACAATCACTCTTCGTTGCAATAGCAGCCTTGTCCCATTTTCCACGATGAGGAACAATAGCATATTTCATTCTCAATGGTCCCGTGATCTTATAGTCAGGTCCCCAAAGTCCATTACCAGAATATTGAGCAGTCAATCCTAGCGGATAATCCTCTCCATGTGAATAGGAAGTTGTATGATCTGAGAATAAAGCCAATGCATAATCCCCTTCCTGCTCTGCCAAATCAACCCAATGGAGAATAATGTTATGCTTAATCTGATCCCAACTATTGAAAAATGTATTATCTAACTTACTTTCACAAACATCAAACGGTGCGTTTTTATAAATACGGGGAGAACGAAGATCTACAGGGAAAAGTACACTTAACTTAAATCTGTCATCACAATAAGCTCTGCGATTATCCCGCCAACTATTTTCTTTATATTCTCCTATACCTACATTTTTCTTCCAGTTAATAGTAAGATCAAAATCAATACGTTTCTCCCCTTGGGCAATGCTTATAATCTGTACAAAAGGATGTGAAGCGATTTCTCCTTCCAATTTTACCTTTGTCTCTTGTATATTACTCCGCAAAACCGTCATCTTAGCTGGAGTCTCTGTAGAAGACCGAAACTTACCTTCGTCATAAAAATAGCCTCTCAGCTCACCAATCGAATAGTCACCCGTCTGTTTGGCAAACTCCTTGTTTCCTTCTTTTTTGGCTACCAGACTTTTAATAATTCCTCCCTTCGACAAGTCAAAAACAATTTTATACATATCATTTTCAACCACATATTCCCGTTCATTTATTATCTTTTCGTTTCCTGAAACCGTTCTTTTACCTGTCTTTACTTGCTTTATACGGTATGTGGAGTAGCCGAAGGGAGGAACATCTACTTCAAACAACAATCTAATTTTTCCACCTTCTTTTCCTATTGAATAATCAACTTTTTTATTTCTACAATCATTGACTTCCAAATCAGTATCTGCATATTCCTGTGGAAGTACAACATTGACCTGCTCTGTTCTTCTTATCCCCAATGTATTATAAACACGTACAAATCCCTGAGCATTTTCAGAATTAATAGTATCGTTATCAAAACTGCATATAGAAGCGGAAGTAATTTTATCAGCCACAGTATTTGTCTCATCTGTCCATCGCTTTATTTGATCCGCCCACGTTCCAAATTTATTTAGTCCATTGTAAGGTACAATCCAGGAATCATGATGTTGCGCAAGCATCAAAGTACGCCATGCCTCATCCAAATCTTCCTGAACACAAGTGTAACCATTGGCAAGATGAGCAATAACAGACATCTTCTCTGCCATTATTATTTTATTCTCAGAAGTACGTACTTCTTGAGCAATTCTCTGCAACACTTGGCTTCCCCACATTAAGTTTACACGCATATCTTCCTGCGAGAAATACCAGTCATCATTCGTTTTACCAATGGAAATATTCTCAAAATAATCTTTCCACGTCACATAAATTGAATTACTTTTTATATTCTTTCCACTTCCCAACCATGGACCATTTTTCCATCCGGCATCTTGGAAACACATTCCCACAGGATGTTCAATCCCTGCATCACGACAAGCATTCAGATAAGATTCTTCATTACACCAAGCAGTTGTCTGCCAAGTAGAATTCTCTTCCAATTTCTCGCAAGCATAGCGAGGAACAGTAAGAATGGGAGTTCCATCCGGGCCTACCCAATTGACCAATTCGCCGCCATAAGCGTTAGTGTATCCTCCCCAACAAGTATTCGGGCATTTGAGTACAGCATACTTAAAACCAAATAGCTTCAATATCTGAGGCAAACAACTTGTGAAACAAGGTTCTTCCACAGAATAAGTGGTAAAAGTCACTCCCGGAAAATGTTTATTTATCTTAGCAATACCATATTGAAACTGACGTATAATGCTTTCGCCCGATATATTATAACAATAAGGCTGAGCATAAGTAGGATTTGTAAACTCTACCTGTTTACTTACTACTATATTTTTTAATTGTCGATAGGCTTCAGGAGTCTGTATTTGCACCGTATCCCATGTTTCAGGCTCTATTTCCAGACAAATTCGCCAATCCGGATGCTTGGACAACTGGTCGACAATAAACTGAGTTTTCCACTTCACCGGATAATGCCCGTATATCCCTCCATGATATCCATCAACAAAATAAGCTTGTTGCGAATGAACATGCGTACATATAAAAACAAGTAGTAATATGATGTTATAAAGTCTATTCATGGTATTTTTAAGCCTATTTATTTTCGCAATTCTCTATCCGACTCATAAATTCAGATAGTTTTTGCTTAGCAAGTTCTCTATCATCCTTAGGAAACGACCAATCCACAAGAGCCACAACATTTTGATACTCAATAAATTCCTCTCGTATCTCCCCATTATTATTCACATCCAAAAGGAAGTCTTCCTTCTCTTCTGAAGTCAATTCACCTGCAAAATATTTATTTAAATTAGTTCCCATTATTCGTTCCTTTTTACAAAAGAACGATTATCCTGGTAAATACCCCTAAAAAAATATCAATAAAATTATTAAAAGTCATGCTGCAAGGCAAATATTTAGTTTTACCCTTAACTTTTTGAGTGCTATCCCCATCTGACATTCTACTGTATTTACTGAAATACCCAAACGTTCTGAGATTTCTCTATATTTTAATCCTTCGACACGACTTAATAAAAATATGTCACGACATTTCCGAGGCAAACTATTGATTGCATTGCGAACGAGAATTTCCGTTTCATTTCCTTCCGAGATATCCGATACATCAAACCTGTCTAAAGATTGTAACTTCAAAGACATTTCTATTTCGAAAGATGTTTGTACAGACTCAATATATTTCTGTTCAAACATTTTATGTTTCAAATGATCCAAGCATCTGTTCTTTATTAACCTGAAAAGATACGCGTTCATATTTTCAATGCGATCCATAGAATCGCGCTTCGCCCATAAGTCGGTAAACACATCTTGTGTTATGTTTTCGGCATCCTCTTCCAGTATCACAAATTCCTTTGCAAACCGAACTAATTTTGAATAATAAGTAAGATACAATTCTGAAAAATCCATAGTTGTGTTTCTTTAGATTAGTATTCAGTTATCAAAAATCTTGTGATGCAAATATAGAGATGAAAAAAGCCTACTTCTTATTGGAAGTAGGCTGTAAAGTAGATATTTTTAAAGGTATTTTTCAGATAACATATTATTATTCAATATTTTACCAATTTACCATTTTAAGGTTTTGGTAAACCAAATAGAATCATTTTTGAGACAAAGAACCAAGCTTTTTCACCTCTTCTTCGAAGATATTTCCATCTAATACAGACATCCTCTTCACTTTACTCTTATAATTATAGATCGTTTGTACTGAGTAATGCAAGAAAACAGCAATTTGCGAAACATCTGTAATCCCCATTCGCATCAAAGCAAAAATACGCAATTCTGTATTCAACTGGTCTTTGTCCAGTTTATAACAATCTTCCGGTTTCAACAATGAATTGAACTCTTCGACAAAATTAGGATACAATTTTAAGAACGCTTTATCAAAATTGGTATATAATCCTTCCAGTTCCTTTTCAAAAGGACGAGAAGAAGATTTGTATAAATCATCTACTTGTCCGGTTTTTATTTTTCGATTTACATTTTTCCTATATTCATCCAGTTTATTAATGTAAACGGCACACTGGTTCATAAAATAGCCTACATATCTTTCTTTTATTAAATTAGCCTCATCCAAATTCTTGTTCAACGCAACCAACTCTTCATTCATAACATTAAGATTCTTCTTTGCACGGGAAACAATCTTAGTCTGTTTATAAGTGAAATATAAAGTGATAGCAAGAGCTACTACAAACAGACTAGTGAGCAAAATATAAAAACGAAGATTCTGCTTTTGCTTCTCTAGCCTATATAAGTAAGTATTCTCTATAATAGGATGAATACGGGCTATTACCGTATTCTTAAAACGGGAATTATAAAAGATAGCATCACTCAATGCTACTTTGATATAATTATAAGATCTATCGATATCTCCTTTATGGTATAAATTCACAGCTAAAGTCAATAAAGCCTCATTTTCTTTCACTGCCAATTTTATATCGGTCATAGCAGCTAATATAAGATACTTTTCCTCTAATTCAAGCTCTCCAACCTGTCTATACGCTCTTGACAGTCCCATAGACATCATCGCAAACCCATGAGTACCAGTTTTTTCCTTTTGATAGATTTTAGTCAGTATCTTAAGTGCTTCTTTTGCATTTCCCTGATCCTGAAGTTTTATAGCTCTTTCTTTCGAATATTCCTCCGAGGCATCATACAAAATACTCATGACTGTATCTCGATATGCCTCTTTTTCAACCAAATATTCACTGGCGAACCGAACATCATCTGTATATTTAATCAGGTTTTCATAATACCGAATACGATTCCAACAATACAAAGCTTGTAAATGACTTGGTAAATCCGAACAATTGATAGACTTGAAAATATCATTAGCTTGAACAAACAGCCCCGACAACGAATAAACAAAAGCCAACTGTAACTTGCCTTCCAATAAGTAGGTTTCATTACCCAGTTTTTTAGCTATCTCAATATTTTCATTAATGTATTGTTCTGCAGAATCGCAGACAAACGTTTCATATTGGTGGAGGATTTCGGAGTTCAGACGGTACATATCGTCCAATGTCTTCTGTTCTTTCTTTTTCGCTTTCAGCTCTTTGATAGTAGCTTCTTTCTTTTCTGTATACACAAGACGCTCAGAAATCACTTTATCTAAAACTTTCAACAGAGAATCATTCTCGCTATTTGCATGAAGATCCAACAATGAACCTAGTAAAATTGTTATAAAGCAAAGTGTGTATTTCATATCAATGTGTTATATACAATTTGCAAAAAAATGAATTTTCTTTGGGTAATTCGTCAAAAAGAACGTAAATCGTTCTTTTTATTACATCTTTTAACCAAATGCGAACTGATTCATACTATAAAAGAAGATAATTCTCCAGAGCAATATGAAGATAAAAACGGACTTGAAGTAAAGCAAGTTAAAAAATACTTTTTTGTAATCCGGACTTTGCAAAAAATATGAATATTAATCCTATATTTGCAGCCGTTAAAAGAGAAAGATGAAACAAAGCTTAAAATACGGACTATTTCTGGTACTTGCTTTGCTGATCCATGTTGTTCCCAATGAAACAATGGAAGATAACTGCAGAGTAGCCCCCCCGACATATCGTCAGGAGAAATGCTACGTATCTCAGGACCACCCTGTTCATAATGCTCTTGAACGCCTATATTATTTTTATTCTACCCAATCTTGTGATATGAGTCATGCAGATGTTGCACATGTCCCCACGGATAAAAGCGTGCAACTGCTGATTGCTTATTTTCGTGAATATAAAAGCCAGCAAAACACTTCGCAAACTCATTCACTTCATATTCCCAAGTACTTTTACGATCCTATTACATATTATATATATGGCCTAAGGAAGATCGTCATTTAGACGGTACAATCTTTTATCTTATTCGTCAATTCATTACAGTTGGTTTCATCCGGGTATGGAAAAACTAATTGTTTATCTCTATATAATATTCAATCTAAACAGCTATTGAAATTATGAATTTTACATTTTTAGTTGTTGTTTTACTGACAGCGCTTGCTTTTGTCGGTGTAGTAATAGCCCTTTCACGAGCTATTTCACCACGTTCGTACAATGTACAAAAGTTTGAAGCTTATGAATGTGGTATACCAACGCGTGGCAAATCATGGATGCAGTTCCGTGTAGGTTACTACTTGTTTGCCATCTTGTTTCTGATGTTCGACGTGGAGACAGCTTTCTTGTTCCCGTGGGCAGTGGTCATGCATGACATGGGGCCCCAAGGACTCGTTAGCATTCTCTTCTTCTTTATTATTTTAGTTCTGGGTCTTGCTTATGCCTGGAGGAAAGGAGCTTTGGAATGGAAATAACCAAAAAACCGAAAATAAAATCAATTCCGTATGATGAATTCATCGATAATGAATCATTGGAAAAGTTGGTCAAAGAACTTAATGCCGGAGGAGCGAATGTTTTTCTCGGGGTTCTGGACGATCTGGTCAACTGGGGACGCAGCAATTCACTGTGGCCGCTTACTTTCGCAACCAGCTGTTGCGGTATCGAATTCATGGCACTGGGTGCCGCGCGTTATGATATGGCCCGCTTCGGGTTCGAAGTAGCACGTGCCAGTCCGCGTCAAGCTGATATGATCATGGTTTGCGGAACAATCACGAATAAGATGGCACCGGTACTGAAACGCTTGTATGACCAAATGCCTGATCCGAAATATGTGGTTGCCGTAGGTGGATGTGCCGTCAGTGGAGGTCCTTTTAAAAAGTCATACCACGTGGTGAACGGAGTGGACAAGATTCTTCCGGTAGACGTATATATTCCCGGATGTCCGCCGCGCCCGGAAGCTTTCTATTATGGCATGATGCAATTACAACGTAAAGTGAAAATAGAAAAATTCTTTGGTGGAACGAATAGAAAAGAGAAGAAACCGGAATTTATGAAATGAAGAATGAAAAATGAAGAATGAAGAGTTTCTATGTAGTTCCGAAATTCAGATAATTCTTCATTCCTAATTCTTAATTTAAACAATTATGCAAGAAATACAATTTATAGCTCCTGCAGCGTTACACGACGAGATGCTGCGCTTGCGAAATGAAAAACAGATGGACTTCTTGGAAAGCCTGACCGGTATGGACTGGGGAGTGGCAGACGAGAAGGACGCCCCGGAGAAACTCCGTGGTTTAGGCGTTGTCTACCATCTGGAATCGACTGTTACGGGAGAACGGATAGCACTAAAAACAGCCGTGAACGACCGTGAACGACCGGAAATTCCGTCAGTCAGCGATATATGGAAGATAGCCGACTTTTACGAACGCGAAGTCTTCGACTACTATGGCATTGTTTTCGTAGGTCATCCGGATATGCGCCGCCTTTATTTACGTAATGATTGGGTAGGATACCCCATGCGTAAAGATAATGATCCGGAGAAAGATAATCCGCTTTGTATGGCCAACGAGGAGACGTTCGATACAACACAGGAAATAGAACTTAATCCGGACGGAACCATTAAAAACAGAGAAATGAAACTCTTCGGAGAAGAAGAGTATGTAGTCAACATTGGTCCGCAACATCCTGCAACGCATGGTGTAATGCGCTTCCGCGTTTCTCTTGAAGGCGAGATCATTCGTAAAATCGATGCTAACTGCGGTTATATCCACCGGGGTATTGAAAAAATGAACGAGAGTCTTACATATCCGCAGACACTGGCGTTAACAGACCGCCTCGATTATCTGGGAGCACACCAAAACCGCCATGCTTTATGCATGTGTATCGAGAAAGCAATGGGCATTGAAGTGAGCGACCGTGTCAAATACATCCGTACCATCATGGATGAGTTGCAACGCATTGACTCTCACTTACTATTCTACTCCGCGCTTGCCATGGACCTCGGAGCATTAACAGCTTTCTTCTATGGATTCCGTGACCGTGAAAAGATTCTCGATATTTTTGAAGAAACTTGTGGCGGACGCTTGATTATGAACTACAATACTATTGGTGGTGTACAAGCTGACCTTCATCCTAATTTCATCAAACGAGTGAAAGAATTTATCCCTTATATGAGAGGAATCATTCACGAATACCATGACATATTTACCGGCAACATTATCGCTCAAAGCCGTATGAAGGGAGTCGGTGTCTTAAGTCGTGAAGATGCAATTTCATTTGGTTGTACCGGAGGTACAGGCCGTGCTTCAGGATGGGCTTGTGATGTGCGTAAGCGAATACCGTATGGTGTATATGATAAAGTAGACTTTCAGGAAATTGTTTATACGGAAGGCGACTGTTTTGCCCGTTACTTGGTTCGTATGGACGAAATCATGGAAAGCCTGAAGATTATTGAGCAATTAATAGACAATATTCCCGAAGGACCCTACCAGGAAAAGATGAAACCTATCATCCGTGTTCCCGAAGGCAGTTATTATGCTGCCGTAGAAGGAAGTCGTGGAGAATTCGGAGTTTTTCTCGAAAGTCAGGGTGACAAGATGCCTTATCGCCTGCACTATCGCGCTACGGGATTGCCACTTGTTGCTGCAATCGATACGATTTGTCGCGGAGCAAAGATCGCTGACTTGATTGCCATCGGAGGAACACTGGACTATGTAGTACCGGATATCGACCGATAAACAAGAGATAAAACAAGTATTAAGTATAAAGTATTAAGTATTAACCGACTATGCAATATGATATACGCTATATTCCGCATGGAATTAATACTTAATACTTAAAACCTAATAATTAAAATATATATGTTCGACTTTAGTATAGTAACAAACTGGATACATGAGCTGCTGCTCTCCGTCATGCCGGAGGGATGGGCTATCTTTATAGAGTGCGTAGCTGTCGGCGTGTGCATCATTGCACTATATGCTATTCTGGCTATCGTATTAATTTACATGGAACGTAAAGTCTGTGGTTTCTTCCAGTGCCGTCTCGGTCCGAACCGTGTCGGTAAATGGGGTTCTATTCAAGTGATATGCGACGTACTCAAGATGCTGACCAAGGAGATTTTCACTCCAAAGGATGCCGACCGCTTTCTCTACAACCTGGCTCCATTCATGGTAATTATCGCCTCGTTCCTCACTTTCGCTTGTATTCCTTTTAATAAAGGAGCGGAAATTCTGAATTTTAATGTGGGCGTATTCTTCCTGCTGGCAGCTTCCAGTATCGGTGTAGTAGGTATTCTGCTTGCCGGCTGGGGTAGTAATAATAAGTTTTCTCTGATCGGTGCCATGCGAAGCGGTGCACAGATTATCAGTTATGAACTGTCTGTAGGCATGAGTATCATGACGATGGTTGTACTGATGGGTACCATGCAATTCTCTGAAATTGTAGAGGGGCAAGCCAACGGATGGTTTATCTTTAAAGGACATATTCCTGCCGTGATCGCTTTCATCATCTATCTCATTGCCGGAAATGCAGAATGTAACCGTGGTCCGTTCGACCTTCCTGAAGCTGAAAGTGAATTGACAGCCGGATATCATACGGAATATTCCGGTATGCACTTCGGTTTCTTTTATCTAGCGGAATATCTGAATTTGTTTATCGTAGCCAGTGTAGCCGCTACTATCTTCTTAGGAGGCTGGATGCCGCTGCATATCGTTGGTCTGGACGGATTCAACGCTGTAATGGACTACATCCCCGGCTTCATCTGGTTCTTTGCCAAGGCATTCTTCGTTGTGTTCCTCTTAATGTGGATCAAATGGACTTTTCCACGTCTGCGTATCGACCAGATTCTGAATCTGGAATGGAAATATCTGGTTCCTATTTCTATGGTAAACCTATTGTTAATGGCATGTTGTGTCGCTTTCGGCTTCCACTTTTAAACGGTAAGACGGCGCAACCGGGTTTCCATTTGGAATAATCATATAATATAAGAATTATGGAATATAAAGATCAAAAATATACGTACTTAGGAGGACTGATACATGGTATCAGCACTCTAGCAACGGGTATGAAAACCAGTATCAAGGTATACTTCCGTAAGAAGGTGACTGAACAGTATCCTGAAAACCGGAAAGAGCTGAAAATGTTCGACCGGTTCCGTGGTACACTGGCAATGCCCCACAATGAGAATAACGAACACCGCTGTGTAGCCTGCGGATTGTGTCAGATGGCTTGTCCGAACGATACAATCAAAGTGACCAGCGAAACGATTGAGACAGAGGACGGTAAGAAGAAGAAAATCCTGGCAAAATATGAATATGACCTGGGAGCTTGTATGTTCTGCCAACTGTGCGTGAATGCTTGTCCGCACGATGCCATCACGTTCGACCAGAATTTCGAGCATGCTGTCTTTGACCGGACGAAGCTTGTCTTGCGACTGAATCATGTCGGTAGTAAAGTAATTGAAAAGAAAAAAGAAGTTTAGATATGGGATCAACACTTGAAACAGTAGTATTCTACTTTTTGGCAGCATTTATTATTGCAATGTCCATCATGACGGTGACTACCCAACGTATTGTCCGCTCAGCCACCTATCTGCTCTTCGTGCTCTTCGGCACGGCTGGCATCTATTTCCTGCTGGGTTACACATTTCTGGGATCTGTCCAGATTATGGTTTATGCCGGTGGTATCGTCGTTCTTTATGTATTCTCCATCCTGCTGACCAGCGGAGAAGGTGACCGCGCCGAGAAACTAAAACGAAGCAGGCTTCTGGCAGGACTCTTTACGATGATTGCAGGTCTGGGAATTATCTTGTTCATCACTCTGAAGCACAACTTCCTGCAAACCGGAAATCTGGCACCGCAGGAGATAAACATTCACGCTATCGGTAATGCCCTGCTAAGCAGTGACAAATATGGTTATATATTACCTTTCGAAGCAATCAGTATTTTATTGCTGGCTTGTATCATCGGTGGTATCATAATCGCCCGAAAGAGATAAATAAGTAAGTATTAACTATTAAGTATCAGGTATTAGGCTGCGCAATGAACCGCAGGGAATTAATACTTAACACTTAAAACCTAATAATTTCAGATATGATACACATGGAATATTATCTGGTAGTTTCTACCATCATGATGTTTGCAGGAATCTATGGATTCTTTACCCGCCGTAACACGCTGGCTATCCTGATTTCTGTAGAGTTAATGCTGAATGCCACGGACATCAACTTCGCCGTGTTCAACCGTTTTCTCTTTCCGGGAGGAATGGAAGGTTATTTCTTTGCACTCTTTTCCATCGCCATCTCGGCTGCGGAAACAGCAATCGCTATCGCCATCATGATTAACATTTATCGTAATCTCCGAAGCATTCAGGTTCGCAATCTGGACGACTTGAAGTGGTGACGCGTTTCATCACCGGAGGAGCTAAGAGTTTCATGCCTTGAAACTAAAAGTTTCATACCGGGGAAACAAGAGTTTCACGCCGGAGAAACAAGAGTTTCGCACCGGGGAAACAAAGGTTTCATACCGGGAAACACAACGGCAAGTCCGGTAATGACGGCTATAAGCTAAAAGATAAAGAATGAATTATAATAAAACAAGTAATTAAAACAAACTGTATGGAACTAACAATTCTAATACTCCTTCTTCCCTTCCTCTCCTTCCTCATTCTGGGAATCGGAGGAAAATGGATGTCTCATCGGACAGCGGGTACTATCGGTACGCTGATACTGGGAGCAGTAGCAGTACTATCATACGTTACAGCTTTCCAATATTTCTCCGCTCCACGCCTGGAAGACGGAACATTTGCCACATTGATACCTTATAATTTTACGTGGCTTCCTTTCACCGAGACTTTACGATTTGACTTGGGCATTCTGCTCGATCCCATATCTGTGATGATGTTGATCGTCATCTCCACCGTATCACTGATGGTGCATATCTACTCCTTCGGTTATATGAAAGGCGAGACTGGTTTTCAACGTTATTACGCTTTCCTGTCACTCTTCACCATGTCTATGCTGGGACTGGTTGTGGCAACAAATATTTTCCAGATGTATCTTTTCTGGGAACTGGTGGGTGTAAGTTCTTACTTACTGATCGGATTCTACTATACCAAACCTGCTGCTATTGCGGCTTCCAAGAAAGCGTTCATCGTCACTCGTTTTGCTGACCTGGGTTTCCTGATCGGTATTCTGATCTACGGATATTATGGTGGAACCTTCGGTTTTACCCCGGACACAGTTTCATTGATTAGTGGCGGAGCCTCCATGCTTCCATTAGCGCTCGGACTGATGTTTGTCGGTGGTGCCGGAAAGAGTGCCATGTTCCCATTACACATTTGGTTACCTGATGCCATGGAAGGTCCGACTCCGGTCAGTGCCCTAATCCATGCTGCTACAATGGTCGTTGCCGGTGTGTATCTGGTTGCCCGTATGTTTCCGCTTTTCATCGCTTATGCACCTGATGTGCTGCACATGATTGCCTGGGTAGGTGCCTTCACGGCTTTCTATGCTGCAAGTGTAGCTTGCGTACAATCGGACATCAAGCGTGTACTGGCATTCTCTACGATCTCACAGATTGGCTTTATGATGGTAGCTTTAGGCGTTTGTACTTCTATGGACCCACATGAAGGAGGTTTGGGCTACATGGCTTCCATGTTCCACCTCTTCACACATGCCATGTTCAAAGCATTACTATTTTTGGGTGCCGGCAGCATTATCCATGCGGTACACTCCAACGAAATGTCAGCTATGGGAGGATTACGCAAATACATGCCTATTACTCACTGGACATTCCTGATTGCCTGTCTTGCCATTGCCGGTATTCCTCCATTCTCCGGTTTCTTCTCCAAAGATGAGATTCTGGCAGCATGCTTCCAATACAGTCCGGTAATGGGTTGGGTAATGACAGTGATTGCTGCAATGACAGCATTCTACATGTTCCGTCTCTACTATGGTATCTTCTGGGGGAAAGAGCCGTCCCGGGCAAGTTCCCATTCGGATCATACACCGCACGGAAACCAGGAAGCGGCACCTTGCCACCTACATGAAAGTCCGTTGGCTATGACATTTCCATTAATGTTTCTGGCTGCTGTTACCTGTGGAGCAGGTTTCATCCCTTTCGGACACTTTATCAGTTCGAACGGTGAATCCTATTCTATTCATCTTGATCCGTCAGTAGCTATCACAAGTGTTGTTATTGCAATCATTTCTATAGCAGTTGCTACCTGGATGTATAAGAATGCCAGACAGCCAGTCGCCGATTCGTTGGCCAAACAGTTTAAAGGCTTACACAAGGCGGCATACAATCGTTTTTATATCGACGATATATACCAGTTTGTAACACACAAGATTATCTTCCGCTGCATTTCTACTCCTATCGCCTGGTTTGACCGTCATGTTGTAGACGGATTCTTTGATTTTCTGGCATGGGCAACGAATACAACCAGCGACGAAATTCGTGGTTTACAAAGCGGTCAGGTACAGCAATACGCATATGTGTTCCTTTGCGGAGCGTTGGCGCTTATCCTGCTGTTGGTTCTTTAATATAGTAAATAGTAAATCTTTAATTAGTAAATCATAAAGATGAATTTTTTATCAATCTTCGTACTCATCCCCTTACTGATGCTTGCCGGACTTTGGGCAGCACGGGGCATAAAAGCAATCCGAGGGGTTATGGTTACCGGCGCATCGGCACTTCTGATAGCCTCCGTCGTTCTTACCTTCATGTATTTGGGAGAACGCAGTGCCGGAAACACGGCAGAAATGTTATTCCGTGCAGATACGGTTTGGTATGCTCCGCTCAACATCGCTTATTCGGTAGGTGTTGACGGAATTTCGGTAGCGATGTTATTATTGTCTGCCATTATTGTGTTCACAGGTACGTTCGCTTCCTGGCGTCTGCAACCTCTGACAAAAGAATATTTCCTCTGGTTCACCCTATTGTCTATGGGAGTATTCGGATTCTTTATATCAATCGACTTGTTTACCATGTTCATGTTCTACGAAATCGCGTTGATTCCTATGTACCTGCTAATCGGCGTATGGGGATCGGGACGGAAAGAATATGCAGCCATGAAACTGACACTTATGCTAATGGGTGGTTCCGCTTTCCTGCTGATCGGTATCCTCGGAATCTATTTCGGTTCGGGAGCTACTACCATGAACCTTCTGGAGATTGCACAGTTGCACAACATACCTTTTGCACAGCAATGCATCTGGTTCCCGCTGACCTTCCTTGGGTTTGGCGTATTGGGTGCTCTTTTCCCATTCCATACATGGAGTCCCGACGGTCATGCTTCCGCACCGACTGCCGTATCCATGCTTCATGCCGGAGTACTAATGAAACTGGGAGGTTACGGATGTTTCCGTATTGCCATGTATCTGATGCCGGAAGCAGCTAATGAACTTTCATGGATCTTCCTGATACTGACAGGTATCTCTGTTGTCTACGGAGCTTTCTCCGCTTGCGTACAGACAGACTTGAAATACATCAATGCTTACTCTTCCGTATCTCACTGCGGACTGGTACTTTTTGCCATTCTGATGCTGAATCAGACAGCCGCAACAGGAGCCATTCTTCAGATGCTTTCCCACGGATTGATGACAGCCTTGTTCTTCGCCCTGATCGGTATGATCTACGGACGTACGCATACCCGCGATGTCCGCGAACTTGCAGGGTTAATGAAAGTGATGCCGTTCCTCAGCGTTTGTTATGTGATTGCCGGTCTTGCCAATCTCGGTTTGCCGGGCTTAAGTGGATTCATTGCTGAAATGACCATCTTCGTCGGATCTTTCCAGAACAACGATGTATTCCACCGTACACTGACCATCATCGCTTGTTCATCCATTGTTATTACGGCAGTTTATATCCTGCGTCTGGTAGGCAAGATTCTGTACGGCACCTGCACTAACAAACATCATCTCGCATTGACAGATGCGACCTGGGATGAACGCGTAGCTGTTATTTGCCTCATCGTTTGTGTAGCCGGATTGGGTATGGCTCCTTTCTGGGTAAGCCACATGATTGGTGAAAGTGTACTCCCTGTGGTCTCACAACTCATCCCATAACCTTTAATTTTTAATCTTTAATTCTTAATTTATAAAGATGGATTATTCACAATTTCTACATATGCGGGAAGAGCTGTCGCTCATAGCAGTTTTACTACTGCTATTCCTTGCCGATCTCTTCATGAGCCCGGACGCACACAAGCAAAAAGGAACGACACCTGTCTTAAACACCATGCTGCCTGTTATCCTGATGGCAATCCATACAGCGATCAATCTGGTTCCCGGGACAACTGCCGATATTTTTGGCGGCATGTATCACTATGTGCCCATGCATACGGTTGTCAAATCAATACTGAATATAGGTACACTGATCGTTTTCCTGATGGCACACGAATGGATGAAACGCGATGATACTTCATTCAAACAAGGCGAGTTCTATGTACTTATACTCTCTACCTTGTTCGGTATGTATCTTATGATTTCCGCAGGACACTTCCTGATGTTCTTTATCGGACTGGAAACAGCCTCCATCCCTATGGCAGCATTAATTGCTTTCGACAAGTATCGTCACAACTCTGCTGAAGCCGGTGCCAAGTACATCCTTACCGCCCTCTTCTCCAGTGCACTGTTGCTCTTTGGTCTTTCTATGATTTACGGTTCCGCAGGAACACTCTATTTCGAAGACCTTCCTGCACATATCGACGGAAATCCGTTGCAAATCATGGCATTTGTATTCTTCTTTACCGGTATGGCGTTTAAACTTTCTCTGGTCCCGTTCCATTTATGGACGGCAGACGTTTACGAAGGCGCACCAAGTGCAGTTACTGCCTACCTGAGTGTCATTTCTAAAGGTTCGGCAGCATTTGTGCTGATGGCTATCCTGATCAAAGTATTCGCACCGATGATACATGACTGGCAGGAAGTGCTTTACTGGGTGACTATCGCCTCTATCACCATTGCCAACATATTCGCTATCCGTCAGCAGAACTTAAAACGACTGATGGCGTTCTCCAGTATTTCACAGGCAGGATATATCATGCTGGGTATCATCGGAGGAACAGCACAGGGAATGACTGCTTTGGTATATTACGTACTTGTATATGCTGCTGCCAATCTCGGCGTATTCGCTGTGATTACCATCGTAGCGTTACGTAGTCAGAAGTTTACACTCGAAGATTATGCAGGACTTTATAAGACGAACCCGAAAATGGCTTTCCTAATGACTATTTCCCTGTTCTCGTTGGCAGGTATCCCGCCGTTTGCAGGATTCTTCTCAAAGTTCTTCATTTTTATGGCAGCTTTCGAGGCAGGTTTCCATCTGCTGGTATTCATAGCATTAGCCAACACTGTAATTTCATTATATTACTATCTGTTGATCGTAAAAGCAATGTATATCACGCCTTCCGATCATCCGATTCCAACTTTCCGCAGCGACCGCTGCACGAAGTGGGGACTGGCACTCTGCACACTGGGTATTATCGGACTGGGTATCGCAAGCATCGTATATCAGTCTATCGATAAACTATCATTCGGAATATAAGAAACCGACTCTCTATAAAAGTAACGGTCTTGATGAGGAAATCTCATCAAGACCGTTACTTTTATAGCATTCTTACTTATCTATTTTTCTGAAACCACCACGAAACAAGGAAGACGGAACCAAAAACGCGAACCTTTTCCCGGCTCGGATTCCACTCCTATTTGCCCACCCATTTGTTCCACAATACTTTGACAGATAGAGAGACCTAAACCGGTACCATGCACAAATGAATTCAGCTTCACAAAACGTTCAAAAATATGTGACTGGCCTTCTTTGTCAATGCCAACTCCCGTATCTTGCACATAAAACTCCAGTTCTCCTCCCTCCTGTTGATAACCTACACGAATACTGCCTTCCGAAGTAAACTTAATCGCATTATTTACAAAATTGGAAATCACCTGATGCAGACGATTGCGGTCACTGATAATTCTACATTCCGCAAGATGCGGATCAAATACCAGTTCCACATTCTCCTTCACCTTCATCTGCATGGAACGGACAATATCTTCACAAAGCATATTCACATCTACATCTCCACTAGTGAATTCAAATGTACCTGCCTCGATCTTCGATAAGTCCAGTATATCCGAAATCAGTTGTAAAAGCAAGTCATTGTTCTCCTTGACAATCTGGATATATTCCCGCCGTTCCTCGATACTTTCCGTATCAACCAGCAAGTCTGAGAAACCAACAATCGCATTCAGTGGCGTACGGATTTCATGACTCATATTGGCAAGGAAAGCACTTTTCAGTCGATCCATCATCTGCGCCTTATCACGTGCCAGAATCAATTCTGCCTCCGTCTCTTTCAGCTCTGTAATATCATAATTGATCCCTATGATCTCTATTTCATTTTTCTCAGGCAGATAGGTAGTAACCACCACATTCATTCGTATCCAGTTCCACTCATCTTTATTACCCGGACGTTTCACCCTCATTTCTCCCTGGAAGTGTTTCCGGTTCCCTGTTCTTACTTCTTTATAAAAGTCAAGGATAGACTGACGATCATCCGGGTGCATATTGCGATAAACTCCCACAATATCAGCTAACGGAACATCTTCGTCCTCTCCCAAATTCTTGTACCATTGTTTAATGGCGTATCCTTTCCGATTCAAAAGATTCAGCTTCGCATATCCTACTTTCGCATAGTCTGATATCAGAAGGAAGAAATTCTCAAAATCATGGATACGATTCATTGCATCAATGCTTTCCGTATTATCAATACTAATCAGGATATACCCATTAAAGTTTCCTTCATTGTCATACAGTTTGCTAACTTTCGTATATATATCAATGGTACTGGAGCGATTAGGCTGGTAATATCCTTGTGCACGTTCAAAAGAATAGCTTAAACGGAAATCCACCAAGTCTTCATCCCGTACCCGGTCACGAATATCTTGCGGCACATTGGGATTATCAAAGAAATTGACTCCGATCACATCGCTCTTATCTGCCACAGCAAATATCTCCAGATCTTTATTGTTCAAGTCGATCAGATATCCATCTTTATCATAGATCTCCACCCCTGCCGGAATATTGGCAAAAATGCTTTTAAAGAGTTTCTCGCTACGGTCCAATGCCCGGTTCGCTTTTACAGCTTCCGTTGAATCCGTAAACAGACCGACTACTTCATCTTTCTCAGGCGAATAAAGAATCCAATGGCTATACAATCCTGTATTAGGAAAGTATTCATCTTTCTCCTTATATGAGTCACTTTCCAACACATCAACCAGGAAATCCAGTTTTGATGAAGGATCACGATATATCTCGGAGGCTAAAGCCCCCATATATTCTTGCAGCGGATTTCCAAAGAAACGGGTACTGATCTGGTTAGCATCCGTTATCCGGTAATCACAAGGCTGATTCTTTTCATCGCGAATGATAGACATACGTATATATCCCATCGGCATAAAGTGGAAAAGATTTTTCAGGAAAGACTGCTCCCGGGTTACACGGTCTTTGGCTTTACGCAGTTCGATGCAAATACTAATGATATTTCCCAATGAAGAGAACCACTGAAAATCTTCATTACTCCATTCATGATAAGTATCTACCAGATCAATACCCATGTATCCCCACACGTGATCGCCCGCCATCAGAGGAGTGACCATCAATGAGGTGATACCTTGAACGACAAGTATCTGATATTCATCCACCGCCTCTTCCGGCAACTGCTTCAATGAGTGCAGTACAATAGGTTTGCCGGATAAGATTTGCTGGCTCCACCACTTCGATTCATCAGTAGGTATACATTGCAGACTATCTTTCTCTGCCGAAACACCTTCGGAAACAACTTCATAGATACAACTATGATGAGTCTGTGTTTTATCATACTCAAAGATATAAACACGCCCCCTGCCATGATAAATATTCAGTATATCTTTTAGGATATCCGAGATACAAGATTCTATCTCATCATCCCGAAGAAAACGAAGCAGAGATTGCGAAATAAAACCTTGACGACGAAGCAGATCATTCACACGCCGCAAAGCGTTTCGCTGTTCCTCTTCTTTGGGAGCCTCCACCCGTTGAATCACTCCGAAAGACCGGTCTCCGCCATTGTCTCCCGTACCGGCTTCACGAAAAGCCAGGCGGGTATGCAACCAGACTTCACCATATTTTGAATGAATGGGAAAGGTTTGTTCGTAAAAGTCTTTATGAATAGATGAGTTTGCGCGAAACTCCTGAAAGATTTGATCACGATAATCCTCACGCACCATATTTATAAATTCTGCTGCTGAAATAGTATCACCTTCCAATCCTAACAGGTCGCAAAGAAAATCAGAACATAAGTAATATCCTGCCGATATATCTGCTTCCCACCATCCTACTTGGGCTAGAGAAGCCATTTTTCGGTATCGTTCGTTGTCTGTTTGCATATTTTATGTCTTGTACAGTAATGAAAGAACAAATATACGAAATAGTATCAGGCAAATCATATAAAACCTGAAATAATTGCTATTAAAAAGAAAGAGGTTAAATAAGAAAAGATAAATGCGGCAAGGGAGGACATTACAGTCACCTGCAAAGCCTCCCTTGAACTCTATAAAAACGGATTTCGAATTTGTATATTAGAATGAAGATAAATTAGATCCTGTCCAGCCGAACAAAGAAGCATCCGCACCGGTATTGTTTTCAGATTCAACCAATGTGTTCAAGTCACCATTCAGCTTATTACCTCCTGTGATGCTCAGCGTATTAGTAATATTAATACTGGAATTGGCGTCACCCGCACCTTTACTGTCCTTCATATCGATCAAATCGATTGTTCCGCCTGTACCTTTCACTAATGCATTCTTGATAGTAGCTTTCGCACCGCGACGTACTTTAATCACATCTTGCATACGGTCTACGTTATCTGTGGTATTGGCAGCATTGTTTACGATCGTCATGTTTTCTACTATAAAGTCAGACTGACGCAAATGATCCGGATACAGACCATCCATATTACCGTCAGCTTCGATACCGCGCGGATCGGCTTCCGTACTTGTATAGTCTCTTTCCCAAACGCCATAACAGTTCTTCAATGTACCACAATAACCTTGTGTAAAGTCGAACATATCGTCATCCGGATTAACAGCCAACAAGTTAGTTACGTTCACCGTACCACCAAAGAATTCGATTGCATCGTCAGCACTTTCCAACACATAGATATTTTCTATTTTTGTTCCGTTACCAACACCGTTCAAGGTCAGTCCGTTATGTTCGATATCCGCAGTAGAGCGGGCACCTGCATAGCAGATTTTCACGTAAGTCAATGAACCGGAGCAATCATTGTCTACATTACCGCCGTATTTATAGTCATTGTTGATTTCAGTCAATGCTGTATCACTCTTATCGGCCTTCGAACCGGAAATAGGAGCTTTACCATTGATGATTACTCCACCCCAATATCCGGACACCGGACTTGTTGTATTTGCCGTAAAGACGATTGGTTTATCCGCCGTACCATCGGCATAGAGTTTACCTCCCTGTGCAACCAACAGATAACTGCTGAAACCTTCACGTGCCTTGATGGTAGTTCCGGCAGGAATATTCAAACGACCTCCGTCAGCAATGATGACTGTTCCGTTCAGAATGTATTCTTTCGCATCCAATGTCTGTTCACCGGTCAGTGTTCCGGACAGAATATTTTCGCCTACCACGATAGAGCTACCTGTTCCTTCACCATTTCCACCGTTTCCATTTCCATTACCATCTCCGTCACTATCACTACTACATGCAGTGAATGTCAGTGCAGTTGCCATAGCGGCAAACGTCATCAAGTTTACAAACAATCTTTTCATTTTACTTTAATAATTAGTTAATAATCTTATTTCATGATCCGGTTTAAAATGTGCACGACACTCCCAGACTGATATTTATTCCTTTTTTGTAATCGCTAAGTACCACTTCTTCTCCACTTTCATTAGCCTTGCGACTCAACTTATACGATGGGTTCAGAAGGTTACGGGCTTTCAGTGTAAGTGAGATATACTTATTCAGTTTGACCTGCGAGACGAAGTCAAGTGTCATGATTTCCTGTTCCATGATATCCTGATAGCCTTGCGTACCGATGGTATAAATTTTATCGCTGACATAGTTGAGCACCAATGTATTGATGAAACTATGATCTCCTTTTGTGTAGTTATGAGATAAGTCAAAATTAGCAATCCAGGGGGCGGCACCTTCCAGTTGCGACCCGGTGGTAACGGTTGCCAAAGGCATTTTCGCATTCGTATAGATATACGATCCGTTCAAACCGAAAGAGAGTTTATTCATTCCGTTTGCCGCACTGCTTACCGGGCGGACAAACAGGTTTTTGCGTACCTCCACTTCCACTCCGGCTACCGTTGCCTTATCTGCTATGTTCTCATAAGAAAGATATCCTCCGGCACTTGCTACCTCAATGCGTGAGATCGGATTCTTGATGAGTTTATAAAAGGCTGTCAGAGAAATCAGTTCAGTCGGAGTAGGATTAAAGTCCCATTTCAAATCGACGTTATAGTTGTCCGAGGGCTTCAGGTTCGCATTACCCTGACTGTTAAAGTTCACTCCTACGTAACGATAAGGAGAAATTTCCTTAGGTTGCGGCAACGTATAAGTTTTACTTGCACCCAAACGTAAGGAGTGCTTCTCACTCAGATTGTATTTCAAATTCAAACTTGGAAGAAAAAAGTCCTTTTGAATCGTGTTGTTCCCTTCCGAACCACCTTTATTCACATTATAGTCTACCTGAATATCTACATTATCATATTTCATTCCTACATTTACAATCCACCGGGGAGTAAACTGGTAAGTAGCTTCCGCATAAGCGGAATGAATATTTTTCGTGACCGAATACTTATCGATGTTCTTCTGAACGGCAAACCATCCGGAAGAAAGATTCGTCTGATTATAATAGTCGTCGAGCGAAAAATTGTCGAGTGAAGGAATGGAAGAAGCGTGTCCCACAGTCAGATTGTATTCAGTCGCTTTAAAATTATCATCAACAAACCGACCCGCATAGCCAAGACGTATTTGAGAGATTTCTTCTACATTATCTTTCAGACGATAAACAAGTCCTGCCTTTACATTGATGTCATCTTCATCCAAAGTGGAGAAGTACCGTTGTTGGGAGTTACCTCTAAGTAAGGTGTAGCCTTCTTCTGCCTTTGTTATATTGTTGATCCGGCGGTCGGGTTCGTTTCCTTTCACAATATTATAAGAAGCACCGGCATCCAGACTCAATGTTTTGGTCAGTCCCCAGTTAGTCATCAGCTGGTTAACGATCAGCAAGTTGTCATTCGTTTGCTGGCGACGGGTAAATCCCTGATTATCATAATCATCACTAAAGATCGAGTTTTTACCGGTATAGTCACCCACAGATTGCACATTGGCATGAATCATCATAAAATTGTAACTCACATGATGACGGTTCTGCATATCATAATCCACATTGGCCAGTGCCAGCTGACTGATATTCTCGGTATACTTCTTGCCCGTCATATCTTTGTACACCGTACCACTTGTCGTTGTATTACGAATTGTTTCATCCGTATATTGATAATCTGTCGTATGTCCGGCAGTCAGGAAGAAAGAGAGCGGATTTTTGTCTTTTCCCACATAAAACCGCTTTCCACCGGAGATGCTGTAACTTCGGTTCATCTGGAAGCTCTGACTGGAAGGGTTCAGTTTATTCTTGAATCCCCAGCTATTTTCATCGGCAGGTTCTGTTGTATTGGCAAAACCCAGAAAATTGACTCCGTCGAGTTTCAGAAAGTCGGCTGTCACTGTCTGAGTGTTCAGTCCACCGGAAATACCGATATTCAGGTTTCCGCTACCGATCAGTTCTTTGGAAACAATGTCGATCGTCGCACCGCCCACATCACTGATACCTCCGGCATTAAATGCCTTATTAACGCCAACAGACTGAATAATATCCGTACCGAAGAAGTCGAGAGAGATATTCTTATATTCCGGATCTTCCGAAGGAACAGAAAATCCGTTAAAGGTAGTCGCGTTATAGCGGTCGCCCAGTCCACGGACAAAGACATTCTTGACTCCATCCTGTTTAGAAACCCCCGCCACTTTGGTTACAGCGCCCTCCGCATCGGAAACACCTTTGCGGGAAAGCTCCTTGACGCTGACAGCCTGCACGGCAATGACTGCTTTTTGTTGTTCGAGCAACAACATATTCTCATTCTCGCGATTCTTCTTTGCTACCACCACTACATCCGAGAGTTCATGTGTATCCGTCTCCAATTCCAAATCCAAAATCACCAGTTTCCCGTTCTCCACACGAACTTTGCGGCGTACTTCCGTCTTGTATCCTATATATTTTATTTCAACATCATACATACCTTCCAACACACCGGTACTGTTCAACTCAAAATTACCGTCCATATCGGTCACAGCTCCGGCAGGAGTTCCCACCAATCGTATCGTTGCTCCAATCAAAGGTTCTTTGGAGAGCTTGTCTTTCACCGCACCTTTAATCTTGATATTGGCAGCCAATGCAGGAAGAACACACAACAAACAAAAAAAGGCTGCAACAGAAAATCTAAAAAGAAATAGTTTTTTCATCGAACTTCGCTCTACGTTTTTAATTACGTCGGCAAAGGTAGAAGGAGGAGGTTACAATACGAATACGAATCAGATACAATGGTTTGAAATAGCCGTTTCAGGTTTATTACGCCATATTACAAACTTGTTATCAACGATTTACAACACAGCTTTAATCCGCTTCTCAGTAAGATTTAATCTGCATAACGGATAATAGATTTTAGTACCCCGAAGAATAAATCTCAGGGAACAGGACTCTAAACTATTATAATAGGGTGGATACAGAAAAGCTAGATCAGTTTCTTTTTCTTCCGGTAGTTCTCGCGAAACTCTTTAGGAGAACAATCTTTTTTCTTCTTAAAGATACGATTAAAATTAGAAAGGTTATTGAACCCGCACTCATAACAGATTTCTGCGATAGACATCGTAGAATCTACCAGCAACCGCGAAGCAAAACCCAACCGGATATCAATGATATAGTCGGAAAGGTTTTTCCCCGTGCGCAATTTAAAGAAGCGGCTGAACGACACATCAGTCATTCCGACCATACCAGCCAACTGCCCCAATCGAATTTCTTCCTGATAGTGAAGATTGATATACTCCTGCACCTTTTGTACACGACGACTATCGGAATGGACATCAATCTTAGCAAAAGAAGAACTGGATAATGTCCGGGCTTCTTCCTCAAAGAGAGAGAGCTCATAGAGAATCGTCATAAATTTGATAACTGCATAGAATCCTTGCTTTTCAGAAGCAAGCGTATCCAGCATGGGATAGATCTTGAGTATAGCAGACATCGGAAAACAGAGTCCTTTCTGAGCCTTATCCAGCATCCGGCGAATAGAGTCGAACTGGTTTTTATTGATAAAGCTCTTAAAGAACAGGTCTGAAGAGAATTGAATAGTGATCTCTCGTATCTCTTTGGAACGACATTCATTTTGTTCCCATACATGTTCCAGATCTTTGCCTGTGATCAGAACCAGATCATAATCTCCTATCACTTCAGAGGAATCTCCCACAACACGTCTTACTCCCGCAGCCTTCTCTGTAAAGTTCAGTTCAAATTCAGAATGATTATGAATCGGATAAGTAAATTCCGTTTTATAACGTTCTGCAATATAGAAACAGTCTTTGTCAGACAAAGGTGTAATCTCACGGATAATCTGGTTGGGTATAGGTGTATTCATAATCAATTATAGTTAACAGTATGTATCGTTTATATAATATGCTATCTTTTGAATCAATGTTCTATCTTCACTCCTATCCGACGCAGGTCTTCACCTGAAGGATTTTGGAAGACTCGCAGACCGAACTCCGGAATGATGGCCAGCACATGATCGAACACGTCTGCCTGTATGCCCTCATACGCCACCCAAACTTTGTTGGCAGAGAAGAAATAAAGTTCCAATGGAATACCTGTCTCTGTAGGCTGAAGTTGACGTACCATGCAAGTCATTTCCTGATTAACGGTAGGCAAACTCCGCAAATAATTTGTCAGATAGGCACGGAAAACTCCCAGATTGGTCTGTCTTCGTCCGTTCACTAACACGGAATTGTCAATATCATGTTCCTTATTATATTCTTCTACTACCCTCTCCGTCTCCTCTACATAATCTGTCAATAACTGTATCTTACGATATTTCTCCAGCATTTCCGGAGTGCAGAAGCGTACACTCGTCATATCAATATTAATGGAACGCTTCACTCGACGTCCACCGGATTCCTGCATCCCTTGCCAATTCTGGAAAGAATCGCTTATCAGGAGGTAAGGAGGAATAGTCGTTATCGTATTATCAAAATTACGTACCTTTACAGTATTCAGGGTAACCTCTATCACAGTACCGTCCGCCCCATATTTTGGCATAGTAATCCAATCGCCCACTTTCAGCATATTGTTGGCAGAAAGCTGGATACCGGACACAAATCCCATGATACTGTCTTTGAATACCAACATCAGGATAGCGGCAGATGCTCCTAATCCGGTCAGTAAGACCATCGGACTCTGATTGATCAAAATACTGATAATAATGATAGCTCCTATAAAGAAAAGAATCACTTGTGCCGTTTGCAAAAGTCCTTTCAACGGTTTGTCCCTATACTGCTCCCGCTCACTGTATACTTGATAGACAGCCGTAAACAAAGCACTGATAAAACGAAGAAAAACAGCAATGATATATATCAGGCAGAGACGGCGCAGGAAATCAAGTAAATCAGAATCCGCATGCTCGGGGAATGCGATAGGAATGGCAATATAAATCAAGATAGGTGCCACCATCCGGCTGACATTCACCATCACTTTATGGTTGAATACAATATCGTCCCAAGTAGCTTTAGTCTGCTTCACCAACTTGGCCACTACCCGCAGAATAATTTTTCGACAGATCAGATTAGCCAATAAAGCAATTCCTATAATGAATAGCAATACGATCAGATTATCTATTTTGTCCGCCCAGACCTCATCCACTCCTGCCGAGACCAACGTACGGTTAACCTCCTGCATCACAGCGTTCCCTACATTTTCCGTTTCTCCATTTGCTAACGCCACACTCACCGTATCAATCACTTCTTTCATAAAATAGTTCCTCTTTTAGTTTACTGTCCTTTATTTCTTTATTTATTCCCTTCGGTTTATTTTTCCTTTGCCAGATATTCCTGAATATCCTGCCTCAGCCAATCGTAGTGGAAGAGTCGCTTATAAGCAACATTCTTCTTCAACATAATCTCCACATTCACCTGGCTATTCTGATAACAAGTCAGTTCATTCCTGAATTGTTCATTATGCTCTGCCAGTCGTTTGATTTCCTGTTCCCGTTCCCTGCGTAAGGCGGTACAGACAGGAATCAAGAGTTTCATTACCACATTATCCATCACATGATGCCCCTGCATATACAGATAGGTAGTTTCCGGAACAAGCCCCAGCTCCTTCAATTCCGACCGCAATGCGTTGACTTGACCGACAGAACCGGGGAAACGTGCCTTTAGCTCAGAGAGTTTCTGATTGACACGATGTTGCAGTGCTTCCAGACTGTGTTCCGGATGTTTAAGACTAATCTCACGCAAAGCTGTATAAGTATGGAAATCGTACATCGGAAAAGTATAAGTATCCCGTTGGCGATAGAACCACACGTTCCATAAGAAAAGCGGATATACGATTTCGGAGTATCGCTTCAGATAAGCGTTGAAATCCAAAATAAAACGATCGTTCAATGTAGCCTGTACACATACTTCGTGAAGGCTTTCGGCAAAGCAGTGATAGTTCTCAATGGCGTATGTATAGGTCTGGAAGATATATCTGTTCCGGTTGATTTTACGGGAAGTATTCGTAGCCCCCTGCAACAGGAAATCATAATCACTGTCTACGCAGGCAATCAGGCTTCTTCCAAGTTCGGCAGTATTCAGCGTGTTCATAAGCACCATCTTCTTACCTTTCGCCAACGAAGTAGCCGAAGGGAGCATCACTTGAAAATAATGCTCGTCATTTTCAAATTCTTCGAGTAATGTGCGCCAAAAGGCAACATCATCGTAGCTCTCTACATAAGCAATGATGCGCCGGCGTGCCTTTTTTGAATATAGCTTGTGAGCAGCATTGAAGTAAGAAGAAGTCAGATTATCGCGTAGTGAAGTTGCCATGTATAGATCGTTATTAACAATTAATAGTCGGGTGGATTTTAAACCCATCCGCTTCCGTAGAAATATCGCTCACCTCTGTCACTGCATCCAGCCAGCCTTCCATGATAACGGCAGGCGAATGGGTGGTCAGAATGATTTGTACGTTGGGATTCAGTTCCCGGATCATTGAAATCAATTTCTGTTGCCACTCAATATGCAGAGAGGCCTCCGGCTCATCCATAAAAAGAACACAATGGCTGTTGTCCTGCACAAGTACCGTTAGTAGAATCACCAGCATTTGCTTTTCACCGGACGAGAGTTTATATGGAAACAGCAGTTCTCCATCCTGATAAAAGGCTATATCATTCCGACGGCGATCTATCTTTTTACGGGTGTAACTGAAAAGTTCGTCAATCATATCCTGAAAGCGACGCTTGGCAAGGGACAGAGTAGCCGCTTTATTGCGCTGTTCTTCGTCATTGCTGGAAAGCATCTCAATCATCTTATTACCGATATTAACCTGATAATCAAGATAGCGGCGTTGCAACAGATATAGTTGCCAGTCCAGTTCGGACTTCACATTCTTATCTGCCATGCGTGCCGTAAAGTCACCCATAATCAAAGGACGGTCGTAGCTACGAATCACATCGTAAGGGATGTAAGTCGCTTCGGGATTATCAAAGAAAAGGTGTACCCCGTTCTTCGCATCGCTCTTCATTTCACCGGAGAGTTGTATATCGCCCGAAAGCTGTTCGAGGTATCCCACCGAACGGTTCAGAATAGTCGTCTTTCCCACTCCGTTGATGCCGGAAAGAATATTCACATCCGGGCGTAAATCCCATCTTATATTAAAGCGGCCCCAGAGTCCGTTGATCTCGATCCGCTGGATATAGTCTGCCTGTTGTTCCATAATATTCAATTTTAATCAAGGCAAATATAAACAAATCATGCGACAAATTAGTTACCTTTGCAGCAGTTTTCAATAAAGGTAACAATTAAAAGGTATACACGAACTTATGGGTAATAATAAGAACCCGCACGGCCATCTGTTTGCACTAACTGCAAACGTAATGTGGGGATTAATGTCTCCTATCGGAAAATCGGCACTTCAGGAGTTTTCTGCAATCTCCGTCACTACCTTTCGTATGGTAGGAGCTGCAGCTGCATTTTGGATACTTTCCATCTTTTGCAAGCAGGAACATGTGGATCATCGTGATATGCTTAAGATTTTCTTTGCTTCCTTGTTTGCACTGGTTTTCAATCAAGGAGTATTTATCTTCGGACTTTCCATGACTTCACCTATCGACGCATCTATCGTAACAACGACCCTGCCGATAGTGACCATGGTCGTAGCTGCTATCTATCTGAAAGAACCGATTACGAATAAGAAAGTGCTGGGTATTTTCGTCGGTGCCATGGGAGCGCTGATTCTTATTATCAGCAGTCAGGCGGCAAGCAGCGGCAACGGAAGTCTGATTGGTGACCTGCTCTGTCTGGTTGCGCAAATCAGTTTCTCTATCTACTTAACGGTATTCAAAGGTCTGTCACAACGATATTCGACAGTGACTATTAATAAATGGATGTTTATCTACGCTTCGATATGCTATATTCCTTTCTCCTACTATGATATTTCAACTATTCAATGGGCTGCTATTCCAACGATTGCCATTGTGCAGGTACTGTATGTCGTATTGGGAGGAAGTTTCCTGGCTTATCTCTGCATCATGACAGCTCAGAGGCTACTTCGCCCGACAGTAGTAAGTATGTATAATTATATGCAGCCGATTGTGGCTTCGATTGCAGCGATTATCATGGGAATCGGGAGCTTCGGCTGGGAAAAGGGAATTGCCATTACGCTCGTGTTTTTGGGTGTGTATATTGTGACACAGAGTAAGTCTAAGGCGGATTTTGAGAAAGCGGGAAAGGAGCTGTAGGAGTTCCCTAATTCCGATTAAAATAAAGAGACTGACTAAAAAGTCAGTCTCTTTCTGCTATATATTCAATAATTCCTAGTTAGCCAGAATCGTTATCTCAGCACCGGATGCAAAATCCTGTCCGTTCTGTTCACTTAAAGCTGTAAAACGGATATAGCGTGCTTTCACCGGTTTGTCAAACAAGACTCTCTTTTCTTTGGAGTCCCTTGCGAACGTTCCTTTATTAACAGGTTCTCCCCACTCTTTACCATCCATGCTGACCTGAATAGAGTAATCTTTGATATTACCGTTACCGCCATTCTGACGTGGCAAGTAAGTGAATCCTTTGATTTCTTTCACTTCACCGGCATCCAAATCTACCCAATGCGGATATTTGGCTACTGTCACAGAATACATGGTATGCCAAATGGTATTCGGATCGCCGTCAGTCAGATGAGAAGCATCACCTTCACCCGATTCCTGACTACTGGCGTACACAACTTGCGTCTGAATGCTTTCTATTTTCTCAAACTTCATTGTGCTGCTGATATCCTTACTATCCTTATACCATGCCTTGATCGTACCTCCGTTACGCATAGGGACAGGTTCTGTGTATTCCTGCACTTTCTTACTTCCGTCAATGCTATAACAAATGACAGCATCTTTCTTTGCCGAAGTCAATTCGACCATTCCGGCAGGAGTGCGGGTGATAGACAGAGGAAGATCTCCCGCAGGGGCAACATTGGCAACAACACTCAGTTCCTTACCGGCAGGACGAATGATGAAGCCCATACTGTGCTGGTTGGCAAACACACGGTCGTGTACGAGAGGACCTCCCTGACCACAACTATTACCACCCAAACCGGTCACTGCACAATCCAAATGCAGATAGGTATCGCCTGCCTTCGGCAACTGATAAGGATGGGAAGCCAGAATCAGATCGAGAGCCGAGTACTGAAGTGCCGAAGCCGAAAGACGGTCGGTAGCTACGAAGACAGCTCCATTGCCTGCCTGATTGGTCAACGCACACCAGCGAACATCTTCGTGATTGCCCATATCCTGAGGTTTCGGGAAGTTCACGAACTCACCTGCTACGGTATTCGTATACTGTTCGATAAACTGTCCGCTCTTACGGTCGGCATAGTTATCTACCGGTCCGCGTCCATAGTAAGTGAAGTTACTGTATTGTTGGGGAACTTTCATCACATAGCCCAAACGCGGCAGCACCAAACTTGAACGATTAGAAGTAATGCTGGACTGCAATTCGATAGAACCGTCCGGATATACTGTCCATATCTGGTTAGTGATAAATTTAAAGTCATTGCTACCGAATTTTCTGTCGGTCAGTTCTTCGATGCTATTCTTACCGGAGCTTGTACCGCCCTTAATACGTGCGGCATTCGGTGCCTGAGATTCTACCGTAAAGCTCAAGACCAAAGTTCCATTGCCTTTATTCAGCACTTTATATTCAGTTGCTTTATGAATCAGATTGTGCAAACCATGTTCGAACCAGGGAGCATAGAACCAGTTATCATTGTTTGTAAAAGCACGGAGAGCATCGAGCTTCGGACCGTTGCCATCGGAGATAACTGTCTCGTTGCCATACTTCAGACTGTAGATACTTCCGGTTTGCGGATCAAATATGGCTTCAAAGTCAGCTCCTTTTATAAAGATACGCTTCGTATCCTTGTCCAGCACGAATCCATCCAGTTTTCCTGCACCGGCTGCCACCTCACGGATGGATGGGCGGTCTGTAGCCTCCTTCAACAAAATCTGTTCCTCTGCCATCGGGAAGCCTTTGGCAGCCCAGGGTCTTTGACCTTTCAATATGAATTGGACTTTTACAAAGTACTCTGCATCTTTTTTAAGAGAGGCATAATTATAAGGAAGCGTAATCTGCATGCGCTGCCGTGGAGCTACGTTAATATCCATCGGCTGACTTGTCTGTATCGCTTTACCATCTTCATAGAGTGACCACACCAACAAATAATCCTCTGCCAAATTCTTAAAGTAGTACTTATTGAAGATTTCGAATGCTCCTTTTTCAATATCCAACGCTTTCACTCCGATGTGCTGATATACCTTTTTCACTTCATAGTACTGAGGCTTCGGTTCAAGGTCACCAAACACGATGCCGTTCATTACAAACTGTCCATCATTGGGAGTATCACCAAAGTCGCCCCCATAAGCCAGATAACGAACACCTGTCTTCGGGTCATAATTGTACATAGACTGGTCTACCCAATCCCAGATAGCACCGCCACAGAAGAAATTGGTCGATTCCATCGCCTCCCAGTAATCAATCAGATTGCCGCAGGCATTCCCCATTGAGTGAGCATATTCGGATATATGGAACGGATACTTGATGTCATATTTCCCCTGAACGGCTCCGCGTACCCAGCCGATAGACGGATATTGGTTGGAGCCCATATCTACAATGTCATTATTACGTTCATATTGTACAGGGCGGGAAGCATCAAACTTCTTCAAAGCATCATAAGCAGCCACAAAGTTCTTCCCCGGTCCGGCTTCATTGCCCAACGACCAGATAACGATAGACGGATTGTTGACATTGGCACGCACCATTTCCATCACACGTGCTACGTGTGCATTTTTCCATTCTACCGGATGAGAGAGAGAAGCAGCACCATAATAATATTCATGAGATTCTATATTAGCCTCATCTTCCAGATAAATACCATATTTGTTGCACAGGAAATACCAATACGGATCATCCGGATAATGTGAATTACGTACATGATTGATGTTGGCGCGCTTCATCAACATAATCTCTTTTTCCATCATCTCACGGGTAATGGCATGCCCCACTCCCGGATTGGATTCGTGCCGGTTTACCCCTTTCAGTTTGACCGTCTTTCCATTCACATAATAATATCGTCCGGCAAGCCCGAATTCATCTTCGGAGGCAGGAGTATCTTTAATCTCCACCTTCCGGAAACCGACAATAGTGGAAACCATCTCAATTGTTTTGTTCTTCTTATCCTTCAATTCGGCTACCAATGTGTAGCGATAAGGAAACTCCGCCGACCATTTGTTGGGAGCTTTCACCTTAAGGACAGTCTGAACACTGCCTGTTTCATTCGGAGCGATTTTGTCGATAACAGGAGACAGGAATCCATCTACTAATGTATTCTCATCAGAGTAAAGTTTGTTAGCATATAAAGAATAATATACTTTGTAGTCTTTTATTGCTTTCTTACCCAGATTACGGATCTCAGCATTGACTGTCAAAGAACCGTCTGTATAAGTAGCATCCAGATCGGGGGTGGCAACCAAGTCACGGAAATGAACTTTAGGAACCGAATACAAGGCAACCGTGCGGAAGATACCCGGCAAACGGAACATATCCTGAGCTTCGAGGAAGGAACCGTCCGAACTACGGTATACTTCAGCAGCTACGGTATTCTTACCTTTCTGCAAATAGGGAGTGATATTGAAATCAGCGGTATTGCGTGAATTCTTGGAGAAGCCCACATATTGACCGTTAATCCACAGATAGAAGAAGGAATCGACACCATCGAAACTGATAAAGGTCTCACGTCCGTCCCAGTCCTGCGGAATTTCGAAATCACGGCGGAAGGAACCCACTTCATTCCGGTCCTTATAAGTGGTCCAGTTGGCAGGAGGGGTACGCATCACACCCCCACGCCAGTCGTCCACTTTCACGCTATGCTGAAAGATCACCGGTTGGTTGACGTAAATAGGGGTTCCATACTTCCGGCTTCCGTCTTTTTGAATGCCATAAATGTTCCAGCTAGAAGGTACGGGAATCACATCCCATGAAGTTACATCATAATTCGTCTCATAGAAATCTTTAGGGCGGGAGTCCGGATCGGGTGCCCAGTGAAACTTCCAGTCACCATTGAGTGACTGCCAGAACTGACTGTTCTCCGGTAATACCTTTCGGGCATTGTCCAGATGCTGGAACGGGAAGAAATAAGCATGCGGCTGTTCCTTGTTCAGCGCCAGATTTTCGGGAGATTCCCACTCTTTTCCTGTAGGGGCATTCACTGATCCATAAGCGAACCCCTCTAACGGTTGGTCTGCGAAGCTTTGTATTGACAAACTACAACACAAAAGCCCGGTTAATAAGGTTTTGTTCATCAGGTGTTAAAGTTAACAATTGGTTATTACTAATTAGGGTATATTTATCGGGGGTAAATGTTCGGTCGTTTTTTAATCCATCACTGTTTCCGGTTTATCATCGTTTTAATTCATCAAAATAGGTATCCAGCAGGCTCTTAGCAGCTGTAAACGAAGTAAGATTTCCCTGCAACACTTGTTGTTCCTTCTCCTGAAGCATCGCTTCAATCTGAGGATTGTGATAGAAACTATCACGGAGCTGTTCATTAATTGTCTCGTACATCCAGTACTTACTCTGCTCATTACGGCGATATCCAAAATAGCCGTTTTTCTTCACAAAGTCGATATATTCATACACCATGTCCCAGATTTCCTTCACGCCGATATTATAAAAACCGGAATAAGTCAATACTTTCGGAATCCATCCCGATTCGGGAGCCGGAAACAGATGCAGCGCATTGCGGAATTGACTGGCAGCCAGCTTGGCAGGTTCCAGATTATCTCCGTCGGCTTTGTTAATCACAATACCGTCCGCCATTTCCATGATCCCGCGTTTGATTCCCTGCAATTCATCTCCCGTACCTGCGAGTTGAATCAGCAAGAAGAAATCCACCATCGAATGAACCGCCGTTTCGCTTTGTCCTACTCCAACGGTTTCCACAAAGATTTTATCGAATCCGGCAGCTTCGCAAAGCACAATGGTTTCACGGGTCTTCCTTGCGACTCCTCCCAATGAACCCGCTGAGGGGCTGGGGCGGATAAATGAATTAGGATGTACGGAAAGCTGCTCCATACGTGTCTTGTCTCCCAATATACTGCCTTTACTGCGTTCACTGCTCGGGTCAATGGCCAATACCGCCAACTTGCCGCCTTTTTCGAGCACATGAAGGCCGAATACATCGATTGATGTACTTTTACCTGCACCGGGCACCCCACTGATACCTACCCGAATGGAATTGCCGGAATAAGGTAAACACTTCTCAATCACTTCCTGAGCGACAGCCTGATGTTCGGGCTTCACACTCTCCACCAATGTCACAGCCTGACTGAGAATAGTGACATCACCTTTCACAATACCTTCTACAAATTCCGCAACCGAAAGCTGACGCTTTTTAGGTTTACGTTTCAAATAAGGATTCACAGATGAGGGCTGTTCGATGCCTTTATTGACAACGAGTCCTTTATATTCTTCGTTATTTTCAGGATGTTCCATGGCAATAAGAGTTAGCGTTTGATATTTATTTCAACTTTCGGACGCAACGGGTCGTTTGTAATCATCAAGATACGTAAATGATGTTTCTTATTACCTACATCCCGCTTGTGGATTGTCACTTTCAACTTGGTCATTCCGTCCGGTGGAATGACCGTTTTTTTCAGTCTTACTCCTACAGAAGAGTTGAATACCTGTAGCTTGCTGATGACTAACGGGGTCTTGCCCGCATTAGCGATCAATATATCATGGCTGACTTTATTCTTCTTGATCAACGGAATACTCAGGTCAATATTCGTCTCCGAGATGTGGATGGAAGGAGCATTCAAAGAATCTTTCTCCGTCATACGCGAGAAATCGGGAAGAAGAATGGCTGAAACGGGTATCTCATTGTCTTCACTCACTTTATCACCGGAGAAACGGGACAGGTAGACAGAAGTCTGTGTCAGTCCGAAGTCTTGCAACTGGCTGGCATCCAGCGTCAGTTTAATCGTTCCTTTTTTACCTTTCAGCAGTACTTTAGGTTCCGCTTCCATCTTCAGATAAGGAGGTAAGTGCATCAATACCGGTTCGTAAGGGCGGTCGGAAAGGTTGGCAATGCTGAATGTCATAGACGGTTGCTGTCCACGATAAACATCGGGGAAAGAGAACTCGTCACGGTCAATGCGGATATTACCGATAGCATAAGGAAGAATCTTTGAATAATCTTTGATTTCCTGCACTACCTCACCGGTGAATTTCAGATAAACCAGATTCGGGGTGGCATTGCTATAGATACCTATTGACTTATCAAAACGCCCCAGTGCTTTCGCATCAAAAGAAGCTTTTACGGTTCCTTTGGCACCCGGAGCAATCGGTTCCTTTGTCCAGTCTGCTACAGCACAGGCACAGGAAGTAGTGACATTTGTCAGCACTAACGGCTCGTTTCCGGTATTGGTGATCGTATATTCCACTGTTACCGGCTTTTTCCATTCTATTTGTCCAAAGTTGTGCGTCTCCTTATTAGAAGAAATACGAGGTTGGGCAACAGCCGCCAAAGTGACAGTAAGCAGTGTAAATATCAATAGTAAAGTACGTTTCATGTGATATATTTTATTTTGGTCCACAAATGTAGGAGTTTTAGATGAGTTTTTCATCACAGATTACATAGATTAACACCGTTTGAGAAAATACTTTACCCGGTGACGGCTCCTGCAAGGCAGTATTCATCAACAAAAAGTTCCCCACCGATGAGGGAGGCCTTCATCGGTGGGGAACACCTTCTTCATCGGTGGGGAACGCCTTTCTCATCGGTGGACAAGAAATCCCCTCCCTGAACTATTTGATAATTATTGTCATTGAAGCAGAATGGGAAGCGTATTCCGGCGCATAGGCGCATTGCATCGTAGCCAAGCCGGTCTCATAGGTTCCTGCTCTGCTGATGCGATAGCCATACTCCAATACATACACTCCTTTGCCCAGATGGTCGAAGAAGAAGTTAGTGGAAGCATCTTTGATATCTACATAATAACCGATTCCATTACTCCAATTGTAACCGGATACACTGCCGATCGGTTCGAAGCAGGCTCCCCGCTGGTCTTTCAACTGTACAAAGTCCATCGGACGGTCTACACGAATGCTCAAACGGGAAACGATCTTATCGCCTACCTGAAGAACCGTCTTTTCAGTAACAGGTTGCAGTTGAGGGGCATTGTTCACCATACGTTCTACATAGAGTTGTTTTTGTACATTCAGCTCTCCTCCCTGTTGTCTCACATCGCTGACCGGTGATTCATATTCCGCATAAACAGCTCCCCACGCAATGCCCGGATTTCTCTTTTCGACTTCTATCTTACGAGCGTCTACCACATTCTTCTGTGTAAACGAACGTTTGATATAGCCTAACCCCGGCACAGTCGTCTTACTTGGAGAAACGGTCTCCAGTACCTCATCAGCAATAACAATACGCACATCTCCCTGATTATCGAGCAAGTTTACGCCTTTCATCAGTAAAGCATAGACAGCATCGGCAGTAGCTACCGGAGAATTCCACTGCTGCGTCTGTTTCTGCTTCAGCAGCCAAAGTTTCATTTCTTCTACAGTATCGTTATTTCCGCCTATCAATTCCAATGCTTCCATCACGTCTACATGAGCCTGCATCTTCATTCCACCCCAAGCGTACGGGTTTTCATTGAAAGCGAAGAACATTCCCTGTTCGGCTGTCTTCGTCAGATGCTCTTTCAAGGAAGCAACAAATTCCTGAGCTTCTTTCTTCCGTCCTGCTTTATCCAGAATAATGGCAGCTATCGCCTTCGTATCCATCGAAGCGGTCGTGAGCATTTCACCCACCTTGGAGAGATAATAAGTATAGGCAGATTTATTGGCAGCAGGGACTTGTTCACCCGAAATTGCGACCAGATACAGATATTGCAGGATACTTCCGGAAACACCTGTAAACTTCACACCATCTTTCTGTGCTTTGAGAATTTCTTTATACTCCTTCAAAGCTTCCTGATGGAGATAGGTAAAGGCATTTTTCTGTAAAGCAAGTGCTGCACCATCCAGTTTCCCACCGGTCATCATAGCAAGACGGGCGTTCAATTCGGCAATGTACGTAGTGACATAGCGGCTGCCGCTCATTCCTTTGTACCAGGACCATGCTCCGCTTGAATTCTGCAATTCCTGTAATCTTGTCAAAGCGGCAATGTTATTGCTACGGATATTATTCAGATCAAACAGAGTGGCGATGCGTTCTTTCTGCTGTTCTTCCGTTTGCGCTTCGAGCACCCATGGAGACTCAGACAACAGAATGTTCTTCACCTCCTGATTTTTTTGCAGGTTACTCAGGAAAGTTTCTTTATTGCCACCCTGAAGTTTCCAGCTATCGAATACAGCCTTGATGCGTGGCTGACTATTCATTATATAAGAAGCCAACGTATTTGCATAGTAGGCGGTAGCCCATGAAATAGCATTATTGTTTTCCGGGAGACTCAATGAAGGCAATGCTTGAATAGCATACCAGGCCGGATTTCCGGTAAACTCGACAGTCAGTTTACGGTCAGTCGCAGTTTTACTGTGATGATTGAACAGGCTGTCGAGAGAGAAAATACGTGTCTCTTCTCCACGGACAGGCATCGGAAGAGTTTCTACCAAATGCTCTTTGTTGCTAAGCACCGGAAGCAACTGCTGCTCACCATCACTGAATGTACCGCTGTCAGCAATCATCCGGCAGCCCAGTATCTCGTATTTATCACTCACGCTAAACATGAAGTTAACCCCTATTGTCTTTCCGGCTTCTACGGTAAACTTCTGTTTCTGTGTACTGATCACCTTTTCCGTCATCGGGTCAAAGAGAATCATGCTCACTGTACCGACCTGCAGCTTTCCGGTCATATTGGAAATAGAAGCAGCAATAGACGTCTTATCTCCGACACGAACAAAACGGGGAAGATTGGGAGTCAGCATAAATTCTTTGCTCGTAGTAGCTTCACCATCCAATGTACCCGTCAGCATTCCTTTCGTATGAGAATATCCGCGGAAGTTCCAACGGGTCAGACTCTCGGGCATAGTGAAAGAAAAGGAAACTTCTCCCTGCTCATTAGTACGGAGTTGCGGGTAGAAGAAAGCTGTTTCCGCCAAATTGGTACGCAAGTCGGCAGGGGCTTCAGGGAGGGTTTCCTCTTCAATATTTCCTGCCGCATCCATTGCAACTTCCATTGCAGCATTAGAAGCTACAGCTCCAACCATTTCCACTTTCCCTTTTGCAGCATATGTATTTGTACCTCTAATACGTATAGTCCTAGATGATGCTTGATCCATAGCATCACTAACAATTACCGGTACCCCTCCCAACTGGGCAGACAAGAAATGCTCAATGGATAGTTGCGTCACAAAATGATCATACTCCATTGCCGGCACCTTGAGATATTTTTGATTCCACCAGTAATTGAACGAATTATTGCCGAAATATCCACTCATCCAATTGGAATAAGGGATGAGCTGATTATAATAAATACTGAAATTCTGCTTTCTATTCCATATCTTATCCAACGAAGCGTCGTACATAGTCGCTAACATTTCTGCCTCGGCAGCCTGTCCTTGCGGTGTCTTAATCGTCAGCTTCCATTCCTCTTTTTGTCCGGGACGCAGTTTATCACGAAATACTTCCCACTTCATTGTCAACGTCTTGTCCGGCAGGCGTTTCTTCAATCGGACCTGTTCCTGATATACCTGTCCGTCCCTTACCATGCAGAAGTTGACAAAGACACCTTCTCCATAACTTTCCTTATACGGATATTTAAAGTGTACAATCGTATCGGACAAGTTCATGACTTTACTTTCCAGCAGTTCATTTCCGGAAAATACATTCATCATCACATAAGCCTCTTTCTTCGAAGTCCCGAAGCAGAACATTGCCGGATGCTCAGCATCAAATTCCGTATTTGCCTCATAGAACCACACAGTCGTTTCAATCGGCGGACGCTGATCCTTCGAAGAGAAAAGAATCGTATTCGCATCAGCTGTCACTTCCTTGCCTTGTGTATCTTTCACCGTTGCTTTCAATACATAAGGTCCGGAAGGAAGATTTCCCCAATGAATCGTCATTTCTTCGTTAGAAGTGAACGTTCCTGTTGCCACCGGCTTCTCATCCAGTTTCTTGAAATCCGCATCTTGGGCTTTGTACAAATTGAACGTACCCGTCACTTCGACAGGCTGACCATTCAGATTCTGTACCTTAAATACGGTATGAAACGGCTTATCTTTACAAGTCTTATCAGCTAACTCGGTCTGCAAAACCAACGAACGGTTACCTGCTGCAATCACATCTGTAGAAGACTGCGTTTCACCCGCCACATTGGTTGCAGTAGCTTCTATCGAATAACGGTAGTATACTCTGGCATCATTCTTATAAGCATCATTTTCTTCCAGACGGACCGGTATCGTAAATTCCCCGTTCTCATTGGCAGTCACCTCACCGGAAGCGATCTGTGTGCTTTCCGCAAACCGCCACAAACTAAAGACAGAACGCTTCACGGTATATTTCACGGGAAGATCCTGCAATAAAACACCGCTATAAGACTGTATCTTACCTTTTACCTCTACCTGATCTCCCAGTTGATAACTTCCTGTCTGTTTCTCAAAAGTGATATCGAATGTCGGGCGTTTATAATCTTCCACGCGAATACTTGTCCTGCCATTTCCGGCCTTCAACGAGAACATCCCATTCAAGCAGGCCGAAGGCAATGCAAAATCTGTGGCAAACGAACCGAATTCATTGGTACGTACCTTTTTCTGTCCGACTTCCTGATCGTTCGCATCTGTCAATATCACAGTATATTCTTTGTTCGGAAGCACATTCGCCGTATCCGATTTTTGTGCATAAGCAATTCCTTTCACATACACAGTCTGTCCGGGACGATACAAAGAACGGTCTGTCAACAGGGTCATTTGTTCCGAAACCTTATTTTCATCTCCATAATATCCATAGCTTCCGCCATAGATACCTTGAAACGGCATAGCAATATCCGCACCTTTGGTAGCTTTCAAATATCTGTATTCTGATTTCCAAGGGAATACCACTTTTCCATCTGCTCCTGCCGTGAATTCCTGCAATACTTTTTCATCATTTGTATAAAGAGTTATCTTTGCATTCGGAACAGGATGGCCCGTTTGTCCGTCCAGTGTCACTACCTCATACTGATTTCCCGGCAAACGACAAGTCAATGCCTTGAGACGCGTGACATTAAATTTACTTTCACCGTCTCTCTTTGCACGAATATCCGGAACAATACGCATTACATATTCTCCAACTTCCGGTGCCTTGAATGTAAATACTGTATCCTGTGTCCGGTAATCTTTCGGACGGAGAACTGCAAAATGCTGCTCCTTTGTCATTTTCTTAGCCTGATAGAGCCGAAGCGTAAATCCGTCCAGATTCTTGTGCGAAGCCCTTATCTCTATTTCCTCACCGGGAAAAGCCGTAGCAGCCGCAGTCACATTCAGAGAAGGTGCCAGGATATCTTCGCGAAGGTTCTTCAATGCATTGATTCTGCGGTAACCGGGATACAAACGGATCGCCTCGTCACAAAGTTGCAAAGCAACAGTTTCCTGTTCTTTCCCAATCGCATTATTAGCCTGAGCCAAATACACTTCAGCACAAAGATCTAACGACTTATACTCGGTTTTCAATGCATCCAGCCCTGTTTCATAAGGATCGAATGTCATATAAGTACCGCCTTTCTTCACTCTAAAAGGCTCACGAAAACTCTTCGAGGTGCCATGCTTCCAATTCAAATAATTCAGACTTGTCAGCAAACACCCTTCCTTATCCCCCTTGGCTTTATAAGAAGTGAGCATCTGATCATATATACGTTCAATATCCTGTTTCACCAACGATTCTTTTTCAGAAGAAGTTTCCTCCGAATAGGCCTCTATCGGAGTCGTACGATCCAGCCCCTGTATCCGCTGCAATGCTTCAATGCTGCGGGAAGCCAGTAAATGATACATATCATGATGATAGTATTCACTTGTTTCGCCCAACTCTACAAAAGGAATATAAGTACGTGAAGAAGTATTGAGCAATAACACAGAATCTGCCATTGCTTCTTTGACATTCGTCCTGACTTTCTCTACAAACATATTGGCTGTCCATTCTCTCATATCTGCCGAGGGAGCTTCGCCTGCAATTTCCGTCCGCTGCCGGAGTTGCCATTGGTTATTAGCGGCATAATCTGCATACATTCCTGCGATCAATGAATGCAATATAGCCCGGTCCATCGGTTTGTCAGCTTGCTTAGCCCATTGTTCCAACTCCTGCAGGCTTGTATAAAGGCTGTCAGGAGTCAGCATATCCCGATACTTCATCCGCCACATATACGCTTTCAACATTTGCGGAGAGTTCTTTTCCATCTCTCCTTTCTGATAGATCTCGCCTGTCAGCTTTATCACTGTTTGAGGCAGGCTTTTCTTTTCCGCCTGCTCCACCTCTTTCCACAATTTGTCGAACGTCTGTGCCTGCATCGCCGGAATCACTCCCAACCATAACAGCACCAGCATACACATCTGCTTTATTTTCATAATTTATCCAGTTTAAGTTTGATATATCTCTCTGTATAAATAACAAAGTAAAGAAATAAAGTTTAAAGATTTGTACTTTTTAGCTTAAAAAACACTTTTACAGAGAAGTAAGCAGTAGTAAGAGAAGATAAAAAAAGTGGGGATAACGTTTTCAATCACGCATCCCCACTTAAGCTTAGTTAATGTACTGAATCTCATTTTTCAATTCTGTACCCCCATGAAAGCATTTCGTTGCGACCTACTTCACTGAGGATTTTTCTAATGAATGAACTCATTTTCTTTGCCATAATCTTTAAACTTTTAAAATTACTAATACCTGAAAACTAAAAAATCAAGCTTTTTCCTTGGGGAGTATGCCAAGTGTTGAATATCCCCAAACATGTACATCGGCACTGCCGATCTTTCTAAACAATCTTTCTAACTTTTTCATTTTGTTATCCTCCTATTTACATGTTTTACAACACAAAAATACGACCTTTGTTTATACGTTATACCTAAAAAAGCCAGAATTTTATGTTTTACAGCATATTAATTGATTTGCATCAATTAATTTATTTGTTACGAGACAGAATTGTAATATCAATGGCAGCAACTATGACAAAAAGGCACGAAAGATTATCTTTCATGCCTTTTACTATATGACGCCTATTTATATAATAGGAAAAGAATACTTATTTCATCGGAGTCTGTGCTAAAGTAGCTACCAGAAAATCGTAGAACTTCTGTACAGTAGGAATCAGTGCTCTTTCGTCCGGTGAATGCGGTGAACGTAACGTCGGACCAAACGAAATCATATCCAGCCCCGGAATAATAGCACCGATAATACCACATTCCAATCCCGCATGGATTACCTTCACAGCAGGTTCTACACCAAACTGCTGTTTATAGGATTCCTTCATCGCATGCAAAATCGGTGAGTCAACATTCGGCTGCCATCCGGAATAACCTCCGGTCATTTCTACCTTCATACCTGCCATTGAGAAGCAGGATTCAAGACTGGTAGTCAGATATTCTTTCATGCTATCACTGGAGCTACGAGCCAGAATCTTAATCGCTGCCTTACCTCCGCCAATCGTAATGATAGCCAGATTGGAGGATGTTTCTACCGTGTCGGGAACGGTCGGGATCATACGAGTCACGCCATTCTGACAAGCAAAGATAGCATCAATCAGATTATCCTGAATCTCTTCGGGCACTTCACCGGCAGGAAGTTCTACACGCTCTGCCGTAAAACTGATCGGAGTTTCAATCGCAGCATATTCTTCATTGAACAGGTCTTCGCAATATTTCACCAGTCCCAGCAGTTCTTCTTCGTTTTCAGCAGGAATGGCAAGTACGGCACATGCTTCACGAGGAATAGCGTTGCGCATATTACCCCCGTCCCAGCTTACCAAGCGAGCTTCATAGCTGGCAACCGCTTCACGTACGAAACGAACCAGCAGTTTATTGGCATTGGCACGTCCCTCATTGATTTCCAATCCGGAGTGTCCGCCGCGTAAGCCTTTCAGAGTGACTTTAACAGCGATATCGCCTTCTTCGGGAGCTACTTCTTTATATTCCAGCGTAGCAGTCACATCCATACCTCCGGCACAACCGATATACAGTTCACCTTCATCCTCTGAGTCAAGGTTCAGCAGGATTTCTCCGTTTACCGTACCCGGTTTTAAGCCGAATGCACCGTACATTCCGGTTTCTTCATCTTTGGTGATCAGTGCTTCCAGAGGACCATGTTTCAAATCATTCGCTTCCAGCACAGCCATGATAGCAGCTACCCCAAGTCCGTTATCTGCACCCAAAGTAGTGCCTCTGGCTTTCACCCAGTCGCCATCTATATAAGTTTCGATAGGATCTTTTTCAAAATCATGAACCGTATCATTGTTCTTCTGAGGAACCATATCCATGTGTGCCTGAAGAATTACACCTTTCCGGTTTTCCATGCCCGGAGTTGCCGGCTTACGGATAATCACATTACCCGCTCCGTCTACAAAAGATTCCAATCCCAAACCTTTTCCGAAGTTCATCAGGAAGTCAGTCACTTTCTCCATGTGTCCGGACGGACGGGGAATCTGAGTCAACGAATAAAAATGCTTCCACACATTCTGTGGAGCTAAAGAAAGAATAGTACTCATAACAAATCTATTTTTTATTAAGTGATTACTTTCGCTGTCTATTGGTAAACGACAAAGCCGCCAAACCATATACACCCAACAAAACTACCAAAAAAGTTTGAATACCGTGCACAATTAGAGCAAATATTCCGGCATCCGTTACATTTACTCCGTAAAGCATCATCATGGAGATGATGGCAAAATGCCACGGTCCCGCCCCGTTAGGAGTTGGCACAATGACAGCAAACGTGCCACCTACAAACATTACTAAGGCCGCCATTACCCCCAGATGAGCCGTAAAAGCGAAGCAATAGAACGTAAAATAGAAATGAAAAAAATAACAAGCCCAGATGGCTAATGTATAAAAGATGAACAAAGGAATATTACGTACACCTCTCAAAGACATGATCCCTTCCCAAATATTCAGAACAAAGCCTTTCACCTGTTCATAGAAAAACAGCGTCTTCCGTAAATAATAAAGGAGGACCGCTACCCCGATAAAGCAAAATAGGACGATATAGAACCATACTGAAGTCAGAAGGTGTATCAAAGAAGGTATTTTGGTACCTGTGTTTTCCAGGAAAGTGACAAAGATCGGCATTTGCAGCAGCACAGTCACACCGGTAATCAGAAGAATGGTCAGTGTATCTACCAGTCGTTCCGTCACCACTGTCCCCAGCGACTTGGCAAACGAGACATTATCGTACTTCGCCAATACACCGCAACGACTCACCTCCCCTATCCGGGGAACAATCAGACTGGCAGCATACGAAACAAAAATGGCATTCACGCAGTCACTTCTCTTGGGAAAAGCATCCAACGGTTCCAGCGTCTGCCGCCACCGCCATCCGCGGAACACCTGGGCAAGCACTCCAAACAAGAGAGAGAAGAGCATCCACCACCAGTTCGTGCCATGCCGCAATACCTCGCCGGCTTCGGCGAAATCAAAGTCGCGATAAACCCAATATAGAATAAAGCCGCCTAAAACGATCGGTAATATCAGTTTCAGCGTCTTTTTTAGTAGTTTCTTCATCCTTAATTCTTCATTCTTCATTTAAAAGAATTACCTTTGTCGGCTGCAAAAGTAATTATTTAGTTGGTAAATGAAATTAGTAAAGCCTAAAAAGTTTCTCGGACAGCACTTTCTGAAAGATTTGAAAGTAGCGCAGGATATTGCCGATACAGTCGACACCTTTCCCGAATTGCCGATATTGGAGGTAGGACCGGGCATGGGGGTATTGACACAGTTTCTGGTAAAAAAGGACCGGTTGGTAAAAGTCGTTGAAGTGGACTACGAATCGGTTGCCTATCTCCGCGAAGCCTATCCGTCACTGGAAGATCACATTATCGAAGACGATTTTCTGAAAATGAATCTTCACCGGTTGTTCGACGGAAAGCCTTTCGTTCTGACCGGTAATTACCCATACAACATCTCCAGCCAGATATTTTTCAAGATGCTGGAAAACAAAGACATCATCCCCTGCTGTACCGGAATGATCCAGAAGGAAGTAGCCGAACGTATCGCTGCCGGACCGGGCAGTAAAACCTACGGCATCCTGAGTGTACTGATACAGGCATGGTATAAAGTAGAATATCTCTTTACCGTCAGCGAACATGTTTTCAACCCGCCTCCCAAAGTTAAAAGCGCCGTCATCCGGATGACACGCAATGACACGCAAAATCTGGGATGCGACGAAAAGCTGTTCAAACAAGTAGTGAAGACCACCTTCAACCAACGGCGTAAAACATTGCGCAACTCTATCAAACCGATTTTAGGCAAAGACTGCCCGCTGACAGAGGACGCCTTATTCAACAAACGCCCGGAACAGCTATCGGTAGAAGAATTCATCAGCCTGACGAATCAGGTAGAGGAAGCACTGAAAGCAGCCAACACTTCCGGCAACTGACAGTCTGTGAGAGGAACCTGTATGTAATTTGTAAAACGTTTAATCGCAAACAAAAAGATGAACGAGGAATACATTGACAACGTAAAACACCTTATCGAGCAGAAGGATGCCGATAAGGTAAAAGAACTTCTTGTCGACCTTCACCCCGCCGACATCGCTGAACTGTGTGATGACCTGAACCCGGAAGAAGCCCGGTTTATCTATCGCCTGCTCAACAATGAAACCGCAGCCGACGTACTTGTCGAAATGGATGAGGACGTTCGTAAGGAATTCCTCGAAATGATCCCTTCGGAAACGATTGCCAAGCGCTTTGTGGACTACATGGATACGGATGACGCCGTAGACCTGATGCGTGACCTCGACGAAGACAAACAGGAAGAAATTCTTTCGCACATCGAAGACATCGAACAGGCAGGCGACATTGTAGACCTGTTGAAATATGACGAAAACACCGCCGGTGGTCTGATGGGCACCGAAATGGTAGTCGTAAACGAAAACTGGAGTATGCCCGAATGTCTGAAGGAAATGCGCCAGCAAGCCGAAGAACTGGATGAGATATATTATGTATATGTCATCGATGACGATGAACGTCTAAGGGGAATTTTCCCGCTCAAGAAGATGATCACCTCCCCTTCTGTATCCAAAGTGAAACATGTGATGCAGAAAGACCCGATTTCGGTACACGTAGACACTTCCATCGACGAAGTGGCACAAACCATTGAAAAGTATGACCTTGTTGCCATCCCTGTAGTAGACAGTATCGGCAGACTGATAGGACAGATCACTGTCGACGACGTCATGGACGAAGTTCGTGAACAGTCGGAACGCGATTACCAGTTGGCATCCGGTCTTTCGCAGGACGTAGAAACCGATGACAACGTACTGAGACAAACCACAGCCCGGCTACCGTGGCTACTGATCGGTATGATCGGAGGAATCGGAAACTCCATGATATTGGGAAACTTCGACGCCACTTTCGCCGCCCATCCCGAAATGGCATTATACATTCCGCTGATCGGTGGTACGGGAGGAAACGTCGGAACACAATCTTCCGCCATCATCGTACAAGGACTTGCCAACAGTTCGCTGGACGCAAAAAACACATTCAAGCAAGTAACCAAGGAAGCGGTAGTAGCTTTAATCAATGCTACCATTATTTCCCTGCTGGTATATACCTACAACTTTATCCGGTTCGGCGCGACGGCTACGGTCACTTATTCCGTATCCATCAGCCTGTTTGCCGTAGTAATGTTCGCCTCTATCTTCGGTACCCTCGTTCCGATGACGCTGGAGAAACTAAAGATAGACCCTGCCATCGCGACAGGTCCGTTTATAGCCATCACAAATGACATAATCGGCATGATGTTGTACATGGGAATTACGGTTTTATTATCCTAAAAACACGATAATCAAAAAAAAATAAGCAAAAGAGTATGAAGTAATCGTTTTATTTCATTATTTTGTGACCCAAAACTAATATACAATGATGGACGCTCATGACACTAATCTTCCCTTGAACCAAGGGGAGTTAGAAGAAGAAAAGAAAACAGTTGAGGTTTCTGAAGCCATTACAGAGACTCCGGCTGAAGAAGGTACCGAAAAAGTTACTGAAGAAGTTACTGCCGAAGTTCAGACTGAAGCAGCACCTAAACCTGCCACAAAGGAAGACGTACTGAACCGATTGAAAGAGCTTGCGCAAGACTCGGAAAATGCGAACAAGCAGGAAATTGACAACCTAAAACAATCATTCTACAAGTTGCACAACGCCGAAGTGGAGGCTGCCAAGAAGCAGTTTATCGACAATGGAGGCGTTGCTGAAGACTTCACTCCGAAGGATGACCCCACAGAAGAGGAATTCAAACGCCTGATGGGATCTATCAAAGAGAAAAGAAGCCGGCTGGTTGCCGAACAGGAACGTCAGAAAGAAGAAAATCTGCAAGTCAAGCTTTCCATTATCGAAGAACTTAAAGAATTGGTAGAATCGGGTGATGATGCCAATAAATCTTATACAGAGTTCAAAAAGCTGCAACAGCAATGGAACGAGACCAAACTGGTTCCTCAGGGCAAGGTGAATGAACTTTGGAAGAATTACCAACTGTACGTAGAGAAATTCTACGATCTGCTGAAACTGAACAACGAATTCCGTGAATACGATTTCAAGAAGAATCTGGAAATAAAGACTCATCTTTGTGAAGCTGCCGAAAAGCTTGCCGACGAAGAAGATGTAGTTTCCGCTTTCCACCAGCTTCAGAAGTTACATCAGGAATTCCGTGATACGGGTCCGGTAGCTAAAGAATTGCGTGACGAAATCTGGAACCGCTTCAAAGCTGCTTCTACGGCTGTCAACCGCCGTCACCAGCAACATTTCGAAGCTCTGAAAGAATCGGAACAGCACAATCTGGATCAAAAGACTGTCATTTGCGAAATTGTAGAAGCAATCGAGTACGATGAACTGAAAACATTCTCAGCCTGGGAAAACAAGACACAGGAAGTGATTGCTCTGCAAAACAAATGGAAGACCATCGGATTCGCTCCTCAAAAGATGAACGTGAAGATATTCGAACGTTTCCGCCACGCCTGCGATGATTTCTTCAAAAAGAAAGGAGAATTCTTCAAAGCGCTCAAAGAAGGAATGAACGAAAATCTGGAAAAGAAGAAAGCACTTTGCGAAAAGGCAGAAGCTCTGAAAGACAGCACCGACTGGAAAGCAACCGCCGATGCGCTGACTAAGTTGCAGAAAGAATGGAAAACCATCGGTCCGGTAGCCAAGAAATATTCGGATGCCGTATGGAAACGCTTCATCACCGCCTGCGATTATTTCTTCGATCAGAAGAATAAGGCCACTTCTTCACAACGCTCTGTAGAAGTAGAGAACATGGAGAAGAAAAAAGCATTGATTGAGAAATTAGCTTCCATCGACGAAAATATGGATACGGATGAAGCCGGTACTTTGGTACGCGACTTGATGAAAGAATGGAATTCCATCGGTCATGTCCCGTTCAAGGAAAAAGATAAATTGTACAAGCAATATCATGGCTTGATCGACCAACTGTTCGACCGATTCAACATCAGTGCGTCAAACAAGAAGTTGAGTAATTTCCGCTCGAATATCAGCAATATTCAAGGAGGCGGCTCACAATCTCTGTATAGAGAAAGAGAAAAACTGGTACGTATTTATGAGAATATGAAGAATGAACTTCAGACTTATGAGAATAATCTGGGATTCCTTACTTCTTCTTCCAAAAAAGGTAGCAGCTTGCTGACAGAACTGAACCGCAAGGTAGATAAGCTGAAAGCTGATCTCGAATTGGTATTACAGAAAATTAAAGTAATCGACGAGTCATTGAAAGCAGAAGAATAATCTTCTCTTAAAATAAGAAGTTATTCATAATTCACTTATATAAAGCCAACTAAGTCATCCCGGTTTAGTTGGCTCTTTTATTTTCCCCGCTTCTCTTATATAGAAAGCCATTCCTATTCCGGGGTCAGTCAAAAAAACAGGTTTGAGCTCTATACTGTACAGAAAAGAATATATTTAGGCACGGATTACACGGATGAACACGGTTGTTTTACGTAATTAATCATAGCACTAAAACCGTGAAATCCGTGTAATCCGTGCCTAATCCTTAATTTATAATTTAATTCATTTCCGTACGGAAAGAAACAAACTGAAAACAACCGGAGCTTTGGATTGATCCCCTATTCCATATAGAGAAATCAACAGGACCGAGTCACTTCTACATAAGAGTTTTTCGGGCATTCTATTGTCATCTGTCAGCTTTTAGTGTTTAAACTGCTATAAAATAGCCGTTTATCTCATGACAATAAGACCTGATAATAAGGCTGACAATAGAAAACAGGCATTTTATTGTCAGCCCATTGCCCAAAGATAAATCCTGCGATTTAAATATTCTCTCCTTCTCTTTGCGTTTTGGAGCACTCACTTTGCTCATGACAACTAATCAAGGTAGTTGTGCCATACCAGTAAAACAGTTGTGCCAACGTAGTGACACAACCGTGCCAACACGGTGGCACAACTGTGCCAAGCCTTTGGCACAACCATTTCCAATAGAAGAAACAACAGTTCCAAGCGAGGAAACAACAATTCCATAAACACGAAACAACAGCTTTCCACAGATGAGCAAGCAAAACATCCATCCTGTCATTTATCCCCCCTCAAGGTTTACGAGAATAAGAGAAATCATTGATGCATCCTATCAGAATTGAAAAAAGAGGCTGACAATAAAACCCTATTTTTCTATTGTCAGCCTTATTATCAGGTCTTATTGTCATGAGATAAACGGCTATTTTATAGCGGTTTAAATGCTAAAAGCTGACAGATGACAATAGAATCTACTTAATTTTCTAATGTATATATCTCCCAATAGTAATAGAATTGAAATTCATCTTCGTATAGAGAAAGGGATAATCCAGACAATAGTCCACCAAATAACCTGATATTCAAAGCCATAGATAAGAACTGAATACAATCAAGATTCAGATATGAAATACTTCAACTAAGTTCTGGTAGAACTTAGCACATTAAACAGTCAATTTATCCGTCCACTTTCACATGAATGTATCCAGTTCGACCAATAGACTCACTATTTTTTAAATTAAAAACCAACAATTCGGTTGCAAATATAGTAATTAGTTCGAAAAAGCCATGCAATTCATCGATATTATTTCAAAATTAAATTATAATCAAGTTTCTTATTTATTCCCACGACATCAAATAATGGGTAGAAACAGAGTGTACATATAACAAAAGAAAGCTTCAAAAACAAAAGCTATACATTCTATTTATCAACATAATAAGCTTTTCATTTCCCTATATTTCATCATATTTAAGTTCTACCAGAACTAAGACAAAGGATTTATTATTTTTTTGACTTTAAATCAGCACAGTTCAGCACACAAAAAAAAATGTTTTAACTTCAAATTTCAATGCCTATGAGAAAGAGATAAGTATTTCAATTCCAAGAGTACCCACAGGTACTTCTATTCGTTTTTACCCTTTTTACCTTTAATAAAACTAATATTAATTTATGAAAAAATGCTTTGAATTAACACCATGTCTGCTGGCATTCTTATGCATTACCAGCTGTGTAGAAGATGTTGATAACGAACGCTCCAAAGGAATGTTCTCAGCATCACAAAGTGGATTCACCACCATTGAAGTTTATGATTTAGGCCCCCTCAACAAGATCGATTTATCCATTGCCAAGGCAGGATTGGAGGATGCCGGAGGAACAGTCACTTTTTCGGTAGAACAATCTTTGTTAGATTCTCTGAACAATGCAGACGGAACTGCCTATCAACTGCTACCTTCCGAATGCTATACGATTGAAAACGCAACTTATGACGTAACCTCCGGCGGAGACAGGCGCGTAACAGGAGGCAGCCTGGTCTACGATCCTCACAAAATCTACAACCTTTGCGGTTTCGATGAGCTTAAATATGTGCTTCCATTACAGGTATCTTCTACAGGAACTCCCATGAATTCGGACCGGACAGCAGTGCTCTATGGATTCATAGTTAAAGAAGCCATTGTCAGACTCGCATCTACCGGAGGAGACTTCGTCGTAGAAGGAGGAGCAACTACTTCACCTATGAATCTGAACACAGAAATAAGTTTTGAGAATGAATGGGACCTGACTACCACATTTGCCGCCAAAGGAGCGGACTATGTAGATCATTACAATTCAGCAAATTCGACCTATTATATACCATTGCCCTCCGACTTTTACACTCTTCCTGACGTCACCATCGCCAAGGGGAAAGCAACGGGAGGCTCCGTCATCAGCCTGCTGGGTGAAACACTTCCCCCCGGAAATTATCTTCTTCCGGTTTCACTCAGCGGACTCAGCGGACAAGGAGATGCCAGCATCAACATAGACAAGCAAACGGTAGCCAACTATTTTGTAATCAAACAAGGTAGTCCCATCAACAGAGATCACTGGACAGTTACCGCCAACACGGAGGAAAAGACAGGAGAAACCTCAGCTGCTTACCCTCACAACGGTCAGACGGTGTCGTTGATTGACGGAGAAGTTAACACTTTCTGGCATAGCCAATGGCAGGGAGGCGAAGTAGCACCACCGTATGAAATCATACTCGACATGGGTAAAGAGAACAGTGTCAGCCAATTAGGACTCATTGCCAGACAAAACGCACTGACCTCAATGAATCTTGAAATTTATGCAGGAAATGACGGCGAAACATGGAACCTAATTGGAAAATACTTTTTTGACGGCAGTATAAAAACAGAGCAAATGGTCCCTGTAAAAGCATGCGACGCACGCTGGCTCCGGATCTACATTCCAAGTCTGGGCAGCGGTTCATCCGTAGGACACCTGGCAGAACTATATGTATACGGCACGGACAAGTAACCTTAATTATTTTCTAATTCTTACTTAAAAGAAACATTTATGAATAAGATATTAAAAGTAACGTGTTTCATCCTGTTTGCCTTATTGGCAGGAATAAACACAATTTATGCACAAGGACAAAGTCCGACAGGGCTTGTAGTCGATGAAAACGGACAGCCGATGATCGGGGTGCAGATAAAAATCGAAGGAACCACGGTCGGCGCCATCACCGATGTAGACGGTAACTTCACCATCAAAGCCACAAAAGGCAATATACTTATTTTCTCTTATGTGGGCTACGAACAACAAAAAATCACTTATAAGGGAGAAAAGGTACTGGCAATCAAGATGCTTCCAAGTACGGAAATGCTGGAAGATGTGGTTGTCATCGGTTACGGCAAACAAAAGAAGAACAGTGTAGTCAGTTCTATCAACGCTATCGGACCCAAAGAACTGTCGGTTTCTTCCAGCCGTAATATGACTAATAATTTGGCAGGACAGGTGCCGGGACTGATCGCAGTACAGCGTTCCGGTGAACCGGGATACGACAACGCCGACTTTTGGATTCGCGGACAGAGTTCTTTCAAAGGAGGTACGAATCCGCTTGTATTGGTCGATGGTGTTCCCCGGCAAATGCAGGATATCGAAGCAGATGAAATCGAATCTTTTACTTTGCTGAAAGATGCTGCCGCCACAGCCGTATACGGAGCCGAAGGTGCAAACGGAGTCATCCTGATCACTTCCAAACGAGGAAATTCGCAGAAACCCAAAATCTCGTTCCGTGCCGAAGGTACGATTCTGGAACCGACACGCCTGCCGACATTCATGAACTCCGTAGAGACTTTGAACCTGTACAACGAAGCATTGAACAACGAGGGGACCGCCAGCATCCGTACAGACGAGGAGATTGCCAAATATGGTCCCGGAGCCGACCGTGATCTATATCCGGATACCGACTGGCTGGGTACGATGCTGAGAAACCATACTTATAATATGCGGTATACCCTGAATGTAAGAGGAGGAACTGAACGCGCCCGTTATTTCGTATCCGGCGCCTTCTATCAGGAAAATGGTATATTCAAGGATTTCGGTAATGATTATGACAACAACATCGGACTGAAACGCTACAATTTGCGCAGCAACATCGACTTTGACGCAACTAAAACGACAACTGTAAAAGTAGACCTCAGCGGACAATACCTGCAGACCAACTATCCGGGCACAGGAACCAGCACTATTTTTACTACCATGTGCCGTACTCCGTCTTATATCATGCCGGCTGTGTATTCCGACGGTACCATCGCCGGACATCCCCGCCCATCCGGCAACCGCTCCAACCCGTACAACCTGCTTGTTAATTCGGGATATGCCAAAGAGTGGAGAACTTCTATCCAGTCGAAAGTGGAGATAGACCAGAAACTGGACTTCCTGACCAAAGGCTTAACATGGAAAGGACTGATCAGCTTTGACGCAGACATGTCGTACATCGCCAAACGTACCAAAACACCGACACAATATCTGGCAACGGGGCGCGATGAAAATGGAAGTCTGCTATATAAGACTGTAGTAGAGGGCAGCGATGTATTATCGGAAAATCTGAGCAACAGTTCAAGCAAACGAATTTATTTCGAAACGGCTATCAACTACAACCGTACTTTTGCCGAAAAACATGACGTAGGCGCTATGTTCCTGTATATGCAGAAAGAAACACAATACCACAACAATGCCCTGCCCTATAGAAAACAAGGGTTGGTAGGCCGTGTGACTTATGGATATGACGGACGCTATTTCATAGAAGGAAACTTCGGTTACACCGGTTCCGAAACCTTCGCAAAAGGCTATCGTTTCGGTTTTTTCCCTGCAATGGGTCTGGCATGGTACATCAGCAACGAGCACTATTACCCAGACGTATTAAAAAAGGTAGTAAACAAACTGAAATTAAGATTCTCTGTCGGTCGTACCGGCAATGACGATACAGGCGGTAACCGGTTCTTATATCGTGGAACCATGAAGCAGGATAACAGCGGCTACAATCTCGGATTCAGCAACAGTGGCGCAATGGGTGGAGTAGGCAACGGAATCACCGAAGCCCAGTTCGAATCACCCTTCCTCTCGTGGGAAATCGAAGACAAACGAAACTTCGGTATCGATTTAGGCTTGTTCGACAACCGCATCGACCTGCAAGTAGACTATTTCAACAACCAACGCAAGGCGATTCTGCTGCAACGTAATACAGTTTCTAACGTAACAGGATTCCAGCAGATGCCGTGGCAAAACTTCGGTATTGTTAAAAACCAGGGTGTGGACGCAAGTCTGAATCTTAATTATAAGGTAGGGGAAGTAAATCTGAGCGCACGCGGCAACTTCACATTTGCGCGCAACGAAATTCGCGAATACGACCAAGTACCGCAAGTCTATCCGTGGCTTGAAAAGAAAGGCACACGCCTCAACTCATGGAAACTGTACATCGCCGACGGACTTTATACGGCTGACGACTTTAACATCACAGGGGAAGGTCTGAACCGCCAGTACGAACTGAAGCCGGGAGTCGTATCCGGTTTGTCGAGCGGAGTCCGCCCGGGTGATATCAAATACAAAGACCTGAACGGAGACGGCAAAATCGACAGCAACGACCAGATGGAGGATGTAGGAAATCCTTCGGTACCGGAAATTGTCTACGGCTTCGGACTCAACGCCGAATGGAGAGGATTCTATGCAGGTATCTTCTTCCAGGGTTCCGGAAATACATCAACTGTATTAGGAGCCAGTTCCAACGGAGCATTCTTCCCTTTCCAATGGGGAGTAGAAGAATCTGCCGTACGCTCCGAAGTGGCTAACAGATGGACAGAACAGAACCCAAGCCAAAATGTAATGTTCCCCCGCATGCATTCTAACAATTTCGACAATAACACAGTTGCCAGCACATGGTGGTTGCGTGATGCCAGCTTCCTGCGCCTGAAAAACGTCGAAATCGGATACAATTTCAAGGAGAAGACACTGAAGAAGATCGGCATACAGGCCTTGCGCGTTTATCTGCAAGGAAACAACCTCTGTGTATGGGACGATATCAAGATGTGGGACCCGGAACTTGGAAACACCAACGGCGGTTTCTCATATCCTCTAAGCCGTACTTTCACATTCGGTCTCGACTTTACTTTCTAATAATCTATATAACACATTATATATATGAAGACATTGAAGAAATTATCAATCATACTGGCCGCAGGACTAAGCACGATCTTCTTTTCAGGTTGCAGCGACTATCTGGACGTATCGGATGACCTGGCGGCAGAACTGAGCATGGAAGAAGTATTCAACAACACCGGTTATGCCCGACGCTTCCACCGTTACATATACTCCGGAATTCCGGATGTGTCAAACATCATCATTACCAGTTCTTACGCAGCCCTGACCGGGCTCGACAATCCCTGGCCTGCTGTTTCCGACGAATTGAAAAGCGCGCAAAACAACGTTAAGACAATTCCCGTAGTAGGTTATCATGCCGGTTCGGCTGATTTATCCCGATGGAGCCTGTACAAACAAATCCGTCAAGCAAACGAATTCCTAGCATACTCGCATACCATCCCCCAGCAAGGTGATGTAACGGATTACATTGACGAAGCCGAACTGGCACGATTGAAAAATGAGGCCCGTTTCCTACGTGCCTACTACCACTATCTGCTATTCGAATTGTACGGACCCATTCCCATTATGACGGAAATATCAGACCCGTCGGCAAGTGATCTGGACTACTACCGGAACTCAGTGGATGAAGTAGTAGCGTTCATCGATTCCGAATTAAATGAATGCTACAATGAACTGCCGGAGAAAGAAGTGAATGACGACGGCACTCCTAACGAGAACCGAAGCGCAGCACCTACCAAAGGAGCAGCATTGGCCATTTTGGCTAAACTTCACGTTTACGCCGCAAGTCCCTTGCTGAACGGAGGCTATTCCGAAGCAGTCGCCCTGAGAGATAATCAGGACAAACAACTGTTCCCGGCAAAAGACGACGGAAAATGGCAGACTGCCTTAAACGCCTTACAACGCTTTATCGATTATGCAAAAACTCACTATTATTTGTATAAAGAAAAAGATAAAGACGGCGAACTGAATCCGGAAGAATCTTTGTACCAACTCTTCCAGGTGAGTCTGAACAACCCGGAAGCTATCTGGCAAACCAGCAAGAATTCATGGGGAGATGTTGGCGGAGAAGGAAGAGAACGCAGGTGTACCCCACGTGCGATTTATAGCGGATTTGGCTGTGTAGGTGTTTTACAAGAAGCCATAGACGACTTCCTGATGAGTGATGGCAAAAGCATTCACGAATCCGATCTTTATACCGAAGAAGGCATTGGTGAAGACGGTATCCCCAACATGTACAAGAATCGTGAACCACGCTTCTATCAGGATATCACCTATTCCGGCAAAACATGGCAGAAAACAACCAAACAGATTTATTTCTACAAAGGTAGCGGAGACGACAACTCCAAAGCGGATATGAGCTATTCCGGCTATCTGCTTTATAAGGGAATGAACCGTGACCTTTTAAATCAAGGCAGCAATGCCAAGTCAAAGTTCAGAGCAGGCATGCTGTTCCGTCTGGCCGATTTCTATTTGCTGTATGCCGAAGCATTGAACCATGTAAATCCTGCGGACGAACGTATCATCGCACACATTGACAGCGTCCGTTATCGGGCAGGTATTCCTCTGCTGAAAGATATCAAACCGGAAATAAAGGGAAACCAGACATTGCAGGAAGAAGCTATCCGCAAGGAACGCCGCATTGAGCTGTTTGCCGAAGGACAACGCTACTTTGACGTACGCCGCTGGATGTGTGCCGACGAAGAAGGATACAAACAAGGTGGGCCGGTACATGGAATGAACATGAATGCTGATAACCTGGAAGGGTTCATGGAGCGTACCCCATTCGAAACCCGCATCTTCGAAAGACGTATGTACCTCTATCCTATCCCGCTAAATGAGATTCAAAAATCAAGTAAACTTGTTCAAAATCCGGGATGGTAACCCCCTACGTCATAACACAGACACAATAGGTATCTCATCATAGATGCAAACAAACATCACCTGAACGGTGCAAACGTAAAAAAGAGTTTTCCATTGATTTTGGAAAACTCTTTTTTTACGTCCATCTTCAGAGAGAACAACAAAAAACCTGCTAAAACTTTCATTTTAGCAGGTTTCTAACTGATCATTGTTGTTGATTCTGTTGGGCTACCTGGATTCGAACCAGGAATGACAGGACCAGAATCTGTAGTGTTACCATTACACCATAGCCCAATGATTTTCGTTTGCGGGTGCAAAGATACAAATAAATTGGGAATTGCAAACAATTCTGCTATTTTTTTTGCAAAAAAGCTCATTTTGTCCCTCCGAATAAAAGCATCTCCCCTAAAAAACACAAAAATTAAGTCATAACTTTCTTGTATCCAATAAATCACCGTATATTTGTCAAAAATATCACGTTTATAATCAGAAACAAAGGGGAATCCTTTTTTGTTATAAACCAAAAGAGAACATGAATTATTAATTTCAATTACAGGAATGAACGATACGAAAATATTAATTGAAAAAATTAAAGAGGGAATTCAAGAGAAAAAAGGTAAAAATATCATTATTGCTGATTTAACCGGTATAGAAGATACCATCTGCAAATATTTCGTTATATGCCAGGGGAACTCTCCCAGTCAGGTGAGCGCTATCGTAGACTCTATCAAAGAGTTTACACGTAAAGGTGCCGACAGCAAACCTTTCGGCATAGACGGACTCCGAAACGCAGAATGGGTAGCGATGGATTATGCCGATGTACTTGTACATGTTTTTTTGCCGGAAGTAAGATCCTTCTATAATCTTGAACATCTTTGGGCAGACGCCAAACTTACTCAAATCCCCGATTTAGACTAATCCACAATTATGGACAACAATAATACTAACAACAATAAGCCTAATAATAAGGTGAATATGCCTAAGTTCAATCTGAACTGGCTATATATGATTATTGCCCTCATGCTTCTCGGCCTTTGGTGGAGCAGCGATTCAAGAGGAAGCGGAAGCAAACTCGTTCCTTACAGCGACTTCCAGAAGTATGTCACCAATGGGTATATCAGCAAAGTGCTGGGTTCTGAGAAAACACTCGAAGCCTACGTAAAGCCGAATGCCGTAGGTGCTGTATTCGGTGCGGACTCCATGAAAGTGGGAAGAACCCCGATTATCACCAGTAACCCTCCTTCCAAGGACAGACTGGATAAATTCCTGCAGGATGAAAAAGCTGCCGGTCATTTTGACGGAATTGCGGATTATCCTGCCGATTCGGATATTTTCCCGGCAATCCTGATTAATATTCTTCCACTGGTTTTACTTATCGCCCTGTGGATCTTCTTCATGCGCCGCATGAGCGGCGGCGGTGCCGGCGGTGCCGGCGGCGTATTCAATGTGGGAAAATCGAAAGCCCAGCTTTTTGAAAAGGGAGGATCTATCAAGATTACTTTCAAGGACGTAGCCGGTCTGGCGGAAGCCAAACAAGAGGTGGAAGAAATTGTAGAGTTTCTGAAAGAGCCTCAAAAGTATACCGACTTAGGAGGAAAGATTCCTAAGGGTGCATTGCTTGTAGGCCCTCCGGGAACCGGTAAGACATTACTGGCCAAGGCTGTTGCCGGTGAAGCAAACGTACCATTCTTCTCTCTGGCTGGTTCCGACTTCGTAGAAATGTTTGTCGGTGTGGGTGCATCCCGCGTACGTGACCTGTTCAAGCAGGCAAAAGAAAAGGCTCCTTGTATTGTGTTTATCGATGAGATTGACGCAGTAGGCCGTGCACGTGGCAAAAACCCTGCAATGGGTGGAAATGACGAACGCGAAAACACCCTGAATCAGTTATTGACTGAAATGGACGGTTTCGGCTCCAACAGTGGTGTGATTATCCTTGCCGCCACCAACCGGGTAGACGTACTGGATAAAGCATTGCTTCGTGCCGGACGTTTCGACCGTCAAATACACGTAGACCTGCCCGACCTTAACGAACGTAAAGAAGTATTCGGCGTACATCTGCGCCCGATCAAGATAGACGACACAGTAGACGTGGATCTGCTGGCACGCCAGACTCCGGGATTCTCCGGTGCGGATATTGCGAATGTCTGCAATGAAGCTGCCCTGATTGCAGCCCGTCACGGAAAGAAATTCGTAGGCAAGCAGGATTTCCTGGATGCTGTAGACCGTATCATCGGTGGTCTGGAAAAGAAGACCAAAATCACCACAGAAGCAGAAAGACGTTCAATCGCTTTACACGAAGCAGGACACGCCTCTATCTCCTGGCTGCTGGAATATGCCAACCCATTGATCAAGGTTACGATTGTTCCTCGCGGACGTGCATTAGGTGCTGCCTGGTATCTGCCGGAAGAACGTCAGATCACTACCAAAGAGCAGATGCTTGACGAAATGTGTGCTACTCTAGGAGGACGGGCAGCTGAAGACCTGTTCATCGGACGTATCTCCACCGGAGCCATGAACGACCTCGAAAGAGTGACCAAACAGGCATACGGCATGATCGCTTATCTAGGTATGAGTGACAAATTGCCCAACCTGTGCTATTATAATAATGAAGAATATTCTTTCAACCGTCCTTATAGCGAAAAGACAGCCGAACTAATCGACGAGGAAGTGAAGCGGATGGTGAACGAGCAATATGAACGTGCTAAGAAAATTCTGTCTGAACACATGAAAGGACACAATGAATTAGCTCAACTGCTGATCGACAAGGAAGTAATCTTTGCCGAAGACGTTGAACGTATTTTCGGTAAGCGTCCCTGGGCATCGCGCTCGGAAGAAATCATGGCTGCCAAAGAAAGCCAGGATGCTGCCAAAGCAGAGAGAGCATTAGCCGAAAAACTGAAATCAGAAGAACAGGAAATCAAGGAGGAGGAAGCTGAGAATACTGCTCAGGAAGAAGCAACTACAGAAACGAAAATCACTGCGGAAGGAAAAAAAGTGACCGTAGAAGGAAAAGTGACTATAGAAGCCAAATCCAATGAGAAAGGACAAACTACCGAATCCAACTAATTAAAACACGAAGATCGTGATTAGTAATTTTATAAAACGGGCCATTACGGGTATACTCTTCGTAGCCATTCTGGTAGGATGTATACTTTACAATTCTTTCAGTTTCGGCATTCTGTTCATGGCGATCAGCGCATTGACTATCTACGAATTCGGACAGTTGATCAACAGCCGTGCAGAAGGTGCTAATGTAAACAAGACCATTATTATGCTGGGAGGAGCTTATTTATTCCTCGCAGTAATGGGATTCTGCATTGACGCAGCCGACTCTAAGATTTTCATTCCTTATTTGCTGTTGCTGCTCTATTTAATGATCAGTGAGTTGTATCTGAAAAAAGCAAATCCGATGCTCAACTGGGCATATTCCATGCTTAGCCAGCTCTACATAGGGCTGCCGTTTGCATTGCTCAATGTACTGGCATTCCATAATGATCCGGAATATAGCAGCGTAAGCTATAATCCGATTCTGCCATTGTCTATCTTCATATTCCTTTGGCTGAGTGACACGGGTGCATATTGCGTCGGTTCATTAATAGGTAAACACCGCTTGTTCGAACGTATCTCTCCTAAGAAATCCTGGGAAGGTTCCATCGGTGGCGGAGTGGTAGCTATCGGAGCTTCTTTTATTCTGGCACATTATTTCACGATTATGTCGATGTGGGAATGGGCAGGTCTGGCTTTGGTTGTTGTCATATTCGGAACATGGGGTGACCTGACAGAGTCATTACTGAAACGCCAATTACACGTTAAAGATTCGGGAACGATTCTTCCGGGACACGGAGGTATGCTTGACCGCTTTGACAGCGCTTTGATGGCCATACCGGCAGCAGTATTTTATCTGTATGCACTGACTTGGTTCTAATGGAGACAAAATAAACAAAAAGGTCGGAAGCTGCTTTGATGCAATTCCGACCTTTTTTTTCACACACAGTGTTCGTCAAGGTTTAGTTTTCATAAAAGTTTGGCTATTTAATAAAAGAAGTGGAATGTACGTCCTTCGCTTTCTCCGGAACGCCTACCGGATGGTCCAAATCGAGAACGATCACTCTTCCTTCTCCATTCTCCTCTGAATTGATTGTCACCTTGAATCCTTTCCATTCTGTTTCCGCGTCTTTTGCTGACGGATAGAACTCTTCCAGATTATAAGAAACTCGTCCCCATCCCCGGTATTTAGTTACATCATCATACGTATTGTAACGCAATTCCAGATGTATATAACCGTCTTCATCCACATTCAATGTTTCCGGTGTCTCCGGAGTTTCCGGTTCTATCTTATTCTGCACAAGACTAATGCGATGCTTCTCAGTATGAGGTAAATACTGATGGAAGATTATATTCAGGAACTTTCCTCCCAGCCACATATCTCCCTGATAAATCACGATAGGATCATTTCCGAATTCTTCTTCATTTTCAGCAGTCATATCTTCCACCTCTTTCGTCAACACTTCCTGGATGCCTTCTATCTTTACCTGAGCACCATTATCCGTATCAGCCAAAGGGTTGAAAAAAGCAACTACACGTTCACCGTCTACCGGTTTGTACCAAGGAATAGAGCTGGCAACCGGATCAATCACTCCCCAGCGATCACCTTCCAGATAATAACCTCCGCCACCGGTTGCATGAACCGTGGCCCAATCCCATCCCAAGTCTCCAATTGAATACCCATCGTCGTCACATGATTGCAGTGCGGGTACCAATGCGAGCAATAACATTACTAAAAACCAATTAAATTTTTTCATATCTGTTCCTCTCTTTTTAATTCTTCTGCTATATAAATAAAAAAGCCGGGCATTTACTGCACCGGCTTTACGTTTATTCAGAAAAAGAAAGTTATTTTTTCAACAGTTCCAGCATTTCATGAGCAGCATGCTGTGGGGCACCCGCGGGTCCCAACCGATCTGCCATATACTCATACCCTGCAAGCATCCGGTTTTTATATTCCTTATTTTCAAGAAGTTTACTTAATTCCTCCTGCATATTTCCAACAGTCATTGTATCTGCCACTAGCTCCTTCACTACCTCACGGTCTGCAATCAGATTAACCAGCGAGATAAATTTCACTTTCAGAATATGGCGGCGTAAAAACGAAACGAACTTTCCAACCGGAGTATAATAGCAGACCACCTGAGGAACACGGAACAAGGCTGTCTCCAAGGTTGCCGTACCCGACGTTACCAAAGCCGCCTCCGCATGCTGCAACAAGCGATAAGTCTGGTCAAAGATTATTTTTACTTTAGCCTGTCCTACATATTGCTCGTAGTACTCCGGAGCAATACCGGGAGCACCAGCCAGCACCAGCTGATAAGCGGGAAATGCAGAAGCCGCCTTCAGCATATCCGGCAGATTATCTTTAATCTCCTGCTTCCTGCTTCCTGCCAATAATGCAATTACAGGCCGATCTTCCAGTTTATTATCCGCAATAAATGCTTCCATATTTTGGGGATGGGCTTTCTGATAAGCAGTCACTTCATCTACCGTAGGATTTCCTACATAATGTATAGGATACTGATGTTTCGCTTCAAAAAACTCCACTTCAAAGGGAAGTATGGAGAAGAGTTCATCCACATCGCGTTTGATATTCTTGATGCGATACTCCTTCCATGCCCATATCTTCGGAGAAATATAGTAGAAAACAGGAATCTGAGTCCTGGCATGTACAAACTTAGCTATGTTAAGATTGAAACCGGGATAGTCTACCAGAATCACGACATCAGGATTCCAGCCAACAATATCCTCCTTGCAACGTTTCATATTCGCAAAGATCGTACGCAAATGAAGCAGCACGGGGATAAATCCCATATATGCCAGTTCTTTATAATGCTTCACCATCGTCCCTCCGACGGCAGCCATCAGATCTCCGCCGAAAAAACGGAAATCAGCTTGAGGATCTTCCGCCTTCAAGGCAGTCATCAGATGAGACGCGTGTAAGTCTCCGGAAGCTTCACCGACAATCAGATAATACTTCATGGGAATTTTGAATTAGGAGTTTTGAATTTCGAAATCAGCAAAATGCCGTATATATCAGAATTCTATTTGTTTACAATAGTCATTCAGTTCATCGATAAAGCCGTAGGCAGTCATATCAACTGTCGTTGGCGTGATAGCCACATATCCGTTTTCCAGTGCCCAATGGTCATTATTCTCGTTTTCAAGTTCATGATCAGTAAATGAACCGGTCAGCCAAAAATAATGATGGTCGTCCAGACGGGGACAAGTCACCCATTCGTTCTCCCAACACCCTTTCGCCTGTTCACAAACCTTCACCCCTTTCAGATGAGGAGTATCCGGGAAGTTCACATTGAGGCAAGTCAACGGAGGCAAGCCTTTTTCCAATATCATGGCAGCTATCTTGCGTATATAAAGACCCGCAGGTTCAAAATCAGCATCAGGCTGATGATTACACAGAGAAAAGCCGATAGAAGGAATCCCTTTCAGACAACCTTCGATCACGACTCCCATCGTTCCCGAATAATGTACGTTAATAGCAGAATTATCTCCATGATTGATACCGCCTACTACCAGGTCCGGTTTTCGGTCGAGTACAGCCCCCAATGCCAGTTTAATACAATCGGTTGGTGTCCCCGTACATTTATATACAGTCAGACCCACTTCTTTTTTGACCAGCTGATAATGAACCGGATGAGTTACTGTCAGTGCACTGCCACTACCGGAGCGCGGAGAATCGGGTGCCATTACTACAATTTCCCCCAACGGACGAAGAAACTTCACCAGTTCACTAATACCTTTAGCCATAACACCATCGTCATTTGAAACGAGGATCAACGGCTTCTTACTTTCCATATATTCAATCCTTTCCTTTTTATGTTCGCACAAAAGTAGCAAAAAGTAACCGTACCGCCAACCGGATATCTTCGAATATCCATTAATTACATCGCTATCTGGCGAATATACACCCGTTTACAAATCTTAATCTTCTGCAAGCGAGTAAAAAAAGAAAGAGATATCCAATATAAATATGTATATTTGCACGCTCGAATAGAGGAAGTTTGATGATAAAATCAGCCAGGTTTCAGAACTGTTTCGTCCGGCAGTTATTAACAAAACAGGTGACTTATCAACAGAAAATGCAAAGTTTCTCTTTTTTCGTAGGCGCTCTAAGGAATTATCACTTATTTCGCTGCCAATAAATTTAGAGTATATGGGAAAAATAATTGCTTTGGCCAATCAAAAAGGGGGTGTAGGAAAGACCACGACTACGATTAATCTCGCAGCATCACTTGCTACACTCGAAAAGAAAGTACTCGTAGTAGATGCCGACCCGCAAGCAAATGCCTCTTCCGGTCTGGGAGTGGACATCAAGCAGTCGGAATGTACTATCTATGAATGCATTATTGACAGAGCCAATGTACAGGACGCTATCCTTGACACAGAAATCGATTCTTTAAAAGTGATCTCTTCGCACATCAATCTTGTAGGAGCAGAGATTGAAATGCTAAACCTCCCAAACCGCGAAAAGATACTGAAAGAAGTACTCACACCCTTGAAGAAAGAGTATGACTATATCTTGATAGACTGTTCTCCTTCACTCGGCCTGATCACCATCAATGCCCTGACAGCAGCCGACTCCGTGATCATCCCCGTGCAAGCTGAATATTTTGCTCTCGAAGGCATCAGCAAACTGCTGAATACAATCAAGATCATCAAGTCGAAACTGAACCCTGCGTTGGAAATCGAAGGTTTCCTGCTGACCATGTACGACTCACGTCTGCGTCAGGCAAACCAAATTTATGACGAAGTAAAAAAACACTTCCAGGAACTAGTATTCAACAGCGTGATCCAACGAAACGTAAAACTGAGCGAGGCTCCCAGCTACGGTATTCCGACTATTCTTTATGACGCGGACTCTACCGGTGCCAAAAACCACCTCGCCCTTGCCAAAGAGATTATCAACAGAAATAAATAAACGAAGAAGATATGGCAACACAAAAAAGAAATGCATTAGGACGCGGACTTGACGCCCTGCTCTCGATGGATGATGTGAAAACCGAAGGCTCTTCTTCCATTAATGAAATAGAGTTGGCGAAGATTACCGTCAACCCCAATCAGCCTCGCCGCGAATTCGATCAGACGGCCTTACAGGAACTGGCTGATTCAATTGCGGAAATCGGTATCATACAGCCTATCACTCTACGCAAACTCTCAGACGATGAATATCAGATCATCGCAGGAGAACGCCGTTACCGTGCTTCACAAAAAGCGGGACTGACAACCATCCCCGCCTACATCCGCACTGCTGACGACGAGAACATGATGGAAATGGCGCTGATTGAAAATATCCAGCGTGAAGACCTGAATGCGGTGGAAATAGCATTGGCTTATCAACATCTGCTGGACCAGTACGAACTGACACAGGAACGCCTGAGCGAACGTATCGGCAAGAACCGGACAACTATCGCCAACTACCTGCGTCTGCTCAAGCTACCGGCTCCTATACAGATGGCTCTGCAAAACAAACAGATCGATATGGGACATGCACGTGCATTGATTTCATTAGGCGACCCTAAACTTCAAGTAAAAATATTCGAAGAGATACAAGAACACGGATATTCTGTTCGCAAAGTAGAAGAGATTGTCAAATCGCTGAGCGAAGGAGAAGCTGTGAAAAGCGGCACACGGAAAATCACTCCGAAACGCAGCAAACTACCGGAAGAGTTCAACTTACTGAAGCAACAACTCACGGGATTCTTCAACACCAAGGTACAACTGACTTGCTCCGAAAAAGGGAAAGGAAAAATCAGCATTCCTTTCAGCAACGAGGAGGAACTGGAACGTATCATGGAAATCTTCGATACGCTAAAAAAGTAAATGACAAGAAAAAGTAAGAAATATCAGTTACTCATCATCACCCTGCTTCTCTGTTTTCTACAGGTGGCAGGGATTGATGTGTATGCACAGGAGCCTGTGACTCCGGTACAAAAAGACAGTACTATTCAGAGTCGGGAAGCACCGAAAGCACGTGCACGAAGGCATCGCGACCCTGCCCAGGTGACGGATTCGCTAAGAAAGGATTCAATCAAGATATTGCATCCGGAACGTCTGCAAGCAACCGACAGTCTGTCTGCCGCTAAAATACAGATAGCTGACAGCCTTGACGCAGCTAACAAAAAAGAACTAAAGAAAATAGAACAGCCGACGCCTATTGTGGTGAAAACCGATACGGTCCCCCCTCCTGTACAGGACCTCAACAAGAAGCTGTTTGTTCCTAATCCGACCAAAGCAACATGGCTCGCAGTCGTATTCCCCGGTGGAGGACAGATTTATAACCGTAAATACTGGAAACTGCCTATTATATACGGAGGATTTGCGGGTTGCGCATACGCCCTCAGCTGGAACGGAAAGATGTATAAAGACTATTCACAGGCTTATCTGGACATCATGGACAGCAATCCGAATACCAAAAGCTACGAAGATTTGCTTCCTCCGAACGCCCAGTACAATGAAGAGCAACTGAAAAACACCCTGAAACGAAGGAAGGACTCATTCCGTCGTTTTCGGGACCTTAGTATATTTGCATTTATCGGAGTATACCTTATTTCTATCATTGACGCTTATGTCGATGCAGAATTATCCAACTTCGATATATCACCAGACTTGAGTATGAAACTGGAACCGACGGTCATTGACAACAACAGCCAGTTCCGTTCCAACAGTTACAAGAACAAGTCGGTAGGATTGCAATGCGTACTACGATTTTAAAAGAATACAATTTAGATTGAATTTATTATTAAAGCATGAAGAAATTAGAAAACTATTGTTCGATTATTTTCCTTTTCCTGTTGGCAACCACACAGGTAAAAGCTCAAAGTGTAGATGTAGTTATTCGTGAAAACGGAACCGAACGCAAAGAAAGCATTGATCTTCCAAAGAGTATGACTTACCCGCTCGACAGCCTGCTGAACGACTGGAAAGCTAAAAATTATATTGATTTAGGCAAAGATTGCAGTACAGCGGAAGTGAATCCTTTATTCAGTGATTCTGTTTATATCGACCGCCTTTCACGCATTCCGGCTGTCATGGAGATGCCTTACAATGACATTGTACGCAAATTTATCGATATGTATGCAGGACGTCTGCGCAATCAGGTTTCATTCATGCTGAGTGCCTGCAATTTCTACATGCCTATTTTTGAGGAAGCACTGGATGCTTACGGACTTCCTCTGGAACTAAAATACTTGCCAATTATCGAATCCGCACTGAATCCTTCAGCGGTATCACGTGCCGGTGCTTCAGGATTGTGGCAATTTATGATTGGAACGGGAAAGATTTATGGCCTGGAATCCAACAGCCTGATAGATGAACGCCGCGACCCGATCAAAGCAACTTGGGCTGCCGCCCGCTATCTGAAAGAGATGTACGATATTTATGGAGACTGGAATCTGGTTATCGCAGCCTATAACTGTGGTCCGGGTACCATCAACAAGGCAATCCGCCGTGCCGGAGGAGAAACGGACTATTGGAAAATATATAATCTGTTACCTAAAGAAACACGCGGATACGTACCTGCTTTCATTGCCGCCAACTATGTGATGACTTATTATTGTGACCATAACATCTGCCCAATGGAAACCAATATTCCGGCAAGTACAGATACAGTGCAAGTTACCCAAAATCTGCATTTTGAGCAAATTGCCGAACTTTGTAATGTTCCGCTGGATGAAGTGAAAAGCCTGAATCCTCAATATAAGAAACAAATTATTCCCGGAACAACCAAGCCTTGTACATTACGTTTACCACAAGGAGCTATCAGCGCATTTATTGATAAGCAGGATACCATCTATGCACACCGTGCCGACGAGTTATTCCGCAACCGGAAAACTGTTGCCGTAAAAGAAATAACTCCGGCCACCCGCCGACAGACAAGCGCTATCGCCGGCAAAGGTAAATTGACTTACTACAAGATAAAAAGTGGAGACACTCTCTCATCAATTGCCGAAAAGTTAGGCGTACGTGTCAGAGATATACAGCAATGGAACGGGATGTCCAACACTAGAATTTCAGCAGGAAAACAATTGAAAATCTACAAATAAATGACTTCCCGCTTGCTCCATTCGGAAATTTGCTTATTTTTGCAAAAATAAGCGAATGAAAGGATAACGAATATGGATAATATAACCCCCAAAGAAATAGCAGATGAAGAGATGATCAATCAGGCGTTCCAGGAACTTCTGAATGATTATCTCCATACTAAACATCGCAAACGAGTTGAAATCATCACGAAAGCTTTCAACTTTGCTAATCAGGCACACAAAGGAATCAAACGCCGCTCCGGCGAACCTTATATCATGCACCCGATTGCCGTTGCACAGATAGTATGCAACGAAATCGGTCTAGGGTCTACCTCGATCTGTGCAGCGTTGCTGCATGACGTAGTAGAAGACACTGACTATACGGTAGAAGACATCGAAAATATTTTTGGACCGAAAATAGCCCAGATTGTAGACGGACTGACCAAAATCTCCGGCGGAATCTTCGGAGACCGCGCCTCGGCACAGGCAGAAAACTTTAAAAAGTTACTGCTCACCATGTCGAACGATATCCGGGTTATCCTGATTAAAATAGCTGACCGCCTGCACAACATGCGTACATTGGGCTCCATGTTGCCCAATAAACAATATAAGATAGCAGGAGAAACTCTCTACATCTATGCTCCGTTAGCCAACCGGCTGGGTTTGTACAAGATAAAAACAGAACTTGAAAACCTCAGTTTCAAATATGAACATCCCGAAGAATATGCCGAAATAGAAGAAAAGCTGAATGCTACCGCTGCCGAACGCGATAAAGTATTCAACGACTTCACAGCTCCGATCCGTACTCAACTGGACAAGATGGGGCTGAAATACCGGATTCTGGCACGTGTAAAATCGATCTACTCCATCTGGAACAAAATGCAGACCAAACACGTCCCGTTCGAGGAGATTTATGACTTACTCGCTGTCCGAATTATCTTCGAACCACGTAACGTAGAGGAAGAGCTCAATGACTGCTTCGATATCTATGTTTCCATTTCCAAGATATACAAACCTCATCCCGACCGCCTGCGTGACTGGGTAAGTCACCCTAAAGCAAATGGTTATCAGGCATTGCACGTCACCCTGATGGGAAACAACGGGCAATGGATTGAAGTGCAGATTCGTAGCGAACGGATGAATGATGTAGCAGAACAAGGTTTTGCCGCTCACTGGAAATATAAAGAAGGAGGAGGCAGCGAAGACGAAGGCGAACTGGAGAAATGGCTGAAAACTATTAAAGAGATACTAGACGATCCACAACCGGATGCAATCGACTTTCTGGATACAATCAAACTGAATCTGTTTGCTTCCGAAATCTTTGTATTCACTCCGAAAGGAGAATTGAAAACAATGCCTCAGAACTCTACGGCGCTGGATTTTGCCTTTTCATTACACACAGATATCGGCAGTCATTGTATCGGTGCCAAAGTCAATCATAAGCTGGTACCACTAAGCCATAAACTACAAAGCGGCGACCAGGTTGAAATACTAACCTCCAAATCGCAACGTGTACAACCACAATGGGAAGTATTCGCTACGACCGCCCGTGCCCGTGCCAAGATTGCAGCGATTCTTCGTAAAGAACGTAAGGCGAACCAAAAAATTGGTGAAGAGTTGCTCAGTGAGTTTCTGAAAAAAGAAGAAATACGTCCGGAAGAGGCTGTCGTCGAGAAATTGCGTAAATTACACAACTTCAAGAACGAAGAAGAATTATTGGCTGCTATCGGCAGCAAAGCCATCATTCTGGGAGAAACGGACAAGAACGAACTAAGAGAAAAACAAACCAGCAACTGGAAAAAATACCTTACTTTCTCCTTCGGGAACAGCAACAAGGAGAAAACGGAAGAGAAAGAACCTCAGGAAAAAGAAAAGATCAATCCGAAAGAGATTCTTAGACTGACAGAAGAAAGTCTGCAAAAGAAATACATCATGGCTGAATGTTGTCACCCGATTCCCGGTGATGATGTTTTGGGGTACGTTGATGAGAACGACCGGATTATCATTCATAAACGCCAGTGTCCTGTTGCCGCGAAGCTGAAAAGCAGCTATGGCAACCGCATATTAGCGACCGAATGGGATACTCACAAAGAACTTTCTTTCCTCGTATATATCTATTTAAGAGGTATAGACAGTATGGGACTTCTGAACGAAGTGACTCAAGTCATCTCCAGACAACTTAACGTAAATATCCGTAAACTTGCCATTGAAACAAACGACGGGATATTCGAAGGAAAAATCCAGTTGTGGGTACATGATGTGGAAGATGTAAAAACAATCTGCAATAACCTGAAGAAGATTCAAAATATCAAACAGGTGAACCGAGTAGAAGAATAAATCCACCCAAACATCACCAACGCTTAGGTTATAAATGAAGAATGATGAATGAAGAATTGGCTGCGCTATCACGCTGCAAAGTAATTCTTCATTCATCATTCTTCATTTATATCTACTCTTCCCTGAGACTTAATCTCGTCCGTCCAGTTCTTTCTTGATAGCCAGAAGCTCTTCCTTAATACCTTTCAACCGATTCACAATCTCGTAATTGCGGACCGTAGCCTCCTTATTATCCTTCAAACGCTGACGGGCACCGGGAAGTGTCATACCTTTCTCCTTCACCAAATGATAGATCAGGCCAATTGTCTCCACATCCTCTTTACGATACTGACGTATTCCCCTTCCTGTGGTTCTGGGAGAAATCTGAGGAAACTCCTTCTCCCAAAAACGAAGCAAGGAAGCATTGACTCCAAACATCTCAGCCACTTCGGCTATGGAGTAGTATAATTTTAGCTCTTTGTCTGTATTTAGCATAGAAACCGTTGTTTTAAGAGATTAATCGAACACCTTACCATGGTTGGCAGCTAACTGGATCATCTTCTCATAATCTTCCGCACTCAAATCCATGAAATAATAGTTAACAGGATTCACAACCTTTCCTTTCACATGCACCTCATAGTGAAGATGAGGACCCGTACTCTTTCCTGTACTTCCCACCTTTCCGATCACTTCACCACGCACCACTTTTTTCCCGACTTTCGTATTGTAGCCTTGCAAGTGAGCGTAACGAGTCAGATAACCGAAACCATGGTCGATCTCAATTGTATTGCCATATCCTGTTTCCCATCCCACTTTCACCACCGTCCCGTCTCCGGTCGCATAAACATCTGTCCCCGGATGAGCGGAGAAATCCATTCCCGAATGGAATTTTGTGGTGCCATATATCGGATCAATACGTGTCCCGTATCCGGAAGCAGTCTTACGAAGGTCTTTATTGGAAATAGGCTGAATAGCGGGAATACACTTCAACATTTCATCATGGTTCTTGCACATATCTATCACATCGTCAAAAGACTTGGACTGGATATAAATTTGTTTCGATAATACATCCAGCTTTTGAGTCGTATTTACGACCAGCTTGGAGTTTGCCAGATCCATCAGTTCTTCATAACGGTTTGTGCCTCCAAAACCAGCCTGACGGATAGCCGGTGAAACAGGATCAGCCTGCAGAATCACCCGATACAGGTTATCATCACGCTGCTGAATATCCTGAAGCACCCCCATCGCATCATCCAGACGGCGGGAAAGTACGTTATATTGTGCCAAAAGACGACTGTTTTCGATTCGCAACTCCTTCTCCGAAGGCGATCCGAACACCAAAAGTAAAATGATGAAGCACCCTGCTCCAAGTCCCATACCGATAAAAAGCTGGCGCAGAATGCTAAGCGCACGTTGCCGTACGGTAGGGTAAATTCGATCATAAGTCTGCGTCCTTGGATTGTAGATGTAGTAAACTTTGCGCATCTTTTTGGAAATATTTCGCTTGTTAATACGGCAAAAGTAATAAAAACAAGCTATCTTTGCACAGTTTTTTGAGAATATTAACCTCAACAATAGATATATAGAAGAATATGTTGACTGCAAAAGAGATCAGAGATTCTTTCAAGAATTTCTTTGAGTCGAAAGGACACCACATCGTTCCCTCGGCTCCGATGGTGATAAAAGATGACCCTACCCTGATGTTTACCAACGCAGGGATGAACCAGTTTAAAGATATCATTTTGGGTAACCACCCGGCGAAATACACAAGAGTCGCGGACTCTCAGAAGTGTCTGCGTGTAAGCGGAAAACATAATGACCTGGAAGAAGTGGGACATGACACGTACCACCACACGATGTTCGAAATGCTTGGCAACTGGTCATTCGGTGATTACTTCAAAAAAGAAGCTATCAACTGGGCATGGGAATATCTGGTAGAAGTATTGAAACTGAATCCGGAACATCTGTACGCCACTGTATTCGAAGGAAGTCCTGAAGAAGGCTTGAGCCGTGACGACGAAGCTGCTTCTTACTGGGAACAGTTCCTGCCGAAAGATCATATTATCAACGGCAACAAACATGACAACTTCTGGGAAATGGGTGATACAGGACCTTGCGGACCTTGTTCGGAAATCCACATCGACCTTCGCCCGGCAGAAGAACGCGCTAAAATCTCCGGTCGCGACCTAGTCAACCACGATCATCCTCAAGTGATTGAAATATGGAACCTCGTGTTCATGCAATATAACCGCAAAGCTGACGGCAGCCTCGAACCACTTCCTGCAAAGGTAATCGATACAGGTATGGGATTCGAACGCCTCTGTATGGCTCTGCAAGGTAAAACATCCAACTATGATACGGATGTATTCCAACCGATGCTGAAAGCTATTGCAGCGATAGCAGGCACAGAATACGGAAAAGACAAACAGCAGGACATCGCCATGCGCGTGATTGCTGACCACATCCGTACGATTGCCTTCTCTATCACAGACGGTCAGTTACCTTCCAATGCCAAAGCCGGTTATGTCATCCGCCGTATCCTCCGTCGTGCCGTTCGTTACGGATATACTTTCCTCGGACAGAAGCAATCATTCATGTACAAGCTGCTTCCGGTGTTGATAGACAACATGGGAGACGCTTATCCGGAACTGATCGCACAGAAAGGTCTGATTGAAAAAGTAATCAAAGAAGAAGAAGAAGCATTCCTTCGTACGCTCGAAACAGGTATCCGCCTGCTGGATAAGACCATGGAAGATACCAAAGCCGCCGGAAAAACTGAAATCAGCGGTAAAGACGCCTTTACCTTATATGATACTTTCGGTTTCCCCTTGGATTTGACCGAACTGATTCTTCGTGAAAACGGAATGACTGTCAACCTCGAAGAGTTCAATGAAGAAATGCAACAGCAGAAACAGCGTGCCCGTAACGCCGCCGCCGTTGAGACGGGTGACTGGGTAACTCTGAGAGAAGGAACAACCGAATTTGTCGGATATGACTACACTGAGTACGAAGCTTCTATTCTTCGTTACCGTCAGATCAAACAGAAAAACCAGACTTTGTATCAGATTGTACTGGACTACACTCCGTTCTATGCAGAAAGTGGTGGTCAGATAGGTGATACCGGTGTGCTGGTCAGCGAATTCGAGACTATCGAAGTAATCGACACCAAGAAAGAGAATAATCTTCCGATTCATATTACCAAAAAATTGCCGGAACATCCGGAAGCTCCGATGATGGCTTGTGTAGACACCGACAGACGTGCTGCCTGCGCAGCCAATCACTCGGCTACTCACTTACTGGATTCAGCCTTGCGTGAAGTACTGGGCGAGCACATCGAACAGAAAGGTTCATTGGTAACACCCGACTCACTGCGTTTCGACTTCTCTCACTTCCAGAAAGTGACAGACGAAGAAATCCGCAAGGTAGAACATCTGGTTAATGCCAAGATCCGCGCTAACATTCCTTTGAAAGAATACCGCAATATTCCTATCGAAGAAGCCAAAGAACTGGGAGCTATCGCTCTCTTCGGCGAAAAGTACGGAGAAAGGGTACGTGTGATTCAGTTCGGTTCTTCTATCGAGTTCTGTGGAGGTATCCACGTAGCCGCAACCGGAAATATCGGTATGATCAAGATCGTATCCGAAAGTTCTGTTGCTGCCGGTGTACGTCGTATCGAAGCTTACACAGGAGCACGTGTAGAAGAAATGCTGGACACTATTCAAGATACACTGAATGACCTGAAAGCGCTCTTCAACAACGCACCGGATCTGAGTGTTGCCATCCGCAAATACCTCGACGAAAACGCAGGATTGAAGAAGCAGGTAGAAGACTTCATGAAAGAAAAAGAAGTCGCCCTGAAAGCAAGACTGCTGAAGAATATGCAGGAAATACATGGCATCAATGTCATCAAATTCTGCGCTCCGCTACCGGCAGAAATGGTAAAGAACATCGCTTTCCAGCTTCGTGGCGAAATCACAGAAAACTTATTCTTCGTAGCCGGAAGCATAGACCACGACAAACCAATGCTGACAGTAATGCTTAGCGACAATCTCGTAGCCGGCGGGTTGAAAGCTGGTAACCTGGTGAAAGAAGCAGCCAAACTGATTCAAGGCGGTGGAGGCGGTCAACCTCATTTCGCTACTGCCGGAGGCAAGAATGCAGACAACCTGAGTGCCGCTATTGAAAAAGTACTGGAACTTGCAGGGATTTAATCTGTAGACAAATAGAGATCAAGCATAAAAGAAGGAAGACAATACTCTTTTATGCACTTATTGAGGCACGGATGACACGGATGACACGGTTTTAAATACAAAAGAACCGTATTATCTGCGTCATCCGTGCCTTAGTAATATGATTATAGTAATCATCCGGATCGATCCGCCCCCGGTTGCTTTCAGTTTGTTTCTTTCTGTACAGAAAAGAATATATTTAGGCACGGATTACACGGATGAACACGGTTGTTTTACGTAATTAATCATAGCACTAAAACCGTGAAATCCGTGTAATCCGTGCCTAATCCTTAATTTATAATTTAATTCATTTCCGTACAGTATGGAGCTCAAACCGGGGGTTCGGACTGCCCCTCCATCCTTTTTTCCTGACACGTCACCTTTACCTGTACTTTTGCCACCGATGAAGATATCGTCCGCCACCGATGAGGACACCCCTCGCTACCGATGAGGACACCCCTCGCTACCGATGAGGACACCCCTCGCTACCGATGAAGACACCCTTCGGAACCGGGGAATTGCAAAGCCGTCCACACCCCATCCATTCCCCACCAAAAATATTTGTGATATAAGTCCAATTATCACGAATATTTCTTACCTTTGTAAACAGATTAATTATTTTTCTTATCCTTCAAATAATAAAATAAGTAATCACCAATACCCGTAGACCGATGAAAACACCTATTTACCTACTTCTAATCGTTTGTATTTTTGCATCCTGCAACACCAAACAGACACAAGCTGAAATTGATTACACATCGTATGTAAATCCTTTTATTGGCACCGATTTTACAGGAAACACGTATCCCGGCGCACAAGCCCCCTTTGGCATGGTACAGCTTAGCCCGGATAACGGACTTCCGGGATGGGACCGCATCTCCGGATATTTCTATCCGGACAGCACAATCGCCGGATTCAGTCACACACACCTTTCCGGAACAGGTGCCGGAGACTTGTATGATATTTCTTTCATGCCGGTCACACTCCCCTATAAAGAGGCGGAAGCACCGCTAGGCATCTACTCCAAATTCTCACACGATGACGAAAGTGCCTATGCAGGCTATTATCAGGTACGCCTGAAAGACTATAATATCAATGTAGAACTGACTGCAACCGAGCGTTGCGGCATTCAACGCTACACCTTCCCTAAGGCTGAAGCAGCCATTCTCCTGAATCTGAAGAAAGCGATGAACTGGGACTTCACGAACGATTCCCATATTGAAGTAGTCGACTCCGTCACTATTCAGGGATACCGTTATTCCGACGGTTGGGCACGCGACCAGCGAATCTATTTCCGCACCCGTTTCTCCAAACCTTTTGATAAGTTCGCTCTGGATACAACCGCCATTATCAAGGAGAATAAACGCATCGGTACAGCCACCATCGCCCGTTTTGACTTCAAGACAGAAGAAGGAGAACAAATTCTGGTCAACACAGCCATCTCCGGTGTCAGTATGGAGGGGGCGGCCAAAAACTTACAAGCTGAAGTACCCGAAAATGACTTCGACAAATATCTGGCAGAGACTAAAGCCAACTGGAACCGCCAACTCGGTAAGATTACAGTAAAAGGTGATAACGAAAACGACAAAGTAAATTTCTACACCGCCCTCTACCACTCTATGATTGCACCGACCATCTACAGCGACGTAGACGGAGCCTATTACGGTCCCGACAAAAAGGTACACCAAAGCGATGGTTGGGTAAATTACAGTACTTTCTCTCTTTGGGATACTTATCGTGCCGCCCATCCTCTTTTCACTTATACAGAACCGGAACGTGTCAATGACATGGTAAAATCCTTCATTGCCTTCTTTGAGCAGAACGGACGCCTGCCCGTATGGAACTTCTACGGCAGCGAAACAGACATGATGATTGGTTACCACGCTGTCCCTGTCATCGTTGACGCTTACCTGAAAGGGATAGGTGATTTTGACGCAGATAAGGCATTGGCAGCTTGCGTGGCAACAGCCAATCTGGATAATTACCGGGGAATCGGCCTTTACAAAAAGCTGGGATACATTCCTTACAATGTGACCGATCATTACAATGCAGAGAACTGGTCACTGTCCAAAACTCTGGAATATGCATTTGACGATTACTGCATCGCTGAAATGGCCAATAAGATGGGTAAAAAAGAGATAGCCGACGAATTCTACAAACGCTCGCAGAACTACAAAAACGTTTACAACCCCGCGACTTCGTTCATGCAACCTCGTGATGACAAAGGAAACTTTATCAAAGACTTCAAAGCCGACGAATACACTCCGCATATCTGCGAAAGTAACGGTTGGCAATATTTCTGGTCCGTACAACATGACGTAGACGGCTTGATTGAGCTCGTAGGAGGTAAAAACCGCTTTGCAGAGAAGTTGGACAGTATGTTTACTTATCATCCGGCAGAGGACGACGAACTTCCGATATTTAGCACGGGAATGATCGGACAGTATGCTCACGGCAATGAGCCCAGCCATCATGTCATCTATCTTTTCAATGCCATAGGACATCAGAACCGTACACAGGAATACATCGCCAAAGTGATGAACGAACTTTACAAGAATGAGCCTGCCGGCCTTTGCGGAAACGAAGATTGCGGACAAATGTCCGCCTGGTATGTGTTCAGCGCAATGGGATTCTATCCTGTCAATCCGGTCAGCGGAAAGTACGAAATCGGTACTCCCCTATTCCCGGAAATGAAACTGCATCTGGCAAACGGAAAGACATTTACAGTGCTTGCTCCCAAAGTGAGCAAGGAGAACATCTACATTCAATCGATCAAAGTAGACGGTCAGCCGTACGATAAGACCTACCTTACTCATGAACAGATTATGAACGGAGCTACTGTCGAATTTGAAATGAGTAAGACTCGCTCCTAAACTAATCTACCGAAAGAATGAATGAAAACTTTGACTTAACCTACAAAGCTCTATTCCGCAGGTACTACCCCAGCCTGATATTCTACGCCACCCGACTGGTAGGAGAAGAAGAGGCGGAGGATGTGGTACAGGATGTGTTTGTAGAGCTTTGGAAACGAAAAGACAGCATAGAGATAGGAGAGCAGATTCAGGCTTTCCTCTATCGTGCTGTCTATACACGTGCCCTTAACGTATTGAAACATCGTAATGTGGAAGATGGCTATTGCGCTGCCATGGAAGAGATTAATCAAAGGCGTGCTGAGTTTTATCAGCCGGACAATAACGAAGTGATTCGCAAAATCGAAGACCGGGAATTGAGGAAAGAGATTCACGATGCGATCAATGAGTTGCCGGACAAGTGCAAAGAAGTTTTCAAACTCAGCTATCTGCATGATATGAAAAACAAGGAGATAGCCGACATATTGGGAGTTTCACTTCGCACGGTAGAGGCACATATGTATAAAGCATTAAAGTTCCTGCGGAATCGTCTCGGACATCTTTGGTTCATTCTCCTCTTATTTTTATTGGAATAAAGTTAAGTGTTTTTGGGGGTTCAGTTGTATTACTTATATGAAGGAAAAGAAAATGAGAAATCTGAGCGAAGAAATAATAGACAAATATCTGACAGGAAAGTGCTCGCAGGAGGAGTTGATCGAGGTAAATGCCTGGATGAATGAATCAGAAGAGAACGCCTGCCAGTTGTTCCGCATGGAAGAAGTGTTCCATTTGGGCAAGTTCGATACTTATGCCGACGAACAAAGAATGGCTAATGCGGAAAAAAGGCTTTATAGAAAACTGGAGCAAGAGAAAAAGAAGAAAGACAAAGTGCTGTATATGCATCGTTGGATGAAATATGCAGCCATTATCGTTGTTGCTTTATTAATGGGCGGAGGAGCCGGATACTGGTTCTACAACCAGACAGAACATCAGATGCTCGTGGCCGTTGCCAATGAAGGTATCGTGAAAGAAGTTGTCTTACCGGACGGAACCAAAGTCTGGCTGAACAATGCCGCCACTTTGAAGTACCCGCGCGAGTTCTCCGAAAAAGAACGTAATGTATATCTGGACGGAGAAGCCTATTTCGAAGTAACCAAGAACCGCCATAAGCCATTCACGGTAGAAAGCGATGCCATGCGCGTACGTGTATTGGGAACCACTTTCAACTTCAAGTGCGACAAACGTTGCCGGATAGCAGAAGCGACATTGATCGAGGGAGAAATTGAAGTGAAAGGCAACAAGGACGAAGGACAAATCGTTCTCGCACCCGGTCAACGCGCCGAACTGAACAGAAACAGCGGACGGCTGACTGTGAAGCAAGTCGACGCAAAACTGGATGCTGTATGGCGTGACAATCTGATACCATTCAACAAAGCAAATATCTTTACCATCACCAAGGCACTGGAGCGTTTTTATGACGTGAAAATCATTCTATCTCCCGATATCCGGTCGGACAAAACCTATTCCGGTGTATTGAAGAAGAAGGCAACCATTGAATCGGTGTTGAAATCCTTGCAGAATTCTATACCCATTGAATATAAAATCGTAGGAAACAATATCTTTATCTCTTCTGATAAGAAATGAGTCCTGCCAAACTTAAATTAATTAATACCATGAAATTAAGAACACTTCTGATAGGATGTTTCGGAGGATTTATAATGCTCAACTCCTGCACAGAATCCCCCAGTGTAAAAGATTATAGTGCTTATGTCAATCCCTTCATAGGCACCGGCGGACACGGACATACTTTTCCGGGAGCCGTAGTTCCGCATGGTATGATCCAGCCGAGTCCGGACACCCGGATTGATGGCTGGGATGCTTGCTCCGGTTATTATTACGACGACAACACGATCAACGGATTTTCGCACACTCACGTCAGCGGCACCGGCTGCTGTGACTACGGAGACGTACTACTGATGCCGACTGTCGGCAATCCGCAGTATCTGACGACCGATCCGGAAAGTCAGAAACTTGCCTACGCCTCCGGCTTTTCTCACGAGAATGAGACAGCGGAACCCGGATATTACTCCGTTTTCCTTGACACCTATCAGGTAAAGGCGGAGATCACTGCTACGCAACGCGGCGCCATCCACCGCTACACTTTTCCCGAAAGTGCCGAATCCGGATTTATCATCGATCTGGATTACAGCCTGCAACGGCAAACAAACTACGAGATGGAAATCGAAGTGATCAGCGACACTGAGATTTGCGGACACAAGAAGACAACTTATTGGGCTTTCGACCAGTACATTAATTTCTACGCCAAGTTCTCCAAGCCCTTTGCATATACCCTCATCACCGACTCCGTCACAATGGACAACGGCAAACGTCTGCCTGTATGCAAAGCATTGCTGCACTTCAATACGAAAAAAGGGGAAGAAGTATTGGTTAAAGTCGGAGTATCCGCTGTCGATATTGCCGGTGCGCGCAAGAATGTAGAATCCGAAATACCCGAATGGGACTTCGACAAGGTACGCAAAGACGCCCGTACTGCCTGGAACAATTATCTGTCTAAAATAGACATCACCACTTCCGACAAAGAAGATAAAACAATATTCTACACCGCTCTGTATCATACGGCCATCAGCCCGAATCTGTTTATGGATGCAGACGGACGTTATCTCGGCATGGACCTTGAAGTACATCAGGGTGATACCATCAATCCTCTGTATACTACCTTCTCTTTGTGGGATACTTTCCGCGCACTGCACCCGTTGATGACCATCATTGACCCGAATCTGAATAATCAGTTCATCAATTCACTGATAAAGAAACATCAGGAAGGCGGGATATATCCGATGTGGGATTTAGCTTCCAACTACACAGGAACTATGATCGGATATCATGCAGTCCCGGTCATAGTGGATGCCTATATGAAAGGTTATCGCAACTTTGATGCTCCCGAAGCATACAAAGCCAGTCTGAGGGCAGCCGAATATGACACCACAGGCATCAAATGCCCCGATCTGGTATTGCCTCATCTGATGCCCAAAGCGAAGTATTACAAGAATGCAATCGGTTACATTCCTTGCGACCGTGAAAACGAGTCCGTAGCCAAAGCACTGGAATATGCTTACGACGACTGGTGCATCTCCATCTTTGCCGAGGCAATGAATGATTTCGAGAATAAAGCCAAATATGAACGCTTTGCCAAAGCTTACGAATTCTATTTCGACAAATCGACTCGCTTCATGCGTGGATTGGATTCAAAAGGTGAATGGCGCACTCCGTTCAATCCGCGTGCCTCCACTCACCGGAGTGATGACTATTGCGAAGGAACTGCCTGGCAATGGACATGGTTTGTTCCTCATGATGTGGACGGACTTGTCAACCTGATGGGAGGTGAAGATGCCTTTGTTGGAAAGCTGGACTCTCTGTTCACGGTAGAGTCAAGCCTCGAAGGCGAAACGACTTCGGCAGATATCAGCGGGCTCATCGGCCAATATGCGCACGGCAATGAGCCGAGTCATCACGTCATCCATTTATATAACTACGTGAATCGCCCGTGGAGAACGCAGGAACTGGTAGACAGCGTGTACAAAAGCCAATATGCAAATAGCGTAGACGGACTTTCCGGCAATGAGGATTGCGGGCAAATGTCTGCATGGTATATACTCAACTCTATGGGATTCTATCAGGTATGCCCGGGCAAACCGGTATATTCTATCGGACGTCCGGCCTTCGACAAGGCCGTCATCAATCTGCCGGGAGAAAAGACGTTCAGCATTGTAGTAAAGAACAATGCAAAGACCCATAAATATATTGAAAGCGTTCTGTTGAACGGCAAGCCGCTGGATACACCTTTCTTCAATCATCAGGATATTACAGCAGGTGGAGTGATGGAAATCAAGATGACTGACCGACCGACAAAATGGGGAGTCAGCAAGTAGTTATCAGCAGCCAATCATTAAAACAAATACCATGAAAAAACTATTATTAGCAGCATGTATACTCAGTTGTACACTCTTAGCCAAAGCAAAAGACTGGACACAGTATGTCAATCCGCTGATGGGCTCTCAGTCTACTTTTGAGTTATCAACAGGTAATACCTATCCGGCTATTGCCCGCCCCTGGGGAATGAACTTCTGGACTCCGCAGACCGGAAAGATGGGTGATGGCTGGCAATATACCTATACTGCCAATAAGATACGCAGCTTCAAGCAGACACATCAACCCAGTCCGTGGATCAACGATTATGGCCAGTTCTCCATTATGCCGATAGTAGGCAAGCCGGTGTTTGACGAAGAAAAACGCGCAAGCTGGTTTGCACACAAAGGAGAAGTTGCAACCCCTTATTACTACAAAGTATATCTGGCAGAACACGATATAGTCACCGAAATGACACCTACGGAACGTGCCGTACTTTTCCGTTTCACATTTCCGGAGAATGATCACTCTTATGTTGTTGTAGATGCTTTCGACAAAGGTTCTTACATCAAGATTATTCCCGAAGAAAACAAGATTATCGGCTACACGACCCGTAACAGCGGCGGCGTTCCCGAAAACTTCAAGAACTATTTTATCATTGAGTTCGACAAGCCGTTTACCTATAAAGCAACAGTAGAGAATGGAAATCTGCAAGAGAATGCGGCAGAACAGACTACCAATCATGCCGGAGCCATCATCGGATTCAAAACCCGAAAAGGAGAACAGGTGCATGCACGCATCGCCTCTTCGTTCATCAGTTTTGAACAGGCTGCCGCCAATATGAACGAATTAGGCAAAGACAACCTGGAGCAACTCGCCCAAAAAGGAAAAGATGCATGGAATCAGGTGCTGGGTAAAATAGAAGTAGAAGGCGGCAATCTGGATCAGTATCGCACATTCTATTCTTGCCTGTATCGCTCGCTGCTTTTCCCGCGCAAATTCTATGAACTGGACGCGAACGGTCAGCCTGTCCACTACAGCCCGTACAACGGACAAGTACTCCCGGGATATATGTTTACCGATACCGGTTTTTGGGATACATTCCGCTGCCTCTTCCCGCTGTTGAACCTGATGTATCCGTCGGTCAACAAGGAGATGCAGGAGGGACTTATCAATACTTATAAAGAAAGCGGTTTCTTCCCCGAATGGGCAAGTCCGGGACACAGAGGTTGCATGGTAGGGAACAATTCTGCCTCTATTCTGGTAGATGCTTATATGAAGGGAGTGAAAGTAGATGATATCAAGACGCTATATGAAGGGCTGATTCACGGAACAGAGAACGTGCATCCGGAAGTCTCTTCTACCGGACGTTTGGGATACGAATACTATAATAAGCTGGGATATGTACCCTACGATGTAAAAATCAACGAGAACGCTGCCCGTACGCTGGAGTATGCATACGACGACTGGTGCATCTACCAGTTGGCAAAGGAGTTGAAACGCCCGAAGAAAGAAATCAATCTGTTTGCCAAACGTGCCATGAATTACAAGAATCTCTTCGATAAAGAATCCAAGCTAATGCGTGGACGCAACGAAGACGGCACGTTCCAGTCTCCTTTCTCGCCTCTGAAATGGGGAGATGCCTTCACGGAAGGAAATAGCTGGCATTATACCTGGTCCGTTTTCCACGATCCTCAAGGGCTGATAGACTTAATGGGTGGAAAAGAAATGTTTGTCACTATGATGGACTCTGTATTTGCCGTACCACCTATCTTCGATGACAGCTATTATGGACAGGTAATCCACGAAATTCGTGAAATGACAGTAATGAACATGGGTAACTATGCGCATGGCAATCAACCGATTCAGCACATGATTTATCTGTACGACTATGCTGGACAACCGTGGAAAGCCCAATACTGGCTCCGTCAGGTGATGGACAGAATGTATACTCCCGGACCCGACGGCTACTGTGGAGACGAAGACAACGGACAGACTTCTGCCTGGTATGTGTTCTCTGCTCTAGGTTTTTATCCCGTTTGCCCGGGAACAGACGAATATGTGATGGGAGCTCCTTTATTCAAAAAGGCTACGCTTCACTTCGAGAATGGCAACAGTCTGGTTATTAATGCGCCTAATAACAGCAAGGAGAATTTTTATATTGACTCTATGAGCTTCAATGGGGCTGATCACACCAAGAACTATTTACGACACGGAGATTTGTTCAAGGGAGGCACCATTGAGGTAAAAATGAGCAATCAACCGAATTTGAACAGGGGAACGAAAGAAGAGGATATGCCCTACTCTTTTTCTAAGGAGTAATCATCCACATCTATACGAAGTCTTTCTTCCTCCGGATGATGGTTTTCTCTCTTCTTCTGAACGACTTTATCCGGATAATGATAAAAACGATAGCCTGAAAGTAAAGTAATTTGCTTTCAGGCTATTTTTCGATTTCTATTCACTACTTTTGCAGGACAAACAACTATAATCATGAAAGAAGAAATTGACTTTACAAAAGTCCCTTATCAGTACGCTATGTGCCTCAACCGGAAATGTTCGAAAGCAAACACATGTTTAAGACAACTTACAGAACAAAGCGTGCCGGAAAAGATTGAATATTGGGATATCCTCAGCCCCAAACATCTCGCCGCTCTACAAGGAGATTGCCCTTACTATCGTTCTAACACCAAAGTGCGTTATGCAAAAGGATTCATCAAAATATTAGAAGCCCTGCCATACAAACAAATGCAAGCTGTCATATCACATCTAATGAGTTTTTTTGGCCGGAGAACCTACTACCGGGTCCGCAAAGGTGAACGTCTCCTTACCCCCTCCGAACAACAAAGAATATTGACCATTCTCAAGAATTGCGGAGTTACTCATCCACAGGACTTTGACGTATACGTTGAGGATTACGACTGGTGACCGGCAGTACTCCGAAACGGCACAACTGTTATCATAAGGAGACACAACCATCACACTACGATGACACAACAATGCCACCTTGGTGGCACAACCGTGCCAAGCTGTTGGCACAACAATGCCAACGTAGTGGCACGACTGTGCCAAGCCGTTGGCACAAGACTCCCCTTAGGAAGAGAGAGAGGCAGACATTATAGGTAAAAGAAAAAAGAGCCGGGCTTTCAGAATGAAATGTCCGGCTCTAAAATTAACTAATTTACTAATGACTCAATTTTACTGAGCGTTGTATATATATACCTCAGTGACATCAATGTATGAACTAAAGCCTGCTAATAATTCAACTTTGACATAACGAGCAGTTATAGACGAGAAGAATTCGAAATAATGATTACCTGCACGAGGAGCTTCCAGTACTCCCTGCGAAGTCCATGTTTCATTATCCAAAGAAGTTGAAATACGTACTTTCTTGGCAGCATACGTATAATAATAATCCATACCTAAAGCTAAGAAAGTCTGTGGAGACTTCATATCGATAACAAACCAGAATGGATTCGAACTATATACATCTGATCCGTAACTACCTCCATTACCATCAATCAAATAACTAGCGCTACCAGAGACACCGGAAGGTATTTCTGCTCCCCAACCATCTTTCGACAATTCAACCCAATTACTACCAATAGCAGACAAATATTTGAAGTTTCTAACTACTTTATCTACATTAAAGGTTAGGATATTCTCTTTGCTATTTACTTTCACAACGGGGTCCTCGCTTTCCACCGATGCAGCTACAACAAGAGTGTGAAACTCTGCTTCCGTTGTTGTCAGCAAGAAATCGTCAGTAATAGACCATGTAATCTCTGCTGACTCTAATTCACCGGCAGGTATAGTAATTTCAGCAGGAGTAACAGTAATTTTATTCATGAACTTTTCGTCCAAACCTGTAGTAGCCAACTTCACCTTTACATCTTTTCTTGCCGGTTTATCCAACTTCATTTTGAAAGCATAAGATATAGGATCAGTATTGACAATCGCCCCTTGAGAGAAAGCTCGCTCGAATGAAACGGTGTTTCCGTTCTCACCAACTACAGAGCATGAAGCGATATATGCTTCCTTTTCTATCACAATTTTAGATTCTATCGACTCCGTTCCTATTTTATAACCTTCCACACTGGCTTTCACACCGAGCTCGTATGTTGCCGCATCATAATTGGATGCTGCAAAACTAAAATCTTCGTCCTTCAAGGTCACTGTGACAGATGCATCTGTTGAACCGGCAGGAAGAACCACCTTAGTATCACTGATTTCTACATTTTCCTTTGGTATATTAGTATTTATAACATCAAAAGTAACTGTGGCATCTTCCGGTGATGCAGCAAAATGGAATGTATAGGTTCTGGTTACAGGACCGTTCAGTTCTAAAGTACCATCAGATTTGTAAACAGCAGTCAACGTCGCTTTGGACGCTCCTTCCGCATCATTAATCGTTATAGCAGGCTGATTCACCGGATATTTCACCAAATCCACTACCTCATCATCCTGACAGCCAGCAAAAGTAACGAATGATCCTATTGCTAGAGATAAAAAGAGTTTATAATGTGCTTTCATATTCTTGTTTTTTATTTGTTTTATTTCTCCATAGCGACTATGTTACTAATCGCTATGGAAGCCATACAATTTCTACTTTATTTAAAGATCATCCGGATATTGGTATGGAGTCGGATCGTTCTTCTTGTAGAAGACTGTGGGGTCTTTTAATGGCGACCCATACAGAGTTTCGGCCCCATCCAAACGCCTAAAAATACTATAGTAATTATCAGGACTCGGAGCAAATCCCATGTACCAACCATATCCATTGTTCATCAGACTCCGAGCAGTTGATGGCGTCAAACTACTACCCCCTCCCAAATTAAATTCCATCGCTATACCTGCACATTGTTTTTTAGTCATATTCCCTATCGGATATGCACTACTTCCATAATTAGGCACAACAATATCAATCCACTCACTCGCATCTACACCATCGACAGTAGCCACACCGTACATTTGACCATACGCAAATACTGTTACCAGCTTATCAGGCATCGCTAATTTACTTTCATAACATAAACGAGCAGCAGCTGCCGTACTTGGAGTAGTAAGGGAAGGATTATTCAAATCCGGATAATTGGAATATTCATCATCGTAATTAACCCCATCCAAATTATAGGCTTTACAATATTGAGCAATTTCACGAGCGAAATCTTTAGCACCTTGATCTGAAAGTTGAGCTAAACCTGTTATATCATGATTACCAAGTAATCCTAACAGCACTTTTACGCCACGTCTACGAAGAGGCTGCAAAAAAGTTTCATTATTATCCAATAAATATTGTACGTTCGGATTACACTGTACACGCGGACGTCCAGCTTCAGAATCATAATTGATATTAGCTGCAAACAAGACAATAACATCCCATATAAGTTTTCCATTTTCCAACTGGAAAGAAAGAGTATTCAATGGGTTAACATCATTTACCTCGAAGAATAAGTAGCCTTTTACCGCATCTTCTCCTTTATAAGTATCACCGGCATTTCTCATGTCTTTCACCAGATAGATGCAGTGTTTCGCACTTTCATCTTTAATAGTAATATCACTACTCTGATCGCTGATGGCTACGGGAATAGCATAAGTCTTGTCATCCTGCAAACCTTCTCCTGCCCGGATAGTCATATCTACCTCAGCCGATTTAGCATTTGCATTCACCGTAAGCACTCCTTCGTTGGCAAACGTAACCAAGTCTTGCGGATACAATTCAAAATCTGTATTATGCGCTTTATTGTAAGTTTCCAAATAAGCAGCATCTATTTTCACTTTTGCCGATGTAGCCGTATTAGGGGTTTTGCTCAAGCCCATCTTTACTGTAGTAGCATAAGTCTCACCGTGAAGTTCGACAACTTTAGATACTAAATTTGACTTTCCATCACGCAGATACGCATTATTTTCGTAAATGCCACTGTACGCCGACTCATCAATATTCTTTCCAACCTCAAGATCATCGGCACAAGAGGTCAAGAATGCAGTACAGTTCACAATCATGGCAGCTAACAAACCCGAAGTTATATATTTTATATTCATAATGAATTCTTGAATAAAAGGTTAAACCAACAATTAATTTATCTTAGGAAGCTCCACTTGTACCCAAGTAGGATCACCCGAACCTGTAATATCATTACCATGACCAGTCTGATCGGTAATTACATTTCCGGCACCTTCATTAAACTTCCAGTAAGCAACCAGCCCTTCACTGGCAGGATCTACTTCATAAGGATTGGTAGCGATTTGCTCTGCAGTTCTTTGTACTGACCATACACGAACTTCTGAAATATCTCCCGGCAACCAACGAGTATCATCCCATGCACGACCAATATAGCAACCACTACTTAGAGAGATATTGCCTGAAGCAGCTTCGTCTTTATAAACGGCAACACCATCCTTATAATAGATTCGCTCTTTTGTCGTATTATCATAAACAACAGCAATGTGTACCCACTCATTAACAGGCAAACCCGCAACGGTATTCGGGCCCGGGAAGTTTCCTCCGGGAGCTACTACCTGAACCTGGTCACGTGGTCGGTCAGCATCACCTACACGTATAAGGAATTTACCTTCAATACCGAAAACAGAACTCAATGCATTATCACGGCCTGCAACCCAGTCCTCACTACGAACCAAAGCTTCAATAGTCACAGTAGAAAGACTGCTCACACTGCTCTTCCAGTTTATCGGGAAATAGATTTCCTTAATATTTGCCACCACATTGATAAGTGCAGCACCCTTAAATATGAAATAAGCAGTACGGGCACTTTCGAGCACCTCAATATTGGATGCATCTAAAATGGTAACAGGTAATACATATCGTTTTGACTTATCCAATTCATTGGTGTTTTTAAAGTCAATCACGATATTATCACTGGAGACGTCTCCCGCTTTAATAGTAGCAGTTTTATTAGGAATACTGTAAAAACGTGCATCCAGCGCAGTCGCATTATCATTATAAATCAGATTGTATGCTGCGGTCATAGCAGGGGCGGCATCAAAACTAATCTGAATATCCTGTTCTGCCGGTGATGCTATACGATAGCTTATCTCACGGGTAGCCTCTGTTATATTAGGCTTAATCAGCAAATCATCACAAACAGGAGTCGAGCTGACATAGAGTTTATTGTCATAATGATGCTCTTCATTGATATCTTCATTCTTACACCCACTCACTGTGACGGTTGTAAGAGCCAAAAACGCAAAACAATATTTATAGAGTTTCATTTCTATTCTTATTTATTTGGATTCATAATACGAATAACTTCACGCACATATCCATAAGTATTGTTATAATAATCATTATGGACATTCATAATAAAGATACCTTTCCGAGTGTAATTAGGGGATTCTTCTACCATCCACCGAGCTGCTCCCGGAGCTGCTACAAGCTTGTTGCCTTTTTCATCCACCGTACTCCAGTAACCTTTCACTTTATCTTTATCATCAGCCTGCGGCAATTCCACACAAACAATAAAGCGATCAACAGGAACAGGACTTACTCCACCTTCTGTACCACCTACTGCATCTATGCCTGCCTGAATAGCCAAATATGCTTTCAAAGCAAGATCATCAGCATTGGTTGAAGCAGCTGTTTTCAACATGATGAAGTCAAACTTGCTCAACATACTCATATTCTCCGGCACCAAATACTGTACGTTTCCGTAGAACACCAAAGTCTTGTCATCATGACTGCTTTGCCAGTTCATCACTTCACCAAAGAACTTCTGCTGACGGCCATTATATTCTTTCAAAGCTGCCTCCGGAAGACTCACCAACGAACGTCCTGTATAATCAGCAATAATACCATCAAAATTATATTTATCACAAAGTGCCAGCATCTCATTGGTACGTTCACCAATATACTGAAGAGCATCTTCTTCGGTCAATTCCGGTTCAGCTTTTACTTTCTCCTTCCATGCATTTTCAATGCTGGAGTAATCAATGCTGTAAATTGTACGGGTGCCTTTCTCACGTATCTTCACCATTTCTGCCTGAACTTCAGGGCTTACTTCCGGATTGTTCAGACAAATAAAATCAACGCTGTCCGGTACAACTGTCAGGCGTTCCGCCTGTTTGCCGGGTGAACCTTGGGGGTTCTCAAAAGAGACAAAAGTGAACTTATGTTCTTCAGACTTATATCTGTTCAAATCCTTCAGATAGTCAGCATACAATTGAGGATTCTGCTCTTCGAATGTAGGTGTATTCAGCTGGAGACTTTCCACATCTGTCCAATCACTACATGAAGTCATTGTCAGGGCTGATGCCAGAAACAGCAGAGCAGACAATCTATATTTCAGGTTATTTTTCATATATACTTTCCTTTAAGTTTAATATTATTTTTTAGAAGCCCACCATACATCCGTAGCCATATTGTCGGCACCGTGCAAGTAGTTGGCAATAGCATATTCTACATTTGCCTTATTGCTGACAAACTCATCCAACGGATAAGGCATACGACGTGCACCCTTCTCTGAATCAACTACGCCACCGCTCTTGTTTTCCTTCACCGGAATCAGTTTCGGATAGCCGGTACGACGGAAATCTGCCCAAGCTTCATTACCCAATTGCCAGTTAGCAATCCATTTCTGCACGATAATGCGTTCTTGTTTTTCTTCTTTGCCGGCACCATCATTCCATTTAATAGTAACATTAGAGAGAGCATTCTGATAGGTGTTCGTTCCTGCCGGATCAGTATAGGCAGTCGGTTTATTGACATCATCCTTCAGATAATCTTCTGCACCGTCCGCACCCCACTGTTCAAAAGACAAACGGATACCTTGATTGTAGAATGATTCAGCTGTACCACCCATATTGAAATTGAAAACAGCTTGTCCTTCAGCACGTAAGAAAGCCACTTCGGCTGCATTCATCCAGTACAGCGGAGATGTAGGAGCTATATTCACACCGGAATATTTATGTCCGACTGTCTTCAACTCAGGAATCACAATACCTCGGCGCATTCCTACATAGTCGTATCCTGCCCATTCGGATTTAGTGAAGAACTTTTCACGTCTGTTATCCTTGTAACCGTTCATATAGCAGATGATATCGGCTGCAGCATGTGTATCACCACCTGTCAGACAGGCAACTCCACCATGATCGGAAGTCTGCACCTGATTATAGCGGGTAGCTACATATATAGGATTTTGTGAAGTCTCGAAGTAGTTCCATGTTGCATTGTCTGCATTAGATTCGATGACACCTCCGTTTGCCGGTTTTACAGCTTCTTCTGCCATCTGCTGAGCTTTCACCGGGTTGGCATAAGCTATACGGATAGCCAGACGCAGCTTCAATGAATTGGCAAACTTGATCCATTTCTTGACATCACCCTTGTATATATAGTCAGCTGTAGGAACGAGCTGTTCGTTAGGATGCTCATTGAGCGTAGCAATAGCCGCATTCAATTCTTCGAAAAATGTATCATAAGTCACTTCCTGAGAATCATAAGGGGTGGCAATCTCACCATTCGCACCTATCTGAGAATAAGGAATCGGACCAAAAGCATCAGTCACGCGATGCATAGCTGCTACCTTTATCACTTGTGCAATAGCGTATGGCACCGGGTCGTTTGTATTCTGTGATACAAGCTTCACTTGTGTCAGGTTAGAGTATAATGTCGGAATAATCTTATCACTTTTCAGAAAAACACGGCTCCAGTCATCTTTCGGATTAAAGTTTGAGATGCTTTCTGTAAAACCGGCATTAGAATCAGCAAAATATCCGCCTAAAGGTCCACCCAACAAGCAGTCTGTAAACTGGGCCGTATTTACGTCCGGCGATACCACACAACCTGCCAGGTTATTCATAGCCGATCCTAAAGCATATCCATCCGCTGACAAATCAGGAGCTTCATATGGGTTGGAATTGATATTCTCATAGTTACCGATACACGAAGACAGTGCAAGGGTAAGAGATCCAAATACTATTTTATTTATTATATTTTTCATACCTATCTTGATTTATTTAGAATTTAAAGCTCAGATTAAAGCCAATATTACGCAATGAAGGCATCATAAAGTAGTCAATTCCCTGATAGAAGTTATCAGTAGACGCTACACTTTCAGGATCGAAAGGAGCTTTGTTGTAAATCATCCAAAGATTACGTCCGATCAATGAAACTTTGATATCACACACATTGCCCAACCATTTTCTCGGAATAGTATAACCGATAGAGGCTTCTTGCAAACGAATATTAGTAGCCGAATAAATATAATACTGAGGAACCGCTGTACCACCAGCTACAACAGAATACCAGCCTTCCGGATTTACACGGTCATTTCCGTTTACTGATACATAGCCTTTGTCACGCGCTGCAGCAGATGCCTCCGATACTCCGAAGTTATCCAGAACGGCTTGTGTACGGGAGAATACAACTCCACCCAGACGAGCTGAAACCAAGAAAGCCACATTGATGTTCTTCCAGCTGAAATTGTTGCGCCATGCCAAGTTTCCTTTCGGCAATACACTACCTAACTTGATGTAATTATTAGCTTCCAGACTTTCTGTTACAACACTGTTATTCTCATCGATATAAACAGCTCCATTGGCATCTCTCTTCAAATCCATCAAGGAATAAATGTCACCCATACTTCCACCTTCTTTCAGGATAAAACGGGTACTACCCAGACCACCCATATTCAAAGAAGAAATAGAGAATTTTTCATGAGTGATAGGATTGATGGCATTATCGGCCAAAGTCAGAATCTTGTTCTTATTCATCGAATAAGTAACTCCTGTATTCCATGTAAAGTCTTTCCACGTATTATTGTAGTTCAACGCTAATTCAAGACCTTGATTGCGAACGGCACCCGTCTGAATGTAGATACGGGCATATTCACCTACCGGCAACTCAGGATTGAATGTCTGATTCATTGTCTTTGCGTTATAATAAGTAACATCCAGTTCGAAGTTCTTCAAGAAACGCATATTCATACCTACTTCAAAAGAATTGGTACGTTCCGGTTTCAAATCGTATACCGGGAAGTCAGTCAAATTACTCCACTGACCGATACTGGTATTCCATGCGAAAAGAGGATTAGCTATATATCTTTCAAAAGCTGTACCTACAGAAGCAAAAGAACCACGTATTTTCCAATAAGACAAATAATCCTTATTCAATTTTGGCATCAATTCTGACAGAACGACAGACATACCCACTGAAGGATAAAAGAATGATTTATTGACTGAGTTACGGCCTGCCAACTGTGAAGGCCAGTCATTACGACCAGTCAAAGTCAAATAATAAGTACTTTGGTAACCAACTTCAGCAGATGCATAGATAGACTGAGTCTGTTCGCGCCAGCCCGACTGCATTTTGCTTGTTTTAGTCGTACTCAGGTTCTGAATATAGAAACCGTTTGTCAATCCGGCTTTTTCACCGGCAAAGGTTTTTGAATCATCAGCAATAGGTCCGCGTACAGCAATTTCATCATATCGCATATCAGTAAACGATCCACCCACATTAGCCTGCAAAGACCATTTCTCACCGAAAGTCTTGTTTACACTTACCAGGAAGTCTGCATACAGCTGCTTTTCATAGCTTCTGGAAATACCATAAAGACCACGATCAGACAATTCTGTCAACTGAGTATTTGTACTGGCATACGCTTTTTCCGTATAATCATTATTAGAATTATCCAGTCGAACGCGTCCGGAAACATTCAGCCAGTCAAGAATCTGATAATTCAGGCTTGCACCCAACATATAACGGTCTTTCTTATTTTCGCGCAAGTTACGGTAGTTCACCCAGTAAGGATTTTGCATCGTCATATTACCATCGCCTGTCGGCCAGTACTGAGTATAAATTTTACGTGCAACGTCATAGCGTTCGTACATCTTTATATCTTCCCAGTCATTGCCGCGAGGGAACAAGTAAGCTCCTACCAACGGATTGTTGTAAGTACCCTGATTCACCATGTTGCGGTCTTTCTGCAAAATGTAGCTGGCATTTACATCCAGTGTCATCTTATCATCGAGGAATGAAGTAGTATTACGCACGTTGAAATTATAACGGTCGTATTTGTTATTAGGAACAATACCTTTTGAATTAACAGCTGCAGCCGAAGCATAAGTCTGGTTCTTTTCCGAACCGGTAGAGAAAGACACACTTTCCGTACCTATAACACCTGTCTGAAAATAGTCATCACGAGGACTATATCCGAAATATCTGGCTTCTGTCAGTTTAGGCCCCCAGCTACGACTGGAGTTATCATCTTTTACTCCACCAATACCTGTACCATAACGAGTCTGAAAACGAGGCATCACAAGAGGAGAATTAAACTCAACATTACTGTTCACGGTAATGTTCACACGGCCTTCTTTTCCTTTCTTAGTAGTAATGATAATCGCACCATTAGCTGCATCAGAACCGTAAAGCGCAGCAGCTGCCGCACCAGTCAACACTGACATTGATTCAATATCTTCCGGGTTGATGTCGGCAATCGGCTCCGTATTTCCTTTAGAAGAAAATTCCGTTCCATTCACTTTATTAGCATTGGAGTACATCGGAACACCATCTACTACATATAATGCATTGGAAGACTGCATGATAGATTTTGTACCACGCATTACAACCTTAGACACACCACCTACTCCCGACGAAGAAGCATTGATGTTGACACCTGCTACTTTACCACTCAATGAGTTAATAAAGTTAGGATCCTTATTGGTAGTTACCGCATCGGCATTAACCTGTTGTACATTGTACGACAGAGCTTTTTCCGAACGTTTAATACCCAAAGCCGTAACCACAACTTCTTCCAAAACCTGAGCATCTTCCTTTAAGGTAATATTAATAGCAGTCTTTCCTGCTACAGCCTTTTCCTGAGTTTGATACCCGACATAAGAAAACTGCAAAACAGCATTAGAACCTGTAACGACTAATGTATAATTACCATCAAAATCTGTAATAGTACCATTAGTTGTTCCTTTTTCCAGTACAGAAACACCAATCAGCGGTTCGTTATTTGCATCCACCACCTTACCTGTTACTTTCAGTTGTTGCTGTGCCGATTTTGTCGCAGGTGATGTGTTTGCTTTCGACAAATAAACGACATTGTCATCAATTTTGTAAACGATGTCTTTCCCCTTCAAAGCCTTATCCAGCACTTCTACCAGAGAAACATCTTTAACATTCAATGATTCTATACGCATTGAAGCTAAATTGTCATCATAAAAAAACTGATACTTAGATTGAGACTGGATTTGCTTAATCACAGTTCCTAAAGAAGAATTGGAGATCCTAATTGTTAACTGTGCTATTGCAGATTGTGCCGGAAGGGCAAATAGCATCAAGATCAACAATGCCCGAAAAATCTTCGAGCCTCTACACGAGTCATTGATTCTCATACATTTGAATTTAAGATTAAACATTAGTTTTTATATAAAAATTAGAATCGATATTTTATGTATTATTTTCGATTCACATTTATATAACAACCCATACCTTGAAAAACACTTAGAGGTTTTTGAAAAAAAATAAATATAATCTCATATTTATTTTTCCACAACAAGCACACCCCACACATTCAAGCTGGGAATCAACCATTTACAAAAAAATCGTCTATAAAATTTGTTCTTTCGGGTAATTCACCAGATATAATGTTTTTGTGGCACGAGTAAATGCCGTATACAACCAACGAAAGTAATCCGGAGTCAGATATTCATCCGTCATATATCCCTGATCAAGAAAAACATTCTGCCACTGTCCGCCTTGCGCCTTATGACAAGTTACCGCATAGGCATATTTTACTTGTAACGCATTATAATGCGGATCTGCTTTCATTTTTTTCATTCGGTCCCGCTTATTAGATATATCTGCGTAATCTTCAAGTATGGTATAAAACAGTCTGTCACTATCTTCTTTAGATAATGCGGGAGCATCCGAATGCAATGTATCCAGCAACAGATTAGCATCCAGTTCAAAATCATTCTGATCCGGAAATCTGAGAGTAACTTCCGCAAAACGAAAACCATATATTTCCCTTGTCCGGCGGACACGACGTACCACTGCTATTTCTCCGTTGGCAATGAAGTCCATTTCCTTGTATTGCTCCGTCCAATAATAGTTGTTTTTGGCTATCATGAGCATATCTCCCGTATTCAGTTCATCTTCTCGCCAAAGAATCTGTGCACGTATTCCGTTATTATATAGGTTCGCGCGTTTATTAGAACGACAGATAACAATCGTTTCATCCATACCGTCATGATCATAGCAACTGGTGATTGCATCAATCAATTCTGCACCCGGCACCACTTTTATATCTGGAAAACCTGTAACCTTTATTTTAGGTAAAGAATAGCAATTATCCTCCGCTATCAACTGACGCAGTTGCGTTGCGTTCCATAAAATACCGGATTCCTGTATCTGGCGAACAACCTGTGTCAAATCCACTTCCCGCACTTCCAGTCCATACCCTTTCAAAGCATCTGCAAAAAGTGCCGGACTCAACTCTTCACCTACCGGAGGAAGCTGTGCAGTATCTCCCATCAGCAAAAGACGACACCCCTGACCAGAGTAAACAAACTGTATCAGGTCATCCAACAGTCTTCCTGTCCCAAACATGCTGCCAGACAATCCTTCATTGGAAATCATAGAAGCCTCATCCACTATAAATAAGGTATTTGTAGCAAGATTGTCATTTATCGAAAAATTACTGGTTTCATTAGAGAACGACTGCTGCCTGTATATTTTTTTGTGAATTGTAAAAGCCGGGTGACCGGCATATGTTGAGAAAACTTTTGCAGCACGACCAGTAGGAGCCAGTAATACAGCCTTTTGCTGTAACTGGTCCATCGTCTTCACCAATGCCCCTACCAAAGAAGTTTTACCGGTACCGGCATAGCCTCTGAGGATAAATACTTCATCCGCTAGTGTAGAAAGCAGAAACTTTGAAAGAGATTTTACAGCTATTTCCTGCTCAAAAGTTGGTTGATAAGGAAAATTTTCCTTAATTTGCCTTTCTAAATAGTTATTTATCATTTTTGTACGAGAAAAAAGTTCCCGGAACTATCGTATTTAAATTTATTTATTCTATTTTTGCGATGCGAATATAACAACTAAAAACATAATTTATCATGAAAACAGTATTTAATATTGTATTAGTACTCTGTGCTGCTGCATTAATCTACATTTGCTATAGCAGTATTATGGGTCCTATCAATTTTGAAAAAGCAAAAAAGGAAAGAGAACAGGCTGTCATTGCCCGTTTGATCGACATCCGTAAAGCACAACAGGAATACCGTTCGTTGCATCACGGAATGTACACAGAACATTTTGACACACTGATCGATTTCGTTAAAAATCAAAAATTACCTTTCGTCATGAAAGTAGGACAGTTGACAGACAAACAACTGGAAGACGGATTGACTGAAAAGAAAGCAATGGCTATCATCAACAAAGCTCAGAAGACAGGCAGATATGATGAAGTTAAGAAATGGGGACTTGAAAACTTTAAGCGTGACACCATGTGGGTAGCCGTAATGGACACCGTTTACCCAAAAGGTTTCAATCCGGATTCAATGAAATACATTCCTCACGGAAATGGTGCTATTTTTGAAATGAATGTTAAAAATGACACTGCAAAATCAGGTGCTCCTGTGTTCTTGTTCGAAGTAAAAGCTCCGTATGAAACTTACTTGGGCGGACTTGACAAACAAGAAATTATCAATCTGAAAGACCTGAACGAAAAACTGGGCAGATACTCCGGTTTGATGGTAGGTTCTATTGACAATCCTAACAACGGTGCTGGTAACTGGGAATAATGATTGATTTTACAAAATCAAAACAATATACTTTATCCATCCGTCTTAGTACGGATGGATTTTCTTTTTCTATCTACAATCCGATTCACGACAATTCACAGTCGCTGTTCGAAAAAGAGGTAGACACCTCTCTGTCTCTGACAGCCAATCTTAAAAACGTTTTCCACGAATCGGACTTTTTAAGCTACTCTTACAAACGGGTAAATATCATGATGGCAAACAAGCGTTTTACCATGATACCACTGGAACTGTTTGAAGAAGAGCAGGCAGAGCTTTTATTTTATCACAATCATCAGAAACGGGAGAACGAAACAGTGATTTACAATATTCTGAAGAAGAATAACGTAGTCGTAATCTTCGGCATAGACAAAAGCACCTATGCTTTCCTGAACGAACAATATCCCGAAGCCCGTTTCTATTCTCAGTCTACCCCACTTATAGAGTATTTTTCCATAAAAAGCAGACTCGGAAATAGTAAGAAAATGTATGCTTCAGTACGCAAAGATGCTATTGACATTTACTGTTTCGAACGGGGACAGCTCTTGTTGGCCAACTCCTTCGAATGCATGCAAACTGAAGACCGTATTTACTATTTATTGTATGTATGGAAACTGCTCGAGTTCAATCAGGAACGGGATGAACTGCATCTGACCGGGACACTGTCAGATAAAGAAACATTGATGAACGAATTGAAAAAATTCATCATGCAGGTATTCATCATGAATCCTGCCAATAATATTGATATGCAAGCCTTATTAACATGCGAGTAATCAGCGGTATTTATAAACGAAGAAGATTTGATGTACCACGTACATTCAAAGCACGTCCTACAACAGATTTTGCTAAAGAGAATCTGTTCAATGTACTTAATAACTATATCGATTTCGAAGAAGGAGTCACTGCACTCGATCTGTTTGCAGGTACCGGCAGTATCAGTATCGAACTGGTATCACGGGGATGTGACCGTGTGATCAGTGTCGAAAAAGACCCGGCTCACCATTCTTTTATCTGCAAAATAATGAAAGAAGTACAAACAGACAAATGTCTGCCTATTCGTGGTGATGTATTTAAGTTTATCAATAGCGGACGTGAGCAGTTCGATTTTATTTTTGCCGATCCGCCTTACGCTTTAAAGGAGCTGGAATCAATACCGGAACTGATATTCAAAAACAATCTGCTCAAAGAGGGAGGCCTGTTCGTATTGGAACATGGAAAGCAAAACAACTTTGAGGAAAATCCGCACTTCATAGAAAGAAGAGTATATGGAAGTGTGAACTTCTCTCTTTTCAGATAAGAGCACATTCTTCTAAAGCAGCGGAGCCAACAAACGAACAACAGACTCTGCTGCCTTCTGTCTCCACGGACGCCTTACCCAGTTTTTCAGAAAGATCTGTGTACTTTCACGCTGATCCTGAAGGAATATTTCTTTCATTTCCAGAGCCGTTTCTACATCATACATAAAGGCATTTACTTCAAAATTATGCTCAAAACTGCGAAAATCGACATTGGTAGACCCTACTGTCGATAGCATATCATCTGAAACCATCAGTTTGGAATGTAGAAATCCCTTTTTATAAAAATAGACTTTGACACCCGCCTGCAACACATCCCTCAGATAAGAATGTGATCCCAGATGAGTGATTCGATTGTCAGCACGTTCGGGCAGCATCAAACGTATATCCACCCCTGCCAATGCAGCTGTTTGCATAGCAACCAACACTTGCTCTGTCGGCAGGAAGTAAGGAGTTTGCATATAGAAATATTTCTTGGCTCCATTGATCGCCATCGTCAATCCCTGCATTATTTCTTTCCAGGGACCGATAGGTTCACTGGTGACTACTTGTACTAATGAGTTTCCACAAGACTCTATCTTTGGGAAATAACGTGAAGCGGTAATCAATGTACGGTCAACGAAATACCAGTCGAGCAGAAAAGCAGTCTGCAGACCATGTACAGCTTTTCCCTCTATCAGGATATGCGTATCACGCCAGATTCCCCATGAGAAGCCGCGCATATAACGCTCTGCCAGGTTCATTCCTCCGACAAAACCGATACGCCCGTCTACTACGACTATTTTTCTGTGGTTACGATAGTTGACCCTGCTTGTAAACAAAGGGAAACGTACTTTCAAGAAACTCCTGACTTCAATACCGGCATTACGCATTTCTTCGAAAAAACGGTTAGGTACATGCCAGCATCCCACATCATCATAAATCACTCTTACTTCAACGCCCTGAGATGCCTTTTCAATTAACACATCCCTTACCAGACGCCCTATGGCATCATCTTCAAAGATGTAGTACTCCATGTGAATATGCTGCTTTGCCTTTTGGAGTTCACGCAACAATGACTGTAGTTTGGTATACCCTTCCGTATACACGGCAATACGGTTTCCTTCGAATGGGAAAGCTTGATTGGTATGCTGGAAAAGTTGGATAAGACGAGCATATTCTTCGGGTACAGCCGAACAGTCCTGAGCCAGATATTCCGCCATAGGTTTCTTCAACAGACGGTCATAACTTTTTTGACCGATAATACGTTCCCGACGTTGGCTCCGTCCGAAAAAGAAATAGAAGACAAGGCCTACGATAGGAAGGAACAGTAATATGAGTATCCATGCCATAGTCTTCACCGGATTCCGGTTATCAAGAATGATAACGACAATCGTACTGATAATGGCTCCAAAATAAACAATGTCGAAAGCAACCGTAGCTATCTGGCTAACTATTATGTTCCAATCAATCATAGGAATCTCCTTTTTATATGGATACTGAACAACAAATATAAAGCAAATTATCGGATAAACAAAAAAGTCCTGATAGCAAGTTGTATCCATTGCTATCAGGACTTTCCCGTTTTTTTATTTAAAGTTATTCATAACTTAGAAACGCATAGGCCGAACACCACCTCCGCCGTAGCCATGTCCACCTCTAGGACCACCGCCAGGACCACGTCTACCCGGTGCTTTTCCACCCAATGTATTAAAGCGATATACAAAATGTACCATGAAATAGCTTCCCAAAGTGTTATATTCCGTATCACTCATCATTGTTTCACTTATAGAACGGGACAAACTATTCTGCTGTTTCAAGATATCATAAATTTTAAAACGAATAGTTCCTGAATTATTCTTTAAGAAATTCTTTGAGATCTGCGCATTCCACAACACCTCATTATTATTCAAGCCACCAGTGTATCCATCTTTAAATCGACAGTTTATATCTGTAGAAATTGAGATTTGCCATGGAAGATTTACATTAGTATTACCTCCAATATAATAATCAAAAGTCTCACGATTACTATTTTCCTGCTTACTATTTCGAACCAAATTATAATTAACAGAACCACTCAGAGACAAATCAAATACTTCACTACGATAACTACCAGTAAATCGTTCTCCTAAACCTAAGTTATGTGTTGTACTCAACTCTTGATCTGCATTCTTACTATTTCCAACACTCGTATAACTTACTGCATCACTATATCTTGCATTCGTATTAGATGAAATTGTAAACTTCTTATTTTTCAAAGGAGTATTGAAAGAAAAATACCCTCTCGCCTGCCAATTACCATTTACATTCTCTTTCTTATAGACCCGGGCACCGGTTTCAGGGTCGTATGACATTCTATTAGCTACAGAATTTAATGTATTCGTATAGAATAAATTGGCTGTATAGCTACGCATAGATTCTGGTACAAATTTTCTATAATCAAGTGTAAAATTGTTGTTAAATGATGGTTTTAAATTTGGATTACCATATCTCAGATTCATTGGATCAGTAATATCAATAACTTCCTGTAAATCCTCGATATTAGGAGTACTACTCCGCCCACGGTAACGGAACATTAACACATGCTGCTTATCAAACATATAGCGAAACATTACCGAAGGAGCCCAATTCAATACATTTTGTTCCGGATAATTCTTTTTATAATTAGGCCCAATAGTCGTTTCACTTAATGATGTTTGAGGTGTCAATCCAACTCCAACACTATACATCATTTTAGGATGAATACCACGCACAGAAACATCTGCCGTATGAGTATCATAAAAATTTTCCACACGCGTACTCAAATCATTATCATATCCACGTTCTATATACTCCGGATATGGATAATAATTTATACTATCATAGACCAATGATTGCGACAACTGTTTCCGATGGGCAAACTCATAACGCAACTGCAAAAAGTGATTCTTAAAAACAGGTTCAGTATAAGAAGCAGATACACTCCAGTTGCGGCTGTCGCTATTGCGGTCCGTATATCGTGAAATATCAGAAATACTGTCTTTCTCGAAAAACTCGGTTCTTGAATCGGAATAAGAATCTGATTCGCTATCACTATAACCAAAACGTGCTCCTAAAGATAAATTTCGTCCTTTACTATTCAATCTCCGAAAAGCCATTAAACTACCATTAAAAGATGCATTATGACTTTTAGAAGAAGAGGCAGCCTCCCTTTCATTAACAGGGCTGTGAGAGTTATTTTCAGTTTTTGACCAAGAGCTATTACTTGATTCTGTTTGTGAATAGCTACCATTAGGACGAAAAATTATTGTAGTTAATGTATCAGGACGCCATTCCAAGCGAAAATCAACCCTGAAATCATGACGATTACGATTTGATAAGTTCTCACTTTGAGCAAAAGACGAAGTTTCACCTAAGAATGTTTCTGAAGAAGATTTGCGACGGGCATCATTATTGGAATGCCCGTATTGAACATTTCCACCGACTTGCAGCTTCTTCGTATCTTTAGCAAAGTTAATACCTAATGATTGTGCTGTTGTAATACCAGAACCGGCATTGCCACCACCTAATCCTTGTCCGGCATCACCAAATTCAGAAAAACCTTTATTATTAGTATTATTAGCAGAACCTATTATTGAAAGACTGGCATCATCCTTAAAACGGCTAATCATCACTCCGCCTTCATATCGATCCTGACTACCATAACCAGCAATCAAATTACCAATCCATCCTTTCTTCATCCCTTTCTTGACTGTTAAGTCTAAAACGGGCTCTTCATCTCCGTCATCAATTCCTGTGATACGTGCCATATCACTTTTCTTATCGTAAGCTTTAACCTTCTCAATCATGTTAGCCGGCAAATTCTTCATGGAAACTTTGGGGTCATCCGAGAAAAACTCTTTACCATCAACCATAATCTTTTTAATTTCTTTCCCATTTATAGTAATCTTCCCCTCATCACTAACTTCAGCACCCGGTATTTTTTTTACTAAATCTTCTAACATCGATCCTTCCGGTACAGGGTAAGCAGCTGCAGAATATTCCGTTGTATCGGCTTTTACTGTAACAGGAGGAGCCTCCGCCGTAATCACAGCCTCACCCAGCATTACCGCATCGGGGTCCAGGGAGATATTCCCCATTTTCTTTTCAGTCACGTTATTGGATAATTGTACAGGAACAAATTTCGTGCGGAAACCAATGTAAGAGACCTTCAATATATACTTTCCCGCCTTCACTTTAGGGAGTGTAAACCACCCTTTATTACTACTTGCTATACCGGCTGCATAAGCGCTATCCGGTAATGATAGCAATTGAACAGTAGCCTGTGCTGCCGGCTCTTGAGAGTCAGACTCGATAACACGACCCGAAACAGTAATCACCTTATTCTGTGCAAAAATAGAGAAGGTGCATAATAATGTAAGCACCCACCAAGCTGATAATCTTTTCATTTACCTTAATTACGATTAGTAGAGTAATAACAATGTCTTTTTGACAAATAGAATCGTAAAAGGTTTAATTTAATAGAAAATTATCTTTTGAAGAATCGACCAACAAGCGCTTTTTTAAGACCAAACTCCAAACAAAGCACATTAAATATTAAAAAGGTCAGAAAAGAGGAAGTGTCTACATTAATCACATCTCCTTGCAGGACACGCCACAACATACCTCCAAAAACAAACAGGAAGGTCAGAAAGACAGCATTACGAACAGCCGTATTACGAATCTGCTCCGTCTCGCGGCTTTCGTTCTTGCTCAAAGCAAAGATTATCAACAAGCATCCTGCCATCATCAACAGCTTCGTACATTCCTTGTAGAGCAGCAGGTTACGGTCGGTAACCAACCCTTGCATCACCAAAATAAAAGGAAGAAACAAAGCCAATAACAACACCACATATCCCAAAGGACGACAAAATACAGGAAACAATGCTTTCATAATTAAACGTTTTAATGAGACAAAAGTAAGGAAAAAAAGATATTTTATATACATTTGCACCAAGAAAAAGCAAAAGAATCATGAGTAAACAAGAAGTCATTCTCTGCGAAAGCTTGGAAACAAGCCTCGGTCGTGCCATTGAAAGATGTCCGCATGACAAGTTATTCATCCTCACAGACGAACATACCCAGCGTCTTTGTCTGCCCTCATTGAAAGAAGTATCATTTCTGAAAGATGCTGTCGAAATCAATATCGGAGCCGAAGATGTGCATAAGACGCTGGAAACTCTGGCATCCGTCTGGATGGCACTGAGTCAGCAAGGGGCTACACGACATTCATTGCTCATCAATCTTGGTGGCGGGATGGTAACCGATTTAGGAGGTTTTGCCGCTGCTACCTTCAAACGTGGAATCGCTTATATTAATATTCCCACTACGCTGTTGGCCATGGTCGACGCATCCGTCGGCGGTAAAACAGGAATCAACTTCAACGGACTGAAGAACGAAATCGGTGCATTTGCCCCGGCAGACAGTGTATTGATTGAAACCGAGTTTTTACGCAGTCTCGATGCACACAACTTCTTCTCCGGCTACGCCGAAATGTTAAAGCATGGATTAATCAGCAATACCGCCCACTGGGTAGAATTGCTGGATTTTGATACAGATAACATCGATTATGCAGCCCTCAAAGATATGGTAGGACGTTCGGTACAGGTAAAAGAAGATATAGTGGAGCAAGACCCCTTTGAACATGGTATCCGTAAGGCACTGAATCTGGGACATACGGCAGGACATGCCTTCGAAAGTCTGGCACTGGCTGAGAATCGTCCCGTACTGCACGGATATGCCGTAGCTTGGGGAATCGTTTGCGAACTTTATCTGTCGCACCTTAAAGCAGGCTTCCCGAAAGACAAAATGCGGCAGACCATTCAATTCATTAAAGAGAATTATGGCTCATTCGCGTTCGACTGCAAACAGTACGAACAACTTTACGCATTTATGCAACATGATAAGAAAAACACCTCAGGAACGGTCAATTTCACTTTACTGAAAGAGATCGGAGATATTTGTATCAACCAGACCGCTGATAAAGATACCATTTTTGAAATGCTCGACTTCTATCGCGAATGTATGGGCGTCTAATCTGAGGCACCTTATAATTATAAAGGAGAATGGGATTCCCTAAAAGGTTTCCCATTTCTTTTTTCCCTTTCCCATTCTCCTCTCCCCACATATGCCTTTATTCCCCACAAGCATCTTCAATATTATCCTAAGTTACTCATCCGGTATTGGGACAACGACATTCCGGTATGTTTCCTGAAGAAACGCCCCAATGACGATTGATTGGCAAAGTTTGTTTTAACGGCAATTTCCTGAATATTCATGTTCGTATTCTTCAGCAAAGCCTTTATTTCCAGCACGATGTATTCAACAATCCAGTCTTTGGCTGACTTGCCGCTCACTTCTTTGATCACCATTGTCAGGTATTTGGAAGTGATACACAGTTTATCAGCGTAGAAAGCTACGTCTTTATTTTCTTTGAAATGCTTCATTATCAGTCCAAAGAATTTATTGGCTAATTCCTCTTTGCGAGTATCTTTCCGAGTGTTCACCAAAGCTGCCTCCTTTTCATAAGCATTAAACAATTCCAGATACAGATATCTCAATAAATGGATAATCAGTTCACGCCTGTATATATCATCAGACGTCACTTTATCCTTAACCATTCCCAAATAGTTAATCAATCGCCGGGTATCATTTTCCGTCTGAGGATACCAGTAATGGCTCCTCATGTAGAAAAAGAAATGAGGCGAAAATCGCGGCACACCACTCAATGTATCGCTAAACATTGTAGGCGATACTACCAGCGTGGTAGTCAGAAAGTCATCACTAGCCTCGGTGAATGAAACGAACTGTCCCGGCAACAGAATAATTAATTCTTGTGGCTGTATCCAATGCGAATCATCATATACATTAAGCCTGGCCTTTCCACTGAAGCAATATATGACCAAAGCTGACTGAATATTAGAAGGATAAGTGCTTAGGGGAAGATACTTCAAATTCTGAAAATACTTAAAATCATCACCTAAGACATAAGCCTCTAACGTTTCTCTATTTTTATTATACACATTTACCCCCTCATTAAATAAAACTAAATACAAAAATATACTATCCAAAACTACTCTCACTTGTCCTATGCCAATATGGTTTCATTTTAAAGAAATTACGAACCATTTATTCACTTAATTTTATAAACAAAGCCCTGTTATGTTAGTTTATGAACACCTATATTATTTAGATTTATTATAGACTGCAGGACCTTTATATCCCGAAAACAAAAAGATATCCTAAAATCAGCTAATGGAAAAAAACGGGCTATTTTATTTGCTTTTTAAAAATAAAGCAGTACTTTTGCATCCGCAATTCGGGATGTAGCTCAGCCCGGTAGAGTACGCGTCTGGGGGGCGTGTGGTCGCAAGTTCGAATCTTGTCATCCCGACTACCGACAAAGCATTAATAATCGATGGGTTATTGATGCTTTTTTTATTGAAACGAGAATGAAAGAAGACCCGAGACATATTCACATCAGCGAATACAACTATCCGCTACCGGATGAACGAATCGCCAAATTTCCTTTAACAGTCCGCGACCAATCAAAATTGTTGGTATATCGCCATGGTGAAGTTACCGAAGATGTTTTCACATCTTTGCCTGATTATCTTCCGAAAGGAAGTCTGATGGTATTCAACAATACCAAAGTCATTCAGGCACGCCTGCACTTCCGGAAGGAAACGGGAGCATTGATCGAGGTCTTTTGCCTGGAACCGATCCAACCCAATGATTATGTATTAAATTTCCAGCAGACGGAACACGCTGCATGGCTTTGCATGATCGGCAATCTGAAGAAATGGAAAGACGGAGCCTTGAAGCGGGAGATGACAGTGAAAGGATTCACAATCACCCTGACTGCTACACGGGGAGAATGCAGAGGCACCAGCCACTGGATCGATTTCTCCTGGAACAATCCGGAAGTAACCTTCGCCGATATCCTCGAAGTCTTCGGAGAACTGCCGATTCCTCCATACCTGAATCGGGACACGGAAGAGAGCGACAAAGAAACCTATCAGACTGTTTATTCCAAAATAAAAGGCTCGGTTGCCGCGCCAACAGCCGGACTGCACTTTACGCCCCGTGTACTGGAAGCATTGCAGGAGAAAGGAATCGATCTCGAAGAACTGACACTACACGTAGGTGCCGGAACATTCAAACCGGTAAAAAGCGAAGAGATAGAAGGACATGAGATGCACACAGAGTACATTTCCGTCAATCGGGCAACTATCAAAAAACTGATCGACCACGACGGATGCGCTGTTGCTGTAGGAACAACTTCGGTACGTACTCTCGAAAGCCTGTATCATATCGGAGTGACATTGGCCGAAAATCCGGACGCTACGGAAGAGGAACTACACGTCAGACAATGGCAGCCTTACGAGAAGTATGATCAGATTCCTCCCGTTGTCGCATTACAGAAAATATTAGGTTATCTGGACAGAAACGGGTTGGAAGCACTTCACAGCAGCACTCAGATTATTATAGCTCCGGGATATCAGTATAAAATAGTGAAAGCGATGGTTACTAATTTCCACCAGCCGCAAAGTACACTGTTACTTTTGGTTTCCGCCTTCGTGAAAGGAAACTGGCGCACGATTTATGATTATGCACTGAGTCACGATTTCCGTTTCCTGAGCTATGGAGACTCTTCTTTGCTGATACCATAAACAAAAAAAAGTAAAGACTACAATGCCAGGCGATAACAATCAAGAAATGTTTCCTATCGTAGACGAACAGGGAAATATCACCGGAGCCGCTACACGCGGAGAATGTCATAGCGGAAGCAAGCTTCTGCATCCGGTTATTCATCTTCACGTTTTCAATTCGGAAGGAGATTTGTACCTGCAAAAGCGTCCGGAATGGAAAGATATCCAGCCGGGGAAGTGGGATACAGCCGTTGGCGGACATGTCGATTTGGGAGAGAGCGTAGAGATCGCACTCAAACGGGAGGTCCGCGAAGAACTAGGTATCACGGACTTTACTCCCGAACTGCTAACCAGCTATGTATTCGAATCGGATCGTGAGAAGGAACTCGTCTTCGTTCACAAAACGGTTTACGACGGTGAGCTACATCCCAGTGACGAGTTGGACGGCGGTCGTTTCTGGACCGTCGAAGAAATAAAGGAAAATCTCGGTAAAGGCATCTTCACTCCCAACTTTGAGGGAGAATTGAAGAAAGTATCCCTTCTTCCGTCCCTTTATCCTTCTTCCGTTCCTACTCCTCTATCCAAGTAACAATTTTCTCAGAGAACGGACTCTCTTTGGGTGCAACAAAGCCAACCCAGTTTCCGTTCTCGTCTATCATAAACTTCTGGAAGTTCCACTGGACAGGTGCATCCTCTTTTCCGTTCTGCTTCTTTTGCGTCAGCCATTGGTAGAGTGGCGCCATGTCTTTGCCTTTGACGGAAATCTTAGACATCATCGGGAAAGTAACATCATAATTCAATGAACAGAACTGAGCAATCTCTTCGTTGCTGCCCGGTTCCTGCCCCATGAAGTTGTTGGCCGGAAAGCCGATGATTACAAAATTCTTATCCTTATATTTATCATACAGCTCTTGCAGTCTGGCATACTGTGGCGTCAATCCACACTTAGAAGCTACATTTACTACCAACACCTTTTTCCCTTTCAAAGATGAAAGCGGAAATTCCTTACCATCAATTGTCGTCACATTGAAATCGTAGAAAGATTTATTCTGCGCTTCCAGCGAGATTGCACATACCATAGTTATTACCATTAAAATAAATGACTTCATACTGAATATATATTTAGTTTGCTATATAATAAACGAGCCCAAACAAAAAAATGTTTTGCCGTATCATAACAATTCCAATTCTTTTCGTATCCGAGCCGAATGGTTCGAAAAGATACATTCTTAGAAGATAAAAACGTTTTTTTTGCCGTCACCCGTCACTTTGGCTGTTTTTCAGCATTTAAATTATTGCTATTCATTACATTAACTAGGTGACGACAAGCAGTGACGATAAAGTGATGACAAATGAATTTGAGTTTTTACCATCACCGCATTTTCTTATACAAATCACGATAACAAACTGGATATCAACACTTCCCGCACAAACCAGCAAGTTTATATCTGATGACCTAAAAGTATCTATTTACTTTTGATACATACCTTTTTTACTAAAAACAGATGTACTCTTTTGCCTATTTGTCAGACAGTACCGTTCAGCAGATCAGATGGTATCATTCAAGAGGTCAGATAGCATTGTCCAAGAAGTTGATAATCTCCCTGTATTTTATTCAGCCCTAACTCCCATACAAAGATATCCTACCAGACTTATTACACTTAGCAAGAAAATTCATTCCTTTTTCTTTGCAATCCTCAACAATTCACTTACCTTTGTTCTTTGAAAGCCGAAGAGAAATGCGGCATATTGAAACGTTTTTGCGCTAAGAAAAGTACCAAGTTTAATTAATGCAAATAAACAGTGTTTCAATAAATGTGTTCAATGCGTACGACGTAGGGTCGGGCGTGTGAACGTATTTATTAAACACTGTGGGTACTGGTACTACCTCTTAGCGGATAAATATGAACTCAGCGCCCGACTTCTTTTATATACGTGGCATAGTATACATCAAGATGCGAGCGATCATAAATATTTAAAGAGACATGAACAGACCAGACAAAGAAACATTGCGCCGCGTCATCCACAAAATGCACAAGCAGAATGATTGCGAAAAGTTTACCGAATTAGCATCCGTATTTACAGGTATGCGAGGAAAGCTCAATCCCCACTCCGTAGAATTTTCTTCTGACGATCCTTACCACTCTTTTCCCCTTTCTATAAAGTGCATTCACTGCGTCATCCGGGAAGAAGAATATCTTTACATATTATGTTATAGCGGAAATCTACATATACTGGGGATTCACGAACGTGGACATATACTGATTCCCATCGAAGAGCAACTGAACTTGCCGGAACTTTTCTACTGGACCTGCTACTCATGGTGGAACCTTCTCCGCATAAAGAGAACAGGCAAACAACAAAGCGAAGATTTCACTGATTAACTTCGCGTTGTCATACAATCATACTATTACTACTTATCTTAAAATCACACCATCACTATGACTAATTGGCTAACGATCAAACAACTATCGGCAAAGCGCGGCATTGTTGAATCACCTCTCCGAAGCTGAATAACTTTGGAGTATATCAACTCTCTGCACAATGCCAACTTTATCATTCTGCACGAAGACAAGAGCATTGAATTAACATCGGAAATAGCAACGTTTGTCATTCTGCGAATATAGTTTACGTATTTCATTATTTCAAAGAGTAATCCTAACCAGATTAAATATGGAGGTAGCAGACTGAAGAACCGCTTGTGAAAGTAGTTCTTCCGGTCTGTCTCCCAAGAGGATGCCATATTACCCCATGGCATCCTCTTTTATTATTTATTGACATATATTGTTTCAAACAGTTTCAAATGCTTGAAACACTTTGTTTCACGCCGAGAAACACTTTGTTTCATTACTTGGAACACTTTGTTTCAAGGCATGAAACACTCTGTTTCAACGGTTGAAACTGATGGCGGAACTACTTCTTCCTGATACCGGATGTACTTCCTCTCCCTTTTCATCTTATTAACATTTTATCAGTAGGGAGATTCTAAATGTCCCGTGTCTTTATCTGCGAATAAGCAACTCATATTTTATAAACGATGAAAACAACAACACTCTTATTTATTTGCTTGTTGCTTACAGTCGGCGGACAAGCACAGGAAGCGGAAAAAAGACCTGTATGGAAAGTGGAACTTGCCGGTGCACTGAACAATTACTCGGCGTGGGAAGTGGAGCCGACCATCACTTATCTGCCTATCCCCTATGCAGGCATCACTATGGGGTTCCTTTTCTGCAACACCATAGAAGACGAAAGCTATTCGGGCGTATCCAAAGACCAGAGATGGAGATGGAGTTCAGATGACGACAGCCCGCTCTGCCATCACTTTGCATTGCGTCCCGCCATCCAGTTGGCTACCCCCGCCCTCAAACTGGGAAAAGATAAGGATATGGGACTTTCCTTCATCCTCTCTCCGGGGCTGACTATCCCGCTATCCGTCAACCAGCGGTTGAACATCAGCTACTATCCCAACGTCTCCGGCATATGGAGTTCGCAAAGATTCGACCAGGTCAAGAACCGGGGAGGAAGAGCGATATTCTATCACATCAAAGGCATGTTTACCCTCGACTTGGGCGAACAATACACGCTTTCGGCAGGATACACTTTTTCCGACTTCGACATGTATAGCGGTGGACGCAACATGGTAGTGGAAGGGAAGAAACTGACCATGCCTGCGTTCCGCTTTATGCATTCGTTCTTTGTGAGTCTCGGATACAGATTTTAAAATGAATCAAGAATCCCAAACCATTCAAACCGCAATTTAGTCACTTCACCTCGCAATCTTTCCGCTTCATTCATTCCCGATAACCACGAATGAAGATAGTCCTTAGTTTTGTAGCATGAAATAATAACACCCAGATAATCATGTTTACAGCTATTGTACGTTTTTCAATCAAGAAGAAACTGTTTGTAGGACTCACTACCCTCTTCTTGTTTATCGGAGGTATCTACGCAATGCTGACATTGCCCATCGACGCCGTGCCCGATATAACCAACAATCAGGTGCAGATTGTAACCGTATCTCCCACCCTTGCGCCACAAGAGGTAGAGCAGCTCATCACCATGCCTATCGAGATAGCGATGAGCAATATAATGAATGTTGAGAATATCCGTTCTGTCAGCCGCTTCGGTTTATCCGTAGTAACGGTTGTTTTCAAAGAGAGTGTTCCTACGCTCGATGCCCGGCAACTCATCAACGAACAGATACAAACCGTATCCGGAGAAATCCCGCCCGAACTGGGAACACCGGAAATGATGCCCATCACCACCGGACTGGGAGAGATTTACCAGTATATATTGAAGGTAGCTCCCGGTTACGAAAAGAAGTATGACGCAATGGAGCTCCGCACCATTCAAGACTGGATGGTAAAGCGCCAGCTGTCCGGCATTCCGGGCATTGTAGAAATCAACAGTTTCGGCGGCTATCTGAAACAATATGAAGTAGCTGTCGATCCGGATGCTCTCTTTTCATTGAATATCACCATTGGTGAAGTATTCGAAGCCCTCAGCAGCAACAACCAGAATACAGGCGGAAGTTACATTGAAAAAATGAAGAACGCCTATTATATCCGTTCGGAAGGTATGATTACCGATATCAAAGACATCGAACAAATTGTGGTAGCCAACAGAAACGGGATTCCTGTACATATCAGTGACGTAGGAGTCGTCCGGTTTGGCGCTCCCAAACGCTTCGGAGCTATGACAATGGACGGTGAAGGCGAATGTGTAGGAGGAATCGCCATGATGCTGAAAGGCGCTAACGCCAATGTAGTGACACAAGAGCTTGAAAAGCGGGTAGAGAAAATACAGCATCTGTTGCCCGAAGGAGTCAGCATCGAGCCCTATCTGAACCGTTCGGAACTGGTGAACCGGAATATTTCAACCGTTGTCAACAATCTGATTGAAGGAGCAATCATCGTCTTTCTGGTTCTTATCCTCTTCCTCGGAAATATACGTGCCGGACTGATCGTCGCATCCGTCATCCCACTCGCCATGCTGTTCGCCTTTATCATGATGCGCATCTTCAATGTCACTGCCAATCTGATGAGCCTCGGCGCCATCGACTTCGGTATTGTGGTAGACGGCTCTATTGTCATACTGGAAGGCATCCTCGCCCACATTTACGGAAAACAATTCCGTGGACGGACGCTGAGCCGCGAGGAAATGGACCGGGAAGTGGAAAAAGGAGCTTCCGGAGTAGTCCGCTCAGCTACTTTTGCCGTACTGATTATCCTGATCGTCTTCTTCCCTATTCTCACGTTGAACGGAATCGAAGGAAAATACTTCACTCCGATGGCCAAAACTCTGGTCTTTTGTATCATCGGAGCATTAATCCTGTCGCTGACCTATGTGCCTATGATGGCATCGCTCTTCCTGAAACACCATATTGTAGTGAAACCGACACTGGCCGACCGCTTCTTCGAAAAGCTGAACAAAGTATACCAACACGGCCTGCGCTTCTGCCTGCATTACAAATGGCGTACCGTCATCGTAGCCTTTACCGCACTGATAGGCTCCCTGTTTCTTTTCACCCGGCTGGGTGCGGAGTTCATCCCGACATTGGATGAAGGAGATTTTGCCATGCAGATGACATTGCCTGCCGGCAGTTCGCTGACTGAAAGCATAGAAGTTTCCCGGTTGGCAGAAAAGACACTCATGGACGAGTTTCCCGAAATAAAACACGTCGTTGCCAAAATCGGGACAGCCGAAGTTCCTACCGACCCGATGGCGGTAGAAGATGCCGATGTGATGATTATCATGAAGCCTTTTAAGGAATGGACGAGCGCAGAAAGCCGTGCAGAAATGGTAGAAAAGATGAAGGAAGCACTGGAACCGCTTGCCGAACGCGCCGAATTTAACTTCTCACAACCTATACAACTCCGCTTCAACGAGCTGATGACAGGAGCGAAAGCAGATATTGCCGTCAAGCTGTACGGTGAAGACACCCACGAACTCTATGAAAGGGCAAAAGAAGCTGCCGCCTATGTAGAAAAAGTTCCGGGAGCAGCAGACGTAATTGTAGAACAAACGATGGGACTTCCGCAACTGGTTGTCAAATACAATCGCAGCAAGATAGCACGTTACGGAATCAATATCGAAGAACTCAACACGATCATCCGGACAGCGTATGCCGGAGAGTCGAGCGGTGTTGTCTTTGAAAACGAACGGAGATTTGACCTGGTAGTCCGCCTCGACCAAGAGAAAGTGGCAGATTTGAATCTCGACAAACTGTTTGTACGCACTTCGGAAGGAATCCAAATCCCCGTTGGCGAAGTAGCCAGCATCGATCTCGTCAGCGGCCCGCTCCAGATCAACAGGGATGCGACCAAACGACGCATTGTCATCGGTGTCAATGTACGTGATGCGGATATTCAGCAAGTCGTTGCCAATATTCAAAAGACACTGGATAAGAACATCAAGCTAAAACCGGGATACTACTTCGAATACGGCGGTCAGTTCGAAAACCTGCAGAATGCAATCAATACCTTGATGATTGTCATTCCGGTAGCATTGATGCTCATTCTGCTGATATTGTTCTTCGCCTTCAAGAACATCACCTATACGCTGATGGTGTTCTCCACTGTTCCGCTATCACTTATCGGTGGCATCATCGCACTATGGCTACGAGGACTCCCCTTCAGCATATCGGCAGGCGTAGGCTTCATTGCCTTGTTTGGCGTCGCAGTGCTGAATGGTATTCTCATGGTAAATCATTTTAATGAACTTCGTAAGCAAAACACCTATTCTATGACTACGAACCGAATCATAACCCGGGGAACCCCGCATCTGCTTCGTCCGGTATTCCTCACCGGACTAGTGGCATCGTTGGGCTTTGTCCCAATGGCTATCGCAACATCAGCCGGTGCCGAAGTACAACGACCGTTAGCAACAGTCGTCATCGGCGGACTAATCATTTCTACCATACTGACTTTGCTCATCATTCCGGTATTCTACAGGATTGTCCATTCATTTGCTACACTGAGACGTCCGGGAAGCAAGTTTCATCTGCCGTTTTTCATCCTGCTGCCTATGTGCCTGCTGATTCCCTTTGATGCCTCCTCACAACCGGCAAAAGCCATCAGTCTGGAACAGGCTATCGGAATAGCCAAACAAAACCATCCCCGCCTGCAAATAGCCGCTAACGCCATCCGACAGGCCAAAGCGACACGCGGAGAGATTGTAGAAGCTGCTCCCACCTCTTTCAACTATTCGTGGGGACAACTCAACGGAGAAAACAAAAAAGACAAAGAACTCTCTTTCGAGCAGAGCCTGGGTTCACTCCTTACACCTTTCTACAAAAATGCGTTAGTCAACCGGCAGATAAAAACAAATACCTACTACCGCCAAATGGTAGAAAAAGAAGTGACGGCGGAAGTAAAACGGGCATGGGCCTACTATCAATACGCCGCCAACCTCTGCTCCATGTATCGCGACCAAGACAAAATGGCTAAAGAATTACAGCGCATCGGGGAATTGCGTTACCAGCAGGGAGAGATCACCCTACTCGAAAAAAATATGATGACAACCATGGCCGCCGACCTTCACAATCGCTGGTTTCAGGCACAGGAAGAAGAAAAAATGGCCTTGGCACGCTTTCAGTGGAGTTGCTATTCGGACCTCCCAGTCATGCCCGAGGATTCGACTTTGTCTCTCTTCTACACCGGAACAACAGACGGAAGCTTGTCCGAAGCACATACCCGCTATTTTCAGAGTCAGGCAGATGAAGCCAAAGCAACGCTCCATGTAGAACAAAGTCACTTCTTTCCGGAACTCAGTATAGGATATACCCGCCAAGACATTCTCCCGTTAAAGAACCTGAATGCCTGGATGGTAGGAGTATCCTTCCCGATCTACTTCTTGCCGCAAAGGAGCAAAGTGAAGCAAGCGCGCCTGGCCGCTACTTCAGCACAGATCCAAGCCGACTCCAACATTCGGGAACTACGAAACAAGGTGCTCGAACTGGAAGCTTCTCTCCGCAGATATAATGAGAGTTTACGCTATTACACCTCTTCTGCACTGAAAGAAGCGGACGAACTGACCAAAGCCGCCAACTTGCAGTTGCAGCAAAGCGAGACGGGTATTGCCGAATATATTCAGTCGATTGCAACCGCAAGGGATATCCGCCGCGGTTACATCGAAACAGTCTATCAATACAACATTGCCGCACTGGAATATGAACTCTTCAAATAAACGAATGTATATCCCAATTATAAAAAAACAGCATATGAAAAAGATATTTTATCCTGTCCTTCTGCTCGCTCTGACAGCATGCAAAGGAAATCAGCAAACGACGGATACTGAAAGCGTCACAGTCCCCGTCTCCGAAGTTGCAGCCGACACGACCGCACAACCGGAAGTAGACGCCATTACTTCCGCAACTTCAAAGCCCAACCAAGTTTCATTCAACGGGCGGATTGTCCTCCCGCCTCAACGTCAGGCAACCATCGCTCTGACTATGGGAGGAGTAGTGAAGAATACCTCACTACTTCCGGGACAATATGTATCCAAAAACGCAGTTATCGCCACATTAGAGAATCCGGAATTTATCACCTTGCAGCAAACGTATCTGGACAGCCACGCACAAACCGAATACCTTCAGGCCGAATTCGAACGTCAGAAGAACCTTTCTGCCGAACAAGCAGCCTCACAAAAGAAATACCAGCAAAGCAAAGCGGATTATCTCTCCATGAAAAGCCGTCAGGACGCTGCTGCCGCCCAGCTTTCACTCTTAGGCATCAGCCCGGAGACATTGCTTAAAGACGGAATACAGCCTCTGCTGGAAGTAAGGACTCCTATCAGCGGCTATGCTGCCAACGTGGCCATGAATGTCGGGAAATATATCAATCCCGGAGAAGCGCTCTGCGAAATCATCGATAAAAGTACCCCGATACTCTGCCTGACTACGTATGAAAAAGATCTTGCAGATATGCAGACAGGCAGTCCGGTACAGTTCCGAGTCAACGGAATGGGCAAACAGACATTCCATGGCACAGTAGTCTCCATCGGACAAAAAGTGGACGAAACCAATCGTTCACTCGAAGTCTATGCTTCCATCAAAGAGACGAATCCGCAATTCCGACCGGGAATGTATGTCACCGCACACATCCAGAAGCATTAAATTAATTATCTTTGCAGCATGATACTGAAAGCAATAAAAAAAGATAAGTACTTCCTTTTCACAGTCATCATTTCTTTAATGGTGGCTGTGCTCATCCATTTCCCGGAGTCAGTATCGCTCTTCGACCGTTTTGAGAGCCATACGCTTTTTCCCGGAATGCAGTTTATGGACGTAGCCAATGAAATCTTTTTCACCTTCCTTTCGCTGCTGATCCTTTTCGCCGTCAACACACGTCTGTTCCACTTCAACCAGGCTACCATCAAAATTACGGGAACTAAAATAGTCCTTTCCTTTGTCCTGACCTGGATTCTCAGCAACCTGCTGGGACAAGTTTTCGTATTCCTTCACAAGTCTTTCGACATACCGGCTATCGATGCAATGGTACATCACTACCTGCATCCTTTGCGCGACTTCATCATAGCTTGCCTCGTCACCAGTAGCTGCTATATCATCTATCTCGTCCGCCGCCAGCAATCCGTGCTTGTCGAAAATGAGCAACTGCAAGCCGAGAATATCCGCAATCAATACGAGGTGCTGAAAAACCAGCTCAACCCACATATGTTATTCAATTCTCTGAATACATTGCGTTCGCTGGTACGAGAGAACCAAGATAAAGCACAGGATTATATTCAGGAACTTTCCCGCGTACTACGCTATACCCTGCAGGATAACGAATCGCAGAGTGTCACCCTCCGGGAAGAACTGGAGTTTGCATCCGCTTACATATTCTTATTGAAAATGCGTTATGAAAACAATCTACAATTCGACATACAGACAGACAAGGCTCTCGAAGAATACCGGGTGCCGCCAATGTCGATACAAATGCTGATAGAGAATGCTGTCAAACATAACGAAATCAGTAATCGCAAACCGCTTACAATCCATATTACGACAAACAAGAAAGAAGAAAAGCTTTCCGTCAGCAATGCCATCCAACCGAAATGGACTGCGACTCCGGGCACAGGCATCGGCTTGGTCAATCTTGCTAAGCGCTATCGACTTCTATTTAAACAAGATATACAAATCACGGAGGATGAGGAATTTACCGTATGTATCCCCCTTATTGATGAAAAGCAATGAAAACAGTCATTATAGAAGATGAAAAGGCTGCTGTACGCAACCTGACTTCGTTACTTTACGAAGTCAAACCGGAGGCAGAGATTGATGCTGTGCTCGACAGCATCGGTTCCACAATCGAATGGTTCGGTTCCCATCCGATGCCCGATCTGGTGTTTATGGACATTCATCTGGCAGACGGGTCTGCCTTCGAAATCTTTGAGCATATAAGTATCACATGCCCTATCATTTTCACTACTGCTTATGACGAATATGCTTTACGTGCCTTTAAGGTGAACAGCATCGACTATCTTTTAAAACCTATCGGAAAGGAAGATATTGAGCACTCCTTCGAAAAGCTGAATAGCCTGAACGCCTCCGGTAGTTCCTCTGTCGGAAAGCAGTCTTCACAAGACATGGAATGGCTGCAACTGATCCATTCACTGAAAAAACAAGAAAACTACAAAACCCATTTTCTTATTCCGCTCAAAGGGGATAAACTGTTACCGGTCTCAGTAGATATGATTCAATTATTCTACATCAAAGATTGCCAGGTAAAGGCTGTCCTGACCGATGGGACGGAACACTACTTTCCACAAACTTTAGACGAACTGGCTGAATGCCTCAACCCGGCTCTTTTCTTTCGTGCCAACCGCCAATATCTGATTTCAAGGGAAGCTATCAAAGATATTGATCTATGGTTCAACAGCCGGTTGTCCATCAATTTACGCTATCCCAGTATTTCTGAAAAGATATTGGTGAGCAAGGCACGGGTGACAGAGTTTAAAGAATGGTTCGCGAGGAAGAAGTGCAATAAGCAGTAACTCCCGTTCTTTGGCAATCCTTGATAAATAACGGTGTGTGCAAAAGATTTGTTATTATTCTATCACCCCTTTTACACACACCAGTCATTTATTGACCAATTACATGAGAATATTTCACAGTCTTTCCCGGTGAAGAAATAGAAGGAGCTACCGCCTCATCCGACACCGCCCGTTTGTAATTAGGCTTGCTGCTCATGACAAAACGGAGTTTTACTCCATCACGAATATCATCATACGTCAGATAAGACTTATCGTACTTCTTGCCATTGACATACAGTTCTTTCACATACAGGTTCTCCGGCGACCAATGATCCGCTGTCATCTCAATATTTTTTCCATTGCTCATCCGGACGGTGATAGCCTCTGCACAAGGCGAACCGATATTATAAATATTACTGGACGGAGCAATCGGATAGAAACCGATACAGTTGAACATATACCATGCCGACATTTGTCCGCAATCGTCATTGCCACTCAAAGCATCCGGTGTGTTTCCATAGAAACGGTCCACGATGGTGCGTATCCATTTCTGGCATTTCCAAGGTTCTTTCAGGTAATTGTAAAGGTAAGCGACATGATGGCAAGGCTCATTTCCATGCCAATAGGCACCGATACGTCCCTGAATATCATGCGCGCCGGGAATATCATCCGGCAGTTCTACCGTGAAAAGCTCATCCAGCCGCTTGCGGAACAGTTCCTTACCGGCTTCATTGATATATCCTTGCACGTCTTGCGGCACATACCAGGTATATTGCATGGTGAACCCTTCTGTAATGTCTCCCCAGCCATGTACCGATCCCGGACCCTGATAGGCAACCGGAGTAAACGGGGTGCGCCAGTCTCCTTTACTGTCGCGTCCGCGCATATATTTCGTTTCGGGATCAATCAATGTCTGATAAGACAAGGCACGGTTGAGGAAATAATGGTAATCGTCTTCTTTGCCTAATTTCCTGGCTGCCTGTGCGATGCAATAATCATCATAAGCATACTCCAGCGTTTTAGAAACGGACTCGGCCTCCTTGTCGAAAGGTACATATCCCATAGCACGATACTCCGGCAGACAGTCGTAGTTCGGATTCATCGCTGTGGTCTTCATCGCTTCGTAGGCACGCTCATAATCGAAGCCTTTCACCTCTTTCACAATCATGTCTGCCAACACCGAAACGGCATGATAGCCAATCATACACCAAGTTTCATTGCCGTAGAAAGACCAGACAGGAAGCATCTTCTCCACACTCTTGTCATAATGAGCCAACATAGAATTCGCAATGTCCGCATTCACCTCTTGCTGAACCAGGTTAAACCAAGGGTGCAGAGCCCGATACGTATCCCAAAGGGAAAACACCGTATAGTTCGTGAAGCCTTCCGCCTTTTCTATGTTCTTGTCCAAGCCACGGAATTGTCCGTCCGAATCCTGAAAGATAAAAGGATGCAGGGCTGCATGATAGGCGGAAGTATAAAACGTTTCCTTTGTCTTTCGGTCAGCAGTCAACGTATATTTTCCGAGTTCCTTTTCCCAGAGTGCTTCCCCTTTCGCCTTCAACTCGTTGAAAGTCAATCCGTCGAGTTCCTTCATATTATTCCGGGCGCCATCTGTGCTGACTGCCGAAACTGCAGTTTTCACAATCACCTCTTCTCCTGCCTTCGTATCAAAAGAGAGACAAGCCATCAGATTCTTTCCCCAGGCTTCGTAAGAGCTGCGGAACCGGGAAGTATTATAAATCACCGGCTTCTTGTCCTGCATAAAGCGCAGTCCGGTCAGTTTCTTTGAGAAAGTAGCTGTCAGGTATACATGGCGTTCCGGTCCCCACCCTTTCACCAGTTTGTAGCCGGTGATAGTCGAATCGTTTATCATACGCAGATTGGACCATTCGCAGGATTGCCACAACGTATGATTCATGTCAATCATGATGAATGCACTGTCCGACTCAGGATAAGTAAAGCGAAACATACCGCTGCGCACACCGGAAGTCATTTCGGCCTTCACTCCATAGTCTGCCAGTTCCACAGCATAATAATTGGGGGAAGCCCACTCTTTATCATGCGAGTAACGCGAACGGTAGCCTTTATCGGGGTCTTCATGCGTACCAGGTTCCAGTTTCATTTCCCCCGTTCCCGGTATAAACAGAAAATCGCCTAAGTCCGGAATCCCCGTTCCGCTCAAATGCGTCAGACTAAATCCCATCAGCGTCAGATGGTTGTATTTGTATCCGGAAGCTGCATCGTAGAAACGGCTGTCCGTATCGGGACTCATCTGGATTCCTCCGAAAGGAATCTGTGCACCGGGATAGACATTTCCGTAACCATCCGTACCGACAAACGGATTCACATAGTCCGTCAGCTTTTCAGTTTGAGCCATGCCCGGCAAGATACTCACCAGACACGACCAAACCAAAAACAATCTTTTTCTTCCTACTTTATTAACCATATCTATTCACATTATACCTGTATATCACCTACGGCAACCTGATATTCATGCCATAATTCGTCTATACTATATTCTTTTCCTAAGATATGCTTGATGGCTCCGTCAAACGACCAGGGAATCACTTCCAGTGTGCTCCGGTTGAATTTACGTAAAAATTCGGGGTCTTTGTTGTCGCGCAGCCAAACAAAGAAATAGCCTGCCGTGCGATAGCCATCCATATAGTTTCCTCCTTTCGGACGTGCATTCGGTCCGTCGAATCCACCGTTAGCCACACGTACGGCATCTGCCATTCCTTCAATAAATGCCCAGAATACGCGGTTGGTTCCGTAAGAGCCGATTCCCTGTGGTTCCAGCTGGTACGCGTGAGTCAGTTCATGCAGCAGTACACCACGTGTTTCAAAGAACAACTTGGCTGTATCGTTTTCAGCAAATGACTTTTCAATGTGACGAGTACTGTAGAAGATCGTAACATCTCCATTACCACCACCTTTGGCAGAAATACCTTCGATGTCTTCGAGTGTATAATGTATCTTGCTCACCGGAGTGATGCTGTCTTCCGGCGAATTGTAAAGAGTGGCCAATACAGTACGGGCCTGCTCCTTGATATAAGACTCCGCATCCGGAATAATCCGGTGATAAATGTCCGAACCTTTCGTTTCCGGAGCTTTATCTTCAAACAAGATCGTTCCTACATTGTAGCTTTTCCATACGTCCGGTTTGGATTCTGCCTGCTTCTTTGCACTTGCCGCACAAGCTCCCATGCCCACTATCAGGCCAATTGCATATACCAAATGTCTCTTTTTCATATTCTTTTCTTGATTATTTATTGATGCTGTTAATTGATTCCGTTCGTTAATGAGTAAGGTTTGTCCTCAGCTGATAATCCCCGACGTTTATTCGGCGATGACGCCATTTTAAATTCCAGTACGCCTCCTTTCAGGATATCCGCGTGTGTGATGTACATTTTATCATAAGATACTCCATTCAGTTTCAGCGACTGCACATAACGTTTCTTGTCGCTGACACCGGGTGCCTTGATCTCTAATGTTTTCCCATTGGGAAGCTTCAATTTGACATAGGGCAGATAAGGTGCACCCAGCACGTACTGATCTGTGCCCGGACAAACCGGATAAAAACCCATGACAGAGAATAGATACCATGCCGACATCTGTCCGCAATCATCATTTCCTCCCAGTCCATTGATGTCATTCTTGTACATCTTGTTCAGAATCTCACGCAGCCAATACTGCGTCTTCCACGGTTGCGAAGTCCATGCGTACAGATAAGGAACATGATGGCTCGGCTCATTGCCATGCACATATCCGCCCACCAGGCATTCTTCCGTAATATCCTCATTATGTTCATAATACTTCTCCGGCAGATGCATGGAGAAGAGTTCGTCCAGCTTCTGCACGAATGTCTTTTCTCCTCCCATCAGATCCATCATACCAAACACATCATGCGGTACGTGGAAGGAGAAGTTCCATGAATTACCTTCGATAAAGCCTTCACCATAAGTTTGCAACACATCGAACTCTTTTTTGAATGTACCATCACTATAGCGGGGACGGGCAAAGCCGATACTTGTATCATAGATATTACGGTAGTTCAGAGCACGCTTCCGATACGTTTCGGCCAGTTCTTTATTACCCGCATTCAATGCCGTCTGATAAATAGTCCAGTCGTCATAGGCATATTCCAGCGTGGAAGAAGCTGCCGTACCGCTCTTGTCCAAGGGGATATAGCCCAGCTTCATATAATCGGCTACTCCTTCGTAATAAGGTACGGTAGAAGTACTGACCATCGCCGCCAACGCCTCGTCAGCATTCGAAAAGACTCCTTTGGTTATCGCATCGGCCAACACCGATACGGCATGGTAACCGCTCATACACCAGTTCTCATTTCCCATCAGACTCCAGACCGGCAACATGCCGTGTACACTCTGCTGCTCATGCTTGATCATAGATTCTACCATATCCGCATTGCGTTCCGGTTTCACCAGATTGAGGAACGGATGTTCCGCACGGTATGTATCCCAAAGCGAGAAAATCGTATAGTTAGTAAATCCTTTGGCCTGATGGATATTGTGATCCAAACCACGATAAGAACCGTCCACATCCATATATACGGACGGATTAATCATGGTATGATAAAGCGAAGTATAGAACATTGCCTTCTGGTCGGGGGTACCTTCTACTTCGAAATGATCTAGCTCATTGTTCCAGTCTGTCCGGGCAGCTTCAGCCAGCTGTTCAAAGCTTTTTCCGGAAACTTCGGCACGGAGATTTTTAACAGCCCCCTCCGTACTGACTGCCGAAAGCGCTACTTTCACAACCAGTTCCGGGTCCTCAGCCGTATCGAAGTTGAAATAGGCAACAATCTTACGTCCGGTGATTTCGGGAAAATTCTTTTCCATGTTGAAGCGACGCCAGAATCCGTTGTACAGTACCTTTTGCTTATCCTTATAACCGTAGTCCTTGATCGGTTGTGACAAGGAAATAGCAAAATAGGTATAATTCGTGCGTGCCCATCCGTTAGTGATACGATATCCTGTCAGTAATGTATCATTTTCCACCCGCAGGTTTGCCCACAATACTTTGCCGTCATAATTATAGATACCATGCACCAAGTCCAGAATCAGATGACCGTCTTTTCCTTTCGGGAACGTATATTTATGTACACCGACCCGCTGCGTGGCAGTCATCTGAGCTTTAATGCCATAGTCGTCCAGCATTACCTCATAATATCCGGGAGTTGCTTTTTCGGTGGCATGACTGAAACGCGAACGGTATCCTTCTTCCGGATGATCCGCCCGTCCGGGGTTCAGCTTCAGATCACCGACAGCAGGCATCAGCAGGATATCTCCCAAGTCCGAATGTCCCGTACCGCTGAGGTGGGTGTGACTGAAACCGACAATGGTCTTGTCCCGATACTGGTAACCGGCACAATACTCATAAGCGTTTTTCTGATATGCACCGTTTATATTATGTGGTATTGTATCTGTGTCCGGACTCAATTGTACCCATCCGAAAGGTGTACAGGCACCGGGAAAAGTATGCCCCATACCATTGGTTCCGATAATCGGATTAACGTAATCTACCGGTTGCTGAGCTACGGCAGACAAGGTTGCCGCCGCCATAGTCATCATCAATACTTTCTTTTTCATCTTATTCATACCTGCTTATTTTTTATCACGAGAGAAGGAATAGGGGAAATCGGATTCGTTAATACCTCTTCCTTTATTCGGTTTATTATCCATATCAAATACCAGACGTCCGCCTTTCAGCAAGTCGAAGTGATTCAGGTAATTCTTTGTATAGTTCTTGCCGTTATAGTTCAGCGAACGGATGTAACGATTGTCATCACTGTTCTTGGGAGCGGAGATTTCCAGTTTCTTGCCGTTCTCCAGTGTGATCGTCGCTTTCTTGAAATAAGGAGCACCCATCACGTACTCATTGCTGCCCGGACATACCGGATAGAAACCCAAAGCGGTAAACACGTACCAAGCAGAAGTCTGTCCGTTGTCTTCATCGCCGCAATAGCCGTCGGGAGTGGCAAAGTAAAGGCGGTTCATCACTTCACGCAGCCAGTACTGGGCTTTCCAGGGTTCGCCTGCATAGTTATACAAGTAAATCATGTGCTGGATAGGCTGGTTGCCGTGCGCATAGTTCCCCATGTTAGCAATCTCCATTTCACGGATTTCATGAATCACGCCTCCATAATAGCTATCATCAAATATCGGTGGAAGGTTGAATACTGAATCGAGCATGCTGACAAACATCTTTCTTCCACCCATCAGATCGGCCAGTCCCTGTACATCATGGAATACAGACCACGTATAGTGCCAGCTGTTTCCTTCGGTAAAGGCATCTCCCCATTTGAACGGGTTGAAAGGAGTCTGGAAAGTTCCATCAGCATTCTTTCCGCGCATCAGTTTAGTCTCCGGATCGAACAGGTTGCGATAGTTCTGGCTTCTTTTCTTATAAACTTCCAGTTCTTCCGCCGGACGGCCTAACTTTTCACCCATACGGTAGATGCACCAGTCATCGTATGCATACTCCAGCGTACGGGCAGCATTCTCGTTAATCTTCACATCGTAAGGTACATAGCCCAGTTTATTATAATATTCGTATCCACGACGTCCTGTTGTAGAAACTCTCGGGTGTACACTGTTGGCTCCCTTGAGCAAACCTTCATACATTTTCTCTGCATCTGCCTTGGTCACGTTCTTCATGAAAGCATCTGCCACTACAGAAGCCGAATTGTTTCCGACCATACAACCACGATGTCCCGGACTTGCCCATTCGGGGAAGAATCCGCTTTCAAGGTATGTATTCAACAGTCCTTCCTGCATCTTCTCGCCCATCGAAGGATATACCAGATTGACGAAGGGGAACAGGCAACGGAATGTATCCCAGAATCCGGTATCGGTAAACATATAGCCCGGACGGATTTCACCGTTATAAGGACTGTAATGTACGGTTTCACCCTTCGCATTCACTTCATGGAACATACGGGGGAATAATACCGAACGATACAGACAAGAATAGAAGGTACGCATCCGGTTCTCATCATCGTCTTCGACTTTGATACGTCCCAGTACGTCATTCCAAACTTTACGTCCGGCTTCCTTGGTCTGTTCGAATGTCTTGTTTCCGATTTCTTTCAGATTCAGTTCCGCCTGTTCGGGGCTGATGAATGAGGAAGCCACTTTGGCATGCACCTGCTCGCCTTTCTTTGTCGAAAAACCGATGGCAGCACCTACATGATTGGATTGCAGTTCAAGATGCGTCTCTACCAGATGGTAGTCCGCCCATACTTTATTAAATGTAAAAGGCTTGTCGAACTCTATCACAAAGTAGTTCTTGAAGTTTTGTGGAACACCGCCACTGTTGCGTGTCGTATAACCTATAATCTTATTTTCCTCAGGAATCACTTTCACATACGAACCCCGGTCGAAGGCATCTATTACCACATAAGCATCGGATGCTTCGGGGAACGTGAAACGGAAGTATGCACAACGCTCTGTCGGGGCAATCTCCGTTGTCATGTTATACTCTGACAGATAAACGCTATAATAATAGGGAGTTGCTTTCTCTGCTTTGTGCGAAAACCAGGAAGCACGGCTGTCCTGATCTATCTTCAGCTGTTTGGTCATCGGCATGATGGAGAACTGTCCGTAGTCATTGATCCAGGGACTGGGCTGATGGGTCTGCTTGAAACCTCTGATTTTGTCAGAAGCATACGTGTAAGCCCAGCCGTCGCCCATTTTTCCGGTCTGCGGCATCCAGAAGTTCATCCCCCAGGGAAGTGCGATGGCAGGATAAGTATTTCCGTTGGAGAGCGAAATTTTGGAGTCGGTTCCCATCAGGGGATTCACGTAATCCACCGGCTGCTTTTGTGCAAAAACAGAAGAGACTCCCAATAGCAGGGTCATTGTGATAGACAGTAGTTTCTGTTTATTCATGATACTAAGAGTTAAACTATTAATATTAGATTAGCGAGTGTTATTATTCACGTTACAAATTAACGCAATAGAAAATTAATAACTATACTCTAACGTGACAAAAAGCACGTCCGGACGAGAATGTCAGAGTAGAGAACTAGGAGTCAAACAGAGCACAAATTAAATTACTAATAATCAAATAATTGCCCATAAAAAAAATACAAATAGAGTACAAACAAAAACAAAAGCAAGAAAGTAATCGAGATTATGTTCTGTTTACTTTCTTGCTTTTTTCAAAGACTGGTTACTTCTTCATTCTAAACCAACGCTCACCTGTAGCACTTAGCACATACACCATATTGTCGTTGTCATCATAACTCCAATAGAAGCCGTCTTCCGAAACACAGAAAGAGAGGAATTTACTGTAATCCTGCTGTACACGGTTATAATCAGCCGGATTATTATTCCATCCGAATAAATCATATGGTTCGCCCAAGCTGATGAATATACGACCAGTAGCATTATCTGCTGTCATAGTAACCGCAAAGCCAATATAAGATCCCATACCACTCCACGGACAAGCAATCAAATTTCTCGGATTACGATCATCAAACTCCACACCAGAGTGGAAGATTCCCTTAAAGTCCGCATGAATCTCATCCTGATCTACTATATGGGTTTTCCAACCATCTGCATACCATGCTGCAATATCAGAGGCTTTCCGAGTATCACATACAACATTAGCATTGTCAGTTTCAATTTCACCATTCAAATAGTTATAATAGAGTTTATTCAAACTTATCCCATCTACCGTCACATTGCTACCCAAAGTCAACACTGCATTTTCATCATTCGTTGTATCAATTATCATCGGATACTCTGTGTGTTTTACCACACCGTTATCTATTGCAGAAATCTTCACTTTCCAATTATTGCTCTCGTCGCAAATAATCAAATAGTGTGCAAGGAAAGAAGAGGATGACCTACGAAATACACCGTTATTCAACTCTCCTTTAAGCAAATCCATGGCCTGTGCTTTATTGTAAGCAATAATAGCCAATCGTTTTCTCTCCTTAGCTTGTTGCAAAGCTGCAGTTGAGACCGGAGTCAAGATCATTTCTTTGCCATGCGTCTGTCCTACAGCTGTAATTTGTGAATCAGAATACCCCGTAATGACAAATGTCGTCTCCGAGTTTTCGTTCAAATATTGTAGCATTCCTCCATTCAGCAAGGTAAGCAACACCGCTTTTTCCCCTTGGAAATCCAGAGAATAATCTGTTCCAACCTCATTCTTCAACAACGTTTCGTCTGAATCCGATGCTACATTTCCTTCTTCATCAAACTGAAAGTAGAACGTTATTCCTTGATAAATCATTTTCCATCCGTCTGCCGCACACAGCAGTTCTTTTACTTCTGAAGGACGCAAGCGGTCTGCACTCATGTCACCTTCATGTTCCCAGTCTTTCCAAGGTTCCGTCATGCCACAGCTATAAAAAACCAGGCAACACAACGACAACATTATATAAATAAGTTTCTTCATGATGTTTTTCTTTTAAGATTTGAAATTAGAAATTAGGTATATATCCTCCCAAGTCCGGTCCCACTCCATAATTCTTGGCTGCTCCCGGCGCACAAATACGTAAGTCGATCATCGGCGGAATCCGTCCGTCATCCTTCACTTTCATCACACCGTCGGTAGTACCTCCCCAAGGATTCCGCATCTTGAAAAGATGAGTATTATCATCCGGCAAGATAAACGTAAACGCATGCCCACTGGTCGTCTGCCAGTTTTGATCTACCTGTTCACCGCTTCTTGTAAAACCACCGATCACCAGTCTACCTTGTTTGAGCGACACTTCCACCGCGCGTTGCAAGTCTTCGGCAATCAATGCATTTGCACCGAAACCTACACTTTCCCCGTCGCCGGTAAAGATAGCAGAAACATATTCAGTACCGATACCACCTACATTAGAACTACCTTGATAGATCTGATTCCACTTAATCATAGCCTTTTCGAGAATCGTAGCCCAAGTGACTTCTTTATTTCTGCCGCCTAAGGCACCTAAATCGCCACTATTACCGATAAAATAGTCGCCGCCTACACCCACTGATATTTGTTTTCCTTTCGGATCATACATAGTAACTGTGTATGTTTTGTCCATATTATCCTTGATAATGTGTTTTACGAAACGGGGATAGAGGTATGCCATCGAAGCAATCACCGCACAAGCACAGCAGTCACCTACCCAACGCTGATTTACATCAGACATCACAGGATTTCCATTTGGATAAATGGATACAACATTGAATGTATTCCATGCCATCTTCGTCCCGCCATCTCCAAATGGTTCAGGTTCTTCAGCAGGGTCGGCAAGCCATTTCAGGTCCGCTGCCGTAGCTTCTCTGTCATTCTCATGCTGTCTGCCCATCGGAGTTATCGCACTAAACGTACTGGAACCTTTACTAGCAATCAAGTCGTTGATATTCTCCGTATATGAACGCATGGCAACCAGTTTCCATTCAGCTATCTGCGTGGCAGCACCACCATTGTTCGCTTCAACAGAAAGTCTATAGTAACGATAGGAAGTTGCATTATCCACTTCATAGCTTTTCTCTTCTTTTCTCGCTGCAAAAAGTTGGTTTGTCTGCGCATCCAGTTCTGTCCACGTAGTATTATCATTAGAACCATAGAGTGTCCAATCTTTCGGGTCCATTTCGGGGGTATCGGCAGCCGAGGTCAACGAATAGGCAGTGACAGCCTTACTACTATTTCCATTCCAAGTGATGTTGAAACTACTATGATAAGTAACATACTTCGTATCAGCATTATCGTCTACCAAACGTCTGATTTCCGAACCGACAGGAGCATCAGCATATTGCGCTATAATTGTACCACTGGAGGGCATATTCGTGTTACCCGAACCAAGTACATAAGAAACCGGAGCATCTTCGTTCGGACCTTCTCCTCCATTATCTCCTTCATCATCGTCGGACGAACATCCTGCCAGACAAAAGGGAATTAGCAGCACCCAAAGAAAAATGATTCTCTTCACTGCATTCACATCGCTACATCTTATTTGAGGTATCTTCATTGTTTTTCTTTTCATTAATTTCTTTCATTCATTCGCAGATCGGACATCCGAAGTATATTACTCCGTTGTCCATCCCAGATTTTGTACCATCTTCGGATTACGACGTACATCTTCGTCAGGAATCGGGAAGAGGTAATGTTTAGGCAAAAATGTACGTGTTTCTACTACTACCTTCTCAAAAAATGCAGGAGCATCCGAACGGAAAGCCATACCATGAATAGGTCCGCCTTCTCCACCTCTATGATATTTAGGATAAATCCAATCATCGCCTACAGCCATATCGGCTACTTTCCAACGACGTACATCAAAGAAGTGATTCCATTCGAACATCAGCTCAACCAAACGTTCACGATGAATACGTTTGTCCACTCCGTCACGTGTATCTTCATAAGGAATGCATGCAAATCCATTATCGTCCGTAGTACCTACCGCACCATATCCAGGAATACCAGCACGGGCGCGTATCTTATTTACATACTTAATCGCTTCATTACGTTGGTCACAAGCGCTCAACGTTTCAGCATATCCCAAGTACATGTCAGCCAAACGAAGCAAAGTTGCACAATGCCTGTTAGCCCCGCTACGTCCTTCTTTTGAAGCCATTTTACGCATACCATAACCTGTGTAAGGGGCATCCCAATTGGCATTAGCATAACCGGAATTACCGTTATAAGTCAATTCTGTGGTTATTTCTCCACGCGGAGTATCTGTCTTCAACCAAGTAGAACCATGGAATGTAATGTTCGTATAAAAACGCGGTTCGCGATTAGCCCATTGTTTCAATGTTTGATTCAAATTGCTCTTGAAATAGGTTCTGGAAGGAACTACTTCGTCAGTATAGTCACTCGACCATCCCAAATATTCATTAGAAGGTACCCCCTCATATTCTTTATAGTTCGTATCGTCAACAATCCGGCGACCGTCTTTCATAAAGTACAAGTCCACCATTTCCTGAGGTACACCAAATCCCAGACCACCTCTCAAAGCACCATTATTATCATCGTACCCCTTGTGATAAGGCGTGGTCTCGTAAGCCCGGTAATCATGGTCTGCCAAGCGAATGAAAATCTGTTCTTTATTCTCTGTGCCGTACAAAACTCCCGATGTCACTTTTCTATAAGATTCATAGAAATCAATCTTTCCATCGGCTGTTTTCTCCGTATATAAAGAGAAAGTGTTACCGTATTCATCAAAGAATTCTTTGTAAGCATCACGAGCAGCCTCCCATTTCGCTTTTTCCTGCGATTTATCTTGCGGGAAGAGTTGCTTGCCACTTTCCGGATTAACGATGGCGGCATAATCGGGATTACAATTGAATAGCGGACTTGCCGCATACAACAACATTTTCGCTTTGAAAGCTTTACATGCAGCTCTGTCTATACGTCCCAAATTGGATCCGTCATATCTATCAGGAAGCTCATTTGCCGCATCATCAAATTCCTTCGCCATAAAATCCACACATTCATCTACCGTATTACGTTCTTTCAGCAGTTCAGCAGTAGAAATATCCAATGGAATCGGTTCTTCCCCCAAAATCACAAATGGACCGTAGGAACGGAAAATCATGAAGTAATAGAAAGCACGCAAAGCTCTGGCTTGCGCTTTCCACTGTTTGCGTTGTGCGGCCGAAGCTTCCAAACAACGGTCTACATTCATGATAAATGTACTGGCACGAGAAATTCCTTTATAATACTCGATGTACCAGAAGTTTATCCATGAGGAACCTGCATAGGTGGCTCCGGAAGCCCATTCGCTACCATTATTTCCGTCCCATGAAAGCTTGCATTCCAACGAACCGGTTGTCCAGATCCCCGACATCGTATTCCTTGCAGAACGTTCTAATGTTTCATCGGGCACATAATTATACACGTTATTCAAAAACTGTTCTGTCTTCGAGCGATTAGTAAACGTATCCTCCAAGTCATATTGTTCACCGGGGATTGCATCGAAGAAATCATTGCACGAACTAAGTCCGACCGCCAAACACAGCGCCAAAGTTCCTATTTTAAATATATTTTTCATATCCTTCTTGCTAACTGATTATTATTAAAAACTTACATTCACACCTACTGAATAAGTACGTACATTAGGATAAGCAGTACCATTATTGGTATTCAACTCCGGATCCCATAATTTGAACTTAGAGAATGTCAATAGGTTGGTGCCCATCACATAAATACGCGCACTCTTCAGGAATGTTTGATTAATCAACTTCTTCGGGAGTTGGTAAGCAATAGTCAACTGTTTCAGACGCAGGAAACTGACATCTTTCTGCCACCATGTGCTGGTTTTCATATTATTTTGATTCGCATTGTTTCCATGATGCAAACGAGGATAGAATACATCCTGATTAGTCGGATTGTCAGCAGACCATCTGTCAGTAATGTTTGCAAACAAGTTCGTAATACCTGAACCATCATTAAAAGGATACATGGCATTGCCTCCCAAACAACGGTCTGCCTTGGCATTTCCGGCAAAGAGCGCACCGACAGAGAAATCACCTAATTGTAAATCTGCACCGAAACCATAATAAATCTTAGGTACGTCACCCTGACCTATCAGACATTTATCATAATCGTCAATTACTCCGTCACCATTTAAATCCTTATATTTGATATCACCCACTTTCGAAATCTGTCCCGGATGCCCTTCACCAAACTGCTTGGCATGGTCCATGATCTCTTCTTCACTAGTGAATAACCCTTCGGCGATCCATCCCCAACGTCCGTTCACGTTCGTTCCTCTTTTTTCCATCCACGGATACTGTACCCGGGGATCATCGTTCTCTATAATTTTATCTTCATTCCATGAGAAGTTACCACGGACAGTCAGGAAACATTTCTTACCGAGTTGCTGTGTATATTCCAATGTAGCTTCAAAACCCTTATTGTCTACCACTCCCAAATTAGCATAAGGCATTTCTACGAATCCAGAATAATCAGGAATAACGCGTCGGGTAATAAAGATGTCTTTACGATGTTCTTTAAAGATATCTAATGTCAGCGAAAGATTGTCTTTGAAAAATTTTAAGTCAACACCTAAGTCTTGCTTGCGGGAAGTAGACCAACCGACATTGGCTCCGTACTTGCTGAACCCCCAACCACCAACACCGTTATTCTGGTCGCCAAAACGATAACCATCTACACTCGCCATCTGGTCTAGGTACATAAAACGCCGTCCTGTTACAGCATCCGTACCAACTAAGCCATCTGTATAACGCACTTTAAAGTAAGAAACAGTTTCTTGTAAAGATTCCCACCAAGCCTCATTAGAGATAGCCCAGCCAAGACCAAATGCAGGGAAGAAACCGAAACGTTTTTCTGGACTGAAGTTCTCGGAACCATTATACCCAAGGTTTGCCTCGAAAAAATAACGGTCGTTCCAGGAATAAGTAGCACGGGCAGCCAAGCCTTGTTGCTTATAGGGCAAAGAACCGATCAGATTGTCAGAACTCAAACGGTAAATCTTCTGGTTATAAAGCAAAAGACCACCTATCCGATGCAAACCGAACGAACGGTCGTAATTTAAAGAAGCTTCAAAGTAAGTACTTCTAGAGTCGGAAGCGCCTTGGTCAAATGCAAGATCTTTATGTCCTGTATAGGTCAGTGCATACCGATAATTGCCATCTGCATCAAATACATCATCATTCCACAATCCGTTTTCGTCTTTAGTTCCGGCAAAATTGTAAGTATCTTCACGTTTGTTATACTTCAGGTCACGACTGTTATGCACGTCGAAAGCCAACATGGCAGAGGCGGTAAGCCCTTTACTCCACTTCCAGAAACCAAGGTCTTGCGTCAAACGAATGTTGGAGTTCAACTGATTTCTTGCTTCATTTTTGTAACCACGACGAGTCAAATCGGCATACGGGTTACGGAGGTCACCATTGGTAGAGATACCTGGTACAGAACCATCAGGCATCATTAACGGCAAATAGACTGGATTAATCTCCATGGCTGACGCAAACAAGTCACTGGTAGATTGCTGCGGATAGTTACCCATAGAAAGGAAACCATTGAAGCCCAAATCAATAGTAGTCGTTTCTGTTGGCTTCAAGTTCAAATTGGCGGTATAATTGTAGCGGTCGTAACGGATGTTAGCATCATAGTTCTCCATTTCAGCGGTACGTGTCAGACCTTTTTCATTATAATAACTCAATGAAACGTAGTAAGTGGCATTAGGTACACCACCACGCACACTTACATTTACACGACGATTATGTCCCCAGTCATTGAATAATTCGTTCATCCAATCAACGTTCGGATACAAATAAGGATTGAACATCAGTGGATTATCATTCGGTAGTAATCCATGGGCTTTCTTCGTAGCCTCAATATATTGAGGAGAATATAACATACTGCCTCTAGTATCCATATACGCTTCATTGGCAGCATCCATATACGTAAAGGCATCCGCCATTTCAGGTTTCTTTGTCAATGTCACAAAACCTTCATAGTAGTCTACTGAGAATTGCGGCTTGCCCACCTTACCCGGTTTGGTTTTAATCAGAATTACACCATTAGCACCGCGTACTCCATATACAGCTGTGGCAGAAGCATCTTTCAGCACCGTAAACGACTCAATGTCTTCAGGGTCGATATTATTGAAACTACGTTCCACACCATCCACCAATACCAGTGGTTTAGAGTTCTGACCCGCCAGTGTAGAAATACCACGGATCCAAAGATCAGAATCATCATGCCCCGGTTCTCCTGAACGTTGCACAGCTACTACACCCGGCAAACGTCCAGCAATAGCAGAAGATAAATTAGCTGTCGGCATCTTTATATCTTCTATTTTCATAGATGACTGCGCACCTACTACCGACACTTTACGTTGATGTCCGTAAGCCACAACTACCACTTCGTCCAGTGACGATACATCTTCTGCAAGAATTACGTCCAGCACTTTCTGTTTGCCTACTTTTACCTCTTGTGATTTATATCCTATATAGGATACGATAAGAATGGGATTGTTACTCGTCAGTTTCAGATTATACTGACCATTGGTGTCTGTTATGGTACCATTCGTAGTACCTTTTTCCTGAACGCTCACTCCAATGAGCAATTCGCCTTTTTCATCAGACACACGCCCTGTTACAGGAGTACCTTGTGCCCACACTACTGTACTAAATGTTAGCAGTAATGCCAATAGCCACAATGTCTTTGTGTGATGTTTTTCCATTTCAAACAAATTCATGTTACTTTGTTTTTTTTAATTAATACTAAGGTTATCAATCGCCTATATATTCTTATAAGCGGAGGCAAATTAAAAACTTTTAATATTAAGAATATTCCGCAGAAGTGACAAAATTATGTCAAAATAAAAATGCTCATTCATAGAACAGAAAGGAGAAATAAAGCACATTATAAACATCTATATATCAACACATAGCATTCATTTGCGCACAAACAGAGCACAAGTTTGCGCACATTGTATCAAGTTATAATAGCCGCCTTTTCGCCACTTTTATTAAAAAGTTTATTCGTAAGCAGTAGTAAATAAAATCTATACAGACATGAATTCAAATATATCTGTCACCCAAACGACCAAAGAACAGAAGGAATGAAGGAATCCCGAATCATTAACCGAAAGACTTTGAAAAACTAATTTCTTATCAGTCCAAATTCATTCGTTCTACTGTAGTTTTCCTTTCGTTCCACTATAGTTGGACGCAAGAAGCACTATAGTTCCTCTTACACCCAACTATAGTGGAACGAATAAATAAGGACCTCGAAAGACTTAATTATCCGGAATTACTGATCTAAGGATTCGGGTAATACATCCATAAAACTCAATTAGTAAAGAATAAGATAGTGGGGATAGCATTATCGGAGTTGCTCCCGATAATCTTTCGGCGTCATTCCGAATCGGCGGGTAAACTCTTTATAAAAATAGGAACGGCTGGAAATACCAACTTCAGCGATAACATCCTGAATAGAAAGTTCTTCATTCTGCAACAATCGTGCAGCCTTCTCCATCCGATAACTCTTTATCAAGTCACTGGGAGCCGCATTGGATATTTCTTTAAACTTGCGATAGAATTGACGCGGACTCATCGCCATGCGGTCGGCAATTAAGGTTGATCCCAATTCTTCCTGGTCAAGATTTTGTTCTATCACTTGTAACAGTTTCCGGATAAAGTCTGCCTGTTCTTCTGTAGTACAAACAATGCGTCCGGCCCAGTCACCAAGCTCTTCCATATAAATCTGCTTTGCCTCCCGAGTACCGTAAATAGCTTTATTGACGGCTTCTTTCAAAAATATAATATCATAAGGAAGTACAATATATGAATCAGCCCACATAATCAATTCACGCTGAATGGACGAACTTACTTTCCAACTTAACATTGGAATAAATGCCGTTTTCGAAAGTTGAGTACGATTCTTATTCACATATTCCAGGAAGTCACTCTCTGCTTTTGCATACATCAACATATCAACTAGTAACAAAGCAGGAGCTGATCTACGTATTTCTTCAAATGCAAGTTGTACACTTTTCACCGGACAAACAACAAATTCATCTGCTAGGAGATCACTTATCAGCCATACCATTTCATCCCTATCCTCCAGCAGAAGAACCGTTTTCTTCCCATGCTCTTCAGTCTCCTTGATGATAGCCGGTTCAAAGGCTAACGTCAATAAATGATCCTTTTCTCTGTCGGCATAGTGGAGCGTGACATGCAGCTGTCTCAAAGCCGCTTGCACAGAAAACAGTAATTGGCGGGTAGTTATCGCCTCTTCTGTTTCCTTAGTATCTCTTCTTCCCTCTTCTTCCGAACCGGAAAGTTGCTTATATAATTCCTTCAGAGTATCATCTACAGTAGAGAACTGCAGCAACATCTGTCCTTCCTCTTCCTTTACATCCACTACAATATCCGACTTATGTTTTACTCCGCCAATATAAAGGTAACACCAATAGAGCATACAGCGTAAAGCATTCTTATAAACAGGATAAACAAAGTGTTCTGGTATAGCAAGTTTTACAGAAGATATATCAACGCCCTGTCCTTCCAACACATGCAAGACTTCTATAGAGAGCTCTTTCATGCACATACAACCAGTAATCGCATATTCCGTAGGGAAAAATGACTTAAGTTCTTCTACAGCCAAAGTTCCTGGACGGAAAAGAGTTGCAATAACCGTCTCGTGTACCTGCTCCATAATTCTGAGACGCTGTTCATAAGGGAGATTTTCCGCACGCAGCTGATCACAAGAGCGATAAATGGACGTAAAGCGATTCAGTAACTCACGATTAAGACTGGCGGACTCCGGTAGAGCTTCATTGCTTTCTGCTGTCAACAGCCGCTGCATCATACGCTTCTGGAGAAAATATTTTCTTAATAAATGAATCAGATAACCGGCTATTAATATGAAAAACAGCAAGTAAATGACATAGGCTACCGTAGAAAGATACCAAGGTGGAAGAATGTACAAAGGGATAGAAAACACCTTATATTCCGTATTAAATACATCTTTCTTATAACGGACCTTTAAAACATAGCTACCCGAAGGTATTTCTAGATACGATGCTTCATTTATACTACTAAACGAGGTCCAGTCTTTATCAAATCCGTCCAGCATATAGGAGTACTCCACATCCCCTCCAGTAAGAAAGTCTGGAACAACAAAAGAAAGGGAAAAAGAAGCCTTCGCTCCTTTAAAACTTAACGCTTTGCCACCATCGGTATAATAATCCCCCAGATTAACCTCCTTACGTCCAATCATTAGCTTACGTAATAATATGTTCGGATAGAATTCCGGAGCTGTCGCCACTTCCTTATCCAAATAAAGCAAACCGTCAATGCCTCCAAAGAAAAGACGTCCGGTATAAGGACATTGATAATAGGCATCATCACTAAACTCGCCCACCTGCACACCGGCGGCATAATAATAAGCATGCGAAGAAGTGTTTTTGGGATTATATTTAATAAGTCCACGATTAGTGCCAAGCCATAAAAAACCATTTGCATCCTCCAATATGCCATGAATCATATCATTAAGCAACCCTTGTTCTCTACCGATATAGGAGGCACTGATTTGTTTCTTATTAAAGGTCAAACACACTAGTCCCGATGTTGTTCCTACATACATCCTACCATCTTTAGCACGATGCAGGCTAAGTACATCATCAACAGATTTATGCAATATTTCTTTCAAAGAAATGACTTTATATTCTTCTGTCTGTTTATCAAATCGAATTAACCCTTTTTCCCGGCTTCCCAACCAAAGAATGGAATCTCCTTCAGCTAACATAGGATAAAACATGGTTATCTCTTTTTGTTCATAAAAGAAATGATAACGCTTTTGCGATTTGAGGTGAATCTCCCCTTGTTTCCTCTCCAATATCAATTTACGAAATCCGACCCCAGCTGTAACCGCATAGAGTACGCTGTCATTCTCTTCATAGATATCATGTATTTCGATAATAGGATCTGCAGACTTATCCTCAACACAATGCAAGGCTTTATCTGCAAAAGAATAGTAAAACAGTCCAGGATTACCCGATCCTACCCAAAAGCCATCCATATAACGGCTTTGTTTTAATGAGTATGCTTGAAACTCTCTATTCCAACGGGTATAAGATGAAGCATCCTGCCTGCCTACTGGAGAGTAAACTGTAGTAGCAGAAGCATCCATACCACCTTCATAGTCATGTACATGTAAAAGTCCATCTCCTTTCGTGCCAAACCATAATCCGCCATATTTATCTGTCATGACAGAACGTACCTGTCGACTTAGATTGGATGATAGTTTGCTAAGCATCAGATTAGTGGCTATCGAGTACTTCTTAGCATACATGACAGCTCCCTGCCCATCAGAAGCTACCCAAAGAATATTCTGATGAGGATCGCGGAAAATATCATATATACGTACATTACGGTCCACCACTTCTTCTTCATATTTTTTCGAGGTGCGTAAACGTACTAAACCATTGGTTTGAAAAGCAATTATAATGTCTTCATAAAAAGGAACAATTCCCACAACTTTCCCATATCGTTGCACCAACGAAGAAAGGTTACGAATATAGATTTTAGATCTTCTGGAAATATCATATACATAAAGATCCCGCTCTGCATCCACAAAACAGAGAATGCCATTCTGATAAAATACATTATCGATAGGTTTTGCATGAAAATCAGAAGATGAAACAGTAGGATGGACAGACAATGTATCCAGGTCGAAGCCATCTAATGAACATTGAATCAGACTACCTGTATTCCGTGGAAAAGTCCATAAGACACCATCATCCGTGACAAAAGCACGGTGATCCATATTCTCGACAGGAGTCTCTATATTTTTGAAATGGACAAACTTTTTATGATAAGTATTATAATAAAAGATTCCTTCATTGCTTACTACCCAAGTATCTCCTTTCGGATTGGAATGCAGATAATAATCATCTGTAAAATCATAATATCCCACTACCTGACGCGAATCTTGCGAGAAACGATTAACTCCCAAATGTGTAGTAATCCACAAACAACTGCTATCTGCCTGCTGAATAGAATGAATGACATTGTTACTCAACGTCTTTTTCATTGAGAAATCAGAACGAAAGACCTCGATACCTTTCCCATCATAACAATTCACGCCATCATAAGTGCCAAACCACATCAACCCTGCTTTATCCTGGTAGAGGCAAAGCACAGCACTATTAGAAAGCCCTTGTTGATAATCGACTTTCCGAAAAAGATAAGCATCTTTACCCGCATCAGCCCAACAGACCAACGAACTAATAAATGTAAAAAGGCATAATATCAGACATCTTCTCATTATATTAATAGCAAGTATTATTGTTCATGTCTTATTAAATGAAACGGGAACAAATATACTAAATATAATATAAATGAAACATTAATAAGCAAGAAAAGTAACAAAAGCCATCGGATCGACCATTAGAAAGCTGATACAAATGTTTGGCCTAAATCCAAATATTATTCTACACGCAAGTCCCACAAAAAGGGAAATATAGACGTACGATAAAGAGTTGGATGAAATAAAATCACCATCAAAAAGCACGACTTTACCTGATGGTGATTTTATATAAATTCAATGATTTAACTCTAAGATAAATTCATCATCTTCTCTCACAATATACTCCGAACTCTGCAATGGAAGTAGTACCATTAGAATTTAAGACAGTCATTCGTACCGCATCCCCCCAAACCGTATCGAAACGGTGGATTTTCACACGCAGACCGGTAGGAGCCTTACCCTCGTAAAGAAGGTTCCATGTACCACCCGTACGGTATTCCAGACGGTATTCCTGCAAACGGTCATTGTTACGATCCGTAATAACCACCATATTGAAAGGTTTCTCGCGCTCGAAAGTCACTGAATACCAGGGCACCTTCACTTCAGAATTAGAATTCCAGCAAGTCCCGAAATCATCGTCATTGGCAAAGTCCATGATAGCATAGTCACTGCTCCATGTACCTTCGGCAGGCTGATATTTGGCAATATTGGAAGAGATAATAGGAGCATCCGCTTCAGGAACCGTTGCCACACGACCATCGTTCTTCCACAGTTTACCTATTTCCTTCAGAGCTCTCAATGCGTTGGCATCCATCAAGCCGTCTCTGTTGGGAGCCACGTTCAGGATAAAGTTACAGTAGGATTTGCCCATCGGGATGATGTTGTCATTGACCATTTGTGCCGGAGACTTCACAGGGGTAGTCGGGAAACTTTCTTTCCAGAACCAGTTCTGCTGTAACGGCAGGCAAGACAAGGCAGGCAGACGGTTGGTATCTTTCGAGATATGCTGTCCGGCTCCTTGTTCGTAAGACTTGATGTCCGTGTAAAACAAAGCCTCGGCAGGATATTTCGCTGCATTCAGATCCATCACCAGACAGTTAGGCTGGATTGATTTGACCAGACGATAAATATCTTCAAAAGGTACGTCATCGTAAGAGATACGTGACCACGGGGCATCCCAACCGTCAATAATCAAAGCTGTTATTTCACCATAGTTGGTCAACAGTTCGCGAAGTTGCTCCTTGATCATTTCGATATGCTGCGGAGTTATACACTTGGGACGCAGCCGGGCATGCGTATCGAGGATCGAATAATAGAGCATCACTTTCATCCCTTCGGCACGGAATGCGTCGGCGTATTCTTTTACCACGTCACGCTTGAAGGGGCTGCTCATTACGCTATAATCTGTCGTTTTAGTATCCCATATACAGAAACCGCTATGATGTTTCGTTGTCAGACATCCGTAGGTCATGTTAGCTGATTTTGCCGCTTTTGCCCATTGTTTGCAGTCCATCCTGACAGGGTTGAAAAGCTCGGGAGCAGCATCCGGGTCCGGCCAGTCCTCATTAAAGAAGGTCGGCATGTTGAAATGAATGAACATACCACAGCGTAAATCAACGAATTCCTGTTGCAGCTGGTGCAACGACTTGGTTTGAGCATTCAAGCATAACACCGAAGTTACACTTAGGATCATCAGTAAAAACAGTCTTTTCATCATCTATTCATTTATTAATTATTAATTAGTTAAGTACATCAGCATCATCAGCTTATACTATCTTATCCACATTCATTCTCAGTCTCTCTGATACTTCATCCACATTCCACCTTTCGAAGTGGCTTCCGTATCGGGACACAAAAGATAGATGTAGAATTTATCTCCTGCACTCTGACGGTCGTGACGAACGACAAAAAGTCCTTTCTCATTGAACCAAGTATCTATAAGGTCTTTACAGTAGGCATTTATCTCGGCCACTTCCGTCGCATTAAGAGTACCGCCGCCACAGGTCTGTCCGCTGCCGGATATGTTCTTAAATAGGACACGGTCTTTATCGGAATTATTCATCAGGATGCTTGCTCCTTCTTCACTGCTCGGGAAAGCGAGGTTTGCAAACCACCATGTCCAGATAACGAGCGGTCTTTGTTTCGGACTTCCATTCCATCCGTAGTCATAACTCATGGCATTTATATCGGCGATTGTTCCGCCGGAGCTTGTAGCCTGTCCGCCTGTTCCCGCCCATATTTCATCGCAAGCGGCACCGTGATCCTGCGCTTTTCCGAGTGTAAATTTTCCTCCGGAAGTCACATAGTCGAAGTCATTGACCGCTCCCTTGTTGGAGGTCAGGGTTACATTTGACATACCGTCTACCGCCACCGCATCACCGGTGCAGTCAATGGCTTTGAAGGCATAAGTGGCTCCGTTCACCGATTTAATCTGTTCCACCGGCGTATCCAGTTTGAAGATTTGCCCTTCTTTCGTCAATTTCGATTCATAGTATTGCGTATGGCCGTTCGCATCGTTTCCATCTTTGTTTTCAATCGTTATTACTTTGACAGAAAGATCGTTGACACCATTCAGTACCAGGCCATAATAACCGATAAAATTGCCGGAAGCGTCACAGATGGACTGATTATCCAATAAGTTTTTCTCGAAGAGTTCGGTAAAGTCCGCTTTTGAAGCGACTTTGCCATCGATGTATGCCTGTGTAGTCGGCTGCAGTTCAATGGTATTGCCGGTAGATTCACCGTATAAGTTCAGCTGCGGTGCCTCTCCTTCTGCCGGAATCTCTGATACGACAAACTTGGTATCTACAAATTCACTTCCCAGGTTTTGCAGATGGACATCGCAATTCTCAATATCCAGTGCCACTTCCTTACCTTTGGCAGAGAATGATGTTTTTCCTTCTACCGCCATCTCCAGAAAGTCCGAATCCAGTGTTACTGTTCCGTCTTCATGAAACTGGAAGTAAAACTCGTGCCCCTGATAGTCAGCTTTCCAACAGCCATCGGCTGTGCCATACAATATTTCTTTAACGGAGGAAGCCTTCAGACGGTCACCATCTCCGTAGCCCACGTCATTCAAATCCAAGGTATTGCAACTCCAAAAGCCCGTGCACAGCACAGCTAATGCAAATAATACTTTCTTCATCATAGTTGTTTTTTAAAGGTTGCTCTATTAGTTATTTTGCAGGAACACTTCCACCTCTGTCTTGTATTCGTTCCAGAGTTCTTCCATCGTAAGGTCCGGGTAGCTCTCCTTCAGGATATACTTCACCGCATCCTCCAGGCTCCACTGGTTGGTCAGTTCGTCCATCAGCACCGTCCACGGCAACATACGCACGAAGTCGCCATTATAAAGACGCAGCCAGCTCATAAAAGCACCGGAAGTATTGTAGTCAACCTGCCAGACAAAGTATTTATCACTCTGCGGATTCCGGTAAGACTTGGCGATAGCGGCCTGATACTCTTCTTTTTGCGTAGCCAGAATATATCCTTTGCTCGCTACTTTCACAGCGTCCGGCCATCCTTCCTGATACCCCTGCCGGTCACAATCCTGCACACCTTCCATGATGTATTTCCCTTGTTTGGGCATCCACTGCACGCAGTGCCCCATCTCGTGCATAAACACATGCTGCATGTCCGGCAATTTCCACCACGCATCGTTCGGATTGCTTTCCGAAGCCGGATAAACAATACCTCTTCCTTCGTTATGGGTGGGGTAATCTATCGCATACGCTCCTCCGGTCTGGTCTTTCTTGATAAAAACACGCAGTTTGCTGTAAGGGTCGAAAGCCAGATTATAGGGGTCGAATGACATAGCCGCACAATCCATATAATACCATTTCCGGAACTCTTCCTGAGTAGCAGCCTCGTCTCCGTTACCTATCAGATTATACAATGCAGAAACGGGACGTATCTCCGAATCACTCTCAAAGGAAATCTGAACTTGTGCCGCCTGGCTGGTTTTAAAATACTGCCAGGCAACATAGTTCATATCCACTTGAAGTTCATACTTATCCGCCTGATCGCTCAGATTCGTCCAGTCACTTGTCTGCCGGGCCCCGTCGGCATCTTTGTAGATAGAGCGGAAACGAAGTTCCTCTACACCGTAACGGTCTGTAACCACTACTGTACGATATTTACTCAGACGCAGAGTGGTCGGCTCGTTGCCATAGTCCCGCCTTTTCACAGTCAAGTTGCCAAAATCACCGACATTCGGTATCATGACGCGCTTTATCTTTTTGCCGGAGAGCAGGGAGTTGAATTCTACTTCCACTCCCACATATTCATCTCTCTTTTCCCAACCGGAGTTACTGCCGTCCCACGTGAGGTAAAGTTCATTCAGCACCTCATCATATTTCGCCTCTTTGAGAGGAGCAGCCGCATATCCGGCTACGGTATTCCCGTCTTTCAGTACAGGCTGATAATCTTTATAGATGTCAGGAGTTGCGAAGCTGTCTTCCTCACCGTAGCAGGCAGCCAGTGTCAGTGAGACAAACAACCCGAAAGCTATATCTTTCCAATGTTTCATAATCTTCTTGTTTAAGCGTTATTGTTCAAATATCGTATTACCATCCCAGGTTTTGTACCAGCAACGGGATACGACGGAGGTCATCATAAGGTATCGGCATGAAATATTGCTTTTTCGTAAATGCTACACGAGTCTCAAAAGAGGTCCTTTCGAAGAATGCCGGATAATCCTTGTCCATATTCATACCGTATACTTTGCCTCCTTCGCCTCCGGTGTGATATGCCGGATAGATCCAATGTTCGGGATCATTCTGTCCTTCCGCCACTTTCCAGCGACGCACATCGAAATAGCGGTTCCATTCGAAGACTAGTTCAACCAGACGTTCGCGGCGGATACGGTTCAGCAGGTCGGTCTGTGTCTTCGGACAGGTTATCTTACCGGCTGTTGCGGTAAACGTATATTCGGGAATGCCTGCACGGACCCGGATTTTATTCAGATAAGTCAGGGCATTGTCGAGATCGCTGCACATACAAAGTGCTTCGGCATATCCCAAATACATATCTGCCAGACGAAGTACCGGAGAGAAGTGTTTCGAACCGTTGTTGTTGGAGGCTTTCGCACCCCGACGGATCAAGTATCCCGAATCCGGACAGTCGCCGGAGGCTTTGGACTTGCCGCAGGTTCCGTTTGCACCGTTGGTGAAGTCTGTGCGCATTTCCTCATTGTACTTACCTTCGTTCAGCCAGATAGAGCCGCTATAGGTAATATTCACATAAAAGCGCGGTTCACGGTCTTTCCACTGTTTCAGCACTTTGGACTTATCGGCGTCAAAGTAAAGACGGGAAGGGTTATTGGGGTCATAATATCTTCCGGATGTGAAGTTGTTGGCGCCCGGTATGCCCTCGAATTTGTCATAGCTGGGATCTTCTTCGATGGTCAGTCCGTCTTTCGTAAAGAACAGGTCTACCGTTTCCTGTGTTGTATAATAGCCACCGCCGCCAGTCACGTCAGTATCCTGGAAGTCGGTAAACTTAGGACATACCCAGTAGGTATAGTCGTACAAATCTCTCAGCTTCACAAAAATCAGTTCATCAACAGCTTCCCAGGTTGTGGTGAAAAACTCGCCCGCAGCCCTGCACGAAGCATAAGGGTCCAGTTTTCCATTCGTATAGACCTCGGTCAGCTTGTATCCCTGTCCGGTTGCGAAGGTCATAAACCGTTCATATGCATCGCGTGCCTGAGCCCATTTGGAGTTATCTTCGGTCTGAGGGAAAAGTTGTTTGCCGTCTTTATTCTTGACTGACGCCTGATCCGTATTTCCGTTGAAAAGCGGACTTGCCCAATAGAGGTACAGCTTTGCCTTGAGTGCCATACAAGTGGCGACATCCATACGTCCCAGGTTTGCCTTTCCGGCTCTCTGGAGCAAATCGCCGGAATCAATGGCGCTCTGCAATTCCGTAGCAATGAAGTTTACGCATTCATCTACCGAATTACGTTCTTTAATCAGTTCTTCCAAGGAAGCGTCCAAAGGAATGGGATCTTCGCCAATCAACGGAATGGGACCGTAAAGGCGCAGCAATTCAAAATAATAGTATGCCCGCAATGCACGTGCTTCCGATTTCCACTTTCCACGTGTAGAGGCGGCGGCTTCTGTACATTTATCTACGTTCTGGATGAACGTACTTGCTTTGGCTATTGCCTGATAGTACTTTGAGAAGTATTCACTTGCCTGAGCTGAAGCGGAGTTAAAGGAGCCGTTGGTCCATTCCGCATACGTTTTGTTCCAGCGGTTTGCTCCGTCCAACGATGCTTCCGTAAAGATACCTCCGTAGGTGTTCGGATGAATGGCATCTGTCACTTCACGCACGTAGCTGTATACATTGTTCAGATATTCTTCCGTCCTTTGCTTGGAGGCAAACGTTTCGTCCAGTCCAAACTGTACACCGGGAATCGGTTCAAAGAAATCACTGCAAGCAGTCAGTCCGACACACATCGATGCAGCCAACAGGTATTGTTTTATTCTATTCTTCATAACGATTATTTGACTTTAGGGTTAAAAACTAAACTTGACTCCGACCGAATAGCTGGATACATTCGGATAAGCTGTTCCGTTGCTCGTATTCAGTTCCGGGTCCCACAGCTTGAAGTTAGAGAAGGTAAGCAGATTCGTACCCATGAGGTAGACGCTTGCACTTTTGAGGAAACATCTGTCCAGCAGCTTTTTCGGTATATTGTAGGATATGTTCAGTTGCTTCAGACGCAGGAAGCTGACGTCTTTCACCCACCACGAACTTTTCTGAACATTGTTCGTGTTGGCGTCACTGCCGACATACATGCGCGGATAGAACACATCCTGATTGGTCGGATCGTCGGGACTCCAGCGGTCGTGGATGTTGGCAAAGACATTGTCACGGCCTTCGTCATCCCAGAAAGGCTTGATACAAATGCCGTCCAGATAGCGGTCGGCCTGTCCGGTTCCCTGAAACAGGGCGCTGATAGAAAAGTCTCCGATCTGTAGGTCGGCACCGAATCCGTAATAGATTCTGGGGACATCACCGCGTCCGATGACCGTCTTGTCATAGTTGTCAATCACACCGTCTCCGTTCAAGTCCCGGTATTTGATATCGCCTACATGTACGGTTCCGAACTGGGTGGCATGGTCTTCAATCTCCGCCTGACTGGTAAAGAGTCCGTCGGCTATGAATCCCCAAGTCGCATTTACATTCGTACCGCGTGTCTCCATCCAAGGATAGTCTACCGGCGGTTCGTCGTTCTCTATAATCTTGTCTTTATTGAAAGTCAGATTGCCACGTACCGTAAGGAATGTCTTCTTACCCAGCCGTTGTGTATAGTCCATCGCCAGCTCTATACCTTTATTTTCTACGACACCCAGATTAGCATAAGGGTTTTCGATCCATCCGGCGTAGCTGGGGATTGTACTGCGTTGCAGGAAGATGTTGTCGCGACGTTCCTTGAAAAAGTCGACTACAAAGGACAGATTATCATTCAGGAACTTGATATCGATACCCAAGTCTTGCTTTCTGGATTTAGACCAAGTGACATTTACACCATACTTTTCTTCTCCATAACCGTTGGCACTTGTATAATTGGTTCCGAACATGGTTCCTGTCAGACCGGTGAACACCCCCTGATACATGAAGCGTCTGCCTGTTGCGGTATCACTGCCGACCCATCCGTCCGTATAGCGGAATTTGAGGAAGGAAATGTATTTGCGGACCGGATTCCAGAAAGATTCATTGGAGACTGCCCATCCCAGACCAAAAGCAGGGAAGACACCATAACGCTTGCCCGGACTGAAGTTCTCCGAACCATTGATACCGAGATTGAATTCTGCGAAGTAACGGTCGTTCCATGAATAAGTGGCACGTCCGGCAAAACCGCGTTGCTTGTAAGGCATACCGCCAATGACATCCGTCGCATTCAAATCCCAATACACTTTCTGATTGTAAAGCAACAGACCTCCTACCCGATGAGCACCGAAACTACGGTCATAGTTCAAGGATGCTTCTGTATACACCGTGCGGCTGCTCCATTGCTCCGGTGTCTGAAGTGACAGGCTACCATCCGCTTCTTTCAGCACCGAGTAGAGGTAATCGCCTGTTTCTTCATCAAACAAGGTGTCTTCTATCCAGATTCCGTTTTCGTCCGTTTTACCGGCAAAGGTGTACATCGGTTCATTCCGGTTATACTTTCTCTTACGTGAATTGTAAGTATCGAAAGCTACCATGGCAGAAGCGGAAAGTCCTTTGCTCCACTTCCAGAAATCCAAGTCCTGCTTCACGCGGATATTAGAATTTAACTGGCTGGAAAATTCATCATAATAACCTCCGCGAGCCAGCAGACCGTAAGGGTTGAACTTTTGCTGTGAGTTGATACCGGACACGGTACCGTTGGGCAGCAACAAAGGATAAATAACCGGATTCACATCCATACAGGCTGCGTACAGTGAGCTGGTACTGCTCTGCGGATAATGTCCCTGTCCCAGATATCCGGAAAAACCCAGATCAACCATCGTTTTGGAAGTCGGCTTCAGATTCAGGTTGGAGGTGAAGTTATAACGGTCGTACTTCATCTGAGTATTGTAGTTCTCCAGCTTGAAGTTGCGGGTCATACCGGTTTCTCCATAGTAACTCAATGAAGCATAGTAGTTTGCATTAGGCACCCCCCCACGGATATTAATATTCCCGCGACGGTTGTGTCCCCAGTCGTTGAACAGGTTATCTGCCCAGTCGATGGCCGGATACAGGTAAGGATTATACAAACGGGGATTGTCATTCGGCAATAAACCGTTGGACTTCTTTGTCGCTTCGATATAAGCAGCCGAGTATTTAAGTGTACCGCTTGTATTCATCTGCGCCTCGTTACGTGCATCCATGTAAGTGTAGGCATCTGCCATATCTACCTTCTTGGTCAGACGGGTAAAACTTTCGTAATAGTCCACACTAAACTGCGGTTTGCCTACTTTACCGGGTTTGGTTTTCACAATCACGACTCCGTTGGCACCACGTACACCATATACTGCAGTTGCGGAAGCGTCTTTCAGCACTGTAAACGATTCGATATCTTCAGGGTCGATATTGTTGAAACTACGTTCTACCCCATCAACGAGCACAAGGGGACTGGAACTCTGTCCGAGCAAGGAAGATAAACCACGAATCCAGATATCCGATTCATCGTGACCGGGTTCGCCGCTACGCTGAACGGCAACCACCCCGGCAATGCGTCCGGAAATAGCAGAAGACAGACTTGCAGCAGGCATCTTAATGTCTTTCACATCCATCGTAGACTGAGCGCCTACCACGGATACTTTACGCTGATTGCCGTAACCCACTACTACCACTTCATCCAGTGACGACACATCTTCCACCAAAACGACATCTACGATTTTTTGCTTTGCTACCTTTACCTCTTGCGGCTTATATCCTATATAAGATATGAGCAGAATAGGATTCCCTGTTGAAAGCTTCAAGGTATACTGACCGTTCATATCGGTAATGGTACCATTCGTTGTACCTTTTTCCTGAACACTCACCCCTATGAGCAGTTCTCCTTTTTCATCAGAGACACGGCCTGTGACGGAACTTCCTTGCGCCCATACTGTTACGCTACACGTAAGTAACAATAGCAGTAGCCATAATGACCTGATGCGATGTTTTTTCATTTCAAACAAATTCATACTACTTGTTTTTAATTAATTAATAAGGTTATCAAATACGTTTATCACGTTGATGCAAATTAAAGGAATAGACGAGGAAACCGAATACTCCTGTACGCCAAAAAGCAGGGAGGAAAAAGAATGTCTGTTTAAAGTACAAATGGTAAAACAGAGTACAGCATAGCACTCTATATATCAACAATATAGATAGTCCTTTTGAAAAAGAGAGTACAAGGGCGTTTTCCATGACAAACAGCATAGTCCAGCATAGAATTGAGTCTTTACCGACAGCCTGTACCCGACTGCCGGTCCGGTCTTATTCCTCATTCCCGGCCCTTACGTCCGTCATTCTCCAGAGTTTTTTCTCTGTACACTTTCGGAGTCATGCCAAACTTACGGGTAAATTCCTTATAGAAATAAGCACGGCTGGAAATACCGACATCAGCAATGACTTCCTGTATCGACAACGCTTCATCACGCAATAACCTGGCAGCCTTTTCCATCCGATAGTCTTTAATCAGATCACTTGGAGACATTCCCGATATCTCCTTCAGTTTACGGTAAAACTGACGGGGACTCATCAACATCTGCTCCGCTACAAAAGTAGATCCCAAATCTTCGCGATCCAGATTCTGCTCTACCACCTGCAGGAATTTCCGAACAAAATCTGCTTGCTCAGCAGTAGTACAGACAATGGAATTGCTCCAGCCCTCCAGCTCTTCCAGATATACCTGTCTGGCTTCCCGCTTCCCATAGAATGTTTTATGAATAGTTTCTTTCAGGAAGGGTATGTCATAAGGAAGGACAAGATAGGAATCTGCCCACAAAATCAGTTCGCGTTGCATAGACGTACTGACTTTCCAGGTCAGCATCGGAATAAATGCAGTCTTTGAAAGCATTGAACGATTCTTATTGATGTATTTCATGAAAGTGCTCTCCGCATCGGTATACATCAGCATATCTACCAGAAACAATGCCGGAGCTGAAGTATGCATCTCATCAAATGCCGCTTGTATACTTCTCACCGGACGTACTTCATACTCATCGGATAGTAGTCCGCTTATCAGCCAAATCATCTCCTCTCTGTCTTCCAGTAATAAAACCGTTTGACGAGTTTCGTTCTGCTCTGCGATAGCAGCCGGATCAAAAGTAATGGTCAGCCTGTTCACCTGCTCTGCATCAGTGGCATAAAAGAGAGTGCAGTTTTGCTGTTTCAATGCCGAAAAGACGAAACGCTGCATCGTCCTGATACGGAACTGGTCATCCGAATCTTTTCCTTTTACGGGCAAAGGTTCCTGATCGGATAGTACATCATACAATCCCTTTACCGTATGGTCGGAGGAAAAAAACGACAGCAGCATTCTGTTATCTTCCTCTTTTGCGGTCAGAGACACTTCCGCCCCGTTCCGGCTGGCTATATAGAGGTAACTAAAATAAAGAATACAGCGTAATGCGTTTTTATAGGCAGGAAAAGTAAAACTGTCCGGGATATCCAGACGAATGAGAGACATATGGTAACCTTCCTTTTCCAGTACACGATGTACTTCTTCCGCCAATTTCAACATATACAGCCGGCCCGTAACAGAAAATTGCAACGAGGACAACAGGCGGAAGCACTCATCTCCGACACCAACGCCAAAAAGCAATGCCATGACGGATTCACGAATCTGATTTACTTTCGCAGTATGCTCAACCGGTGAAAGACTCTTGTCATTCAACCGGTCGCATGCCTGATAAATAAGAGTACAATTGTCGAGTACTTCACGTTCTTTATAACTGTCTGCCACCAGAGAAGTGTTACGGTGCTCCGTTTCCAGTAATTCCTGCAACACCCGTTCGTGACGGAAATACTTGCGGAACAAGTGAATCACATAGATCGTCAATACAAGCCCCAGCAGCAAATAAATAATATATGCATACACCGTCAGATACCAGGGCGGCAGAATGTAAACCGGAATGGAAAAGGTTTTGTATTCCGTAGCAAATACATCTTTCTTGTATCGTACCTTAAAGAGATAGTGCCCGGAGGGAACATTAAAATAGGATGCTTCGTTGACACTGCTGAAAGCTCCCCAATCCTTGTCATATCCCTCAAGTATGTATGAGTATTCCACGTCACCGCCACTGGCATAATCGGGCACCACAAAGAAAAGGGAGAAAGACACCTTCGCACCTTTCATTTCCAGACCTTTCCTGTCGGGCAAATAGTGGTCCTGCAGATTGACAGATGTCTTCTCAATCACTAACTTACGCAACAATATTTCCGGATAATATTCGGGGACCGCAGAAACTTTCTTATCCAAATAAAGCAATCCATCGATTCCTCCGAAGAAAAGGTTACCGGTATAGGGACAATGATAATAGGCATCATCACTGAACTCTCCGATCTGTATGCCGCCACTATAATAATAAGCATGCGAGAATGAATTATCCGGATTGAACTTGATAAGCCCCCGGTTAGTCCCCAGCCAGAGTAATCCGTTATCATCTTCGAGAATACTATGAATCATGTCATTAAGCAATCCATGTTCGCGTCCGATATAGTCCGCTTCAAGCTTGCGTCCTCTAAAGGTGACACGCACCAAACCGGAGGTAGTACCTACATATAATTGATCTTTTTTATACCAATGCAGACAGAGAATATCATCAACCGACTTATGCAACATTTCATTCAATGAGTAAATCTGATACTCATCCGTCTCTCTGTTGAAGCGTATCAATCCCCGCTGCCGACTGCCTAGCCACAATAAGGAGTCACCTTCGGATACCATACTATAAAAAAGATTGAGTTCCTGCTGCTCATAGAAGAAACGATAATGCTTGCTCGACTTTATCCGAATATCTCCCGGTTTACCTTTATCAAGTATCACTTTACAAAAGCCACTTCCTGATGAAGCTACATATAATGTAGTATCATTCGCTTCAAATATAGAATGTACCTCATCTATCTCCTGTGTCTTTTCCAACGTAAGTTCATGCAATCGTCCATCGTCAAAAGAATAATAACATAGCCCCGATGATGAACCAGTACCTATCCAAAATCCATTCATATAACGGCTTTCCGTCATGGCATACACTTGAAATTCCCGGTCCAGTTTGACATAAGAAGACACATTCTGCTTGCCATCAGGTGAATAAATTTCTGCATTGGCAACCTGTACACCATCGCGATAATTCCGGATGTGCAACAGCCCGTCCCCTTTGGTGCCAAACCAAAGCCCTCCATACTTATCGGTCAAAACAGATCTTACCTGCCGACTCAGATTCGGTGACAGACTATTCAGCATCACATTGGTAGCAATGGAGTATTTCCTTGAATACATAATTGCTCCTTGTCCGTCAGACCCTATCCACAATACTCCCTGTCGGGGATCATTATAGATGGCAAAAATCCGTATATTACGATTAACTACTTCTTCGGCATATTTCTGTGACATGCGCAGACGTATCAGCCCATTTGTCTGGAAAGCAACCATAATATCTTCATGGAAAGGTACAATACCGGAAATTGTCCCATACTTCCGCACCATATCGCCAATGTTACGTATATATATCTTCGACTTTCTGGAGATATCATATACAAATAAATCCTTATCGGAATCATAGAAGCAGAATACGCCGTTCTGGTAACAGACGTATTCTATCGTTTTCGAGTGGAAACGGGAAGGAGTGACATCAAGCCGGGTACTCAACGTATCCTGATCAAAAGAACTCAAAGAAAAACGGTAAAGATCGCCGCTCTGATAAGGGAAAAGATATAACTCGCCCTCATCCGTCACAAAAGCACGGGTATCTACCTTCAGCATATGAATGTCCGGCATCGGCACATTGACAAAACGACGATGATGGGTATTATAATAGGAAATCCATCCATACCCCAAAGCCCAGGTATTCCCCTTCGGATTGGAGTGAATTACAAAATCACCGCCGAACTCATAGTTACAAATCACTTGACGCGAATCTTTGGAGAAACGGTTGGCACCTAAATGAGTGGTAATCCACAAGCAACTACTGTCAGCCTGCTGGATAGAATGAATGACATTATTGCTCAAAGTCTTTTGTTCCGAAAAGTCCGAACGAAAGACTTCCATACTTTTCCCGTCGTAACAGTTTACACCATCGTAAGTACCAAACCACATCAACCCCTCATTATCTTGAAAAAGGGACAATACAGCACTATTAGATAACCCTAACTGATAATCCACCTTACGGAAAAGATAAGTATCCTTTACATTATCAGCCAAGACAGCAAATGAATGAATCAATATAACAAAGATCAGGAGTAAGTATTTTTTCATAGCATATTGATAACTAAACAGATGTATAATGTGACAAAGGTATATTTTCAGTCGCAGATTTCCAAAACTTTCTTCTGTCTTCGCCAAGACAACTCCTATATTAACAGTTAAAACGGAACAGGAGACCATAAAAAAAGGAGAACTTATAAATAAGTTCTCCCTTCTCTATATCTTCACAACAAATAAATCGTTGTCTACTTGGCTAGTTCATTGATTACATCCATAATCTTCTGTCCGATCTCCTCAGCAGCCTCCATTGTGGAAGCCTCGCTATACACACGAATAATCGGTTCCGTATTACTCTTACGCAAATGTACCCATTTATCCGCAAAGTCAATCTTTACACCGTCGATATCATTGATTTCTTCGTTCTTATAGATTTCCTTTACTTTAGCCAGAATAGCATCTACATCAATCTCCGGAGTCAGATCTACACGGTTCTTGGCGATGAAGTAAGGAGGATAAGTAGCGCGAAGTTCGCTCACTTTCTTTCCTTCATGAGCCAGATGGCTGAGGAATAAAGCGATACCTACCAAAGCATCACGTCCGTAATGGCTGGCCGGATAGATTACTCCACCGTTTCCTTCACCACCGATTACGGCATTTGTAGCTTTCATCTTGGTTACTACATTTACTTCTCCTACAGCTGAAGCGCTATATTCCATTCCATATTTGCGAGTTACATCGCGCAACGCACGGGTAGAACTCAAATTAGAGACCGTATTACCCGGAGTATGCTTCAATACATAATCGGCTACAGTCACCAATGTATATTCTTCACCATACATGACACCGTTCTCGCAAATCATAGCCAGACGGTCAACATCCGGATCTACCACAAAAGCAACATCGGCTTTTCCACCTTTCATCAGGTTCATGATATCACCCAAGTTCTTTTCAAGCGGTTCAGGATTGTGCTGGAAATTTCCAGTGGGTTCGCAATAGAGTTTCTCTACATGCTTCACGCCCAGACGTTCTAAAAGTTCCGGAAGGATAATACCTCCTACAGAGTTCACACAGTCGATAGCTACACGAAAATCAGCTTTCTTGATCGCTTCTACATCCACCAAATCGAGAGCCAGCACACTGTCAATATGTTTTTGATTGTAAGTCAGATCTTTGCGATAAGAGCCCAGGTGGTCTACATCGGCATAATCGAATTCTTCAGCCTCAGCAATGCGAAGCACTTCGTTACCTTCTTCCGCATTCAGAAATTCGCCGTGTTCGTTGAGTAGTTTCAGTGCATTCCACTGTTTGGGATTATGAGAGGCTGTCAAGATGATACCGCCACAGGCACCTTCCATCGTCACAGCTAATTCTGTAGTCGGAGTGGAAGCCAGATCAATGTCTACAACGTCCCATCCCATTCCCATCAATGTACCAACAACTACGTTTTTTACCATTTCACCAGAGATGCGAGCGTCGCGTCCCACTACAATCTTGTTGCTTTGCGCTTTGCAGGTCTTACGAATCAAAGTAGCATAAGCCGAGGTGAATTTTACAATATCAAGCGGATTTAGTCCCTCACCCGCTATTCCGCCAATAGTTCCGCGGATTCCAGAGATAGATTTGATTAGAGTCATAGGTTTTTAACTAAGATTTATATTGGTGTTTTAATTCAGTGCTTTGCTGAATGTCCAAATATCATAATAGTATGGATTGACGTATTGTTGCGCTGACGAATGTCCTACCTTGGAAGGAACGATCAAACGTACGTGAGCATAGTTGCGCACAAACGGTAACGCCAGCAACCAGCCTGCAGGTACGGCTGTTGACTGGTAGTAGCTTGCCCAGTAATAGTCCATCTGAATGAAAGTACCATACACATAGCTGCCTTCAGCTACATAACGGAATACAGCAGGATTCGTATAAAGCTGATTTGCATCTCCCCACTCTTCCAGAAAAACATTGAAACAAGTAGTGTCACGTGTCATTATATCTTCCTCGATATAACGAACACAAATCTCATTGTTGTTTGCAAAAGTATCCGTTTTGTTTTCAGCACTTCCACGATCTACAATCTGCATATATACACCATCGGAAAGGGCTACATATTCATTCCGGTCCAAATTGGTGACAGTATCATTCTTCTCAAATTCGTCCTGTGAAATGATCCGGATTCCTTTATCCTTGATGAATTTATTCACCGCATTCTTTTCGTCCTCCAACATTTCAGCGTAAGTCTTTGAATCGTCGCACGCCTGGAATATACCTCCGGCTGCCAACAAAGAGAGAAATAAAAATACAAGTTTCTTCATTATCTGTTATTTAGCTATATTCTGCACAAATGTATCTCAAATTCATTGAAAGATGAAAGGGGAAAGTTGAAAGTTGGTAACTTTTAACCTTTCTCTGTCTACTTTTAACCTTCCATTCTTAGCTTTTGGCTGTCAACAAAGGTTTATATTTCTCCAGTGCCTGTTCGAAAACGGCTTTCGCCTCCTCTATCGTTCCGAAAAATTCACCGCCCGAAGCGTTCAAATGACCACCCCCATTAAAGAATTCGGCAGCGAGCTGATTGCATGGGAAAGTACCGACTGAACGAAGAGAAATCTTGATCATCGGCTTCTCTGTATCTTCCCGCAAGAAACAGGAGAAACAAACGTTTTTGATTGTGAGGGGAATATTCACAAAACCCTCACTATCACCTTTTATATAGTCAAACTTACTTTGTTCTTCCTTTGTCAGCGATATCAATGCGGCATTGTAATCTGAGTAAACCACCATATTTGACAACACATACCCCATCAGACGCAATCTGCTCTCCGAATAAGTATTGTACACTTTGCGATAGATATCGTCTTTATCAATCCCTTTTGAAAGGAGTTCGCTGATGATAAAATAGATCTCGCGATTGTTGGAATTGTAGGTAAAACCACCTGTATCCGTCATCATACCAGTATAGATACATTCTGCGCCTTCCTTTGAGATATCACTAAAGTACCCCATACGGCAAATCAGACGAAATATCAATTCTGAAGTGGAAGATATCTTAGGATAAGACATGGTGATCTTACAGAATTCTTCGGGATAAAGATGATGGTCGATCATCACTTTGCGCGCGGGAGAAGCAGCAACAGCATCTGCCATGTCATCAATACGTTTTAAGGCATTAAAATCCAGACAGCAGATCACATCAGCTTCGGCAATCAGTTTGTCCGCAAAGTCTTTATAACGATCATATAAAAGGATATCCTTACTTCCCGGCATCCAACGCAGGAAATCGGGGAAAGCGTTAGGAACAATTACATTTACTGTTTTCTCTTGTGAATCGAGAAAGTGATAAAGCCCTAGTGAAGAGCCGATAGCATCGCCGTCGGGCGATACATGAGAAACGATTACTATTTTGTCAGCGCGTTCAAACCATTTTGTAAAATGGTCGATTTTAGCCTGTTCGATTACTTTAGTCAACATACCATATTCTTTTTCGAGTTGCAAATGTACGATAATTCTTTGTACTTAGAGCAAAAACCGCACAGAACCTTCTTCGGACAAAGAGAGAAAATGTAAACCCAGCCTCTCACATTCCTCCCGGAAGAGCCGTTTGCGATCATCTGAGAGGGAAGCATCCAATAGGATAAAGGATGGAGAAAAAAGTCTGGTCAGTTCTTCCAGACGACCACTATAACCTTTGCACAAGTACATGTAATTAATAGATAACGGTGAAACGGCAGATTTGTTTCGCCAACGATTGTCAGTCACCATGCAAATGCGACAACCGTGATAAAACACGATCTGCTGATGACGGGAGAAATCAACTCCCTGACAATCAGCCGTAATTTCTACCGGAGGCAGGAGTTGATGACGACTCCAATAATTAGCAGCTACCATCTGCAATCGATGCTTATCTGACAAAGTATCAGCATAGCTCAACCAAGAGCGCCTGTCCTCTCCGATGCAATGCACCACCGGACAACCACGGACATTATAAAATACAAGGCTTGAATGAGGACGGTCATACCCATACATTACTGTGTGACAGATACCCAGACACAACAGGAAAGAAAGACAAATGACTAAGTTCCGGAATCTCCGGGTCTTTGAATAATAAAAGAAGAGTAGAAAGAATATATAGATGCCCAGTACTTCCAACTGATAAACCCAGATACCATCCAAAGAGGCATAAGGCAATTGTTCAATCCATCGGACAAAACCATTCAGCGCTTTCAATAAGAATCTGGCTACTTCTGCCACAAGGTACTGAACGGCAGGCAACGGAGTCAGACAAAGCATAAAGACGGCAGTATATAAAGTCAGGGTTACCAAAGGAATAACCACTAAATTAGTCAGCAGGAAATGAGTGGAAAAGCGGGAAAAATAAAGCAGCACAAGTGGGGCGGTCCCTATTTGCGCCGCTATGGATACGCTCATCAATCCCCATACATATTTTCCTATTCGGTTCTTCACAGGTAACAGCCGACCGACAGGCTTCTGAAGCAACAAAATAGAAAGCACCGCGAGAAAAGATAATTGAAAACCAATATCGAATAACCAGGCCGGATTACCAAGCAACATTACCCATGCAGTAGCAGCCAGTGTATTCAAAGACAATGACCGCCCCCCAAACAGATCAGCAATTGTCAAAATTGAAAACATACTTACTGAACGGACTACAGATGGAGACAGTCCCGTAAAAAAGGCAAAAGACCACAATAAGACAAGAAGCAGCACGGAACGGAAATATCGGATGCCCCGCCACCTCCGTACAAGAGGTTTCAGAAGAAGAAAGAACAAAGCATATAAAAGTCCGATGTGCAAACCGGATAAAGCTAAAATATGACTGGCACCGGATACAGAATAGCTTTCACGGATAGATTCGCTCAAATCGGCTTTTTCTCCTACAGTCAGCGCAGAGAGTACAGCCAACTCATCTCCTTCAAATCCCAGCTTTCGATAAAGGTCGATCACCTTTTCCCGATAAGAAATGGCAGTATATTGAATGAAATGAAGAAAACCGGAAGCATGAGAAGAAGCCGCAGCGGATGACGACACCCGCACCCACTTTCCGGAGGGTACATAGCCCGTTCCACTAATACCATGCCGCATCAAATACCGGACATAGTCAAATTCATCGAAATTCCCCCCATTGACAGGTGAAGAAATACGGACAGATACAAACAGCTCATCTCCCACCTTCAATTGAGTGACCAATGAATCTTTCTGTAAGTAAAGAATCGCCTTCCGTCCTATCGGACATACGTATGATGAATCATGCTGTCCTTCAAGCCATACCCTACAAAGCAAAGTTCGTTCTTTCGCTTCAGGAGTATCCGTTAACTGTACCCGATAGACAGTTTCCTTTTCCGGAAAGTCATACACCGTTTGTTTTAATTGCCAGCTGATACTTCCCCATCCTCCTGCGAAACAAAGAGCAAAGACAGAAACTCCGAAACACCACCGGAGAGAATAACGCTCCAAGTAATAAAAAGCAATGGACAGACCGGTAAAGAGACAAAAGGCCAGAATGCTCCAAAGTAGCTCCGCCGATTGATCAAAGAACCAATCTCCACAAAAAACGCCTGCTATCCACGGGATAACCAGGCGTATATAAGGATACTGATGTAAACAGGCAGTATTCAATGTATTCGTTACAGCCTGTGTAACTGACGAATCATTTCTTCCGGGTCCGGTGCTCCAAAGACTGCATTACCGGCTACCAGTACATCTGCCCCTGCTTCCACCAGGCGGGCACCAGTTTCCAGATTCACTCCACCATCTACTTCAATCAATGCTTTCGAACCTGTTCGTTCTATCAAGGCACGCAGTTCACGGACTTTCTCTACAGAATGTTCAATGAACTTTTGTCCGCCAAATCCTGGATTTACGCTCATAACAAGCACCATATATACATCCTGAATAATATCCTGAAGTAAAGCAACAGGAGTTGCCGGGTTTATAGTTACGGCCGGCTGCATTCCGGCTTCTTTAATTAGCTGAATCACCCGGTGCAGATGAGTACAAGCCTCATAATGGACATTCATCGTATGTGCCCCCAATGCCTTTACCTCGGGAATGAACTTCTCCGGGTTGACAATCATCAGATGTACATCCAACGGTTTGTCAGTCAGCTTCGCCACATACTTCAGCACCGGAAAGCCAAATGAAATATTAGGAACAAATACCCCATCCATTATATCAATATGCACCCACTCCGCTTCACTGCGGTTTATCATTTCAAGGTCTCTCGCCAAATACCCAAAGTCGGCAGAAAGGATGGAAGGAGAAATAATCGGTTTCATCATTCTATTGTTTTAAGTTCTAAGTTAGCTTGACCGTGGTCAGTTCATTCTATCAATTCATTTTATATCCATCCGACAAGCGGAATCCACGAAGCAATTCATCGGTCTTCAGACGTTTCTTGCCGGGAAGCTGCAAAGATAGAACAGAAACAAATCCATCGGGCACAGCCACCTTTATATATTTCTTGCCATCTGTCACAACTGTTCCGACAGCCAGCTGATGTGCCTCATAAATCTTCTCGCTCTCAAAAATCTTCATTACTACCGCTTCTCCTTCCGGACTGACTAATTCACTCCATGCAGCAGGATAAGGCGACAGTCCACGAATGAAATCATAGACCCTCTTCACCGGAGAATGCCAGTCAATCCGACAAGTCTCTTTAAAAATCTTTGGAGCAGGGCGAAGTTCTCCTACCACTGCCATATCTTCCTGAGCAATCGGCTTCACTGTATCATTCAATATAGCATCTACGGTTTCAAGTACCAGTTTTCCACCAAGCACCATCAGTTTATCATGCACCACTTCCACATTATCCGTATCTGCAATAGGTACACGTACCTGCTGAATCACTTTTCCGGTATCAATCTCATGTTGCAGGAAGAAGGTAGTGATACCAGTCTCCGTATCACCGTTGATAACCGCCCAATTGATAGGAGCAGCACCCCGATACTGAGGAAGCAACGAAGCGTGCAGGTTGAAAGTACCCAACCGCGGCATATTCCAGACCACCTCCGGCAACATACGAAAAGCAACCACAATCTGAAGATCCGCTTTCCAGTCACGAAGGGCCTGCACAAAAGCCTCATCTTTCAGTTTCTCCGGCTGGAGCAACGGTAAGTTCTGTTCGAGAGCATACTGCTTGACAGGAGAATATTGAATTTTATGTCCGCGTCCGGCTGGCTTATCGGGCATCGTTATCACGCCTACCACGTTATAGCCGCCCTCTACCAATTGACGCAGGGCCTCCACCGCAAAATCGGGAGTACCCATATAAACGATTCTTAAATCTTCTTTCTTCATCATCTTTAGTATATTATTTAGGCACGGATGACGCGGATTTCACGGTAGTCAGAAGTTACATAGAGCAACAAGCTTAATCCGTATCATCCATACTTGAAAATGTACACCTGCGGTTAATCTTCGGAAAAATGTACCAATACCTGACGGTACGAGTTAAATATCTTCGATTTGGAGACAAATCCCTGATAGCGCCCTTCCTCATCGACAACCGGAAGATTCCATGCTTTGGTATCATCAAATGTCTGCATCACTTGCTCCATTCCATCCGTATCGAATATCTTGGCAGGAGCAGATGTCATTAATTTATTAACAGTAAAGCGATGATAAAGTTCTTGCCGGAACATGATGTTGCGGATATCATCGAGCAGGACAATTCCCAACAATTCACCGGTCTTTTTATCCGTCACCGGAAACACGTTACGATGGGAAGCGGCAATGGCTTTCACCAACTCGCCCAAATCCATTTCCGGATGCACTACCACGAAGTCTTTTTCCACCACATTCTCCATTTTCATCAAGGTCAAGACCGCCTTATCCTTATGATGTGTGAGGAGCTGCCCTCTCTTGGCCAGACGCATCGAATAGATACTATGAGGCTCGAAAGCAATAATCGTCAGATAGGAACTGACAGATACAATCATCAAGGGAAGAAACAGGTCATAACCTCCGGTCAGTTCGGCAATCAGGAATACACCTGTCAACGGAGCATGCATGACTCCACTCATAACACCCGCCATTCCCATCAATGCGAAATTCTTTTCGGGCAGATAAGCAGAAAAGGCAAAGTCATTACTGAAATGGGAAAATACGAATCCGGCAATACAGCCCAGATAAAGCGAAGGTGCGAAAATACCACCGCAACCACCGCCACCGTTCGTCGCACTGGAAGCAAACACTTTCAGTAAAATAATCAGCATCAGATAAACCTGCAACAGATTACTATAGCCGTAGAACATAGAGTTGTTCATGACCGTATCCCATTCCGCTGCTGAAGTTCCGTTCAACAAAAGATTGATCGTATCATAACCTTCGCCATAGAGCGGAGGGAAAAGGAAGATCAGCACACTTAGCATCACACCACCAAAAGCTAGTTTCTGGTAGGGGTTCTTGAGTTTCCCAAATACCCCTTCTATAGAGTTCATTGCCCGTGTGAAATAGAGAGAAATCAATCCGCAGAAAATACCCAGCAGAATCACATAAGGGATACGTTCCAGTTCGAAAGCCTGGTCGAGGTTGAATTTGAACATGGCTTCTGTCCCGGTCGTGATATAAGAAACGGTTGCCGCCGTTACGGCGGAAATCAGCAAAGGAAGCAGAGATGACATCGTGAGGTCGATCATCAGTACTTCCAACGTAAATACAAGTCCGGCAATCGGAGCCTTAAAGATACCTGCAATTGCACCTGCCGCACCACAACCGACTAGCAACATCAGCGTACGGTGTTCCATCTTGAAAACACTTCCCAGATTGGAACCGATGGCAGATCCTGTTAAAACAATCGGGGCCTCCGCTCCAACCGATCCACCGAAGCCGATCGTGATAGCACTGGCAATCGTAGACGACCAGATATTATGCCGTTTGATGCGTCCTTGACGACGCGATATCGCATATAGAATCTTGGTAACTCCATGGCTGATGTCATCCTTCACAATATTGCGCACAAACCATCCGGCCAGAAAAATACCGATTACCGGATATACCAAATACAAGTAGTTGGCTGATGTCGCATTAAAGTTGTCAGTCAGGAAATTTTGTATCTGATGAATAAGGAACTTCAAAAATAAGGCAGCAATCGCAGTGAAGATTCCGACCAGGAAACTTAATATAAGGATAAACTGCTTTTCCTTGATATTGGCTTCCCGCCATCTGATGCAACGCTGTAACAAGCTCAGTTTCTCCTCTCTCTTCATTTATTCACGAATTATCTTGATCACTCCGCCTTTGTCTAACTTTATAATACTCGAGGGCTTGGGACGGCTCATATCATCCTGCCGGAAACCGACAATATAATCAACCGCCGCCTTGACTTCGTCGCTGATCTCATTAAAGTTGGCTGCCCCCGGCTCTCCGCTGATATTGGCGGAAGTAGAAACAACCGCCTTACGGAATTGCTGACAAAGTCGTCTGGAAAAATCTTCATTGGTCACCCGGATACCTATGCTGCCATCCTCTGCCAACAGGTTCGGAGCCAGATTTCGCGCACCGGAATAAATAATAGTCAATGGTTTGTCGGCTACTTCTATCAGATCCCATGCCACATCAGGAACATCCTGTACATAAAAATCCACCTTCACGGGAGAGTCCACCAGTACCAGCATAGCCTTACTATCGGCACGTTTTTTTATCTCATACACCCGGCGTACAGCCTCTTCGTTAGTAGCGTCGCAGCCTATACCCCATACGGTATCGGTGGGATAAAGGATAACACCTCCTTCATTCATCACCTGACAGGCTTTTTTAATATCTTCTATCATTTCTTGAACTATTTCTGTTGAGAATAACACGCAAAAGTACTACTTTTGCATCGAAATAAAAAAGATTAAGGGAAAACAATGGAAGAAATCGTATTTCATCATGCACTGCCTATCCAGTTGCGCTTCAACGACGTAGACAAATTCGGCCACGTCAACAATACCGTTTACTTTTCTTTCTATGATTTGGGGAAGACTGAATACTTTGCTTCCGTATGTCCGGGAGTGGACTGGGAAAAGATCGGCATAGTCGTTGTTCATATCGAAGCCAACTTTGTAAAGCAGATTTTCGCATCTGATCATATCGCTGTACAAACCGCTGTTTCTGAAATTGGGACTAAAAGCTTTCATCTCATTCAACGGGTGATTGACACGAAAACGCAGGAAGTCAAATGTGTCTGCCAATCGATCATGGTTACTTTCGACTTGGAAAAACATGAATCGATGCCGCTAACCGAAGATTGGATAGAAGCAATCTGCAAATTTGAAGGAAAAGACTTACGCAAGAAGAAAAACTGAAAGAAATAAGTTCCCCGGTGCCGGGGATACTCCTCATCGGTGCCGGAGGGGGCCTTCCCCGGTGCCGGGACCATTCCTCATCGGTGCCTGACTTTGGAGAGCCCAAACCTGAGTGATAAAAAAAGTTTTATACTGAATCATGTCCGCTATATAATAGAAATTACTTGCCTATACATTATATTATATATAATTCCTCTCTCCAAAAGTGAACGGCAACCATGTGAATACTCTCTTAATGAACATAAAGGAAGTTTGCCACCTTACGCTCTCCTTGATGATCATAGTTTCTGTTATCACAGGGAAAGTTCACAATTCCCTCTTCCGGTGCCCCGGACAGCCATAAGGCGGTAGAACCTCCTCCATCCAGATTCAGCGCATCTTTTCCACCCAATACATGAAGCAGATGTGCCAGTTCCGGAATGTTGATTCCGACAGCATTTTCCGGAGATCGCCCATCGACAGTAACAAACAGAATCTTTCCTTCTTCAGTCAGACAAATAGCACTACGCGGATGCCTGGTTTCTATAAAATTGGCATCGCACTGACTCCAATCATAGTACTTCCCGTCTTTCAACATCAACGGACCGGAAGCTAACACGGAACCTTTATTTTTCTTGTAGTTCTTCTCGATCTGCCTGTCCCAAGGAATGAGCTTCACTTTTCCTTTCTTCTCATAAACCGCTCCTGTCACCCGCAACTTCAATTCATCCAACGAAGTAGTGTCCACAACCTGACTTCCCACCTTCAGAAAACAGACAGAGTTTCCTTTCGTCATATCGAAATAAGAACCGTTGATGGCTCCGATTGCCTGATGTTTCGGGGCAATCCGGCTTATTTTCTCCAATTGTCCGGTAAAGGCAATACCGACCTTTTTGCCAGCCTTCGGATTTATCTCCAATATATTAATGGACTGAGTGCCTTGATAAAGAAAAGGGATGGAAGCCCGCTTATGTACAATTCCATTTTCTACGGTCACCACTTCCCAAGGAGCTGTCACTATTGCTATAGAATCAGCAACAGTCTGTGCATTTACGACTTTAACGGACAACAAGATTAGAACAATGATACCAACAAGATTTCTTCTCATAAACAGTCTGTAAGTTTTGGGTTCACATTTCGTGTAATAACTAATTATACAAAGATATACTTCTCCTGTCATATTACCAATATACCCGGATATAAATTAATTCATTTGTACGGATTTGAGGCAAACTGAATCGGAAAAGAATATATTTAGGCACGGATGACACGGATGAACACGGTCGTTTTACGTAATTAATCATAGCACTAAAACCGTGAAATCCGTGTAATCCGTGCCTAATCCTCAATTTATAATTTAGTTCATTTCTGTACGAATTTACTCCATTTGAATACCAACCCCGTAAGGAGCTAATTCCGCAGGTTTTGAAATATTTTCGTCATAACTACTGTACCCTTCCGCTTTTTTTCGTACTTTTACCCCTTGTTGGAAAGTAGTGCCTTTCCAGCCCCTGAGAACAGAAAAAGAAAAAACAATATATAAAATGAATCACAAATGGAATTATCAACCCATTACACCCGAACAGGCAGAGACAAGCCAGATATTGGCCCAGGAATTAGGCATTAGCCCGATACTTGGACAACTTCTGGTGCAGCGGGGAATAACGAAGGCAGCAGATGCCAAGAAGTTTTTCCGCCCGCAGTTGCCCGACCTGCACGATCCGTTCCTGATGAAGGATATGGATATTGCAGTGGAGCGTCTGAACAGGGCGATGGGAAAGAAAGAGCGTATTCTGATTTATGGAGATTATGACGTAGACGGTACTACTGCCGTAGCATTGGTCTACAAGTTCATTCAACAGTTCTATTCGAACATTGACTATTACATACCCGACCGCTACAACGAAGGGTATGGCATTTCTAAACAAGGAGTCGACTACGCCTCTGAAACCGGCGTAGGATTGATTATCGTACTCGACTGCGGCATAAAAGCAGTAGAGGAAATCACGTATGCGAAAGAAAAGGGAATCGACTTTATCATCTGCGACCATCATGTACCAGACGATATCCTCCCCCCTGCCGTCGCTATTCTGAATGCCAAACGTCTGGACAACACTTATCCATACACACACCTTTCCGGCTGTGGAGTCGGTTTTAAGTTTATGCAGGCATTTGCAATCAACAACGGTATTGAGTTTCATCACTTGATTCCGCTGCTCGACCTTGTAGCGGTGAGTATTGCATCGGACATTGTCCCCATCATGGGTGAAAACCGTATTCTCGCCTATCACGGTCTGAAACAACTGAACAGTAATCCCAGCGTTGGCATGAAAGCCATCATCGACGTATGCGGACTTTCCGAGAAGGAAATTACCGTCAGTGATATTGTTTTTAAGATCGGACCACGCATCAATGCGTCCGGACGTATCCAGAACGGGAAAGAGGCCGTAGACCTGCTCACGGAAAAGGACTTCTCGGCAGCATTGGAGAAAGCCGGACAAATCAACCAATACAATGAAACCCGGAAAGATCTCGACAAAAGCATGACAGAAGAGGCCAACAATATTGTTGCCAATCTGGAAGGACTCTCCGAACGCCGTTCCATCGTGCTTTACAACGAGGAATGGCATAAAGGTGTCATCGGCATTGTAGCCTCCCGTCTGACAGAAGTTTACTACCGACCGGCAGTCGTACTCACCCGAACAGATGACATGGCAACCGGTTCCGCACGTTCCGTTTCCGGATTTGATGTGTATAAGGCAATCGAATATTGCCGTGATCTGTTGGAGAACTTCGGCGGACATACGTATGCAGCCGGATTATCCATGAAAGTGGAAAATGTGGAAGTCTTTACCCGAAGATTCGAAGAGTATGTGTCACAACATATCCTGCCGGAACAAACCAGTGCCGTAATCAACATAGATGCGGAGATTGATTTCAGGGATATTACATCAAAATTCTTCAATGACCTGAAGAAATTCAATCCTTTCGGTCCGGACAACATCAAACCGATCTTCTGCACACATCATGTCTATGATTACGGTACCAGCAAGGTGGTTGGACGCGATCAGGAACATATCAAACTGGAACTGGTTGACAACAAATCGAATAACGTTATGAACGGTATCGCATTCGGACAAAGTTCTCATGTGCGCTATATCAAGACGAAGCGTTCATTCGACATCTGCTATACAATCGAAGAGAACACGCATAAGCGTGGCGAAGTCCAACTTCAAATCGAGGATATAAAGCCGATTGAATAAGTATCAGGAGATATTAAAACAATACTGGGGTTATGACTCCTTCCGCGACTTGCAGGAGGAGATCATTACCAGTATCGGCGAAGGCAAAGACACACTGGGACTGATGCCTACCGGAGGCGGTAAGTCTATTACATTTCAAGTGCCCGCTCTCGCTCAGGAAGGTATTTGTATCGTCATCACCCCACTTATCGCCTTGATGAAAGATCAGGTGCAGAACTTGCGGAAACGGGGAATCAAAGCCCTTGCCATCTATTCGGGCATGACACGGCAAGAAATACTTACCGCACTCGAAAACTGCATCTTCGGCAATTACAAGTTCCTTTATATCTCTCCGGAACGGCTGGATACGGAAATATTCCGTACCAAGTTGCGTTCGATGAAAGTCTCCATGATTACGGTGGACGAAAGCCACTGTATCTCACAATGGGGATACGACTTCCGCCCGGCATATCTGAAAATCGCAGAAATACGGGAGCTGTTGCCTGGAGTACCGGTACTGGCACTGACAGCTACAGCAACTCCCGAAGTCGTAAAAGATATCCAGACCCGACTGAACTTCCGGGAAGGAAATGTCTTTCGCATGAGCTTTGAACGAAAGAATCTGGCATATATCGTACGCAAAACGGATAACAAAACCAAAGAATTGCTGCATATCCTCCAACGGATATCGGGCAGTGCAATTATCTACGTCCGCAACAGACGCCGCACCAAAGAAATCACCGAACTGTTGACAAACGAAGGAATAACTGCCGACTTTTATCATGCCGGCCTGGACAATGCCGTCAAAGACCTTCGGCAAAAACGCTGGCAAAGCGGAGAAGTCCGTGTCATGGTGGCAACCAATGCTTTCGGCATGGGTATCGACAAGCCCGATGTACGTATCGTGCTGCATCTCGACCTGCCCGATTCACCCGAGGCCTATTTTCAGGAAGCCGGACGTGCCGGAAGAGACGGAGAGAAAGCTTATGCCGTCATCCTGTACGCCAAATCCGACAAGATGACACTCCACAAACGTATTGTCGACACCTTTCCCGAAAAAGAATACATCCTGAATGTCTACGAACATCTTCAGTATTATTATCAAATGGCGATGGGTGACGGATTTCAATGTATCCGGGAATTCAACCTGGAAGAATTTTGCCGGAAGTTCAAATACTTCCCGGTGCCGGTAGACAGTGCCCTGAAAATACTGACACAGGCTGGCTATCTGGAATACACGGACGAACAGGATAATTCATCACGAATCCTCTTTACCATCCGTCGGGACGAACTGTATAAACTGCGGGAAATGGGAAAAGAAGCGGATGCCTTGATACAAACGATTCTTCGTTCGTATACGGGAGTTTTCACTGATTACGCCTATATCAGTGAAGAATCGCTTGCCCTACGCACCGGACTGACACGCCAGCAAATCTATAACATACTGGTAACATTAACCAAACGCCGCATCGTCGATTACATTCCCCGCAAAAAGACTCCTTATATTATATATACACGCGAACGATTGGATCTGCGCTTTCTGCACATTCCCCCTATTGTCTACGAAGAGCGCAAGGCACGCTATGAAGCACGTATCAAGGCTATGGAAGAATATGTCACTACCGAAAACGTATGCCGGAGCCGGATGCTTCTCCACTACTTCGGAGAGAAAAACGAACATAACTGCGGGCAATGTGATGTCTGCCTCAGCAACCGTGCCAGCAACGACTTATCTGAGAAATCTTATGAGGAATTGAAAAGGCAAATACTGGAGTTGCTTGGTCAAAGTCCACTAACTCCTGCCGAAATTGCCGATAAGATAAAAGCGGAAAAAGAAGATATCGGGCAAGTAATCCGATATTTATTAGACGAAGACGGACTGAAGATGCAGGACGGAATGCTACATATTTCAAAATAAGTTATTACATTTGCAGACAAACTCTAAAATAACGCAACCATGCCGAACTTTTTTAAATCTTTTTTCTCCGGTAAGTCTGAAACACCGGAAAGTGAAAAACAAAAGAACGATCAGAAAAACTTCGAAATATTCAAATATGACGGCCTGCGCGCACAGCGCATGGGACGTCCGGATTATGCCATAAAATGCTTCACCAAGGCACTTGCCATCGAAGAGGACTTCGAGACAATGGGTTACCTCAGCCAACTCTATATCCCAATGGGAGAAACAGAAAAGGCTCGCGAAATTCTGGAAAAAATGGCAGTGATGGAGCCCCATGTCACCAGCACATTCCTCACATTGGCCAATGTCTGCTACATCCAGGAAGACTACAAAGCTATGGAAGAAGCTGCCAGCAAAGCAATCGCCATCGAAGAAGGAAATGCAGTCGCACACTTCCTGCTGGGAAAAGCCCGCAAAGGACAGGATGACGAAATCATGACCATTGCCCATCTGACGAAAGCCATCACTCTGAAAGACGACTTCATCGAAGCTCGTCTGATGCGCGCAGAGGCTTTGCTACAAATGAAGCAATACAAGGAAGTAATGGAGGACATAGACACCGTAATCGCCCAGAATCCGGAAGAAGAGACCGCCATCCTGCTGCGTGGCAAGGTGAAAGAAGCCAACGGACAGGAAGAAGAAGCAGAAACGGACTACAAATTTGTAACGGAAATAAACCCATTCAACGAACAAGCCTACCTCTATCTGGGACAGCTTTATATCAATCAGAAGAAACTGACAGAAGCTATCAGCCTGTTTGACGAAGCCATCGAACTGAACCCGAATTTCGCCGAAGCCTATAAAGAACGCGGACGTGCCAAGCTATTGAGCGGTGATAAAGACGGCTCCGTAGAAGATATGAAGAAGTCACTGGAGCTGAACCCGAAAGATGAAGCCGGTCTGAACGGAGAATTCAAGAATCTGGGACCGAAGCCGGAAGCACTTCCGGGAATCTTCTAAGCAGACAGCAGTATATACTCATTTTCAACTGAAACATTACTGTCATATCAGGTGACCTTTTCATCTTTTTTAGGGAAGAAAACAAAAAAAGTATCGCTTTTTGTTTGCATCTAACAGAAAATTATTACTTTTGCCCCAGAATTAGAAACCAAAGCAGAAACAAAGATTCGTATGAAATCATTTTCTTATGCATATTACTTCTTTTTTTACTTTTACTTTAGCCAGAAAGTAGAGCGGGAGTTTGTATGTATCAAGTGACATGATGCTTAAGGACTGAGATGAAGAAATTAATCATATAAATCCCGCTTCCATATGGACGCGGGATTTTTTTATATAACCCTATTAGAACAATGAAAAAGATAGCAATTCAAGGAACACTCGGCTCATATCACGATATCGCCGCACACAAGTACTTCGAGGGAGAAGAAATAGAGTTAATCTGTTGTGCCAGCTTCGAAGACGTGTTTACTTCGATACGGAAAGACAGCCAAGTTATCGGAATGCTAGCCATCGAAAATACGATAGCGGGAAGCCTGCTGCACAACAATGAATTGTTGAGACAAAGCGGCACACAGATTATCGGTGAATACAAGCTGCGCATCTCACATAGCTTCGTCTGTCTGCCCGAAGAAAACTGGGAAGACCTGACAGAAGTCAACTCCCACCCTATCGCCCTGATGCAATGCCGTGATTTTCTGAATCAGCATCCGCAACTCAAAGTAGTGGAAGGAGAAGATACGGCACGCAGCGCGGAAATCATCAAGAAAGAAAACCTGAAAGGGCATGCAGCTATCTGTTCAAAAGCTGCGGCAGAACGGTATGGAATGAAAGTGCTGCAAGAAGGCATCGAAACCAATAAACACAACTTCACCCGTTTTCTGGTAGTTGCCGATCCATGGCAGGTAGACGAACTTCGCCAGCATCACGCAAAAGCGACCAATAAAGCAAGCATGGTATTCACATTGCCACACACAGAAGGAAGCCTGTCACAAGTATTATCCATTCTTTCGTTCTACAACATCAATCTGACAAAGATACAATCCCTGCCGATCATCGGACGGGAATGGGAATATCAATTTTACGTTGACGTGTCTTTCAATGATTATCTGAGATATAAACAATCTATTGCAGCAATTACTCCATTAACCAAAGAACTTAAAATATTAGGCGAATATGCAGAAGGAAAGTCAAACGTATAAAATCGCTCCTGCCGAAAGATTGGCAAGTGTCAGCGAATACTACTTCTCGAAGAAACTGAAAGAGGTAGCACAAATGAATGCAGAAGGAAAGGACGTTATCAGTCTGGGTATCGGAAGTCCTGATATGCCTCCTTCCAAAGAAACAATCGAAACATTGTGCAACAATGCACACGATCCCAACGGACATGGCTACCAACCGTATGTGGGCATACCGGAACTTCGGAAAGGTTTCGCAGCCTGGTATCAACGCTGGTATGGAGTAGAACTGAACCCGAATACGGAAATACAGCCACTGATTGGTTCTAAAGAAGGTATCCTTCATGTCACACTGGCTTTCGTTAATCCGGGTGAACAGGTATTGGTACCCAATCCGGGATACCCTACTTATACTTCACTGAGTAAAATACTCGGTGCGGAAGTGATCAGCTATGACCTGAAAGAAGAGGATGGATGGATGCCCGACTTTGAAGCATTAGAAAAGATGGACCTGAGCCGCGTGAAACTAATGTGGACCAACTATCCGAATATGCCGACAGGAGCCAACGCCACTCCGGAACTCTACGAACGTCTGGTAGACTTCGCACGCCGCAAGAATATCGTCATCGTGAATGACAACCCGTACAGCTTTATCCTGAACGAAAAGCCGATCAGTATTCTCAGTGTACCGGGAGCCAAAGAGTGCTGCATCGAATTCAACTCCATGAGCAAAAGCCACAACATGCCGGGATGGCGTATCGGAATGTTGGCATCGAATGCAGAATTCGTACAATGGATACTGAAAGTAAAAAGCAATATCGACAGCGGAATGTTCCGTGCCATGCAACTGGCAGCTGCCACAGCTCTGGAAGCCGAAGCGGACTGGTACGAAGGCAACAACCACAACTATCGTGGCCGCCGCCATCTGGCCGGTGAAATAATGAAAACGCTGGGGTGTACCTACGATGAAAACCAAGTGGGAATGTTCCTTTGGGGAAAGATTCCCGCTTCCTGCAAAGACGTAGAGGAACTGACTGAAAAAGTATTGCATGAAGCAAGAGTCTTCATCACTCCGGGATTTATCTTTGGCAGCAACGGAGCAAGATACATCCGTATTTCTCTTTGCTGCAAAGATGCCAAGTTAGCGGAGGCATTAGAAAGAATCAAGAAACTTTCTTAAAAAAGACCGATTAGAATAACTCAAAAGGCAGACCAGACAAACGTCTGTCCCAAAGAATAAGAACAAGAATAAAATAAAAACAATAAGAATATGGAACTCGAATCAATTTTATTACCAGGTATTGAAGCTAAAAGACCGATTGTTATTGCTGGTCCGTGCAGCGCAGAAACTGAAGAGCAAGTAATGGACACCGCCAAACAGCTGGCAGCTAAAGGACAAAAGATATACCGCGCCGGCATCTGGAAACCGCGTACCAAACCGGGAGGTTTCGAAGGAATCGGTGTAGAAGGACTTGCCTGGCTGAAGGAAGTAAAGAAAGAAACAGGTATGTATGTTTCTACCGAAGTAGCGACTGCCAAACACGTTTACGAATGTCTGAAAGCCGGAATCGATATCCTTTGGGTGGGTGCACGTACCACAGCCAATCCTTTCGCCGTGCAGGAAATAGCCGATGCATTGAAAGGCGTTGATATCCCCGTATTGGTAAAGAACCCGGTAAACCCTGACCTGGAATTATGGATCGGCGCACTGGAGCGCATCAACAATGCAGGTCTGAAACGTCTGGGAGCTATCCACCGTGGTTTCAGCAGCTACGACAAAAAGATATACCGCAACCTTCCGCAATGGCACATTCCTATCGAACTGCGCCGCCGTCTGCCTAATCTGCCGATTTTCTGCGACCCGAGCCACATCGGAGGAAAACGCGAACTGATTGCCCCGCTCTGCCAACAGGCAATGGACCTCAACTTCGACGGTCTGATCGTAGAAAGCCACTGTAATCCGGACTGTGCATGGAGCGATGCTTCTCAGCAGGTAACTCCGGATGTACTCGACTACATTCTCAATTTACTGGTGATCCGTACAGAAACCCAGACCACAGAAAGTCTGACTCAGTTGCGTAAGCAAATCGACGAATGTGACGACAACATTATTCAGGAACTGGCAAAAAGAATGCGCGTAGCACGTGAAATCGGTACTTATAAGAAAGAACATGGAATCACCGTTCTTCAAGCCGGACGCTACAATGAAATTCTGGAGAAACGCGGTGCGCAAGGAGAACAATGTGGTATGAGCGCAGACTTTATGAAGCTTATCTTCGAAGCAATCCACGAAGAGTCTGTCCGCCAACAGGTCGAGATTATCAATAAATAAAAAGCGAAAGAGAAATCAAGAATCAAATGGAAACTAACAAATAAACTGAGGCCGACCAGAAAGTCAATAGTAACTCAAAACTCTCCAATAAATAATAGATATGAGAATATTAATCCTCGGAGCCGGTAAGATGGGCTCCTTCTTTACTGATATACTGAGCTTTCAGCATGAGACAGCCGTGTTCGATGTCAACCCGCACCAGTTGCGTTTCGTGTATAATACCTATCGCTTCACCACATTGGAAGAGATCAAGGACTTCGAACCGGAACTGGTTATCAATGCCGCTACAGTAAAGTATACGCTGGACGCCTTCCGTAAAGTATTGCCTGTGCTTCCCAAAGACTGTATCATCAGTGACATCGCTTCCGTAAAGACAGGACTGAAGAAGTTCTACGAAGAAAGTGGATTCCGGTATGTCTCCAGTCACCCGATGTTCGGTCCGACATTTGCCAGCCTCAGCAATCTGAGCAGCGAGAACGCAATTATCATCAGTGAAGGAGACCACTTGGGAAAGATTTTCTTCAAAGATCTCTACCAGACGCTACGCCTGAATATCTTTGAATACACGTTCGACGAACATGATGAAACGGTAGCATACTCGCTCTCCATTCCGTTCGTTTCGACTTTCGTTTTTGCTGCAGTGATGAAGCATCAGGAAGCTCCAGGAACTACTTTCAAGAAGCATATGGCTATCGCAAAAGGACTACTGAGCGAAGATGATTACCTCCTTCAGGAAATCCTGTTCAACCCACGCACCCCGGGACAAGTAACCAATATCCGGACGGAGTTGAAAAATCTTCTCGAAATCATCGAAAAGAAAGACGCGGATGGCATGAAAGCCTATCTTACGAAAATTCGGGAAAAGATCAAATAAGCCTTTTGAATGAAGAATGAAGAATGATGAATGAAGAATTAGCTGCGCTATCACGCTGCAAAGTAATTCTTCATCCATCATTCTTCATTTCTATGCCCTCATAGGTTAATTCTTATATCGGACACACATTAGGGGGCAGTCCGAAAAGCCTGTTTGAGCTCCATACTGTACCGAAATGAACTAAATTATAAATTAAGGATTAGGCACGGATGACACGGATTTCACGGTTGTTTTACGTAATCATAGCACTAAAACCGTGAAATCCGTGTCATCCGTGCCTAAATATATTCTTTTCCGTACAGAAAGAAACAAACTGAAAACAACCGGGGTTTCGGATCGATCCCGCATTAGATAAGATTTAACGATCCCCTGCAAAAAAGTTCTTTGCAGGGGATTTTTTTATATGTACCTTTGTATCCGCAAAAACGGAATGACAGGAGAAAAGAAGAATGATAGATCAAACCACCATAGACCGTATTTTAGATGCCGCACAGATTGTAGATGTAGTATCTGAGTTTGTCACGCTGCGCAAACGCGGAGTGAATTATGTAGGTCTGTGCCCGTTCCACAACGAAAAGACTCCGTCATTCAGTGTCTCTCCAGCCAAAGGACTTTGTAAATGTTTCAGCTGCGGCAAAGGTGGAAACTCAGTCCACTTCATCATGGAGCACGAACAGATGTCGTATTACGAGGCACTGAAATATCTTGCCAAGAAATACAACATCGAAATCAAAGAGCGGGAACTGACCAATGAAGAGAAACAAGCGCAGACAACGCGTGAAAGTATGTTCATTGTCAATAACTTCGCCCGTGATTACTTCCAGAATATCTTAAAGAATCATGTAGACGGTCGCAGCATCGGTTTGGCTTATTTCCGCCAGCGTGGATTCCGTGATGACATCATCGAAAAATTCCAGTTAGGCTACTGTACGGAAAGCCACGATGCCATGTCACAAGAAGCATTGCGCAAAGGCTACAAAAAAGAGTTCCTTGTAAAAACAGGCATCTGCTACGAGACGGACGACCATCGTCTTCGTGACCGCTTCTGGGGACGTGTGATTTTCCCTGTTCATACGCTCTCGGGGAAAGTGGTCGCATTCGGCGGACGTGTATTAAGTACTGCCACCAAAGGGGTGAAAGTAAAATACGTCAACTCTCCCGAATCGGAAATCTACCACAAGAGTAACGAGCTATACGGAATCTATTTTGCCAAACAGGCTATTGTCAAGCAAGACAGATGTTTCCTGGTCGAGGGATACACGGACGTTATCTCTATGCACCAATCGGGCATAGAAAACGTAGTTGCCTCTTCGGGAACCGCACTGACTCCGGGGCAGATTCGTCTGATTCATCGTTTCACCAACAACATTACCGTACTCTATGACGGTGACGTAGCAGGCATCAAAGCCTCTATCCGAGGGATTGACATGCTGCTGGAAGAAGGCATGAATATCAAAGTATGTCTGTTGCCGGACGGAGACGACCCGGACTCTTTTGCCCGCAAACATAATTCGGAGGAGTTTCAAACATTCATCCGTGAACACGAAAAAGACTTTATCCGCTTCAAGACGGATCTTCTGATGGAAGATGCGGGTAAAGATCCGATCAAACGAGCGGAACTGATATCTAATATCGTACGAAGTATTTCCGTCATACCGGAAGCCATTATACGAGATGTCTACATCAAGGAATGTAGTCAGCACCTGCGCATCGAAGAAAAGTTACTGGTAGCGGAAGTGGCCAAGTTAAGAGAGGCGCAAGCCGAAAAAGCGAACCGCCCCAGCTACAACAATACAACTTCAACCACCAACAGCAGTTCCGAGGCTTCTAATGTATCCGATACTCCGGGTTATCCCGGCGGCTCAGGTCCTTACGGTACCGGAATGCCACCGGAACCCGTTTATGATGATCAAGGTAATATCGTATCCTTTGCAGATCCGATGCCTGCCGCTTCAGAAGGCGTAACAGGATTTCCTCCCGGAGAGGTTTCTCCTTCCACTAATACAGCTGTTTCCAGCGATTCTTATACCTCTTTTATTCCGCAGGAAGGAAAAGAGGGCCAGGAGTTTTACAAGTTCGAGCGACTGATCTTACAAGCAGTGGTCCGTTATGGTGAAAAGATCATGTGCAACCTTACTGACGAGGAAGGAAATGAAGTTCCGGTAACCGTTATCGAATACGTGATTAATGACCTGAAAGAAGATGATTTAGCTTTCCATAATCCGTTACACCGGCAGATTCTGACAGAAGCCGCTACGCATATACACGATGCCGGATTCATCGCAGAACGCTACTTTCTGGCACATCCCGACCAGACCATCAGCAGATTGAGCGTGGATCTGATCAATGTACGTTACCAGCTAAGTAAATATCACTCGAAATCACAGAAACTCGTAACAGACGAAGAGCGTCTCTACGAACTCGTCCCGATGCTGATGATCAATTTCAAATATGCGATCGTTACGGAAGAGTTAAAGCACATGCTTTATGCACTGCAAGATCCGGCATTAGCCCATGACAATGAGAAATGTAATTCGCTGATGCAACGTTACAATGAATTGCGGGAAGTACAAAGTCTGATGGCGAAACGCCTGGGCGACCGTGTTGTATTACGCTAAATTCCTCATCGGTGCCGCTCCCCCTCCTCATCGGTGCCGAAGCACTCCTTCCCCGGTGCCGGAGACAGCCCTCATCGGTGGGGAACTACATCGTCCACATTTTGTAAAGCGTATTACACCCTGCCGTGCTGAATCAGATTCATAAACTCTTCACGAGTCTTGGCCTGATTGAAAGCTCCTGTAAAGTCTGAAGTAGTAGTAATAGAATTCTGTTTTTCCACGCCGCGCATCTGCATACACATATGCTTTGCCTCCACTACCACCATCACTCCCAATGGGTTCAGTGTTTCCTGGATGCAATCTTTGATTTGCAGCGTCATGCGTTCCTGCACTTGCAGGCGATGGGAAAAGATATCGACTACCCGGGCAATCTTGCTCAATCCCGTGATGTAGCCGTTAGGGATATATGCCACGTGTGCTTTTCCGTAGAACGGCAACATGTGGTGTTCGCAGAGAGAGAAGAAATCGATGTCTTTCACTATCACCATCTGACTGTATTCTTCCTGAAACTTAGCCGAACGCAACACTTCATGAGGGTCCATGTGATAACCTTTCGTCAGACTCAGCATAGCCTTGGCAACACGCTCGGGAGTCTTCAACAAGCCTTCCCGTCCGGCATCTTCACCCAACAAAGTTATAATACTGTGATAATGACTTTTCAACTCCTCCAAATTCGGAGAGACAATTTCTTCTTTTTCTAACATGATACAATTATAAAGGAATATTGATCTGGTCTTTGACGATAGAGACCTCTTTGAATACACCGGTTGCCTTGAGTTTACGCATCATCGCGTCCGCCTCTTCAATGCTCCGGAAATCACCCACACGACAGAGCCAGCGGGGAGGATTGAACGAAGTGTAAATCGTCAGTTCGGGGAAATACTCTTTGATGCGGGAAGCTACACGATAAGCATCATTCTTTGCCTCACGGGTATTATTGCCGGCATACGCCTGTATTCTGAATCCGGCTGCCTTCAACACTTTCTGTTCGCCCATAGAAGGACGTTCCACGCCTATCAATGCCTCTATCTTAGGGTCTTGATGAATCGTCACCTTTCCCTGTCCCGGCACTGTACGCTCCAGACTCTTGATGATGTTCTGCGCCTGTGCACCAACAGCGGTAAAAGCCAGCATCCATAAAAGTAAACCTAGTTTTCTCATTCGATAAAAGTTTAATTTCAGGCACGGATTACACGGATTTCACGGTTAGCTGCGCACAGTCTTTAAATCCGTGTCATCCGTGTCATCCGTGCCTAAAAATTATAATTATGCATTGAACGCATCGATGATACCCTTGAAGTCAGAAACTTTCAGAGCAGCACCACCAATCAGTCCACCGTCTACGTCGGGGTTAGAGAACAGTTCTTTCGCATTAGAAGGCTTGCAGCTACCACCGTAAAGGATAGAAGTGTTGTCAGCGATTTCCTTGCCATATTTGTCAGCTACGATTGAACGGATGAAAGCGTGGATTTCCTGAGCTTGTTCAGGAGTAGCAGTTTTACCTGTACCGATAGCCCAAACCGGTTCGTAAGCAAGGATGATCTTAGAGAAGTCTTCAGCAGACAGAGAGAATACAGATTCCATCTGAGCAGCTACTACTTCGTTCTGCTTGTTAGCTTCGCGTTCTTCCAGCACTTCACCGATACAGAAGATCGGAGTCAGACCGTTAGCCAAAGCCAATTTTACTTTTTCTTCAAGGATAGCAACAGTTTCACCGTAGTAAGCACGGCGTTCTGAGTGACCCAGGATTACATATTTTGCACCTGTAGAAGCTACCATTTCAGCAGAAACTTCACCGGTATATGCACCGGATGCTTTGTCTGCACAGTTTTCCGCACCTACACCGATCTTAGCTGCATCTACCAACGGAGTTACAGAAGCGAGGTGAATAAACGGAGTACAGATGATTACATCACAGTTAGGCTTTTCGTTAGCCAATGCTTCGTTCAGTTCTTTTGCCAAAGCGATACCCTCTTGAAGGGTTTTGTTCATTTTCCAGTTTCCTGCAACAATGTTCTTTCTCATTTTGTTCTTTATTTAAAGGGTTAATAAATTACTGTTCTTTCATTTCCTGTTGCTGTTTCCGCTTTTCCCGCTTCCGTTCGCGGCGGCGGATAATCAGGATATCCACTCCCAGCACCAGTACCAACGGAATCACAAACCACAAGAATACATACCCGATCGTATGTATATCACTTCGAACCTTCTGCTGACCAAGCTGAATATTTTCCAGTTTGTCAGTCAGGACGTATTCATCAGGAATGTCTTCATCACTCCATTTGTTCAGAATCGTACCATTCTTTATCAGCATCAGTCCCGGATTAGAGCGGATCATCGTCTTCAATGTGATGTCGTCCATCTGGCAGAAAGGATATTCCGCACCGGTCTTATCCTTCCACAACTCTATCTGCTCTTCCGGTGAGGAAGTAAGACAGTAGAATTTATAGCCATGCTCTACCGAATAATCATATATTTCATTAATCAAGTCGATGTTACTATCGTCCGCTTCTTCGATACGATGCGCCACCAGCAGGAAAGTATACCCCATATCCGTCAGCACATCCTCGGTGATATCATCGCCCGTACTCAGCTCCATCATGGAGAAATCGTGAATCGAAGGCTCGTATCCTTTTTCTTTCAGAACGGTACGGGTATCGACAAAGGTCCACGTACTATCCGGATAATTCTCCAGCGTAAACTCCTTCTTTTCGCCATTCTTTTCCAGAATAAAGACACTCTCATATACACTCGGCTTCGCACCGTCGGGGATACTCATGCCCTGCATGATATTCTGTCCGATCTTGTAAGGACGAAAATCGAGGACCGGCAGACGATCCAGACAGTAGAACGACAATGTGAATACAAAGAATACCGTGTACAGAGAAATCAGCCATTCCATCTTCAGAGTCACGAATCTGACCAGCATTTTCCTCCATTGGAATACAGCGATTGCTGCAATCAGCAGTACTATATTCTTGGCGAATGTCTCCCAGTTAGTCAACACCCATGCGTCACCGAAACAACCACAGTCTGACACCGGATCGAAAATCGCCAGATACAACGTCAGCGGTGTCATGAAAATCATCAGCATCAATGCCAATGTGGTGGAAAGTGTTCTCTTGATGCCGAAAAACAGGAAGATACCAATTGAGAATTCAGCAGCGGATAATAGGATACCTCCCAATAACGGGAAGAAAGAAGGGAACCAGGAAGTCATTCCGAAAGCAGCCAGATAGTCCTGTATCTTATACTGAAAACCCAGCGGGTCAACAGCTTTCACAAAGCCGGAAAAGATAAACGAGGCTGCTAAGAGAAAACGACAGACGTTCGCTCCTATCTTCTGGATGATATGTAAGTTCTTATCCTTCAAATTCTATCTTGATCAATCCGAAAACAGAATAATTAATCATATCCATATAGTTGGCGTCGATACCTTCCGAAACCAACGTATTTCCCGCCAGACTTTCAATCTGCTTGGTACGGTATATCTTCATCAGAATCAAGTCTGTGTAGGAACTCACACGCATGCTGCGCCAAGCTTCATCATAGTCGTGATTTTTGGCAAGCATCAACTCCAGTGCTTCCTTCGCATACTTATCGTACAAAGACATCGCCTCTTCATTGCTGATATCGGCAGATTCGGCATAACCCAGTTCCAGCTGAATCAGTCCGACAATACCATAATTGACAATCGCAATAAATTCCGAACGGATTCCTTCGTCAACCAGAGTCACCCCTTTGGTTTCGATACTGCGAATCCTGTTAGCTTTGATAAAAATCTGGTCAGTAACCGAAGCCGGACGCAGGATACGCCACGCAGGCCCGTAATCGTGCAGCTTCTTGGAAAATAAGTCACGGCACAATGCGATGACATGTTCAAATTGTTGCTTGGTATCTTTCATCTTATTCCAAATAGTGCGCAAAGGTAACAATAATTAAGTAAAAACAGAAAGAGGGCACTCTAAATTATATTAAAGTGCCCTCTTCTAAAGCTATATTGTATTACATCTTTATGAACAGCGTAAAACTTGTCCGATACGCAATGTAGTCGTCGGCTTGATACGGTTCAGCTTACACAGTGTGCTGACTGATACTCCACGTACTTTAGCGATACGTGACAATGTATCTCCACTCTTCACTTTATGGTAACGGATTGTTCCGTCAGCTACCTGAGTGTCATGAGAACCGGCACTACGCACCCCTTTCGTTTTGCGGAAAGTATAAGTATCGGCTACGATATCCTGTTTCGGGAAGTCGAACATATAAATCGGGTTGATTGCAATTCCCAGGAAGCGGGTTTCGAAATGAAGATGAGAACCGGTTGAACGTCCGGTGTTACCACCCAGACCGATCACTTCGCCGGCTTTTACCAATTGATTTTCTTCAACGAGTTGTTTGGACAAGTGTCCGTATATGGTTTCCAATCCATTGTCATGACGTATCACCACATATTTTCCATATCCTCTGCGTTCATATTTCACGATACGCACTTTACCATCGAAAGCAGCAACAATTGTATCACCGATATTAACTTTCAAGTCGAGGCCGTTGTGCATTCTTCTCCAACGGGGTCCGAAAGGTGAAGTAATCTTCGTACTCGGAGTCGGCATATGGAAACCTGTCAAGTCGATGGTGTAAGTATCCGGAATAATGGCATTTCCATAAGAATGCGCATACTGGTTGTTCCAGTTCGGATAAAGACTTAAGGCGGGATATTCCGACTGTTCGGCACGGATCTGTTTCTGCAGTGCCAAAGAGTCTACGGTTTTTAATTTCTTGTCTATCGGAGCTTGGCGGGCAATCAGGTCTTGAGAGAAAGAGCTCAGGCTGACCATAGCTGCTACAGCTACCAATCCTGTTTTAATAATGCAATTGAAATTCATTCGTTCTTGTCAATTCAATTAATACTCGTCATTCGCATACAGGTAATCAAAAGTCGCCTGTTTGTAGTCGAATATTTCTTCAGGTTTAAAAAATCTCGTTAATTCGATAGCCGCAGTTTCCGGAGAATCGGAAGTATGAACGATGTTTTCTTGAAAACTCATACTATAATCCCCACGAATGGTTCCCGGCGCAGCCAGACGTCCATTAGTTGGTCCCGCCAACGTACGGACTGCTTGAATAGCATCCACACCCTCATAACAACAAACAATGACAGGAGTTGCCATCATCGAATCTTTCACGCGCTGAAAGAAAGGCTTGCTGCTCAGGTGGGCATAATGTTCGCTTAATAATTCATCCGTCAGTTGCATCATTTTCATGCCGGCCAACCGTAGTCCTTTACGTTCAAAGAGATGAGTAATCTCACCAACCAATCCCCGTTGAAGGGTACACGGCTTCAAAATAACCAGCGTTTTTTCGATCATGATGTGTGACTTTCAAAAGATTAAACTATACACTTACTATAAAAAATTCCCCCAAAGATAGTATTTTCCGACGAAAGGGCAAGTAAGTCATTAACTATTTTTCAGAAGTACAGAGATGAAAAGGACAGAATAAGCGACGTTAAAGCCCTATAAATAGGAGGGATAAGAATGAAATATGTTTTGCAACACATTTCCGTAAATAAACTGCATGTTTAACCGTTTTTCAACTTATAGCCGCCCAGTTAACATTCGTTTTCCGAAGAGATTTCAGTTGCCGCCACAGGATTTCGTTCTCCGGATGCTGAGCTGACGGGTCGTTATCTACGATCTCTTCGGCTATCGAACGGACATATTGCAACAGCTGACCGTCACGGGTGATGTCCGCAATCTTCAGATCGAAGGCAATGCCGCTTTGCTGCGTACCCTCCAGATCACCGGGACCTCGCAGTTTCAAATCCGCTTCCGCTATTTCAAAGCCGTCATTGGTGCGCACCATTATTTCCAGCCGTTTCCGCGTGTCTTCAGTCAGTTTGTAGTTCGTCACAAGGATACAATAAGACTGTTCAGCGCCACGTCCCACCCGGCCACGCAACTGATGGAGTTGTGAAAGTCCGAAACGTTCGGCATTCTCAATAATCATTACAGAAGCATTGGGTACATTCACTCCGACTTCGATAACGGTGGTGGCAACCATAATCTGAGCTTCCCCGGAAATAAAAAGCTGCATCTGCTCATCTTTCTCCGCAGACTTCATCTTGCCGTGAACTTTGGCAACGGTGCAGCCGGGAAATTCTTCCAGAATATGCTGATAGCCTTCCTCCAGATTCTTGAGGTCGATTTTCTCGCTTTCCTTTATTAAAGGATAAACGATGTACACCTGACGCCCTTCTTCTATTTGTTTGCGTACCGAGCGATACATACTTTCCCTGCGGTTATCAAACTGATGGATGGTCGTTATCGGTTTTCGGCCCGGCGGCAGTTCATCAATGACAGAAACATCCAGATCACCATATAACGTCATGGCCAATGTACGCGGAATAGGCGTGGCGGTCATCACCAGCACATGTGGCGGCTGCACATTCTTTGTCCAGAGACGGGCACGCTGTGCCACACCGAAACGGTGTTGTTCGTCAATAACCACCAGTCCCAAGGAAGAGAAGTTCACCGTGTCTTCAATGACCGCGTGCGTACCTATCAGGATCTTCACGTCTCCCGTCAGCAGTCCGGACAGAATCGCCTCCCGCTTCTTTCCTTTGACAGACCCGGTCAGCAGTTCGACACGAATATCCATACCGAAAAGCAATTCCCTGATTGTTTCGTAATGCTGATTGGCCAGAATTTCGGTGGGAGCCATCATACATGCCTGAAAACCGTTATCCAAAGCAAGCAGCATACTCATCAATGCCACCAGCGTTTTACCGCTGCCGACATCTCCTTGAAGCAGGCGGTTCATCTGCCTGCCGCTTCCCACATCATTCCTGATTTCTTTCAGTACCCGTTTCTGAGCACCGGTCAACTGAAAAGGAAGATTCTGCGAATAAAATGTATTGAAAATATCCCCCACCCGTTCAAAGATGTATCCGCGATATCTTCTTTGCCGGTCTTTCGCATAGCGGAGAATATTCAACTGCACATAAAACAGTTCTTCGAATTTCAGACGATACTGAGCTCTGCGCAGCAAATCGGGATTGGTAGGGAAATGAATATTCCGTAGTGCTTCTGTCAGAGGCATCAGATGATGGTCCGACAAAATCTTGGGAGAAAGCGTTTCCGGCAGCGGTTCCTGTATCTGCTGGATCACCGTAGCCATCATCTTCTCAATCGCATGCGAATTGAGAAAACTCCGTTTCATTTTCTCCGTCGTATTATAATAAGGTTGCAGTCCGACGGAAGAAAGTTTCAGATCATCCGGCTTATCGATGTCGGGATGTGCCACATTGATACGACCGTTAAAAACGGTAGGCTTACCGAAAATGATATATTCTTCGTGAAGTTTGTACTTACCTAATATATACTTGATGCCTTGAAACCACACAAGGTCGACGACTCCCGTACCGTCTGAGAAATGAGCAGTCAGGCGTCGCTGCCGTCCTTCTCCTATCGTCTCGAAGCCGAGAATTTCTCCTTTCAACTGGATATACGGCATGTTGCCATCTATTTCGTGAATGTAATAGATGCGGCTCCGGTCAACATATTTATAAGGGAAATAATAAATCAGATCGTACAACGAGTAGATTTCCAACTCCTTGTTCAATACTGCGGCCTTCTGAGGCCCTACACCGGAGATAAATTTGATGTCGCGTGTGGTTAAATCGAACATTTACAAGAGAGCACTCCCGATCTTCAGGTCAAAGGGAGTTGTTATTTTTATGTTTTCACGATTACCTTCTGCCAGATATACGGGTACGCCCATTGCTTCGACCACCGAAGCATCGTCCGTAAAGAACGGAGTAAACTCCTGTCCATAAGCCTGTTTCAGCAGCTCCACCTCAAAAACCTGAGGAGTCTGCACTAACTTATATTCAGTACGGCTCACCGTTTCGCTTCCGGCATCCGTCAGATGGCGCAGCGTTTCGACTACATCCACCACCGGAATCACAGCTTTATGCTGTTCCGCCAGCTTGTAACACCGGCGAATCACTTCAAGGGTTACAAACGGACGAACTCCGTCGTGCACTCCTACCAGACCGGGAGCCTCCACGAGTGCCAGCCCATTCTTCACCGAATGAAAGCGGGTCTCGCCACCATCCGCAATGAGGTGTTCCACCGAAAAATGATGTTCTTCGCAAAGCTGTTTCCAAAAGTCCTGCTGTTCGCGGGGAAGTACCAGAATAATCTGAAGCATCGCATCGTACTTGCGGAATGCTTCCAGCGTATGCATCAACACAGGTTTGCCACCGACAGGAAGAAATTGTTTGGGAAGATCACTTCCCATTCGCAAGCCCTTTCCACCGGCGACAATAATCACAGATTGTTTCATAGACAGCTTAGCGTTTTACGCACATCGCTTCTACCAGTTCGTCTACTTTTTCTTTGCCTACCAGCATATCTACGATAGCCAAAGCAAACTCCATAGCAGCCCCCGGTCCCATACCTGTAATAATGCTTCCGTCACGAACTACGGGTTCACTGACACATTCCGCACCTTCCAGATATTGTTCGAAGCCGGGATAGCAAGTTGCTTTCTTTCCTTTCAGCAAACCTAATTTGCCCAATACCATCGGAGCCGCACAGATCGCTGCGATCGGTTTTCCTTTGGCAGCAAAGTCAAGAAGCAGTTTTCGCAGTCCTTCATGTTTGTCGAGCGTAGCTGCCCCCGGCATTCCTCCCGGCAACAACAGCAGATCGGCATCAAAAAAATCGCAGTTCTCAAAGTTTATATCACAGAGCAATGACACATCGTGAGCGCCCATTACAATTTCATCCGGAGTGACAGATACAATTTGCACATTCAGTCCGGCACGTCTCAAAGTGTCGACAGCAGTAAAGGCTTCTATTTCTTCAAAGCCATCTGCAAAAAAAGCATATACAGTTCCCATAATCCTATATTTTTGATTAGTGATACTATCTCAGGTTAAAATAATAAGTGATGGTTCCAGTCTGGTTGTTCGGTCCTTCCACGGTGTTGAAGCGAGCCTTCTTCGCCGCGTCTTCCGCTGCCTTCCGCAGGGTGGAGTTCACGGTGTTCGTTTGAGGATTGATACTGGTTCCAATGACTACTCCCGCCGGATTGACGGTGATATTGACTACCACACGTCCTTCTTCGGGCACATTATAGGCAGGCTTTGGCAGACTGCCCGTACCTAAAGAACGTCCGCCGAGGTCAAATGTTCCGTAACCTCCGGTTCCGGTCTTCGCTCCGGTGGATGAATTACCGTCCTTGCTGCCCTCCGTTCCCGTGCCGCTGGCGGAAGTACCTTTGCTGCCTCCCATCTGCGCTCCCTTTCCGAAAGCGTTGGCAACCTTTTTCTTCGCAGCTTCTTCGGCGGCTTTCCGTTCACGTTCCGCTTTTTCTTCGGCAAGACGTTTCGCTTCGGCAGCTTTCTCTGCCTCCGTCTTTTCGGGTTTCTTCACCGGTTCTTTGGGCTTCACTACCTCTTTGGGTTTCACGGTCTCCTTTTTAGGTTCCGTTTTCGGTTTCAGCACTACCGTTTCTTCTTCGGTCTGTGTCAGCAGATCCTGTTCCGAGGGCAGTTCCGGCTGCGTTTCCGCGGGTGCAGGTGCTTCCGGTTCTTCGGGCAGTATATCCACGTCCACCAGCGAAGGGTCGTCAAAGCCTCGGGCAGACTCCACATTTCCCAGCATCACAGGTACGCCGCCTGCGTCTTCATCCGGCTGGGGAACCGTAAAGCTCACCAGAATCAAAAGAGCTATCACTGCCACGTGTACCAACAGTGCACCCAGCGCGCCGACGAATTCACCCTTTTTTCTTCTGTCGTCCATAATTGTTTCTTTTTTTAGTAGTTAAGTAGCAACTACTTACTTTATTTGTTTTCCGGCGGGCGTGTAGCCAGCACCATTTTAAAATGATTCTCATTCGCAATGTTCAGCACCCGCACGATTTCACGGTAAGGCACCGACTCATCTGCATACAATGCCACATACATCTCCGGTTCTTTCTCCGCGCAACCTTGCAGGAACGGAGTCAGTTCGTCCAACGACAGCGGCTTTTCCTTCTCATTGCCGAAAGCAGCGTAGAAGTTCAGGTCTTTATCGATCACGACTCTTGTCAGCGGTTTGGCCGAAGTCTGCTGTTTGCCTTGCGGCAACAACACCTTTATGGCATTGGGCGACACCACCGTAGAGGTAATCATAAAGAATATCAGCAGCAGGAAGATGACGTCCGTCATGGATGCCATACTGAAATTGGGCGATACTCTATTTCTTCTTTTTAATCCCACTTTATTATTGATTAGTGGTTAATGATAGTGATTAACGTCTCAGGGTTACTTTTGGGCAGGCTCGTTCAAGAGATCCATAAATTCCATCGTACGAGCTTCCATTTTGTTTACTACACGGTCTACCAGCATCACCAGGTAGTTGTAAGCAAACATGGCAATGATACCCACGATCAGACCGCCTACGGTGGTGATCATAGCTTCGTAGATACCGCCGGAAAGCAGTGTGATATCAATATTTCCGCTTCCCGCATTCGCCATTTCGTAGAATGCGCGTACCATACCGGTCACCGTACCGAGGAATCCGAGCATCGGAGCACCACCGGAAATGGTTGCCATCACCGTCAGTCCTTTTTCCAGTTTGGCCACTTCGATGTTACCGACATTTTCAATGGCAACCTGCACATCGTTGATAGGACGCCCCAGACGGCTGATTCCTTTTTCTATCATGCGTGCCGAAGGAGTGTTCATCGTGCGGCAATACTGGATGGCCGCTTTGATTTCACCGCTATGGATATAGTCCTTGATCCGTTCCATGAACATCGGGTCTTCTTTTCCCGCTTTACGGATCATATAGTTACGTTCAAATAAGATGTAGAAACAGACTACAGACAGTACACCCAGTACAATCATAATCCAACCACCCTTGACAGCCATATCAAGCATATTCATCTCGGGAGCGCTGACCGGAGTCAGCACCGGGTTGGCAGTTGCCAGCGAGTCGGCCATATTCATGGCACCCTGGGCCAATAACATCAATACATTCATTAGCGTAGACAGTTTTTATATTCCTGAATAGTACGTTCCAGTCCCAGATACAATGCGTCGCTGATCAAGGCATGACCTATGGATACTTCGTCCACCCAAGGAATGTTTTTATAGAAATAGTTTAAATTCACAAGACTCAAGTCGTGTCCGGCGTTCAAGCCGATACCCAGTTTGCGGGCTGTTTTGGCTGCTTCCACAAATGGGGCAACAGCCGCTTCCGGATTCTTCGGATATGCCGTAGCATAGGGTTCCGTATAAAGTTCCACACGGTCGGCACCTGCTTTTGCCGCATATTCCACCATCTCCGGATCGGCGGCAACAAAGACGGAAGTACGGATGCCTGCGCTGTTGAACTGATCGAGAACTTCCGACAGAAATTCCAGATTTGCTTTTGTATCCCAACCGGAGTTGGAAGTAATCTGCGAAGGATCGTCAGGAACCAGCGTCACCTGATGAGGTTTCACTTTCAATACCAGGTCTATAAACTCCGGCGACGGGTAGCCCTCGATATTGAATTCAGTCCGCAACAACGGACGCAGATCATATACATCTGCCCGGCGGATGTGGCGTTCGTCGGGACGGGGATGAACAGTAATACCGTCAGCCCCGAAAGCTTCACAATCAAGTGCTACCTTCACCACATTGGGGGTATCCCCTCCGCGTGCATTTCTCAATGTAGCAACCTTGTTTATGTTTACACTTAATTTAGTCATAGTTTTACGCAATATTTGCCGCAAAAATACAAATATTATTATTAGTTGCCTAATAATACGAAACGCATTCTCAGTTCTTTTTTGGTTATTTAAAGTAGAAATCCAAGAAAAAATGCCAATTTTGCAACCGAAACTAATGAAACAGCTTATGAAATTTGCCATTTTCGGAAATACGTATCAGCCTAAAAAGTCTTTGCATGCACTCAGACTGTTCGAGCTTCTCAAGAAGCAGGGAGCGGAAATCTGTATGTGCCGGGAGTTTTACCAGTTCCTGACGGCAGATTTAAAAATGGAAGTGCCTGTCGACGCCCTGCTCGAAGGCAACGACTTCACAGCCGATATGGTTATCAGCATCGGAGGTGACGGCACATTTCTGAAAGCTGCCCGCCGGGTGGGTAGAAAACAAATCCCCATTCTAGGCATCAACACAGGGCGGCTGGGATTTCTTGCCGATGTTTCACCCGAAGAGATGGAGGTGACTTTCGAAGAGATTCAGGCAGGCAGATACAGTGTGGAGGAACGAAGTGTGTTGCAGCTTATCTGCAATGACAGAAATCTCCAGGAATCGCCTTATGCCCTCAACGAAATTGCGGTGCTCAAGCGGGACAGTTCTTCCATGATCAGCATCCGCACTGCGATCAACGGTGCTTATCTGAATACTTATCAGGCAGACGGACTGGTGATTGCCACTCCTACCGGCTCTACTGCATATTCATTAAGCGTAGGCGGCCCGATCATCGTTCCTCATTCCAATACGATCGCCATTACCCCGGTAGCTCCGCACAGCCTCAACGTCCGTCCTATCGTCATTCGTGACGACTGGGAAATCACGCTGGACGTGGAAAGCCGCAGCCATAACTTCCTCGTTGCCATCGATGGCAGCAGCGAAACGTGCAAGGAGACAACCCAACTGACCATTCGCCGGGCAGACTACAGTATAAAAGTAGTGAAACGGTTCAATCATATTTTCTTCGATACCCTCCGCAGCAAGATGATGTGGGGAGCGGACGGAAGGCGCTGATCTTCCGACCGGACCTTCGTGACTATCTGATTCCGGACCTTCGGGCATAAAAAAGTACATCCTTCCTCACCAGGACAGAATGTACTTAAACAAAAACAAACAATTATATAAAACGGGCATCCAAGAGACTCCGTTTATATAAGCAATAAGCATGTTGTGGGAAACATACACATGCTATAAAGGGTTTATCCCCGTTCGGGTACTTCACAGTAACCTTTTTAGAAAAACATCTCACCCCATATTTTATAATTATTCATATTTCTGTCGGACACATAATTAAATATGTTCAAGTATTTTTCAGTCAATTATCACCAAGGGTAAATATGCGAAATAACTCCCTGCCGCTGTAACGCTTCCAATATCTGTATGTCTTTGAGCGACCTGCACCTGCCTCCATGTCCTAAATAATACACCCGCCACGGAGTGGAACCATATCGACGGGCTATCCGAACATACACTTTTCTCCTTCTGGAGAACCAGACTTTCCATAAACTTTCCATTTCTTCTTTTACTTTTAAATAAGTAAACTAAAAACCCTTTTTAAGACATTGCCCACATCGAAGCAATGTTCATTCTCTTTATTTTGTCACTGTGTGTGTACCTTTACAAGCATATATCCCAATGGATAAATTCAGAACCAAAGTAAATAGAAGGCATGCAAAATGAGCTTGTTGTTTGAATTGCGTGTCACAATTTACTACTTACATTTATCTATTACTTCTTAGGTAACGGAAGTCCATTACCGGACTTTGCACATAGGGGAAAAGAAGCGAAAAAGGCAGCGGCCTTTGCGAGAAGCACTGTATAAAAGGGTTATGAAGGAGATTTTGTCGGATGACAAACAATAAGGGTTCAGAACATGAAGTCAGTGGTATTCGTGTTCTCATAGTGTTATTTTATTTTCTTAAGTCAGAGAAATAAAATAATGTATAATAAGTTTGGGATATGAGATTCTTTTTATATATCTTTGCGTCGTATTTATTTCCGTTACCTAAGAAGTAATAGACATGATAACACACTAATAACCAGCAATCTGATTATATTTTATTCTAATTATTGCAGTTTTCAACGTAAAAACAGTTCAACCGATTTGCTTCTGTTCTCTTTTCCAGTTCAAAACCTTTCAGGTAGATTTGAGTCGTCTTAATAGATTTGTGTCCCAATGATTCACTGATCATTTCAATAGGTATACCCTGGTATTTGGCATTCGTTGCCCAAGAATGGCGGATGGTATATGAGGTGACAGCCGACTTTAAGTGAAGTTCCCTTGAAAGACTTTTCAGCTGATTATTGAACCGACGAAGCGCCGACTGGTATTCTTTATACATGCTTTCACCTTTTGGGCTTTTATTCCCTCTCAGAATACTGAATAAATAATTCGTTCCATCTTCCCGAACAGGGTCATTATTGCGAAGTTTACTGATCGTGGGCAGAGATGACTCCAGCACCTCAAGACTTACAGAAGTGCCTGTCTTGATACGGTTATATCTCAATACCCCTTGTGCCAATGCCGACTTTTCCAAATGCGCAAAATCCGCAAAAGGCATTCCGCAGAACTGGAACATCAGTCGGGCAATCTCCTGAGTACGCCGCAAGTGCTTAGACTGGGGTGTTTTATAAAGAAGTGTATGCAGTTCCTTTACGGGCATTGCCTTTTTCTGCCGGACATCCACACCGGTATATACATCACGAAACAATCGGGGGATAAAACGGGCGATACCAGCTTCCACACCACGATTGTAAATACAGCGCAGCATTCGCATATAGGTAGAGATCGTATTGAGTTTCAGTTTGCAATCGTACAGATATTGTCCGTAACGTCGCAAAGACTCGCGAGTGATCTGCTCGAATGCAATATACGTACTGCCATGAAATCTCGTAAATGAAAGAACCGCATTCTTATACACATGTGCCGTAGAATAGCGCCCTTCTTCCTGCAAACTCCGGATATACGCTTTGGCACATCCAGTAAATCCAATTTTAGCTCTTTTCTGTTTCATAATCTTGTTATTTTTATTTGGTTACTTAGGGAATATAACACAATCAGCCACTTGTTTTGTTGTTAAGGCACCTAAAAAGCTCTTAAACGATTATCAATCTGATAAATCCTATCATAATAGATGTATCAACCGGCTTCTCTCTCTATGTATTGTTTATCCAATTACTGCTGTCACCCATCACAAAAACACAAATAACACACTCATAGTCAAGGCTTAACGCTGTGACGGCAACAGGTGACGGCACGGTGATGACAACTATTGCCGTCACACGCACATCGACTACACTGAACTCGCTACTATTGACTTTTGACATCATACACTCTAGTATAACTAGTTTCCATACGCTGGAACCAATGTTTTCAAGCGTCCGAAACTTTGGTTTCAAGGCTTTGAAACTTTAGTTTCAAGCCGATGAAACTTTAGTTCCAAGCTGAAGAAACAAAAGTTTCAAACGGGAAAAACTAAAAAGCTCTATATAGAACTACAAACAGACCATAAGGAACCATTGAAAACAAGGCAGTGTGACAGCAAAATTTGCCGTCACACTGCCGTCACCTACTGCCGTCACCTCATTAATCACTCATATTCAAGATATTATACCCAACAAAGTGACAGATGACAGCAATTTATAGTTTTTTATTTTTATAGAGAGACTAGCTGACACGTAAGTATATCATAAGAATGTTAATCCAATTGTTACGGATGGCAGAGTTTTTTCTTTTTCAAACTTTGTATAAAGGCTAAATTCTATTCGCTCATCATTGCAAAGAAATGATTAAATGGCTACTTATTTCCCGGAAACAACCCGTATGTTTTCCGTTTCTGTTCCATTAGCTGCCTGGTTCTTTCTCTATGCGATGATTTTCTATTAGTCTTTCTTCCCAGATAAAAAGGGAATCCGAATCCGACACTTACATTCAGATCACGGGCGAATGTAGAACTTTTATAGACTCCTCTCTCCACCTTTTCTCCCGTATAAAGGTCTGTTACATATTTACGATAAGTAAATCTCCCCAATGGCTGTATATAATTGACATTCAACAGTAAAAAACAATTTCGACTGAGCTTATAGTTGGCGGTAATACCTGCCGAAAGAATAAAAGCATCGATACTCTCACTACCATAGTTACTTTCATCATCCCCTCTATACTCTATCTTATATAATTCATTTCCTCCTTTTTTCTTTAGTTCCGCACAAACACGCTGATAGGAAATGCTATTCACACCAATCCCCAAACGAGGATAAAAAGCCCAATGGGAATTTTCAAAGCGATAAGCAACACCAAAATCCAGACAGGGATTAACGTCCGGTTTTTGCGTTCCCGGTATGAGATTATTCACATAGTAATCCGCTTCGACTGCATGGACTAATTCAGTATAACAATCCCGCCTATATTTCACGGGAATCCCCAAACGGATATTCGTATACCATCCCCATTTACGCGAAAAGAAATGTTGCAAACGAAGGTTGATAGCAGGAAACACTGATTTCCGGTCCGACATTGCAGTGTACATATTTCCCTTCCCCCGATAAGCCAGGTCAAAACAGGTTCCCACATCCAAGTCTAACTGTAGCAACTTATTCTTGGTAGATGGATCTTTAAGAAACAGGCTTTCCTGCGCCTGCGATACAGGCACAACACATGCAGTAAACAATAGCATGGCTAATAAATGTACTTTCTTCATAGACAGCAGATTTAATAGAAAGTAACCGGATCGCTCAGCCGTTCAACCGTTTCACCGCTTTCCATTGTCAGCACTACACGAAAACGGAACTCTCCGCCTGATTGGGGAATGGTCAATAACGCCTTATATATCTTGTTTACTTCATCTATCATGGATATAACCCCTCCATTAACAGTATAATCTGTCTGCTGATCTTTAACAAACGTCTTTGGATAGTCATAAAAGCAGGAAGTGACTTCTGCTCCTGCGGGAAATTCTTCATTAAAAGCTGTTTCCGTAAATATCTGAATCTTTTTGATGCCATCCGATAATACATGGCGAAGATAATGATCGGCGTCATAAGATTCCGGATCTTTTTCCCCCGCATCTGTCAGCAAACGAATCTCCATCATATAAGCTTCTTTGAGAACTTTGTTATCAAGAGCCTCCTTAGGTTTCTCACCTGCATTATCCCAATGATATAACTCCACTTCTTTCAAAGTACAGGAGATGTCTATCGGTTCAGCCAAATCCTGTTCATCGCAAGTCATGGCTGTCACCACCAGAAACAGTAATGATAGCAGTAGCTGAGTCAAGTGCTTTTTCATACGTATTATTCTATTAGTTTTCACAAAGTTAACCTTTTTCTAATAGAAAAATGCGCCAAAAAGCCTTTTACTGCTTATTGGCGCATTTTTTTCTTGAATTTATATCGGTTAGTCCAGCGTAAACTTCTGAGAGCCGATCAGATTTCCGCCCTCGAAGATATCCAAACGATAGTTTCCGGCATACAAAAACTCTTCCACATCCCAGAATACATTCACGTTCTGTTCCTCACCGTTGTATTCGATATACTTTTTGATGGAGTAAGTCAGTGTACGGTTTTCGTAAGAGAAAGTGTTGGATGCACTCTTGGTCAGTGCGTCATTATCCGGTTTGGTGATACGTATATAGATGGTACGTTCGCCATTCTCTGCCGTAATATTCTTCACGACTGTAAAGCTGATAGCCAGCTTCACGATGTCTTTCACTTTCTTTGCAACCTTCCCCCGTTTATTGCGCGGTTCGATACGGATATTGGTCACATCGAGCTGGGCAGCCAGTGTCACCTTCTTATCCAGATTCTCCTTCTCTTTGGAAAGTGTACTGATTTGCTGTGAAGCAGTGTTGTATTTCTGCGTAACGTCTGCAATCACCTGTTGTTGGCGTTTATTGATTCTGTCCAGTGAGTCTATCTGATTGACGTAGCCTACCAATATCTTACGCAAAGTGGCAAGCTCCTTTTTCAAACGACGGATTTCCGTTGCATTCGAGCTTTTCACGGTACGGAGTTCTTCGAGCAATCGTTGAGTTTTCAATTGTTCCTGCTCCAGCAACAGTGCGAGAGAGTCATTAGTTACCGTAAACTTTAACTCATCATACTTTTGCACAAACTGGCTATACTCATTCTCCAAATCTTCCTTATCCAACTGAAATTCCTGTACCAGCTCGCGATTGGCTTTCTTTTCAGTAAACAACAAATAAGTGATGCCGATAATCGCTATCACCAAAACAGCTACAGCTGCAATAAGAAGGCTTTTTTTGTTCATAGTTCCAATTGTTAATCGATAACGGGCACAAAAGTAATCATTTCGTAACAGAGTAACATAGTCTTGGGCATTTTCTTTAACGAAAATTATTACGGAAAAATTTCTTTAATTAGGATTATCGTTGTAATTTTGTCGCGCTAAAAAGCATGAAATAAATTATCAACTTTTTAAATATATAGTATTATGTCAAAAGTAACCGTAGTAGGCGCAGGTAACGTAGGTGCTACATGTGCAAATGTACTTGCTTTCAATGAAGTAGCAGACGAAGTAGTAATGCTGGACGTTAAAGAAGGCGTTTCAGAAGGTAAAGCAATGGATATGATGCAGACAGCTCAACTGTTGGGTTTCGACACAACTGTAGTAGGCTGCACTAACGACTATGCTCAGACTGCTAACTCTGACGTTGTTGTAATTACTTCAGGTATTCCTCGTAAACCGGGTATGACTCGCGAAGAACTGATCGGTGTAAACGCTGGTATCGTTAAATCAGTGGCAGAAAACATCTTGAAATATTCTCCCAATGCAATCCTTGTTGTTATCTCTAACCCGATGGATACAATGACTTACCTGTCATTGAAAGCTCTGGGCTTGCCGAAGAACCGCATCATCGGTATGGGTGGCGCACTGGACAGCTCTCGTTTCAAATATTTCTTGTCTCAGGCTTTGGGCTGCAACGCCAACGAAGTAGAAGGTATGGTTATCGGTGGTCACGGTGATACTACTATGATTCCTTTGACTCGCTTCGCTACTTACAAAGGTATGCCTGTAACTAACTTCATCTCTGAAGAAAAACTGAACGAAGTGGCTGCTGCTACTATGGTGGGTGGTGCTACTCTGACTAAGTTGCTGGGTACTTCTGCATGGTATGCACCGGGTGCAGCAGGAGCATTCGTAGTTGAATCTATCCTTCACGACCAAAAGAAGATGATCCCTTGTTCAGTATATCTGGAGGGAGAATACGGTGAATCAGACATTTGCATCGGTGTTCCTGTAATCCTTGGCAAGAACGGTATCGAAAAGATCGTTGAACTGGATCTGAACGCTGACGAAAAAGCTAAGTTCGCTGCCAGCGCAAAAGCTGTTCACGGAACAAACGCTGCTTTGAAAGAAGTAGGTGCTCTGTAATTAGCAATCCCCTTACATTTATATAAGCTAAGAAAGGCTGTCCTCCACTATGAGGGACAGCCTTCTTTCTTTTCTATCCAATAGTTGTCATTCACTCTTTACATTCTGAGAAACCCACATTCCAATGTCCTGTTTACTCAAAGCAGCCGCCATAAGGTCCGGAAACTTATCCGGAGTACAGGCAAATGTCGGCACTCCTATGGAAGCGAGAAACTCAGCATGCCCCTTGTCGTAGGACGGAGCACCGTCATCGTTCAACGCCGGAAGGACAATCAACTGCACACCGCTATTGACCAACGAGACAAATTTCTTTCTCATTTCTCTGGAGTCTCCTCCTTCGTAAAGGTCAGTCACCAACACCATCACCGTGTCCTGCGGACGGGTAATGACTCCCTGACAATAAGTCAGCGCACGGGCTATATCGGTTCCTCCCCCGAGCTGTACCCCGAAAAGCAGATCCACGGGATCTTGCAAATCATCCGTCAGATCAACGACTGCCGTATCAAAAACCACCATACGGGTAGATACCGCCGGAATGGATGCCAACACAGAACCGAATATGCCGGAATAAATGACCGATGTCCCCATAGAACCGCTTTGATCCAGACACAGGATAATGTCTTTCATCGCTTTCCGTTTACGCCCGTAGCCAATACGGATTTCGGGAATAATCGTCTTATAGTCCGGTTGGTAGTTTTTCAGGTTCTTGGTAATGGTCGTTTTCCAGTCTATTTCATTGTAACGCGGGTTCCTGCGACGGCTGGAACGGTTCAAAGCACCGGTTACCGCCTGTTGCGTAGGAGCCGACAGTTTGCGAAGCAACTCCTCAACCACCTTGCGGACTACCTGGCGTGCCATCTCCTTATTCTTTTCGGGAATCACCCGGCTTAACGACATCAGGGTGGCAACCAGATGAACATCGGGGACGACCGTTTCCAGCATTTCTTTTTCGGTAAGCAGACTAGTCAGATTCAGACGTTTTATAGCATCCCGCTGAATCACTTGTACCACTGTCTGCGGAAAGAACTCACGGATATCTCCAAGCCATCGGCTTACTTTGGGAGCCGAGGAACCCAGCCCCCCTCTTCTGTCACTATCATATACAGCTTCCAGAGAATGGTCTATCCGCTGTTCTTCCAGATTCAATGTCACGCCTGTACCGTCAGCCTCATCACCGCCCAGTATCAGACGCCACCTTTTCAGTAATTCTTCTTCCATCTTCTTTCCTTTACTTTGTTTCCAGTCCCAATAATTGACGAATCACGGGGATTACCTTCTTTGCTTCTTCCCGATTCAGACATTCATTCTCCGTTACCGAAGCTCCTACGGCAGATGATGTGCCCGTAGAATCCGTACGACGGGCTTTCTCACCCAGCTTACGGCGTTCGGCAGAGGTAAATTCGCTGAAAGTACGCCTCAATACAGGCAACAGCTCCATAAATGTGTCTTTGTCCTGCGAACATACCCAGTTATTCACCAAATTCCAGAGACGGTCGTCCAGCAACAGGATCGAACCGGATGAACGCAAAAAGCCTTCGAACCAGTATGCCATATCTGCCGGAGCATTGCCAACAGAAGAATAAAAACTAAGTGTCGTCTCCATCTCCTCTGCGGAGATTTCCCCTTTGTCATTCAGCAGACGGGTAGCATAACCGGACAACAACGGATGCACATTGGCAGAAGAACGTACCTGACCGATGAAATTGCGCCACATCAGGTTCAGTTCTTCCCGATTCAGAATGGAGAGCGCATAGTCCGTGGCAACCAATTTATTCAGAAGATCACCGGCAGCCTCTTCATCGATATTGATACACACCAATACACCACCCGCAAGAATACGGGCAATCATGGCTTCAAGCATATCACCGACCTTCGAGAAATCAAGATCACGCACGTTTCCGTAACGGACGATATTCACCAGATCGGGGACCGCCTCCATCATTTCCAGAATATCGGTGGAAGCAGCCGAAAGACGGTCCAACTGTACGGTCATCGCTTCTACCAACGCCGGAAGATCGGCGGGGAGGACCGTACTCAACAAAGCTGTCAGTTCCGGGATATGCTGAATCTCCGCCATCTGTTTCAGCAGATATTTCTGCGTAGCTTCCATCAACGTGTTTCCCCAGATAGCCCGTTCAATGATTTGGATGATTTGTTCCGGTTTGTGATACAAGGTCCATTTTTCCTTGAAAGTACCTTTCCCGTCTATCCGTCCGAGGATAGTCCAGTCGATGCCCAGCAGTTGCAGGCGATGGAAGAAGATACTTCGCTCCAGATCATTCGGCTTGCGGAGGTCTAATATCAGTTCTTTGATCTCGGCGGTGAACGGAACACGCAGACGTTTTTGTATTTTCTCCACGTCTACCAGCAGAGGTACTTTGGGAACGTCATCAGGTACACTTCCCAAACGGTTGCTGATGATCAGTTCTTCTTTGATAATCTGCAACAAAATATCATCTCCGAAGCCCATCACCGTAGTGACGGCTTCGTTATATTCATTCAGAGAAGGATAAGGCAGATCTCTCAAAGCAGCCGTCACCTGTGCCAGACGGACGGTTTCAATAACATGGGCTACCGAGATATCCATATTCTTCTGCCGCAGCAGAGAGGCGATCCGGCTCACCCAAAGCGTGCCATCATCCTCCGGATGATGCCAGAGATAATGATACCAGCCCGGAGATTCGATTCCCGCACCGTACCCGCTGCGGAAAGCAAGCCGGTCATACGTCCACGGAATCCATGTACATTCTACCTTTACTTTGGGAAGTCCCTTCAGTAGTTCATTATCGTCCTTTACTTTGGGCATATCGTCCAGTGCGGGTACATGCCATGCACCACAGACGACGACAATGCGTTCGAAATTCTCCTTCTGTGCCGCACGTATCATTTTACGCATCCACGCTTCACGTATCAGGTCACGCGGAGAGGTGTGCCCCGGAAGTTCTTCCCGAAGAGCAGTCACAGCCTCTTGTACCGCCTGAAAGATATCGGCAGGTTCTTGCCGGTGTTCAATCATAGTTTCCCACCAGGATTCACCATCAGTAAATCCTGCGGCATGAGCCAGCCAGTCGAACGGGTCGCCGGCTTCTGCGACTTCAGCGGTCGTTTCCGTCTCCTGTTCAGAGGTCTTTTGTGCCCGAAGAGCCAGCGAATAGACCAGAGGCAAGTCGAAAAAGCGGAAAGGTATCCGGTTCTGTACGGCATAACGCATCGCCTGCCACTCGGGCGAGAACTCCGCAAAAGGGTAGAACACTGCATTCTGAGGCTCGTCCGGCTGGTATGCCAGCAAAGCTACCGGAGGCGTCATCTGCGGATTTTCCACACAGGGCAGCAGCGCTTCGGCTTCTGCCGGACCTTCTACCAGAATCAGATCCGGTTGCAGTTCCTGCAAGTAGTTCAGCACATTGCGGCACGAGCCGGGACCATGATGCCTGATGCCTAGTAAATGAATAGCCATTTCTTCCTTTCTTTTTAAATCATATCCCTTGAAGCACGGTAAATATCTTTCCAGCCGTCCCGATTCTTCACGACCGTTTCCATATATTCCTGCCAAACGACTTTATCCTGTACGGGGTCTTTGACCACTGCACCCAAAATACCGGATACGAGATCTTCGGCATGAATTTCTCCGTCACCGAAATAACCTGCCATCGCCAGTCCATTGTTTACCACCGAAATAGCCTCTGCCGTGCTAAGCGTTCCGCTCGGAGTCTTCAGTTTCGTCTTACCGTCGGCAGTGGCGCCCTGACGAAGTTCACGGAAGATAGTAACGACACGGCGAATCTCCTCCAAAGCAGGCTTTTCAGCCGGGAGCTGCATTACTTTCTCAAAGTTCTCTACCCGTCGGCGCACAATATCTATTTCTTCATCAATAGAATCCGGCAAGGGAAGAATGACCGTATTGAAACGGCGTTTCAAGGCGCTTGACAGATCATTGACTCCCTTATCCCGATTATTAGCAGTAGCGATGATATTGAAACCGCGGATTGCCTGTACTTCTGTATTCAGCTCCGGGATGGGCAATGTCTTTTCAGAAAGAATGGTGATCAGTGTATCCTGCACATCGGAACCGATGCGTGTCAGCTCCTCAATACGGCCTATCTTACCTTCCTGCATAGCTTTCATTACCGGAGTTTGCACCAATGCTCCCACACTCGGCCCTTCCGCCAGCAAACGGGCATAGTTCCACCCATAACGGATCGCTTCTTCACCGGTGCCGGCCGTACCCTGCACTATCAAAGTGGAATCACCGGAAATAGCAGCGGCAATATGCTCGCTCACCCAGCTTTTCGCAGTTCCGGGCAGTCCGTAAAGCAGTAGCGCACGGTCGGTGACAAGGGTTGCCACAGCTATTTCCATCAGACGACGGTTACCTATATATTTAGGAGAAACTTCAAATCCGTTTTTCAATTTACCGCCCATCAGGTAGGTAACCACTGACTGCGGAGACATCTCCCAATTCTCCGGAACGGGATTTGTTTCATTCTGTTTCAACTCGTGAAGTTCTTCTGCAAATTGCTGTTCAGCATGTTGTCTTAATAAAGTGCTCATATCTTCTTTCTGTTTTTATTAGTCATTATTTAATAAGGTATCTATTCTCTGCTTCAAATCCATGTATTCCATCATCAACCGGCAAAAACGGGTGGAGGTATTATTCTCTTGTGCGGCCGTTGAAAGCGCTGTCTGTTCGATGGGTTTTCTCATCTCGGACGGGAAGTATAATGCCAGTTGTTCGGCTGTCTCCTTAGGGAGATAGTAATTATTCCGAAGCATCCGCTGGAATACACGGGTGGAGAATTTCATTCCCCATCCGATGCCGTCTTCGTTGAACCAGCTATCCGGAATATAGCCGCCTCTCTCTGACTGAAAAGCTATTTCCTCACGTTGGGAGGAAGGCAATAACCCCATCAACGCGTCCGCCATTTTTTCATCCGCATTCTCCTTCAAGGTATGATATGCCCAACCGGAGTCGCTGAAATTCAGAATCGGTTTCGACAGGTCGAACAGTTTCTGAAAAGGAGGGTTCTTCGCCAGTTTGCCGGCAGCCTTCTCCGGCGCACAGTCATAAAACTCACTCCAGAAACTTAATGGAACACGTTCCGCCAACTGGCGTAACAAGAAACGATCATCCTTCTCGTTTTTATTGGAACTCACCTCTTCAAGTCCCAGTTTCTTCATTTCAGGGGTAAATTCAATCTTATCATACGACCATCCCAAAAGGAAATTGAAATGTAATTTCCCCCGCAATAATTCTTCGTATATTTTCACCAGTTCGGAGTCCGGCAGGCTACACAATAATCGCCGGGCCGTTTCTTTGACATTACTGCTCCGGTCGGTCGCCACGATCTCTTGCAGGAATGCTTCGTCTGATTTACTCAACCCCCACCGCAAACACTGAATCAGTTCATCCCGATGGGCAGCCGGCTCATTCTTCAGTTCGGTCTGCAATAAGGCAAGCCCCTGCTCCGGACTATTTTTCCGCAGGTTGGTCAACATTCGTTTCCGTTCTTCGTGAGAGGCGGTTTCCCAAGTTTCGTTGCCGGATTCTCCCCATACAGGAAATCCCATTTGCGGAAGAAGCCAACGTCCTCTTTGCCCTGTCAGCAGAGACAGCCAGTGCTGTTCCTCATACCTGTAGGGATTATTCCGGTCAAAAGCTCTTCGCAATAAAGTTTGCAGATAGGCAGGAGGGATCAATTTTCCTTTGTCGGCAGCTTTCCGGTAAGCATACAGCAAAAGATACTGATTTTTATTGAGATACAGAGAAGTAAGCAACTCTCCCACTTCACGAAGGAAGTAAGGTTTGTCTTCTTCCGGAGCTTCTGTCACATTTGCAACTCCTGCAATGGATTGCGCTTCCACTCCGGCACGTGCAAAGGCAAAGCCCAAAGCGGACTGCTGATAGAAGAGAGCTTCCGCATCCTCTGCTTTCGCCTGAATGTCGCGGAGAGTTTCTTGCAACTCTTCCGGAAAATCAGTCGTTATCAGTTCACGGGTGGCAGTGCCAAGCAATGCCACATTGATGATATGATCAGTTAAGTTCATCTTTCCAAAAATAAAATTCAGATTGATACCAGATTGTTTTCAATTCACAGGAAACGGCGTCTGCCAGCAAAAAAGCCGAGAAGGGTTTTCCGCCTGTTATAGCCAGTATGTCAACACGTGCAGTCTCTTCGATATGCACCGGAACGGCCATACCTGCGGCATCCTGTAGATAGTGCGTATTTCCGCTTGTTACCAGTCTGACATTGTCCACCAAGAGAGGAACTTCCTCCGCAAACGGATGAGTCTGCATAACCGTTCTGTAAGATTGCATGGCAACCGGTATATCGGAACACAATGAAGGCAGGAAGGTACTATCCAGCCATTTCATGTTTTGGGGCAGGGCACGCAAGGCAGCAACGCCCTGATAAAAATACAACTCTCCTTCATAGACGCCACCGGGAACCATATTAAATTCCGGCAACGCTCCGGGAGCCAGAAAGTTTAAATAGAGGGCCATACGGTGACTGGACTTCCCGTACAACCAGAAAGTTTCTGTCCGCAGCTCATTTATTTTCCGGCTTCTGGTATGCAAAACGATCCATTGGTCTGCCACCGGCACGCCGGACATCACTTCTTCCTTCGCCTGCGGATATCCTACCTGAGTACGGATTTCCGTTTGCCACTCAGCAGAAAGAGAATCCAAATTCTTATAACTTTCTGTCAGAAGATACAGTTTACTCAATTTGTCGGTAAGCTCATATTTCCAACTGTCTGTATAGTAATTGATTTCCTGTAGCGATCGTAACCTGCCCGCCAATCCACCGGCCTGCGCATCAATCATCCTGCGGGATATGGGTTCAAATAGTGTATATGCTCTTTCCGGGATATTCAGCAGCCCGTTGCGGAGCAAGTCTTTCATCCAGATCTGAAGATCATCAATTCCGGCCAGTACCTTCTGATGGCGCACGGCCTGCCTCTTGGCCTGTGCCGCTTCATCCACCGGAGTTTCCGATTTCTCTTTCTGTTCTTTCTTCTCCGCCTTCTCTTCACGTTTGGAGAGCCATGCCGTTACCCAGTCCGGTTCCTCCGCTTCCTTGAAAAGATCAGCATGGGAAGCATACATAAATAAAAGCCCCAACCCATGTTTACACGGAAACTTACGGCTGGGACAAGAACATTTGAATGCAATATTCTTTGTATCAACTACTGTTTGATAAGGCGTTTTTCCACTTCCTTGGCAGTGTCCCCAGATGGCGCGGTCACTATGCTCCAGAAGTACCCACTTAGTCCGGTTCGCCAACCCTTTTCCTGCTTTGACAGACGCAGCGTCCGGAGCGAGTTGAGTGATTTGTTCTTCTGTCAGATTTAATAACATTATAGTATGTTTATCATGTTTCAAAATACAAGTATAGCATATTTTCCAAAGAGAAGCATTTAAAAAAAGCTAATTCATTTTGCGTTTTCACAGAAAGCACATACATTTGCATCGTTGTTTATGCAATTATTGTTTAAGTCAACAAGTACAAAAAAATGAACTATTTCAATAAACAATTTATATGATAACGGGGTTATTTAAAAAAGAAGTATCACCTTATTAATATGTAAGATGCGATGAAAAAACTATTTCTTCTGACAATTCTGTTGAGCCTGACTTTTATAGTAAAAGCGCAAAGCTTCCTAAGCCTAGATAGTTGCCGCGCATTAGCTCTTGCCAACAACAAAGATCTGTTGATAAGCAATGAAAAAATAAATGCCGCTCATTATCAGCACAAAGCTGCATTTACCAATTACCTGCCCAGTTTCTCGGCTACGGGAACTTACATGAGAAATCAAAAAGAATTTTCATTATTGAACAATGACCAGAAAGCGGCGCTTTCGGGATTGGGGACTAATCTGGCCGGTCCATTACAACAAGCCGCAGGAATTATCGCTCAATTACATCCGGAAATTGCATCCCAGATTCCAGCCTTGGGCGCTAGCCTGACTTCGGCTTTTAATGAAGCCGGAAGTTCACTGGTCGATGCACTCCGCACCGATACGAGAAATGTATATGCAGGTGCCATCACGCTGACACAGCCATTATACATGGGCGGCAAAATCCGTGCATATAATAAAATCACAAAGTATGCCGAAGAATTAGCGCAACAGCAACATCAAGGAGGCATGCAGGAGGTTATCATGAGCACTGACCAGGCTTACTGGCAAGTCATATCCTTAGTGAACAAGAAGAAACTGGCCGAAGGCTATCTCAAACTTTTGCAGCAGCTGGACAGCGATGTGGAAAAGATGATTGCCGAAGGAGTTGCCACAAAAGCCGACGGTTTGTCCGTGCGTGTGAAAGTCAACGAAGCGGAAATGACACTGACTAAAGTGGAAGACGGATTAAGCCTGGCCCGAATGTTGTTGTGTCAACTATGTGGCATTGATCTCAGCTCTCCTATCACGTTGGCAGACGAAAATATGGAGGACATTCCACTGCTCACACCGGAGACCCACTTCGACATGTCCACCGCTTACGCCAACCGTCCGGAGATACGCAGCCTTGAACTGGCTACTCAGATTTATAAACAGAAAATAAATGTTACCCGCGCCGAACATCTTCCGTCCATTGCGTTGATGGGAAATTATATGGTGACCAATCCTTCCGTATTCAACAGCTTTGAGAATAAATTCAAAGGAATGTGGAATGTGGGCGTTATGGTACAGATACCTATCTGGCATTGGGGGGAAGGCATTTACAAGACCAAAGCCGCCAAGGCAGAAGCACGAATCGCACAATATCAGCTTCAGGATGCGAGAGAAAAGATCGAATTGCAAGTTAACCAATCCGCTTTTAAAGTAAAGGAAGCCAGCAAAAAACTGGTAATGGCAACCAAGAATATGGAAAAGGCTGACGAAAATCTCCGTTATGCCACCTTAGGCTTCAAAGAAGGGGTCATTGCCACCAGCAATGTCCTGGAAGCACAAACGGCATGGCTGTCCGCCCAATCGGAAAAGATTGACGCACAAATCGACGTGAAGCTGACGGAGATTTATCTGAAGAAGTCTTTGGGAACGCTGAAATAATGGACAGTTGACTATTGACAATTAAAGACTGAGGTATTCAATCAATTTATTATTCGTAATTTATAATTCATCAATAATATGGCACCTATAAAATCACAAAACAGCAATATGCTGCTTGCATTTCTTACTTTACTGGGAGTTATTGCAATCGTTGCAGTCGTTGGCTTTTTCATGCTTCGCAAAGGCCCTGAGATTATTCAGGGGCAGGCTGAAGTTACTGAATACCGCGTCTCAAGCAAAGTTCCGGGACGTATACTGGAGTTTCGTGTTAAAGAAGGACAAAGCGTAAATGCCGGCGACACGCTGGCTATTCTCGAAGCTCCCGATGTAGTGGCTAAGATGGAGCAGGCACGTGCCGCCGAAGCTGCCGCACAAGCACAAAACGAAAAAGCAATCAAAGGCGCACGCGAAGAACAAATTCAGGCAGCCTACGAAATGTGGCAGAAAGCTCAGGCTGGTGTCACGATTGCCGAGAAATCATATAAAAGGGTCAAGAACCTGTACGAGCAAGGAGTGATGCCCGCACAAAAGCTGGACGAGGTTACCGCACAACGTGACGCTGCCATTGCCACTGAAAAAGCAGCCAAAGCACAATATACAATGGCAAAGAACGGTGCGGAACGCGAAGACAAGATGGCTGCCGAAGCACTGGTGAACCGTGCAAAAGGAGCTGTTGCCGAAGTAGAATCTTATATTAAAGAAACGTATCTGATTGCTCCGGCAGCCGGAGAAGTTTCCGAGATCTTCCCCAAAGTAGGCGAATTGGTAGGTACAGGTGCTCCTATCATGAACATTGCCGAACTCAATGACATGTGGGTGACTTTCAATGTACGTGAAGATCTGCTCAAGAATCTGACGATGGGAGCAGAATTTGAAGCAGTTGTTCCCGCACTGGACAATAAAACAGTCAAACTCAAAGTATATCATCTGAAAGATTTAGGTACGTACGCTGCTTGGAAGGCAACCAAAACCACCGGTCAGTTCGACTTAAAGACATTTGAAGTCAAAGCTTCCCCAATGGAAAAAGTAGAGAATCTTCGTCCGGGTATGTCCGTCATCATTAACAAATAGTCATGAAAGAGAGAAAGAAGAAATATATAGCTTTATGGCAAGTCATGCAAAGAGAATGCAGGCGGTTAGTATCACGCCCGCTCTATCTCTTCTGCATGGTCATCGCTCCGTTGTTCTGCTATATATTTTTCACGACTTTGATGGACTCGGGACTTCCGCAGAATCTTCCGGCTGGTGTGGTAGACATGGATGACTCATCCACTTCACGCAACATTGTCCGCAACCTGGATGCTTTCTCGCAAACAGGTGTCGTGGCTCATTACAGCAATGTTACGGATGCACGCATCGCTGTGCAGGAAGGAAAAATTTACGGTTTCTTCTATATCCCGAAAGGCTTGTCGGCAGAAGCACAAAGTCAGCGGCAACCCAAAATCTCTTTCTATACCAATTACTCCTATCTGATTGCAGGCTCTTTGCTATTCAGAGATATGAAAATGATGGGAGAACTTACTGCCGGCTCTGCTGCCAGAAGTATACTGTATGCCAAAGGAGCTACGGAAGATCAGGCAATGGGTTTCCTGCAACCAATCGTAATAGACACGCATCCACTGAACAATCCGTGGCTGAATTATTCGGTATACCTGTGTAACACACTGATACCGGGAGTACTCATGCTGCTTATTTTTATGGTCACCGTTTATTCTATTGGTGTAGAAATCAAAGACCGTACCGCCCGTGAATGGTTGCGGATGAGCAACAATTCCATTTACATCGCACTGGCAGGCAAACTGCTTCCGCATACGGTAGTCTTCTTCATAATGGGAATATTCTATAATGTATACCTGTATGGCTTTCTGCATTTCCCTTGCAACAGCGGCATTTTTCCGATGATATTCGCCACACTCTGCCTCGTCTTGGCATCTCAGTGCTGCGGTATTGTCATGATAGGTACACTGCCTACACTCCGCCTCGGATTAAGTTTCGCCTCCTTGTGGGGAGTGATTTCATTCTCTATCTCCGGTTTTTCTTTTCCGGTGATGGCGATGAATCCTGTCTTGCAGGCTCTGAGTAATCTGTTTCCGTTACGTCATTATTTCCTGATTTACGTAGATCAGGCGCTCAACGGGTACAGTATGGCCTATTCATGGTCCAACTATATGGCATTACTAATATTCATGATGCTTCCTTTCTTTGTGGTCCACCGCTTGAAAGAAGCATTGGTTTACTATAAATACATACCCTAATGAAAGATATAAAATTTAAAGATAAGATAGCCCAAGGCATCAACGACCTGTTTTATATCTGGAAGCGGGAGTTCCAGACAACTTTCCGTGACCAGGGGGTACTGATTTTCTTTATTCTCGTCCCACTCGGTTATCCGTTATTGTACAGCTTTATCTATGACAATGAAGTAGTACGCGAAGTTCCTGCCGTTGTAGTCGATGACTCGCATTCATCCCTGAGTCGCGAATATCTCAGAAAAGTGGATGCTACACCGGACGTTCAGATCATTGCCTATTGTGCCGATATGGAGGAAGCCAAGCAGATGCTGAAGAACCGCCTCGCCTATGGCATTATCTATATACCTTCAGATTTTAGTGACAACATTGCCAAAGGGAAGCAGACACAAGTCAGCATCTACTGCGATATGAGCGGATTGTTGTATTATAAATCCATGCTGATCGCCAATACAGCAGTTTCACTGGATATGAATAAAGATATAAAGATCGCGCGTAGCGGTAACACGACCGAACGACAGGATGAAATCACCGGCTACCCGATAGAATATGAAGAGATTTCCATATTCAACCCCACAGCAGGTTTTGCAGCCTTCCTGATTCCTGCCGTATTGGTATTGATTATACAGCAAACATTATTGCTCGGCATCGGACTTGCAGCGGGAACCGCCCGTGAAAATAACCGGTTTAAGGATCTTGTGCCCATCAACCGACATTATAACGGTACACTACGAATTGTGCTTGGCAAAGGATTGAGTTATTTCCTTGTATACGTACTAGTATCGTTTTACGTGCTGTATATCGTGCCAAGACTATTCAGCCTCAACCAGATCGGACAACCCGGTTCACTGATACTATTCGTTGTCCCCTATCTGGCAGCCTGCATTTTCTTTGCAATGACTACCTCCATTGCCATTCGCAACCGGGAAACCTGTATGCTGATTTTTGTATTCACCTCCGTACCGTTGCTGTTTATTTCCGGCATCTCATGGCCGGGAGCGGCAATTCCTCCGTTCTGGAAATATGTATCTTACATCTTCCCGTCTACATTCGGTATCAATGGCTTTGTGAAAATCAATAATATGGGAGCTACACTCAGTGAAGTCGCCTTTGAATATAAAGCCTTGTGGATACAAGCAGGTGTTTATTTCCTTACCACTTGCTGGGTATATCGCTGGCAGATACTGATGAGTCGGAAACATGCAATAGAACGATATAAAGAACTAAAAGAAAAAGCGAATCTGGCCAAACAGATCAGCGATTGAGACTATTAAGAGAGAGAGTTAAATACGATGTATTCTTCTGCGGAGGTATACATCGTTTTTCTTTATAGGAAGAGAGAGTTTCTTTATGGAGAAGAAATAGAAAAGTCCCCCGCTCCATCGATTGGGCAGGGGACTTTATGAATGGTATTATAAAGAGGATATGATTCAATTAGAATTTGTAACCTACTCCGATGGAGAAGTTCAGATTTTTAGGAGAACCGCTGGCATCATAGACTTTAGTCAAGCCAAATTCTCCTGTCAGATCGACAAAGAATCTGTTGATTTCGTAAGCAACACCTACTCCAAGTCCAAAATCAAATCTTTTGCCACCACCATTATCACCAAAGAAATCTTCTTTCACACCAGCTATCTTGTATTTGCCTGCAATACCGCATGCCAGATACGGACCGGCCTTTACAACTACGTTTTGTCCATCTACTACAGCAAATCTTGCAGCAGCCATTACCGGCAATTCCAGATACATCGGATTAGCCTTCATATCGCCTAATTTGGCACCTTTCTGAGTAAACATCAAAGAAGGCTGAAGAGACCACATATCAGTAAACTGATACTCCATTCCAACTCCAAGATTAAAACCTACTCTCATATCCGTATCAGCGTCTCCTGTGAAATTACTCATGTTCATACCTACCTTAGCATTCCAGGAAATCTGAGAATAAGAAACGATAGAAACAAGTGCAAACAGCACAAAAATCAAACCTTTTTTCATATCTGTCATTTTTTAGTTCGCCTCCCTCCTCCCTCTGGGCTGCATAGTTAATAGTTTCTTTATTGAGTACGGGGAATCTTTCCAAACATTGATTTGTATTGAAACGCACCCTTCTTTTATTAACATTCGTTTTATGCTCTACAAAAGTATTTCATTTATTTTATATAAAAAAAGATGAAAGCAGTTTTGTTCACCTAAATGTCCGAAAGATTGCTTATTTGGACGAAAATAACTTTTATCCACATTATTTTCATACCACGTAAGCCAAAGGGAGTTTACCCGCAAACAGACACCTTTCCTATAGGCATTTACAACATTTAACCATCTAACTATTGCTTTATTACGAAATATTCGTAGATTTGCGAAAGAATCGTAATTAAACATCATCTCCATGGAAAAGTTAACTATACAAGAAGAAGAAGTAATGATCTACATTTGGGAGTTACAGGACTGTTTCGTAAAGGACATCGTATCTAAGTATCCGCAACCGGCGCCACCTTATACTACCGTTGCGTCCATCGTGAAAAATCTCGAGCGGAAAGGATACGTAAAATCGAAACATATAGGAAATACCTATCAATATACTCCCGCAATTCGTGAAAATGAATACAAACGCCACTTCATGAGTGGAGTAGTCCGCAACTATTTCGAGAATTCTTATAAGGAAATGGTTTCTTTCTTTGCAAAAGATCAAAAGATATCTACTGATGACCTTAAAGACATTATCGAACTGATAGAGAAAGGAAAAGAAAAATAAACTGAAACTTTATCGATATGACTCCGGAACTAGCCTATTTCCTAAAGATAAACGTAGCAATCGCATTGTTTTACGCTTTCTATCGGTTGTTTTTTCATAAAGACACCTTCTTTCACTGGCGACGAACCGCTTTGTTATGCTTCTTCGGCATTTCCCTGCTTTATCCCTTATTGAATATTCAAGAGTGGATAAAGGAACAGGAGCCTATGGTGGCAATGGCGGATCTTTATGCCACAATCATTCTTCCGGAGCAAATCATTGAGGCACCACAGGAAACAACCGTCACCTGGCAGGAACTAATCCCACAAATTCTGGGAGTTATCTACTGGAGTGGTGTATTGCTCCTTGCCATACGCTTTTTAATCCAGCTAGGCAGTATCATACGGTTGCATTTCCTATGTCCGAAAAGCACGATACAGGGATCACGCGTACATATATTAAAGACAGGCACAGGACCTTTTTCTTTCTTTCACTGGATATTCATACACCCGGAATCGCATACGGAATCCGAAATCAGCGAAATAATCACGCATGAAGAAACCCATGCCCGTCAATACCACTCAGCAGACGTACTTATCAGTGAGTTTATGTGCATTTTCTGCTGGTTCAATCCCTTCATCTGGCTAATGAAACGAGAAGTCAGAGGAAATCTGGAATACATGGCAGATCACCGCGTATTGGAGACGGGGCATGATAGTAAATCATACCAGTACCACTTGTTGGGACTGGCACATCACAAGGCTGCAGCAAATTTATCTAATAGTTTCAATGTTTTACCACTTAAAAATCGTATCAAAATGATGAATAAACGAAGAACCAAAGAAATAGGAAGGACTAAGTATCTGATGTTCCTTCCCTTGGCTGCCCTGTTGATGATTATCAGCAACATCGAAGTAGTAGCCCGCACAACGAAAGAATTTGCTAAGGAAGTGATGGGAACACCGACAGAGCAAAGTGTTTCTCAAGCTGAACTCGCCAATGGTCCGGAACTTCCCGACGGAATGACGGAAGTAGCGACATTACAGGATAAGAAAGGAACGCAGAAAACAAAAGAGGTAGCTCCTCCTCCCCCTCCGGCACCCGTTAAAAGTGCTACTGTAAACGATTCTGTCGTATTTGAAGTGGTAGAAGAGATGCCCGACTTCCCTGGTGGACAATCGGCACTGATGGAATATCTTGCCAAGAATATCAAATATCCGGCAACAGCCCATGAAAATGGAAAGCAAGGACGTGTGATTGTGATGTTTGTAGTCAAAAAAGACGGTAGCATTTCCGACGTTAAAACTGTTCGGGGCGTAGATCCCTATCTCGACCAGGAAGCTGAACGTGTGATTGCCGCCATGCCCCATTGGAAACCCGGCAAACAAAGAGGACAAGCTGTGAACGTAAGATTCACCGTTCCCGTAACTTTCCGTTTGTCCGGTCCGGAACCTGCAAAACCAGCAGAAACTCCCGAAGCAGTAGCAATAGAAAAGTTTGAAGAGGTTGTAGTGGTAGGCTATGGACCTAAAGAAGAGGCGCCCAATAATGAGCCGACTTTCAAAGTCGTAGATGAAATGCCTAAATTTCCCGGAGGACAGGAAGGATTAATGCGCTACTTAGCCAGAAATATAAAGTACCCAACTATGGCCCAGCAGAACAAGGAACAAGGAAAAGTACTCGTCCAAATTGTCATTGGCAAAGACGGTAACGTGTCAAATATAAAAATATTAAAAGGTGCGTCAGCTTGGCTGGATGCTGAAGCGATTCGCGTGGTGCGGGGTATGCCGAAATGGGAACCGGGCAAACAGAACGGCCAAGCCGTTGCCGTAGAATATACATTCCCTATCACATTCCGACTCCAATAAGCTAAACCGGAAATAGCATTATTCTCTTGACAAATAACAGAAAAAGGAGCAATCGCATGCGATTCTGCTCCTTTTTTCTATAATTACATAAATAAATTACAATAATATGATTACATTTGTTGGAGATAAAACCTATTCATATGAAAAGATCCGCATTAATAATAAGTATGCTGCTAGGTATGCTTTGCATGGCACAAGCTAAAGACAGAATCGTAGAACGTCCTCCCTTTTTAGCTCAAAACTCCTCAAGTATAGAGATAGACAAAATAGTGATGAGTGACACAGTCACAACGGTATATATCAAGGCTTTCTATCGCCCTAAATACTGGATAAAGATTGCAACCGGCAGTGTTTTGAAAGATAATAACGGTATCTTATACCCCATCCGGAAAGGAATAGGTATTACACTGGACAAAGAATTCTGGATGCCGGAATCCGGCGAAGCCGAGTTCCAATTAACTTTTCCACCTATTCCTCAGAATGTGACCCGGCTGGATTTCTCCGAAGGAGACTTTGAAGGGGCATATAAAATATGGGGGATACAATTGGACAAGAAGTCATTCGGCAAATTCAAATTACCTAAGGATGTTATAGTTCCAAAAGCAGACCATAAAATGACGCTGCCCGATCCCATTGTCAAATACGACAAGGCTATTCTGAAAGGAAGAATCCTTGACTACCAAAAAGGAATGCCCGACAAAGGCAGTCTTTACTACCAGGACGTCATAAGGGAAGGAGCCCAGGAAGGAAAAATTCGAATTCAAGACGATGGAACATTTTATCATGAAATGAATGTTTTCATGATTACTCCGTGTACGATCATGTCTCCTTTTGGAACCATCGAGTACTTACTGGCACCGGGAGAAACTACTTCTATTGTCATCAATCTCCGCGAAAACGCCCGAAAGCAATCTCACCTTCGCCAAACAGAAAAGCCATACGGAAAAGAAGTCTATTATGGAGGATACTTAGCCGGATTGCAGCAAGAACTAGCGGATAATCCCATGAGTTTCAGTTTTACTGAAGGCAACAGCTACGAGGACTATCAACAACAAATAAAACAACTGAACGGGAAAACAGCCGAAGAGTACAAGGCTCAAATACTTGCCCGGCTGCCCGAATTCAAAAAACAAATCATGCAGTCGAAAGGCAGCCCTGCCTATAAAGAGATAATCAACACTGATCTCGAATTGTCTGCCGCACTAAAGGTGATCGAAACCGAAAGGAACCTGAAATTAGCCTATATCATGGCTAATGGACTGGAAGGAGAGAAAGCAAACAAATATTATGCTGAAACTCAGATAAACATTCCCCAAGGATATTATGAAGGGCTTCTGGACTTCACATCTATTCTTTCGCCCAAAGCGTGCTACAACAGCAGATATCCTGCATTGTTTGACATCATACGCCGTGTAGGCATCAATGATAAAATACTTAAGCACCTGGATAGTCATACAGCAGCCGGTTTCCTGACCCAAAATTTAAAGGCACATATGATCGGAGTTTCCATGAGAGACCTCAATCCACTCAACGATGAACAAAAGGCAGAATTAGTTACCATGCCTCCAGCATACAATGAAGTGGTTCTGGCTATGAACAGTGACCTATTGAAGCAAATAGAAATAAATAAAAAGAAAACAGGATTTACCATCAATGATGCCGGAGAAGTATCTAACGAAGATTTATTTCCATCTATTATCTCCAAATTTCGCGGCCATACCTTGCTAGTCGATTTTTGGGCAACCTGGTGCGGTCCATGCCGTTCTGCCAACAAAGAAATCCTCCCTATGAAAGAAGAACTGAAAGACAAAGATATCATCTACCTTTACATTACAGGTGAAACGTCTCCATTGGGAACTTGGAAGAACATGATTCCTGATATTCACGGAGAGCATTTCCGTGTGACAAAAGAACAATGGAGTTACCTGGGTGAGAAACTCAACATCCGGGGTGTCCCTACTTACTTTGTTGTGGACAAAGAAGGAAATATCACTTATAAACAAACAGGATTTCCCGGGGTAGATGCCATGAAAGAACAATTAATGAAAGCATTGGAGAAATAAGGGTATTCATCACAAAGTAACCCAAAGCTATACCAATCAATGAAACAACCTCCCGATGATGAAGCAAGACACATCTCATCGGGAGGTTTTATATTCAGCGTAAGTTCAGTATCAGAACATTTATTTATGCATCTCTACAATCTTGGTCGGAGCCATCTCTATATTCCGACGATCTACCTGACGAACGACGCTGGCTGCCAAAGACAAGAAAGCACGTCCCGTTACCGTATCTTCATCCAACGCTACCGGAGTCCCATTGTCCCCACCTTCACAGATGCTTTGCACAATAGGGATCTGGCCAAGTAAAGGTACATTCATTTCTTCAGCCAATTTCTTAGCCCCTTCTTTACCGAAGATATAGTACTTATTCTCCGGCAGTTCGGCAGGCGTAAACCAAGCCATATTCTCAACCAATCCCAGAATAGGTACATTCACTTTATCATTCGTGAACATGTTGATTCCTTTACGGGCATCCGCCAGTGCAACAGCCTGCGGAGTGCTGACGACAATCGCTCCCGTCATAGCCAATGTCTGAACAACGGTCAGATGAATGTCACTTGTGCCGGGAGGAAGATCAATCAGAAAATAATCAAGATCACCCCAGTCAGCATCACCAATCAGCTGTTTTAATGCATTGCTCGCCATACCGCCGCGCCAAAGTGTAGCCTGATCAGGATCAACGAAGAAACCGATAGAAAGCAGTTTCACACCGTATTTCTCTACCGGAATAATCAGATCACGTCCATCAATCTTCTCCGCATACGGACGGGCGTCTTCCACCTGAAACATCTTCGGCATGGAAGGACCGAAGATATCGGCATCGAGTAAACCGACTTTGTAGCCCAACTTAGCCAAAGCAACTGCCAGATTTGCAGAAACGGTAGACTTACCCACCCCTCCTTTGCCGGAAGAAATGCCGATAATATTCTTCACCTGCGGAAGCAGTTTGCCCACTTCCGGACGAGCTGCCTGTTTACTTTCTGTTGTAATAGTTACCTGTACATCCGGTGATACATAGGTATGAATGGCTGTTTCCGCAGCCTTCAGCATTGATTTCATAAACGGATCGGTCGGCTTCTCAAAGATCAAAGAAAAACTGACTGTCATACCGTCAATACGCAGGTTGTCTGCAACCATCTCCGCTTCCACCAGATTCTTTCCCGTACCGGGATAACGCACCGTTGCCAGTGCATCCAATATTAATTTCGGATAAAGGGTCATTTTAATTACTATTTGACTATTTACTATTTACTATTTAAATTCACCGTTCGGTCAGTTGGCTGTTCACTTTACGGTGATTATGCTGACAAGCTACTTGCTTGTGGTTAATCCGCTACGCTTGCTACGGTTGTAGCTACGATAGGGATCAAGTTCTATTTCTACATCCGGTTCCTGCAATTGACCTTCCTGCGGAAGCCGGAATTTAATATACTTGATATTTAAACCACGATCAAGCCATTGTTGTTCATAATAAGTCTTGATTCCAAGAATGTCATCCACTAAGCCGGAGTGATATAAGTCTTCCGTCATAAATTCTATCGGAAGATTATTTGCCTCTATCATGTATTTCGTATAAGTAAACATGAAGTTGCTGTCGGTCTTCAGATGGATGATTCCATCCGGCTTCAAAAACTTACGGTAACGCTCCATAAAATAAGTGGAGGTCAGTCGCTTGGTAGCCTTTTTCATCTGCGGATCAGAGAAGGTCAGCCAAATCTCACTGACTTCACCTGCTGCAAAAAAGCGTTCGATGATCTCAATATTTGTGCGAAGAAAAGCAACATTCTTCATTCCTGCCTGCAGGGATTCCGTCGCACCGGTCCACATCCGAGAGCCTTTGATATCAACAGCTATAAAGTTCTTGTCGGGAAACATTTTGCCCAGCCCGACGGTATATTCACCCCGTCCGCAGCCAAGTTCGAGCACTATCGGATGATCGTTTCCGAAAAATTCCTGATGCCATTTTCCCTTCATGTCAAAAGGCACATTATCCACCGCCGAATAAGGATATTCGAATACATGCGGGTAACTCGCCATATCGGCAAACTTCTCTAATTTATTCTTTCCCATCTCATTACTGATTAGGATGCAAAGGTACTTACTTTTCGTAAACAACAAAAATAAATGGAGTACAGATTGCTCCGTACTCCATTCTTCATGATGATATTTATTCGTTTATCAACTTTCGATATTCACTTCGACATTGATATTGAAACCGCCCTGCTGAGCCTTCAGATCTTCATAGAAAGCAGCACGGGCTACTTGCATATAAGGTTGCAGAACGAAGAATCCGAGACCAAAAGTAAAGAGGCAAAGGATAGCCCAACCGATAAAGCTCAAATCGAGCAGGAACAATTTCATCTTGTTGCCTTCCATCATCGCCATACTTCTTTCAATTGCAGCATTGTTACACAATTCAGGTTCATCTTTCAGGATATAGTCTGTCATTCCATAAGAATAATGCTTAATAATACCCGGAATCAGAAGCAATAATGACCACAGGAAGGTATAAACGGCTTGCAACAGCTTAGTACTCAAGATACGGCTGTATTCCTGAAATCCTGCAAACAGTACTCCCAGATCAACTTCTTCCGCTCCTCTGAACACGCCAAGCATTAAAACAGCAAAGCCATACGCAACAGGCAGACCGACCAGTAACGAACCTATCCATCCAATAAAAGGAATAGAAGACAGACCACCGGCAATAGCCGAATAAATAAGAGCAGCAACGGCTGCCATAGGCCACTTACCCCGAAGGGCTTCACGTGCCTGGGCACGCAATTCTGAATTTTGTTTTAACATAGTAATTACGCAATTAAAAGAGATTATACTTAAAAATCAATTATTCTACAATCGTCACCCAGCCATGTGTATCCGGTTCGTCACCATACTGAATACCACGTAACTTATTATATAGTTTCGTACAAATCGGTCCCGGCTTGCCATCTTTAGAGATAACGTATGATTTTCCATTCTCCAAATCATCGATACGCTGAATCGGGCTGATCACCGCAGCAGTACCGCAAGCGCCCGCTTCTTCAAACGTTTCCAGTTCTTCTTCCGGTATCGGACGGCGTTCTACTTTAATACCCATATCTTCTGCCAACTGCATCAGACTCTTGTTGGTGATAGAAGGCAAGATAGAAGATGATTTCGGAGTAATGTAAGTATTATCTTTAATTCCGAAAAAGTTGGCCGCGCCACACTCATCGATATATTTCTTTTCTTTGGCATCCAGATAGAATTCACAAGAATAGCCCAAATCATGCGCCTTCTTGTTGGCACGCAGACTGGCTGCATAGTTACCACCCACTTTATAGATACCTGTTCCATGAGGAGCTGCACGGTCGAATTCGCGAATAATAACGTACGGATTGGTAGAGAAACCTCCTTTGAAGTAAGGACCTACCGGAGTTACAAATACGACAAACATATACTCGTCAGCAGGGTGCACACCTACCTGAGCACTTGTTCCGATCAACAACGGACGAATATAGAGAGAAGCACCGGTCTCATAAGGAGGAATGAAACGCTCGTTCAATTTCACAACTTTCAGAATAGCTTCCTTAAAACGTTCGGTCGGCAACTCAGCCATCAAGATCCCCTGACAAGTAGATTGCAGACGTGCCGCATTTTCTTCCAAACGGAAAATACGCACTTTGCCGTCTTTGCCGCGGAAAGCTTTCAATCCTTCAAAAGCTTCCTGACCATAGTGCAGGCAAGTAGCCGCCATGTGCAGGTTGAGGTATTCTTCACTGCTAACTTCCAGTTCACCCCATGCACCGTTGCGGAAATTAATTCTCACATTGTAATCTGTCTTCATGTATCCGAACGACAGATTCGCCCAGTCTATTTCTTTCATATCGTTATGTATTAGTTTATTTTACGCTTTGATTCGCAAAAATAACTTTTATTCTTCAGACTGCCGCTTTTCTTGCAACAATTTTTCGACCTCCCGATCCGCTTTCGTCAGTTTTTCGGTACAAAAGGCAATAATTTCATTGGCTTCTTTGATTTTTTCGCTCAAAATGTCGATATCCAGTTCATTGTTGTCTATCTGGCGAACTATCTTTTCAAGACGTTCCATCGCTTGGGAGTATGTTTCTTTTTTAGCTACCATATTTATTGTATTTAAGATGAATAATAATGCTCGGTGGGGCAGGCGTCGCTCATCGGTGCCGAAGGGCGTCTTCATCGGTGCCGGAGGGTGGCTTCATCGGTGCCGGACTTCAGAAGTGAAACTTCCTTTAGCCAGACGAGTAACCAGCTGATCTCCGGGGAGCAATGAAGCGGCATCCGTGACCGCTTTTCCATCTTTCAGCGTGATGCTATATCCACGACTCAGCAGTTTGTCGGGGGAGGCGTCCGCTACACGCTGCTGTAACAGTTCCAACCGATGATGATGGCGGGACAACAGAGCCTGCACCCCTTGTGACAAATCCTTTTGGACTGTCAGCAAAGTGAAACGGGCATCCGTAAGTTTCCGATGAACAAGGCTCGGGATACGGGAATGAATCATTTCCAGCCTCCGCCACTCCTGTTCGAGCAGGGAATATGCCCCTTGTTGCAGGCGGGCGGATAACTCTTCCAGACGGTCTGCCGACTCGGTGATGCGGTGGATCAGAAGTTCAGCAGCAGCCGTCGGTGTTTTCACTCGCGTATGTGCAACAGAGTCGAGTACCGTATCATCCCGTTCATGGCCGATACCGGTAATGATGGGCAACGGAAACTGTGCACACGCAGCTGCCAGCAGGTATGTATCAAAACCGGACAAGTCCGAGGTCGCCCCTCCACCCCGTATAATGACAACTACATCAAATTCATGAATCCGGTCATTAATACGATCCAATGCTGCCAGTACTGATTCTTCCACTTGATTGCCCTGCATCAAAGCCGGAAATAGTTCGGTATAGAAAAAGAATCCGCCGGGATTGTGCTGCAACTGATGACAAAAATCTCCGTATCCTGCTGCGGTAGCAGAGGAAATGACTGCAATACGTTGAGGCAGAAGCGGCATTTCCAGTTCTTTATTCAATGTCAGCACCCCTTCTTCTTCCAGCTGCAACAGTATCTCGCGACGGCGGCGAGCCATATCTCCTAATGTATAGGCAGGATCAATATCGAGCACAGTCAGACTATAACCATAAAGTTCGTGGAACTGAACCGTAACCTTCACCAGTACTTTAATGCCGGAAGTAAACAACTGTCCGGTAGTTTCCTCAAAGTAAGGTTTCAGCAAACGATAGATATTGCTCCATATCATGCCGCGCGCCTTGGCTACAAGATTATTGCTGCGAGAGTCTTTCTGCACAAACTCCAGATAACAATGTCCCGTAGTATTGGAACGGACATCGCTCAATTCTGCCTGTATCCAATATTCGTCGGGAAGACATTGTTCCAGACTTCGCCTGACAAGCGCATTTAGTTCTAAAAGGGAAAGAGAATCCATAGTTTGAATGAAGTATGATGAATAATGAATAAAGAATAAGCGTTATTCCTTGTTCATTTGATAAGCTTTCCAAAGGTCCGGAATGCCATAACCGTAAATATTGTCCGGGAAATCGGATCTGTCGCCTACACTGCGGACCAGTTCGATCACTTCTTTTGCAGTCAAGTTCGGACAAGCCTGCCAAAGACAAGTTACCATTCCACACATGATAGGCGAAGAAAAAGAAGTCCCGTTTGCCAGACGAAGATTACCGTCTGTACCTATGATGTCTGCTTTGGAACCGACGGCTACTACGTCCGGTTTTACGCGTCCGTCGGCTGTATTGCCGATAGAAGAGAAAGAAGCCAGCAACTTCTTTTTATCAATAGCTCCCACAGTCAGCACATTCTCCGCATCACCCGGAGGAGTAATCTTCTTCCACGAACCACCACCGGAGTTTCCGGCACTGCAAACAACGATCATACCCTTATCAGCCGCTTTCGAAGCTTCCCGTGACATCAGTGCATAGTGTCCGTTCAAATCACGGTAGCGATAATTTTTTGTCGGATCGTCAAAAGTGTAATACCCCAGTGACGTATTCACAACGTCCACGCCCACGCTATCGGCAAATTCGATGGCTGCCGCCCAATAATCCTGTTCTACCAAGTGTTCAGAAGATTCATCCTCACTACGGAGTAGCCAGTAGGAGGCTTCCGGCGCTGTACCGATCATGACATTCGGCTGATTCATTGCCATACAAGACAGTACCGACATACCGTGGTTGCTTTCAGCATAAATGTCCGCTTCGGGATTCACAAAGTCACGTGTCCCAAGCACACGGATATTCTTCATCGCTTCGATTTTGTCCGCATTATGAAATCCGGCATCAATCACGGCAATGGTCATGCCTTGCCCCTTAAATCCGGCATCGTGGAGAAGGTTCGCACGGCTCATTTCTATTTGGGTAATAGCAGGACCATACAGACTGTCCGAACGCTGCGGATTATTAATCAACGAATCTCTTTTTGTAGCTGCCGTCACTTTGCCTTGCCATACTTGCTCAATGGAACGGACAAAAGGCAGTTTGGCTATTTGGTGGATCAGCATACTGTCATTGCAGGAAACTGTCACAAAATTGTCCCACTTCCCAGTAACGAGAATATGGACGCCTTTCTTGCGTATGGCATCTACATACTTCTTACAGACCGGCAAGTCGGTAGAGTCAATAGCCAATTTCTGTCTCAATCTGCGGTCGATTGATTTCTTGGAAAGAAATTTCTCCGGTTGCCTGATGGAATATGTGGTTGCAGCCTTATCTGTGAGGCTGATCCGATACTTCAAGGTATCGGTAGAGGTAAATTGAGCAGATGCTCCCACCGCTGTAGTCAGGATCAATGCTGCTAATACTAATCTTTTCATCTGAATCTCTCTGTTTATTTTATTCTACAATTCATCCTTATTCTCTATGATCACCAAACCAATCCCGCGTTGCGAAGCGATAAACGCGCCGCCAAGCACCCGCCGTCCATCATAAAATACCGCCGACTGACCGGGAGCCACCGCCGAAGCTATCTCACGGAAATGCACAAACAAGCGTCCATCTTCCAGACGCTTCACCCGACAAGGTATCGGACGGCTGCGATAACGGATTCTCACCGCAAGGCTTTCACAAGCTAGTAGCTCTTGTTCATCTACTATGCGGTCTCGTTCCGCAAGCATGTATTCCGTCTGTAATTGTTCGGCATCACCCAACATCACGGTATTCTTCTGCGGATTGATTTTCAACACATAAGCAGGCTTACCCAAAGCAATCTCCAGCCCTTTCCGCTGGCCGATTGTGTAATAAGGTGCTCCCTTGTGTTGTCCCAGCTTCACCCCTTCGGAACTGACAAACCACCCGGGGCCGATCTCTGTATCCAATTCCGGACACTGTTCGCGCAGAAAGTCACGGTAATCTCCTTGGATGAAACAGACTTCCATGCTTTCACCTTCTTTGGATTTCGCTTCATATCCTTTTTCTGCCAGATACTCACGCACCTTTATTTTCGTGTAGTCTCCTAATGGAAAGATACACCGCCTCAGCACATCTTGTCCCAACTGCCAAAGGAAGTACGACTGGTCTTTTTTATCATCGTCTCCCGCTACAATATAAATGTGCCCGTTCCGCTCTTCCAAACGAGAGTAGTGTCCGGTCGCAATGTAAGCACAATTCAGTTTATCAGCCCATTCTGCCAATACACGGAATTTAAATAAGGGGTTACACATCACACACGGATTCGGGGTACGCCCTTGCTTGTACTCATCGATAAAATTCCGCACAATAGTCTCCTTGAAAGGTATACGTTCATCAGCCACATAATGTTCAATTCCCATCCGTGCGGCAAGCTCGCGTGCATCCTGAGGCTCATCTCCCCAAACACGCATCGTGACTCCTACTATTTCATATCCCTGTTCCTGTAGCATCAGACAAGTAGCAGTGCTATCTATACCGCCACTCATACCGACTAATACTCTTTTATTCCGTTCTTTCATCCGAATTTCCTATAATTACAAGAATACAAATGTACAAGATTTCAAAGAGAAAATAAATTAATTCCTCCACTTCCTTCTTTTATAGCCGAAAGAATCTGCTTTTTCAATCATAAGAACCGCTTGATACTTTTAGTTTCATGCCTTGGAACAAATGGTTTCAAGCAATGAAACTTTTAGTTTCAAGGCATGAAACAAAGTGTTTCAACGGTTGAAACTGATATTGAAATCAGGAATTCTTCATTCAAATCCGTACAGAAAGAAACAAAAAAGATCGTTAACAGCCCTATCTATACAGCAGAGAGACTTGCTTCTTTGAAAGAAAATCCGTATATTTGAATTATACCAAAAGCGAGAACAATTATGGCTAACCCAAAATTACCGGGAATTTCCGAAAGCGAGCAAGCCTTATTGTATGCCAAACTGAATGAATACAACCGAGGCAGATCCTCTTTCAAAGAGGCAGGAGTTTATCTGGTGGTGTTGCCCCGACCGGGAAAACCCAACTACTCCCTTTGGCTCTACTCTCCCCTGCCCGAAAAGCAATCGATTCTCTATATACATGATTTGTCTCCGGATATCAATGAGTCTCTGCGAATGGCCAGCACCCTATTTTATTATTCGCGACGGTGCCTCATTCTTGTAGATTATAATGAGAAAAGAATGCAGAGCAATGGTGACGATCTCATCTTTTTCGGCAAATACAGGGGACACTTCCTGCACGAAATCCTAAAGATCGATCCCGCCTATCTGAGCTGGATCGCCTACAAGTTTACCCCGAAGATTCCCAAACAGGAACGTTTCGTCAAAATAGCACAGGCCTACCATTCGGTACATCTGGACATAATGCTGCGGAAAACGAAAGAGACACGCCGGGCGAGTCGCTATTTGGGAGAAGTGAACGAGAAGCTGACAGACTTAAAGCTGAAAGTCATGCGGGTGCGTTTGGAAGATGACCCCTACAAGACAAGAATAAATGGAACAACTCCGCAATTCTTCGTGAAGCAAATACTGACGTTAAACGATGCCAGCGGCAACCTAGTGACAATGAGCATCCCATCAAAAACTCCCAGTGCGATATCATGTACCCTATCCGGAATAGAGCATGAATATCGACCGGGAGAAATTATATATGTTGCATCGGCGCGGGTATCACGCCTGTTCGAAAGCTACGGTTCCAAATATACCCGCCTCAGCAATGTGAAACTGGCTATCGCTAACGTTTGGTCCAATCGTCCTTAACGAAACTTGCCGGATAGCTAACCTTATCAACGATACCGTCTTTCTGGCGAATCCAGGAAGTGAAAGTACGGGCACCTTCATCAAGCACTATGATACGGGCACCATTCGGCAGGTGATTATATTCTGTATTTCCACCAGTAAAACGACCATAAGCCAACAGGATTCCTTTCCACATCACCGCATAATCATTATCATGATCGTGACCAACAAACATTCCCATCACATCACCCGACTCTTTCATTGCAGCAAACATACCCGTATTCAGTTTGGGCGCACATGCTTCTTCCATACGGGTTCCGCGCAAAATGGCATTTTCATCAGAAGCCGCTTCATTATATTCCGGCAGAGGAATGTGGAAAAAAGCAAGCGCCGGCAATGGTTGCCCACCGTTCTGTGCGGTATAAGCAGCACTCTGCTGACGATACCAATTGATTTGGTCGAACGTAAGCCATGCGTAACCTTTCACATCCTTCAACGGAGAATAAGAATGGGAGTCCATGCAATAGAGAACAGCCGCGTCCTTCTTTGCATCGGAAAATGCTTTTACTGTCAATACATAATCCGGAGAAAGGGCCGAGCCCCGGTCCGGCATCAGATTGCCCGGTACCTGACGGATGATATCGTATAATTGCTCCCGTGTCATTCCCTGCTCATTATCATGATTGCCGAAAGTGACTACAAAAGGTAGTTTACGCTTCGATACCTGTTCCAATACCTGCAACATGCCTTTGTCTGCCGGAGCAGAATAAACCACATCACCGGTAAAGATTACAAAATCAGGCTGTTCTTCATCGAGTACCTGATTGATACGTTCCAGCGCTATGTCGGAAGCGGGATTCTTATATTTAAAATGGACGTCAGTGAACTGTACTATTTTAAACTTGCCATCTTTGTTAAACTGTAATTCACTCTTTTGAGCGAAACAGAAGGTGGTCATACACAAAGAAACCAGTGCCAAGAACAATTTTAAAGATCGGTTCATACTATTTATTGTTTTAGGGGGTTAGTAATCTTCTTTATAACGGACTGACCATAAACAGACAGCAAATACACGAAAGCCCACCTATCAGCGGCCCCCATATAGCCAGCCATTCAGAAGTTCTGCAATTCTTATCAGTCCTTCTCTATCAGCACGGTAGCATAAGCGGAAATACCTTCTTCACGTCCGGTAAAGCCCAGCTTTTCGGTTGTAGTCGCTTTAATCGAGATGTCCTCCGCATCAATACCCATTACGGCTGCCATCGTCTCCTGCATCAACGGAATATGAGCTTTCAGCTTGGGACGTTCCGCGCAAATAGTCGCATCAATATTCCCGACACGGTATCCTTTGGTCGCAATCAGTTCTACTGTCTTTTTCAAAAGAATCTTGCTATCGATATTTTTATACTCTCCGGCAGTATCCGGAAAATGATAGCCGATGTCGCGCATATTAGCGGCTCCCAACAAAGCGTCGCAAACCGTATGCAGTAATACATCAGCATCCGAATGTCCCAGCAATCCTTTAGCATGCTCCAGACGAATACCACCCAACCACAATTCACGGCCTTCGACCAGCTGATGTACGTCGAAGCCAAAACCTACTCTTATTTTCATAAACTATTTAATAAATGAGTCAAATAAAGAATATACGGATCAACGTATATAGAAATCCAGCAACTTTTCTCCTTCCAGATATCCCTGCAAATGCTGGCCGATACTAACCGGACCTACCCCGGCAGGTGTCCCCGTGAATAGTAAATCTCCTATTTTGAGTGTTACGAACTGGCTGACGTAAGCAATGATATCATCCACTTTAAAGAGCATATCCGCTGTACAACCACGTTGCACCTCCTTGCCATCAATCATCAGATTGAAATTCAGATTCTGAATGTCTTTATAGCGCTCTACCGGAACAAAAGTGCCGATAGCGGCAGAAGAGTCGAAACCTTTGCAAAGTTCCCACGGATTACCAGCTTCACGAAATTTACGCTGAAGGTCACGAGCAGTAAAGTCAATGCCAACTGTCAATGCGTCATAATATCGATGGGCAAAACGGGGAGAAATATTCTTTCCAAGACGGTTGATGCGTACAACAAGCTCCGTCTCATAATGTACTTCATTTGAAAAATCAGGGATAAAGAACGGTTTGCCATCTTTCAGAATAGCCGAATCGGGCTTCATGAAAATAACCGGTTCTTTATTTATAGATGTATGTCCCAGCTCCTGATTGTGCAGGGCATAGTTCATTCCTACGGCAATAATCTTCATTATTTGATTTCGTTAAAATTAAGGCGATTGAACATAACCGCCAGATGAGCATAAAGGGATGTATTCTGTACCACGATATCTTCCGGAACACGGATACGGAAAGGGGTAAAATTCCAGACAGCCTTGATTCCTCCGTCCACCATCATATCCGTGATACACTGGGCAATCTCGATAGGAACAGTCAACACACCGATCTGTACGTCATTTTCTTCCATCTTCTTCAGAAAGTCGTCCGAATGGTAAACAGGAATTCCGTTCAGGTGAGTGCCGACCAACGTCGGGTCAATATCGAAAGCAGCCACAATCTCAAGTCCGAAATGCTTCAGACCGGAGTCTTGCAAAAGTGCGCCTCCCAGACTACCGACTCCAAAAAGAAAAGCCTTATGTATCTCCGTAAACCCCAGGAAGTGCTCTAAAACCCTGATGAGCGCATCAACCTCGTACCCCACACGTGTACGTCCGGAGATATTCACATACGACAAGTCTTTTGCTATCTGTGAAGCGTCAATATTTATTTCCTTAGATATCTGCGTAGAAGAGACAAAGCGTTCGCCTCTTTGCTTCAGCAACTTGACATTCGACAAGTACCAAGGCAGTCTGCGCAAAGTAGGCTCCGGCACTTTCGTACAATCTATCTGCTGTATCTTTTGGTTCTCGGCCATTTCTTTTATTTATTCAGGTTATAAGATTGACAAAAATACGTTTTTTTTCGGAATTGCAAGAATGATTCATACTATTTCTACACAGGTGCTATTCTCCCGCAAACATAGACAAAGGAATGCTGACGGAAACTCCGGTCGAACGGTATTTCAGACTCTCGAAGCCAACGAAGACGCCTAACCGTGCCAGTTTCAGGAATCCGATGGAGTAACCGACTTCCGAATAGGGACGCCGGTCATATCCTGCAAGCGTACGGAGATGCAATGCTTCATCCAGATTCTTCTTTTTCAGGAAAGGTAGAAATTTCAGCAATAAATAGGGAGTGTACCAGGAAATATTAGCTTGTACCCATCGGGTATTGGTAGAGTATGCATAATTATCCAACAAAGAAAATCCTGTGTCAAACGAGCGCTCGGTCACCGGTAAACCAGTTGTCGCAAAATGTTTGAAATCGGGGAACTGCATACCTTTCTTATCCCAAAAAGTTCCGGCATTAACGGCCCAGTCCAACGTATTAAACATTCCGAACTCTATGTTCTGTCTGGCGGAAAATTCCGCTAAATGATAGGATGGAGAAGACAACGTACCTTTCAAAGGGAAAGCCCGGTCATAACGTAATGTAAAAGTAGGATACCTGGATTCTTCATACACTTTTTTCCCTTTCTGCATCCGGTAATAATGGACCGGAGTATATTCCAAAGCAAACGAAGCTTTTAATAGTTCATTTTCAGGCATCGGATAGAATGCCCGGCTATCCGGAATATTCGGTTCTGCCTCTTTCTTAAACCAACTCCGGTGTATATGATTCTCCAACATCTGCCGACGCTGCCAGGAAAGTGAGGTAGAAAACAACAAACTGTTTGCCAATTCAATCTGATGATGTAAGGACAGGAAACGTTTCTCATAAAGTTTCACATCATTTCGTCCGAAGAAAGAAGAAGCAACGCCATTTATCAGACGTGATTCTCCACTTTCTCCATTATAATCGGCAGAAAGCATTCCACCGGACAGTACCATATACCCTCGTCGCCTCGGAGCATAGCTCAGGGAGAGTTCACCTTGTCCTGCCAACGCTTTACGGGCAGAGGTATAGTATGCAGATGGAGTAAATTGTAAAACAGAGGCTTCCGATAGTTTCAGTCCTGTTTCAAACTTGGCTCCCAGCCAAAAACCATCTACAAAATTATATTCAGGCACATAGGAAGGCAGGCCGGTCCAAGAGATCCATGCATTTTTATTAGGACTACGAAAAGTTTTCCCCATAAGAAATGTCTGAATGATCTTTTTTCCAACGGATGTCTTTATCGAATCATCCTCTTGAAGTGAATCTTTGGAAAGGGATAACTTTTCCTTATGAACATAACTCTGTATTTCTTCCGGGCGCAAAGGAACACTCCTGACAGCCGCCCAATAAAGCGAATCCTTTTCACCTGCCAGCGAATCAGTCTTCACATTCACCTCTCTTTTTCTCACTTTGCGCTCATATTTATGCGAAGAACGTGTAGAGTCGGATTCAGCTATGTTCTTTTCCATCAGCTTAGATAATTTATAGGCTTCTTTCAAAGTCAAATCATCTTTTGCCGCCAGTTCTTCTATCTGCCTTGCAAGCTTCTGCTGCTTTCGGTTTTGCTTCAGTGAAGTATCAGAAGAAGACAGCCCCCTATTCATTACCTGCTGACGGTCTGCAACTTCTACATTCGTATAATGTACCGCCGCCAGATAAGAAGCCTCTGCCGAAAATCCCATCATCTTGATTTCACAAGACATACTTGTGGAAGTAGCAAGAAAAACAGCGGACTGAACTTCTTTACAAGTAACCTTAACCTTAGCCTTTAAACCACCCATATGAATAGAAAGCTCAGCCGCAGAAACACACCAAAGGTCTTCCACAATGTACAAATCTCCGGATACCAGACGTGGGCTGTCTTGTTTAGGGATGACTTTTATCTTATTGATCAGGTAGTTGCCTTCACTATAACACCCTTCCAACTTAAAACGGTAATAGGAAAAAGCTCCGGCACTCAATGGTGATACCTTATCAAAAATAACAGGTTCGTAAAAGTTGATTGTAGTCAGACCAATTCTGACCTCCATCTCTTCCGGAAAAGAATTGGAATAAGCCTTTACCTGATTCTCCCAGGTAGAGGGAGCTTTGAAAGTTACCACTCTCTGTTCCTCCATCACAAACAACTTACCCAAAAGCTCCTTCGACTCTTTCCTGACTTCCTTTGACAGCTTTAAAATAGCGGGAATGGTCTTCATTTTTCCCGTACCTTTCAGATAGGTACCGGCTCTAAATCCTTTCACCTGCGTACGGTAATAAGGAGCATTGGCAATCGCTTTGCGCATCACAGAACAGGCAGGGTCTTCCGCCCCTTTTACTACATTGACTTCCCGCAAACTGTATACCTGCTCCGAGAGTACGATATTCTTTTCCAAATCTCCGGTAGATATGGAGAAGGAAAACGTTTGTCCTGCGAATCCCAGAGAAGAAACCTCACAAGTATATTGTCCCGGTTGGAGCGAAGTCTGAAAACAACCATTATCATCGGTAGTAAAGCCTGTTTTAAGTTCTTTCAGATAAAGTGCCGCGTAGGGTATCGGATTTCCCGCAAAGTCAACCACTCTGCCTTTAAATGTTTGTGCCCAAAGAGAGATAGTAAAAGAACATATAAGAACAAACGCTATATATCGTTTCATCATTTTCGGTTTATTAGTCTTATTTCGTTTTATTATTAGACGGCAAAATAGACAAAAGATTGCAAAGTTCCCCACAAAATATTACTTTTGACACAATAAAAGCAGAAGAATATGAAAAATAATGATTGGAAAGACAGGCTGAATGTGGTTTATTCTACAAATCCTGATTTTAACTATGATATGGATGATGATCAGGAACAAGTGACGCTGGATAAAAACAAACAAAATCTTCGGGTTTCTCTCGACAGGAAAAATCGTGGAGGTAAAGTCGTTACACTCATCACCGGATTCGTAGGTACGGAGAATGACCAGAAAGAACTTGGAAAACTACTGAAAAGCAAATGTGGAGTCGGAGGTTCGGCCAAAGACGGAGAAATCATCGTACAAGGAGATTTCAAGCAGAAAGTAATAGACCTGTTAATAAAAGAAGGATATACAAAGACCAAAGGTGTCGGAGGATAATGACAAAGGGCGGAATCATTAGAATTCCGCCCTTAGCTTATTATCTTTTTGAGATAGATTATTCAGCTTTCAAAGTGAAACGCTTGAAATCAAGAACCTTCAGTTCAGGATCAGCAGCTGCCAATACTTCTCTTACAGTCTTCTTAGCGTCCATGATATCTTCCTGATTCAGCAGACAAACTTCTTTCAAGAACTTACCCAGACGACCCTTAGCGATGTTCTGAATCATTTGTTCCGGCAGGTGTGCAGCCTTTTCAGCAGAAACGGTAGCAATGATTTCCTTTGCCTTAGCTATATCTTCAGCTGTAATCCAGCCCTTAGCCATATTACTTTCCATGTGCTCTTCGCTATCTACATGAGCAGGGTTGATGTTGGCTTTCTTCAGAGCAGCTTCTACAGCTTTCTGTACCTGTTCTGCTTTTGTTTTCTCGATAGCAACAGCAATTTCCTTTTCTTTTACTTCTTCAGAAACGCCATCTTCATCAATAGCGATCGGATTCATTGCAGCAATCTGCATAGCTACTTGTTTAGCCAACTGCTCGTCAACGTTCTTGTTGAAAGCAACGATTGTGCAGAGACCGTTTCTGTTCATGTGATTGTAAACAGCAGTGCTTGCTCCCTCTACAGTCATGTAACCATCAAGCTCCATTTTCTCACCAGTAATACCGCTACGGTCAACCACTGCATCCTGTACAGTACCGTTACCCATCGGCAATGCTTTTACTTCATCCAATGTCTTGCATTTGTTAGCCACAGCAAGGTCCAGAATGTCCTGAGTCAGTTTCACAAAATCAGCATTCTGAGCAACAAAGTCAGTTTCACACTTCAAAGCAATGACAACGGCATATTCACCAGTAGTCTTAGCCAAAACACAACCTTCAGAAGCATCACGTTCTGAACGCTTAGCAGCAACAGCTTGTCCTTTCTTACGGATAATTTCCATTGCCTTGTCGTAATCGCCTTCAGCTTCTGTCAATGCATTCTTACAGTCCATCATACCAGCTCCGGTCATTTTACGCAGCTTGGTAATATCAGCCATAGTTACAGCCATAATAATTTCCTTTATTTAAATGAATAATAATTTTCAAAACAAAAAATGTGCCAATCTGCCAATCAAGATGCAAGTGTATAAGCATACTCTTGCACATTAGCAAATTGGCACATTATATAATTAAGCCTCTTCGTCTTCCTTGATGAAGGCAGCAGCTTTCGCTGCATTGATAGCTTCTTCGTCAGACTTGTCAAGTCTTGCTTTCACTGATTTTTTCTTGCCTTTGTTAGCAGGAGCTTCACCAGCTGCTTCCATGTCGATCTTTTCAGCTTTTCTTTCTTCCAAGCCTTCGATCATTGCAGCACAGCAAGCGTCAAGGATAACCTCTACTGACTTAGTAGCGTCATCGTTAGCAGGAATTACGAAGTCAACGTTTGTAGGATCAGAGTTAGTATCAACGATACCAAATACAGGGATACCCAGACGGTTAGCTTCACGAACTGCGATATTTTCTTTCATTACGTCGATAACGAACAATGCAGACGGCAGACGAGTCAGGTCAGCGATAGAGCCCAAAGTCTTGTCCAATTTTGCACGTTGACGAGAGATCTGAAGAACTTCTCTCTTAGAAAGGTTAGAATATGTACCATCGTTAGTCAATTTATCGATAGTAGCCATCTTCTTCACAGCCTTACGGATAGTCGGGAAGTTGGTCAACATACCACCCGGCCAGCGCTCGATTACATAAGGCATATTAACAGATTGAGCTTTCTCAGCTACAACTTGTTTAGCTTGTTTTTTAGTAGCAACAAAAAGAACTTTCTTGCCTGATTTGGCAATCTGTTTCAAAGCTTCAGCAGCTTCGTCTACTTTTGCAACTGTTTTGTGGAGGTCAATGATGTGAATACCATTGCGTTCCATGAAAATATAAGGAGCCATTGCAGGGTTCCACTTTCTCTTAAGGTGTCCGAAGTGGCAACCGGCTTCCAATAAAGTATCAAAATTTGTTCTTGACATCTTGTTTTTTCTTTAAATCGTTTACTTTCTTTTTTGTTTTTTCTAAACCAACCGCCGGGTAGTCTATAAGCAGAGTCCCAGTAGTTTAGATACTAAACATATTCCTCGGTCAGGCAGCACATTAACGCTTGCTGAACTGGAATCTTCTACGAGCTTTCGGCTGTCCCGGTTTCTTACGTTCTACAGAACGTGGGTCACGAGTCATGAAGCCTTCAGCACGAAGTGCAGCCTTATCTTCAGCGTTCATCTTAACCAATGCACGAGCGATTGCCAAACGCAATGCCTGAGACTGACCAGTGAAACCACCACCACACAAGTTAACCTTGATGTCATACTTCTCAGCAGCACCCAGCTTGTTCAATGGTTGTTTTACAACATACTGAAGTATAGTTGATGGAAAGTACTCTGCAAGGTCTCTCTTGTTAATAGTAATCTTTCCTGTACCTTCGCTTACGAATACACGTGCGATTGCACGTTTACGTCTGCCTAATGCATTTACTACTTCCATTATATCTTATTTATATGAATTAATATCAATCATTTTCGGGCTCTGAGCTTCGTGTTTGTGTTCGCTACCAGCGTAAACATACAAGTTACCCAGCAATTTAGCTCCCAGAATATTCTTGGGCAGCATGCCTTTCACTACTTTTTTCAGTAATCTCTCTTCACCGTTCGGTTTAGTGATCAAACGGGCAGGAGTCATTTCTCTCTGACCACCAGGATAACCTGTGTATGACAAATAAACTCTGTCATTCCATTTGTTACCAGTCAGTTTTACTTTGTCTGCATTGATGATGATAACGTTATCACCGCAGTCTACGTGAGGAGTAAAGTTCGGTTTGTACTTTCCTCTCAGCAATTTTGCAACTTTTGCTCCCAGACGACCTAGTGTTTGGTCTGTAGCGTCAACGATAACCCATTCTTTGGTTACAGTCGCTTTGTTTGCAGAAATGGTCTTGTAACTTAAAGTATCCACTCTTAAATTTGTTTTTTAAATGTTACTACTAAAAATTTTCTTCACCACATATTAACCTCCCCGGACAAAGGAGGACTAACTTGCTATGAATTAATCTCTTATCATTTTGTGATAATAATCGGCTTGCAAAAGTACGGCTTTTCTTTGAATTGGCAAACTATTTCTAGCTTTTTTTGGATTTATCGGGTTGAATGACAAGGGGAACTTACTATATTTACAGATAAGGTGAAGAAAATAAAAAGACCTCCTCCGGATTTATACCGGGGAGGTCAAAAAAACAACAAAGAATCTATATTGCAATCTCATTTATCGCACAATATCTTCCGGGAACTTAGCCGGCATTTCCACCCGTTTCCAGGTTTCATAATACCAGGCATTCAACTCATTTCCGTTCAAATCGTTCTTGATGAAGTATTTCAAATGCAGGTAATCATTATCTTTAATCTCAAATTCCAGAATATTGTCCTGATTATCGAGCATCGGAAGGTGGATGTTCTTCTCGATACTCTCCTTATAAGAATCATCAGTCAACTGTTTATAGGTACCATATCCGGTAATAATCGCGTCAGAACCGGGAATAATGGTAAAATTCACGATTCTGCCGTCATCACTCAATACCTTAAATGTATTACTGGGTTTCAACGATCCCGGAACATCGGGAGATTCTGATACATAATGGCACAACTGCCAAATCCCTTTCAAATCGGCCGGTTTAAACTTAGTTTTCTTCTGGGCCATCGCACCTGTTACCGCTAACAACATAATTGAAAGCATGGTAAAGAAATAGAGCTTTTTCATGACAATATGATTTTAGTTAACACTCTTGAATGCGCATGTCCAAATATAAAGATTTATTTTGAGAAAATAACAATCAAAGGCATAAAAAAACTCGCACAATCGAAAGATTATGCGAGTTTTACATAAATATACCGAAATATTAGAATTCAGCATTTCTCGGTGTACGCGGGAACGGTATCACGTCACGGATATTTGACATACCTGTTACAAACAGCAACAGACGCTCAAAACCGAGTCCAAAACCGGAGTGAGGACAAGTACCGAACTTACGTGTATCCAGATACCACCACATATCCTTCATCGGGATATGCATCTCTTCAATACGAGTCATCAATTTGTTATAGTCCGCTTCACGTTCAGAACCACCAATGATTTCACCGATTTTCGGGAAAAGAACATCCATTGCGCGCACCGTCTTCCCATCCTCATTCTGCTTCATATAGAAGGCCTTGATCTCCTTCGGATAATCAGTCAGAATCACCGGACGTTTAAAGTGCTCTTCCACCAGATAACGTTCGTGTTCGGAAGCCAAGTCTACTCCCCAGTAAACCGGAAACTCAAACTTGTGTCCTTTAGCAACAGCATCTTCCAGAATCTTGATACCCTCTGTATAAGGCAGACGAACGAAATCATCCTTCAACACACCTTGCAGACGTTCAATCAAGCCCTTGTCGAACATATCGTTCAGGAACTTCACATCATCCGCACAGTTATCCAACGCCCATTTCACACAATATTTAATGAACTCTTCTGCCAAGTCCATATTGTCAGCAATGTCGTTGAAAGCCACTTCCGGCTCAATCATCCAGAACTCTGCCAAGTGGCGGGGAGTATTGGAGTTTTCAGCACGGAATGTAGGACCGAATGTATAGATAGCACCCATCGCCGTAGCAGCCAATTCACCTTCCAGTTGGCCGGATACAGTCAGACTTGTCTGCTTGCCGAAGAAGTCGTCATCATAAGAGATAGAACCTCTTTCGTCTTTCTTCAAGTCATACAGACTCATGGTAGTTACCTGGAACATCTGTCCGGCACCTTCACAGTCAGACCCTGTGATAATCGGTGTATGGAAATAGAAAAATCCCTTTTCATGGAAAAACTTGTGAATAGCAATCGCCATGTTGTGACGAATGCGGAACACTGCACCAAAGGTATTGGTACGCGGACGCAAGTGAGCGATCTCGCGCAAGAATTCCATGGAGTGACCTTTTTTCTGCAATGGATATGTATTGTCGCAAGTACCCAGCACTTCGATTTCTTTAGCCTGCACTTCCGCTTTCTGACCGGAACCTACCGATTCCACCATTACCCCGTTCACGCTTATACAAGCTCCGGTAGTAATCAGTTTCAGCATCTCTTCATCGAAATTAGCCAGATCCACTACGATCTGCACATTATTTATTGTAGAACCGTCATTCAGTGCGATAAAGTTAACTTGTTTGCTACCTCTACGGGTGCGAACCCATCCTTTCACATTGACCATAGCGCCAAAGTCTTCGCGCTTCAACAGATCAACAATTTTTGTTCTACCAATCTTTTCCATAAAACTTTTTTAATACAATATTATATATTACTCAAACGAACCCATGCGGAGGTAGTTTACTTCTGCTTCCGACAGATAACGCCAGTCTCCGCGGCGCAGACCTTTCTTGGTCAATCCGGCAAAGAATACACGGTCGAGTTTTACTACTTTATATCCCAGTGATTCGAAAATACGGCGAACGATACGGTTCTTGCCGGAGTGAATTTCGATACCTACCTGGTCTTTCTTGAAATCATCTGTGTAGCTGATAGCATCTGCATGGATTTCACCATCTTCCAACTGTACACCAGCTGCAATCTGATCCATATCCGCTTTTGTCAGGTTCTTATCCAGATGAACATGATAAATTTTCTTCTTCAAGAATTTCGGGTGTGTCAGCTTTGAAGCCAAGTCACCGTCATTGGTCAGCAGAAGTACACCAGTCGTGTTGCGGTCAAGACGTCCTACCGGATAAATACGCTCGTTGCAAGCGCCTTTTACCAGGTCCATTACCGTACGGCGTTCCTGCGGATCATCCGATGTAGTAACCGTATCTTTCGGCTTATTCAACAGTACGTATACCTTGCGTTCAATGCTAACCGGTTCATCATGGAACTTCACAACATCCGAACGCTTGATCTTTGTACCCAATTCAGTTACGACTTCACCGTTTACAGAAACCACACCTGCTGTGATAAACTCATCAGCCTCGCGACGTGAGCAAACACCGGCATTAGCCAGGAACTTATTCAGACGAATCGGTTCATTCGGGTCAACAAACTGTTCCTTGTACTCAATCTGTTTCTTGATGCTATATTTAGCATTCGGATCATAGTCACTGGTACGCGGACGCGGACGATAGCCCCCCTGCGAACGGTCATTGTTAAATCTCGGACGATAGCCGCCAGCATTGTTATTACGATAACCGCCACCTTCGCCACTATTGAAGCGAGGACGATACGGACGATCACCACCATCGCGGTTGTAAGGACGCTGAGGACGGTCACCACCTTCACCACTATTGAAACGGGGACGGTACGGACGGTCGCCATAAGAACGTTGTTCGCCGCCTTCACGATTGTAAGGACGCTGCGGACGATCGCTTCCTTCGCCATTCGGGTTAAATCTCGGACGGTACGGACGGTCACCACCTTCACGGTTGTAAGAAGGACGTTGAGGACGATCATAAGAACGCTCTCCACCTTCGCGGTTGTAAGGACGTTGCGGACGTTCGCCTCCTTCATTATTGCTATTGAAGCGAGGGCGATACGGACGGTCTCCACCTTCACGATTATAAGAAGGACGTTGCGGACGATCGCCATAAGAGCGGTCACCATAAGAACGCTGCGGGCGTTCTCCACCTTCATTGTTGGTATTAAATCGCGGGCGATACGGACGATCCCCACCTTCACGGTTGTAAGAAGGACGATACGGACGTTCTCCACCTTCTCTGTTGTAAGACTTGTTACCATCACGGCCGGCACCTGTATTCTCCTCATTGAAAGAATTTTCGCGCCATTCTTCGTTTTCTGTGCTCATTTTTTTATTCGAATAAAATTAGACTTTGGCCTCACGGCCTATTTAAAAAACACGTTTATTGTATAAGTAAACAATTAAAGTCCCGTATAAGTATGCGGAGTAATTGCTCTTAACTCTTTTTTAATATCTTCGCTTACATTCAAGCCTTCGATAAACTCTTTAATAGAACTTTCTGTAATAGCCTGGTTTGTCCGGGTCAAAGCTTTCAAAGCTTCATACGGATGCGGGTAAGCCTCGCGGCGTAAAATAGTCTGGATAGCCTCAGCCACTACGCTCCAGCAATTATCCAGGTCACGGTAAATAGCCGGTTCGTTCAGCAGCAACTTGCGAAGTCCTTTCAGTGAACTCTGAATGGCAATCACGATATGCCCGAAAGGCACACCGACATTACGGAGTACTGTAGAATCTGTCAGGTCACGCTGCAAGCGGGAAACAGGAAGCTTCACAGCCAAGTGCTCCAGAATAGATGTCGCGATACCCAGATTACCTTCCGCATTTTCAAAGTCAATCGGATTTACCTTGTGCGGCATTGCGCTTGATCCGACTTCTCCGGCCTTGATTTTCTGTTTGAAGTATTCCATAGAAATATACTGCCAGAAGTCACGGTTCATATCTACCATCACGGTATTGATACGTTTCATCGCGTCAAAGATAGCAGATAAGTTATCGTAGTTCGAAATCTGAGTGGTATATTCTTCGCGTTCCAGTCCCAGTTTCTCTGCAACAAAACGATTGCCGAATTGTTTCCAGTCATATTGAGGATATGCAACATGATGAGCATTGTAATTACCGGTAGCCCCACCAAATTTAGCAGTGATCGGACATGCCTTCAGCATAGCCAGCTGGCGTTCCAGACGGTAAACGAATACCATCACCTCTTTACCCAGGCGAGTCGGAGAAGCCGGCTGTCCATGAGTTTTAGCAAGCATCGGGATGTCAGCCCACTCCGTTGCATAAGTTTTCAACTGTGCAATCAGTTCCTCAATCAACGGATAATAAACTTTATCCAACGCTTCTTTGATAGAAAGAGGCACAGACGTATTGTTAATATCCTGAGAAGTCAGTCCGAAGTGAATGAATTCTTTATAGTCATCCATTCCACCCAGCTTGTCAAATTCTTCTTTCAGGAAATATTCTACAGCTTTTACATCATGGTTGGTTACACTCTCGATATCTTTAATGCGTTGCGCATCTGCTTCCGAAAAATTACGGTAGATATTCCGTAAAGTTTCAAACACGCTGCTATCGATTCCTTTCAACTGCGGCAAAGGAAGTTCACACAAGGTGATAAAGTATTCCACCTCTACCTGTACACGGTATTTAATCAGTGCAAATTCAGAGAAATAAGCCGCCAAAGCTTTAGTTTTGCCTCTATATCGACCATCAATCGGAGATATGGCCGTTAATACATCAAGTTCCATACGTTTTCTTAGATAATTATCAGACTGCAAAATTAACTCTTTTTCCTGAGTTATAAGCCAAAAGGACAAAGAAAGTTTGTATAAAAGCGGTAAGAAATAAAAAAAGCCTCACGAACCTCTTCGCAAGACTTCCATTTCTGTGGGCGCTGAGGGATTCGAACCCCCGACCCTCTGGGTGTAAACCAGATGCTCTGAACCAGCTGAGCTAAGCGCCCTTTTGTTGGCGGAAGTGTTTCGGTTTTTATGGTGGGCGCTGAGGGATTCGAACCCCCGACCCTCTGGGTGTAAACCAGATGCTCTGAACCAGCTGAGCTAAGCGCCCGTACACTTCCGTTTCAAAAGCGATGCAAAGGTACGGCTTTTTTCGAAACCTCCAAACATTTCATGTATTATTTTTCAAGAAAGTTTTTATCACAATCAGAAATTATCTGATTATCAGCAAATAATGAAAAAAGTTTTTTTTCATGCAACTTTCACTTCTCCAGGTCCGTCTAATAAACACAACAAGATAAAGACAGTCGCGACTCTTTCTCTGCCATTAATAATAAGATATGAAACGAATCACTACAACCGCAGCATTTCTATGTCTGTGTATGTTGCTTATTGCACAAGACTTACAGTTAAGAGGAAGAATCGTATCCGGCAAAGAGCCGGTAGAATTTGCCAATGTCATTTTACAGACAAAAGATTCTATTTTCATCTCCGGAGGCATTACCGACCAACGGGGACGATTCAACATGAACAACTTACAAAAAGGAAATTATCAATTACGGATATCCGGGCTAGGCTATCAAACACAACAAATCAACCTGAATGATTTTACAGCCACACTCGACTTGGGGTCGATCTCCATTGATTCGGCAGCCATCGCACTGGAAGAAGTGACCATTACCGCCAATCCTGTTATCAACCAGCCCGACCGGAAGATCATTCTTCCCAGTGCCCGTCAGCTAAAAACTTCAACGAACGGGCTTAGCCTGTTACAACGTTTACAACTCAGCCGCATACAAGTCGACCTCATCCGGCAAACGATTACTTCTTCCAATCAGGGAGACGTACAGCTACGTATCAACGGAGCGAAAGTGGAGATACAGGAGATACTGGCTTTGCAGCCGGAAGATGTGATCCGCATCGAATACCATGACGAACCGGGTTTACGGTATGGAGATAACGCAGCGGCTGTCATAGACTATATCGTCCGCCGTCATCAGACAGGTGGCTACGTAGGATTTGACACAAGTACATCAGTCAACACACTTTTGGGAAACAACAATGCAACAGCCAAAATCAACCATAAAAATTCCGAATGGGGAATCAATTACCATGAAGGTTATCGCTCATTCAAGAACTACTGGCGGGAGAATTCCGAAACGTTTCATTTCTCGGACAAGCCTTCTTTTACAAGACTGGAAGACGGTGTCCCTGACAAAATGAAAATGCGCTGGGATTATCTGACAATGAATTACAGCTACCAGGAAGCCGAAAAGTGGTTCGTCAGTGTAGCCCTTCGGGGAAGTTTCCGTTATAACAAACTGAACACCCAAAGCACATTATACCCCATCGACAATCCGGATAATAGTGTAGCCATGAAAGACCACACGGCCTCAGACAGCAAATCTCCCTCCATCGATATTTATCTGCAACGTAACCTCAAAAACAACCAGGCCATCATCCTGAACACGGTAGGCACTTATATACATACTTATGACGACCGCACCTACGAAGAAAAGAAGCATTCCATCCTTGCTACCGATATCTATTCGGCTATCCGCGGAAAGAAATACTCATTTATCGGCGAAGGCATCTACGAAAAGAAATTCACCAACAGCAAGCTCAGTGCAGGTATCCGCCACCAGCAATCACTGACGGAGAACAAGTACGCCGGCACTTCTTCGGCGGAAACGCGGATGCAGGAAGCACACACTTCCACTTATATAGAATACAGCAGCAAAATAAAAAGGTTTAATTATTCCGTCGGGGTACAGGGCAGCCGCTCATGGTTCAACCAGGAAGGTGAAGGATATCAGAAATATTCAGTCTTACCCCGTATACGGCTTACCTACAATTTCTCGGACCAAGCTTTTATCCGCTACCAGGGACAGATTTCCAGAAGCACCCCCGCCCTCTCCGACCTGAGCAACGTAGAGCAACTGATTGACTCCTTACAAATACGCCGGGGAAATCCGACCCTGAAAATGTCAACGGTCTACAACAATACGCTGAACGTAGACTTCCGTAAAGGACTATTCAGTAGCAGCCTTTATCTCCTGTATCAGTATCAGCACAAGCCCAATATGGAAGAAACATTCAGAGAAGGCGAACTTTTTGTGCGCACCACCGCCAACCAGCGGAGCTGGCAAAAGCTCAATCCGGAAGTAGAAATCAAGGTAGGCCCTATAAAAGATATCTTAAGTTTGTCCATATCGACAGGTATCAACTATTTCGACAGCCGCGGACACAACTATCATCACACTTATACCAACTGGTACTATTGTGCCAGCGCAACGGCAGCCTATAAAAAATGGAGCGCGTATTTCGAGATACGGAACCACCGAAATGATTTTTACGGAGAGACTCTGAGTTACGGAGAGAACTACCATCTTTTAAGCGTCAGCTACCGCTACAAGCAGCTGAATGTAGGAGTCATGTCTCTCAACCCTTTCGGCAGTAACTACAGAATAGGGAGTGAGAACTTCAGTCCGTTAGCTCCTTCCAAAAACTGGATGTACATCAAAGAAAGTTCCAGAGTATTCGCTCTCACACTTTCGTGGAATTTCAATTTCGGACGCAAATACGAGTCCGCCGAAAGACGCCTTCATAACGAAGACAACAATGCGGGAACACTCAAATCCGGGAAATAAATTTCCCGGTTAAACCTGTTTACGGACCACACGGGCCGGATTCCCGACTGCGACACTGTCGTCGGGAATATCTTTCGTTACGACACTTCCCGCTCCTATCACACATCGGTTGCCAATCGTCACACCGGGACAGATGATTGCTCCGCCACCAATCCAGCAATCTTCACCGACCGTAACCGGATAGGCATATTCTTTCGAACCGCGACGTTCCAGATAATTCATCGGATGATGCGGCGTATAAATCTGCACGCAAGGCCCTACCAGCGTATGAGCACCGATTGTAATATATCCTCCATCCAAAAAAGTACAATTGGCATTGACAAATACATGTTCGCCCAACCTGATCCCGTCTCCGTGGTCGCAATGGAAAGGAGGGCAGATCACCGAAGTTTCAGGAATACCCGGCACCAACTCTTCCAACAATTCCCTGTAACCGTCATCATACGTGCTCAATCCACGCATAACAGCCAGCAACTTCTTTGCATGTTCAAAACGTTCCTGCAACTCCGGTGCAGACATATCAGCCAACTGGCTGCTACGCATCTTCTCGACTTCTGTCATATTCCTTATTCCCCCTTACCATTCGTAAATACAAATTTTCTTTCATCCGAAAGGGATTCGTCAAACTCGAACCCTTCCCACGAGAATCCCTTCAGGTCATCCGGATTCCCGACCTTATTCTTCAAGATAAAACGTGTCATTTCGCCACGAGACATTTTGGTATAGACCACAATCGTAGCCAGTTTTCCATTCTTCCAGACATGAAATTCGGGAGTTACCACACGCACCTCCTTCTCCACCCGTTTCCAGTCAAACAGGCTTTTCATCTCATCGCTGGCAAGGTTACACAAGATTCCTCCTGCCTGCCGGATATCCTGTATAAACACATCCGTCAAACGCGACTGCCAGTAAGAAAACATTGTCTGATTCCCTAATTCCGGCAATAAGACATCTCCCTCCAGACGATAAGGACGAATTACATCCAAAGGACGCAACAGCCCATAACAGAACGAAGTCAGCCGCAAGTGTTCCTGCGCATATTCAAAGTCCTCCACAGAGAAATCTTTCGGATTGAGGCGCTTGAATACGATTCCGGTATAAGCCAGCAAAGCCGGTAATTCCGGAGTAGCTTCCGCATGAAAAGCTTGGTAACGCTTATAATTCTCCACAGCAATCTTAGCGTTGACACGCAGTAAACGTTCCAATTCGTCAACAGAAAACTGAGACATCTGCAACGCTATTTCCGCCGCTTCCTTCTGAAAGCGGGGGCTCGTAGTCAAAGGAACTTTCACCTTCGACACCGCACTCATCGTCTTGGCGCAAGATAGAAGTACTAACATTCTTAATCGGTTTTTATCATTTTGGAAATCACAAAAATAAAAAATAAATAGCTTTACTTGTTGACAGATATCCAAATTATGCCTACTTTCAGCCAATAATTAACTATAATCATTTATTAATTAACAAAAACACAAAAATCCCCCTTATGAGAAACAAGTTTGTATCGCTGAAAGCTTTGGCCTTATTGGTCATCTTTTGTCTGACGGGTAGTTTATCCCGTGCCGCTGTCAACCCGAAACCGTTCGTTATTCCCGAACTCAAACAATGGACGGGAAAAGACGGCAACTTTATTCCGGGAAAAGATGCCCGGATTGTCTGTACCTCCCAAAATCCCGAATTACTGCGAATAGCCAAGATGTTTGCCGACGATTATCGGCAGATGTTCGGGCAGACATTAAGCGTAGTACAAGGCAAGGCTGCCTCCGGTGATTTTGTCTTAGCATTATCGACAGACAAGAAATTAGGCGAAGAAGGTTATGCCATTAAGATAACCGACCGCGTAGCTGCCTCCGCCCCTACCACAACCGGCCTTTACTGGAGCACACGCACCCTCCTGCAACTGGCGGAGCAGAATCAGGAACGTTCACTCCCGCAAGGAGTAATCCGAGATTATCCCGACTATCCGCTTCGCGGCTTCATGATAGACTGCGGTCGTAAGTTCATACCGATGTCTTATCTGCAAGACCTGGTAAAAATCATGGCTTACTACAAAATGAATACGCTGCAAGTTCATCTGAACGATAACGGATTCAAGCAATATTTCGAGCACAACTGGGATAAGACGTATGCTGCTTTCCGTCTGGAGTCGGATACTTATCCGGGATTGGCTGCCCGTGACGGCTCTTATTCCAAGAAAGAGTTCATCGACTTCCAGAAACAGGCTGCATCCAACTTCGTGGAAATCATTCCGGAGATTGATGTTCCTGCCCATTCACTGGCACTTACTCATTACAAACCGGAAATCGGCAGCAAAGAGTATGGAATGGATCATCTCGACTTATTCAAGCCGGAAACGTATGAATTTGTAGATGCTCTGTTCAAAGAATATCTGGAAGGCGACAATCCGGTGTTTGTTGGCAAACGGGTACATATCGGTACAGACGAATACTCAAATGCAAAGAAAGACGTGGTAGAAAAATTCCGGGCTTTCACCGATCATTACATTCGTTTTGTCGAAGGTTTTGGCAAGCAAGCAGTGGTATGGGGCGCTCTCAGCCATGCCAAAGGTGATACCCCTGTCAAATCAGAAGACGTCATCATGAATGCCTGGTACAACGGGTATGCCGACCCGGCAACCATGATAAAAGACGGATACAAGTTAATCTGTATTCCGGACGGAATGGTCTATATCGTTCCGGTAGCCGGATATTATCAGGACTACCTCAACGAACCATACTTATATAAGGAATGGACTCCAGCCCATATCGGAAAATCGGTATTTGAAGAAAAGCACCCTTCCATTCTCGGTGGTATGTTTGCTATCTGGAACGACCATGCCGGCAACGGAATTTCAGTAAAAGACATCCATCACCGTATATTCTCACCTTTGCAGACTCTGTCCGTAAAAATGTGGACAGGTGCCCAAACGGGTATTCCTTATGAAACATTTAATGAGAAACGAGCGCTCCTCAGCGAAGCACCCGGAGTCAATCAGCTGGCGAGAATCGGCACAAAGCCGGGATTAGTATACGAACGTTCCACGGTTGCCCCCGGCAGCACTTCCGATTATCCGGAAATCGGTTATAACTACACTGTGAGCTTCGACATCACCGGAGCAGAAGAGAACAAAGGAACCGAATTATTCCGTTCTCCTAATGCTGTATTCTACCTGTCCGACCCCATCCGGGGAATGATGGGATTTGCCCGCGACGGTTACCTGAATACCTTCCCCTACAAAGTGAATCCGGGAGAAAAAGCAACTATTCAGATAGAAGGAAACAACCGAAGCACTACGCTGAGGGTCAACGGAAAGGTGGTTGAAGAAATGAATACGCAGAAACTCTACTTTAACGCAGGGAAAGATTCGATGAGTTATGTACGTACACTAGTCTTCCCGCTGGAAAAGGCTGGAAACTTCAACAGTAAGGTACAGAATCTGAAAGTCTACAATTATTGCGTGAGTAAGCCATAAAATACAGGTACCATTCACTATCAGTTATTTCACTTAGGATGTAAGAGAGCAATTAATAGTCTTAGAACCCTCTACCTGAGAGTTTAACATTCTCTCCATTTGGAACCGCAGTTTCCACAGCTTGGAACTCTAGTTTCATCGGTGTGAAACTGTAGTTCCAAAGGTTTGAAACCAAAAGTTTCGAGCGTATGAAACTAAAGTTTCAAGTAATGGGAACTCTAGTTTCAAGTAATGGAAACTGTGGTTTCAAGCGATGGAAACCCGTTTGAAACACCTGGCGATAAGTCAGAACAAAGCATTTATCAGGCAATAACAGAGGAGGTATCAGCCATTAATACCTGAATTCTCAATTATTAATAGATGAAACGACAATCATTAACAGTTGACAGATCAGATGTTAACACACTGAATATAAAACCATAACAGAAAGAAAACACGGATTGCGGATAGATAAAAAGTGAGAGCAAACGCTTGCTACCACACTGCTACCACACTTGCTACCATAGCTGTAACTACGATGGATAAAGCGATACAGGCAGAAAGTGAGAGCATGAGAGCAAAACGTATGTTGATTCACAGAGAGAGAAATAAAGAGAGAAAATAAACCAAGCCATACATAAAAAAAGAGACTCCCTCCTTGGTATGCCAAAGAGAGAGTCTCCTTATTATATAAAGCAGTTTATTTATATTCCTGCCAGCTCTTAATCTGAATATCGCTCAGTTTCAGTTCACAGAATGCTTCAATGAAAGCACTTGCCAGACGAGCATTCGTAATCAACGGAATATTATGATCGATAGCGCCACGACGGATACGGTAACCATTCGTCAACTCACGCTTGCTGTGGTTCTTCGGAATGTTAACGATCAAATCGAACTTATGATCAGCGATCATCTTCATCACATTGTTTTCTGCTCCCGGTTTTTCATCCGGCCAGTAAACCGGAGTCGTTTCTACACCATGAGCATTCAGGAATGCAGCGGTTCCGGCAGTAGCGTAAATCTGATATCCTTTGGCAAACAACATGCGGCTTGCATCCAGCAAGTCAACCTTAGACTTCATTGCACCCGAAGAGAACATCACTGCCTTTTCCGGAATCTTGAAGCCTGTAGCGATCATCGCATTCAGCAATGCTTCAGAGAAGTCATCACCGATACAACCGACTTCACCGGTAGAAGACATGTCCACACCCAAAACAGGGTCAGCCTTGTGAAGACGGGAGAAAGAGAACTGAGAGGCTTTTACACCAATCCAGTCGATGTCGAACGCAGTTTTGTCCGGTTGGCTATACGGAGCATCCAGCATGATGCGGGTAGCCGTTTCGATGAAGTTGCGTTTCAGCACCTTAGATACAAACGGGAAGCTACGAGAAGCACGCAGGTTACATTCAATTACCTTCACTTCGTTGTTGCGGGCAAGGAACTGGATGTTGAACGGACCGGAGATATTCAGTTCTTTAGCAATCTGACGGCTGATCTTCTTGATGCGGCGGGCAGTTGCAAAATAAATCTTCTGTGCCGGGAATACCAGAGTAGCGTCACCGGAGTGTACACCGGCAAACTCTACGTGTTCGGAAATAGCGTATTCAACCACTTCACCGTTCTGAGCTACAGCGTCAAACTCTATCTCCTTTGTATTTTCAAGGAACTGAGAAACAACTACCGGATACTCCTTAGATACTTCAGCAGCCATCTTCAAGAAGTTTTCCAGTTCTTCGTCATCGTAGCAAACGTTCATTGCAGCACCCGAGAGTACGTATGAAGGACGAACCAATACCGGATAACCTACTTTTTCTACGAATCCTTTCACTTCTTCGAGGCTGGTAAGTTCCATCCATGCCGGTTGGTCGATACCGAGCTGATCGAGCATTGCAGAGAACTTGTTACGGTTTTCGGCACGGTCGATAGAAACCGGCGAAGTACCCAGTACAGGTACCGACTGGCGATACAGCTTCATAGCCAGGTTGTTCGGAATCTGTCCGCCTACGGATACGATCACACCACGCGGTTGTTCAAGGTCGATCACGTCAAGCACACGTTCGAAAGAAAGTTCGTCGAAGTACAGACGGTCGCACATATCGTAGTCAGTAGAAACTGTTTCAGGGTTGTAGTTGATCATGATAGACTTGTACCCCAGCTTGCGGGCAGTCTGAACCGCATTCACCGAGCACCAGTCAAATTCAACCGAGCTACCGATGCGGTAAGCGCCCGATCCCAGTACTACTACTGATTTTTCATTCTTATAATAGTTTACGTCGTAACCTTCCACTGCATAAGTCATATACAGGTAGTTAGTCAGTTCCGGATGTTCGGAAGCGATAGTATTGATGCGTTTTACAGCCGGAAGAATACCTAAGGCTTTACGGTGAGCACGTACCGCAAGGTTTTCTTTTTCCATGTTTCCGGTCGGATTCAGAACGAAGCGGGCAATCTGGAAGTCAGAGAAACCAAGAACCTTAGCTTCACGCATTACGTCAGCCGGGATATCTTCCACCTTGTTATAGGTAGACAATTTGGCTTTATAGTCTACAATGTTCTTCAGCTTGCCGAGGAACCAGGGATCGATCTTAGTCAGTTCGTGGATACGGTCGATGCTGTATCCTTCTTCCATAGCTTGTGCGATGGAGAAGATACGCAAGTCAGTCGGACGTGAAAGTTCTTTATCGAGGTCGTCGAAGTGTACATCGTCGTTACCTACAAACCCGTGCATACCCTGACCGATCATACGAAGACCTTTCTGAATGATTTCTTCGAAAGAGCGACCGATAGACATGATTTCACCTACCGACTTCATGCTTGAACCGATTTCACGGGATACACCGGCAAACTTCGTCAAGTCCCAGCGAGGGATTTTACAGATATAGTAATCAAGTTGCGGAGCAAGATAAGCAGAGTTCGGAGTTCCCATCTCACCGATCTGGTCGAGTGAGTACCCCAATGCAATCTTAGCGGCCACGAATGCCAGCGGATAACCGGTAGCTTTGGATGCCAGTGCGGAAGAACGGCTCAGACGGGCATTTACTTCAATCACACGATAGTCGTCCGTATCAGAGTTGAACGCATACTGGATGTTACATTCACCTACGATGCCGAGGTGACGGATGCACTTCGTAGACAGTTCCTGCAACAACTTCAGTTCTTTGTCATCCAATGAGCAAGTAGGAGCTACAACGATGGATTCACCGGTATGGATGCCCAGCGGGTCGAAGTTTTCCATGCTGGCCACTGTAAAGCAGTGGTCGTTGGCATCACGAATCACCTCAAACTCGATTTCTTTCCAACCTTTCAGAGATTCTTCTACCAGAATCTGCTTAGAGAAAGCGAAAGAACTTTCAGCCAGTTTCAGGAATTCTTCTTCGTTAGCACAGATACCGCTACCAAGACCTCCCAAGGCATAGGCCGAACGCACCATCACCGGATAACCGATCTTACGGGCAGCAGCGATAGCATCTTCCATGCTTTCTACAGCCTGGCTCACCGGAGTCTTCATCTGAATCTCATCCAGTTTCTTCACGAACAGGTCACGGTCTTCTGTGTACATGATAGCTTCTACCGATGTACCCAGTACTTTCACTCCATACTTATCAAGAACACCTTGTGTGTACAGTTCGGCACCGCAGTTCAATGCAGTCTGTCCGCCGAAAGCCAGCAGGATACCGTCCGGACGTTCTTTCTTGATAATCTCTTCTACGAAATAAGTAGTTACGGGAAGGAAATACACTTTATCGGCAATTCCTTCAGAAGTCTGAATGGTTGCGATGTTCGGGTTTACCAATACTGAGCTGATACCTTCTTCTTTCAAAGCTTTCAGTGCTTGTGAGCCTGAGTAGTCAAATTCTCCGGCTTGTCCGATTTTGAGTGCTCCAGAACCCAAAACGAGAACTTTCTTGATTTCCTTTTCCATTTCTTTTGTTGTTATAATAAGTTTTCTAAGTTTCGTCTATAAAAAAAATGCGTTACCCTCGTAAAAGGATTAACGCATTACCAAAGAACTAAAATATCGTTTTTGGAGAAAAAAGAAGAAGCCTGTTGATTCCGGGTGAAAAACATCCGAATGTAGATAATACTTACTTCTAATTTCTTGTTGATTCATTGTCGATTTCAAAATTTGTGCAAAGTAACGACATATTTCTAAAATTACAAAGAATTTGAAGAAGAATATTCTCTTTTTATACTAAAAGTCGAGAAAAGTAAGCATAAATAACGAAGAGGCTTCATTTTGACGCATCTTTCATTTTTTATCCTTATCTTTGTCGCTAAATCTATTATAATAAGGCTATAACAATGAAAAAAGAGAAAATCATATTGACGGGTGACCGTCCTACCGGAAGACTCCATATCGGACATTATGTAGGTTCGTTGAAACGCAGAGTGGACTTGCAAGATGCAGGTGACTATAGTAAAATGTTTATCTTCATTGCCGATTCACAGGCGTTGACGGACAATATAGACAATCCTGAAAAGGTACGTCAGAATGTGATTGAAGTTGCCCTCGACTATCTGGCATGCGGCATTGATCCGACCAAAGCCACTATCTTCATCCAATCGCAAATACCGGAATTGTGCGAACTTAGCTTCTATTATATGGACCTTGTAAGCGTATCCCGTTTGCAACGCAATCCGACTGTGAAGTCTGAAATTCAGATGCGTAACTTCGAAGCAAGCATCCCTGTAGGCTTTTTCACTTATCCTATCAGCCAGGCTGCGGACATTACTGCTTTCCGTGCCACTACTGTTCCGGTAGGTGAAGACCAGGAACCGATGCTGGAACAGGCGCGCGAAATCGTTCGTCGCTTCAACTATATTTATGGTGAAACGCTGGTAGAACCGGAAATCCTGTTGCCGGACAATGCTGCCTGCCTTCGTCTGCCGGGAACTGACGGAAAGGCTAAAATGAGTAAATCACTCGGAAACTGCATCTATCTGTCCGAAGAACCGGAAGAAATCCAGAAGAAGATCATGAGTATGTACACCGATCCGGGACACCTCCGCGTACAAGATCCGGGTAAGATAGAGGGTAATACCGTATTTACTTATCTGGACGCTTTCTGCCGTCCGGAACATTTCGAACGTTACTTGCCGGATTATCCGAATCTGGAAGAACTGAAAGCTCACTATCAGCGTGGCGGACTGGGCGACGTAAAAGTAAAACGCTTCCTGAACGCTATTATGCAGGAAACATTGGAACCGATCCGCAACCGTCGCAAAGAATTCAGTAAAGATATTCCTGCTATTTACAAAATGTTGCAGGAAGGATGCGAAGTAGCCAGAGCTGCCGCTGCCGAAACATTGGCAGATGTAAAGAAAGCGATGAAGATCAACTACTTCGATGATAAAGAACTGATTGAAGAACAAGTGAAACGCTTTGCCTCTTCGCAGGAATAAACAGAATAAAAAATAGGGTGTACGACACATCCTTTATAAATAAGAAAGCACCCACGCCACAGACAACTGTAACGCGGGTGCTTTCTTATTTGTATTTATATAAAGAGAGTTTTATTGCATGACCGGCTCAATCCGTTTCATCTTCATCATTTTTGAAGAGCACTCCTTTCAGCTTCTGGTAAAGGAAAGAAAGTACCAGCAATATCAAGCCCAAAATGATAAATACTATGATCTTACCGATAGTAGGCATTGCCCATAAGTCCTTCAGAATCAGTTTCAGCAGAACGATTCCAAAAGTTGAAAGACTAATGATACGTAACACTTTCTGGTGCAGACGCATCCCCAATGCCATCTGGACAAATCCCGCAATGCTCAATGAAACGGAGAAACCGGCGTCGAAATCTTCGACTCCCGCCTGCCAGAGGAAAGAACGCACCATCGTCAGCCAAAGGAGAAGTGCCAACACATTCAAATAGACAGTGGAGTGAGTTTTCAGTCCTATAATAGTATAGTATTGACGGGCAACGTAGTATAGGTTAACTATAATAAATGCTGCCGCCAGCCATCGGAGTAAAACAGGAGACAGACTCATGTGTGCCCATTGGTCTCCCCATATATTGATCGCATATATCAAAACATTAATTCCAAGACCTGCCAGATAAGGAATCGTACATTGCTCTATCGGGAAACGCTTCTTGAAAGCATAGCTGAGGATAAGGATGGCAGCGGAAGTGAATACCAGCATCATCCCGCTCCTTGTAGCTCCTGCCAGATGCAAGGAAAACTCTGCCATGAATGTATAATAGAGTATAGCAGCAGATGTAAGAAGCATGACCGGATTCCAAGGAACATATCTCAGGCAGCGGGATTCAGAGAAAAGAGAGCGGTAATGTCCCATCATCAAAGCAAATGCGCCCGCAGCCAAACCGACAAACAGGGAAGTCGCAAAAGAGCTGTTCAGGAAAACTGTATCGGAGGAAGAGGAAGATAGTATCACGGCAGATACATCCATCAGATATGAAATAAGTGTCAGCCCCATCAATACCAAGGTAGCACGTTCATATATCCAGATCTTCGATTTGACATAAAGCCATAACAGCAGTACCATTTCCGCTGCCCAGAATAAGGTTATATAGTTTCCGTCCAGTTGAATAGGTATGGTGATGGAAACAAATGTCAGTACAAGTCCCAACATGGCATAAATAAGGAACTTATAATCTTTCTTACTCATTCGCAGCCAGATAACCAAAACTAAATTGATGATTGCAATGAACAAGCTCAGCAAACCTTCGGACTTAAATGCCAGTTCCATATTTCGCAGGAACAGGATTCCCAATAACAGATAAATGAAGTTATTGGTTATGATAACCAGTAATAATCCCCTGTTCTTCTTTATGGCTTCTATCCGGAGTATCGATAAGATCGGCAACAGGAATATAAAATAGAACAAGGTAGCAAATGCGAACAGATGTACGGAAATGATTGCCGTTCCGGTAGAATAGCCGGTCAGCAGGAATAGTCCCATCACTAGGTAGGTAAAGACAAAGGCTATCACCGGAAGTTCTCCCCATTTCTTATAGATAGAAAGTCCGAACATCCCAAGATTCAATATACTTATATAAGTGAACAGTACCATATAGTTACCATCGCCACTGCTGACGATAAAAGGTGCCAGGAATCCTCCGACCAATGAAATGATGGCCAGTTCGCGCCTGTCGTACAGGACAGACAGAATCGACATGAACAGTGTTATAACTATCAGAATAATAAAGGCGACAGTCTGAGGGAAGAGATGATAAAAATGAAAGGCAATAGCTACCGTAAGATAAAAGACAGCGAAAGCTCCACCCGCAAGCAAGGAACTGAATGTACGGTACTTCTTTTGCAGACGTTCGGCAACAACCAGCAATGCAGAGCCGGTCAGGAAACCGAGTACAGTACGTAATGTCTCGTTAATCCAGTCTTTATCAATGGCATATTTCACAAAGAAGCCAACACCAATTACGAATACAAGAATACCAATCTTGCCAAACAGATTTTCACCGATAAACTTCTCATAGTTAACTTTCTTCTGTTTCCGTACAGACGGTGTGACGACAGGTATTTCAGAAGTTACATTATTCTCTGCCATCATACCCTGAGGAGCTTCAAGCTGTTCTTCTTTCCGCAACAGTTCTTTTTTCAGAACAGGGATTTCATTTGCCGCATGAGGCGGGATACATGTGTCTTCCACGGCTTCAGCCGATACATTTTCCTTCGATTGTACATGATCGGAAGCTATTCTCTCCTGAGCTTTGAGAAAAGCATCCATTCGTTTCTTTATTTCGTCCAGTTCTTTCTCTACCTTCCCAAACTTCTTATCAAACTTTTGTATCAAGACGAAGAACATCAGTGCAGCAAGTAATGCACATACGCCATAAAAATCACCCATAATGTCTTAGATTTGAGTTATGTATTACAAATATACAAAACTTTATTACATAGAATGGATGTTTGTCTGAGAATGATGCTGTAAAAGAGTTAATTTATAAAATCGGCTGATTCATATAATATATTAGAACGATAAAGAAGAAGTTTTATGTATTCAAAAAAGTCTCCTTATTTTCCCGCCTTATCCATAAAATAAGGAAGCAAGAAAATAAGGAGACTATGTTTTATTAAACTAATCCAGCCTATACAAAATATATACCGAGCTAGATGAGCGTATTACTGAGTTGATTCTACCAATACAACACGGTTCAAAATCGGTTGACCGAACTTATCGACACCACCACCTGCTGCAACGGTTAATCTGTCTGCAGAGATGCCGTACTTCTTAACCAACAAGTCTTTAACAGCCTGTGCACGTTCCATACTCAACTTCTGGTTGATAGACGGAGTACCGGTTGCAGAGTCTGCATATCCGTTGATTGTATATGTCATGTTCGGGAATTCTTTCATCTTGCTGGCAAGATAAGATAAGTTCATTTCTTCTTGTGGAGACAACTTGTCTGAACCAATCTTGAAGAATACTGTACGCGGTGCGATGTTAGCATCTGTTACAACAACTTCTTCAGCTTCTTCCACTACAGGTTGCTGTGCATTAGCCAACTGTTGCTGCAACTGCATATTAGCGGCTGCCATAGCATTCATCTGATCACGCATCTGTCTCAATTCCAGTTCAGAGATAATCTGTGGAACAGGGCGTTGGAATCCACGGGTCGGGAAGTAATAAGTTACACCGAGAGTAGCACCTAAAATACCGTCATAATCGGGTTTACCACCATGTTCACCGTCAAACTTACCTTCCAGACCAGTTGCACTCAATTCAAGATTCAAATCAACAGCATTTGACAAACGGAAACGATTGATAATACCTGCATTGAAAGTAGCAGCATTGGTATGAGGTTTGGAATATGAATGAGCCCAGCCGGCACCGATATACGGGATAATTTCATATACGCGATCCGGGTTGTATCCACCGAAAAGCGCATTCAGGTTGATCATCAAATCACCATGCAAGTTCATATAGTCCCATCTCTGCTTGTAAGAGCCATCTTCTCTCGGACCACCGACTACATAATTTGCAGATTCGTTAGTAGTGAATCCTTTAGATTGTAGTCCACTGTATTGCATACGCACTCCAAAACCGGGTGTTACCCATTTACCAACTGATACATTCAATGTGGGGGCAATACGGTCTCTGAATTTTCCGATATGGTCATTATTACCAAATAATACCTGTGCACCACCTCCTACTGAGAAGAACCAGTTACTCCAGAATGGGTTAGTTATTACCTGATATTTATCTTGTACCTGAACAACCTCGTATTCAGTTACAGTCACGGTTTGCTGCGCAGAAGCGGCAGACGCAACGCCGGCAAAAGCCAGCAACATTAGAATCTTTTTCATATACCTAATAGTTAAGTGGTTATTATAATCTTTTCTTTGTTGAACTATTTAAATAACACGAACTGAACTAAAAGGTTTTATAAAATGATGATTTTATTTGTTTTATTTGAATAATTTTTCGATGTCCTCTTCCTTTATTGTAGTCAAGACTGTTTTGCCATCCGGAGTGTAATTAGGTGAAGGACAGGCAAAAAGACTGTCTACAAGACTTACCATTTCCTCATTACTCAACACCTGACCATATACAATCGCTGCAGCACGCGCCAATGTTAAAGCTAAGATATGCTGGATCTCCTCCTTTACATCATTTCCTTTTTCCATAGCTGTATGTAGCATATTCCGTACCAACTCAACCGGATTCAGTCCTTCTATCCCCGAAGGAATACCGTTGATAGCATAGCTACCGCCACCCAAATCACTCAAATCAAAACCAACTGCCGATAAATCATCCATGATTCCTTGCAAGACAGCAGCTTCTGAAGCAGGCAACTGCAATATTTCGGGAAAAAGCACTCCCTGTGAAACGCCTTGCTTTTGTTTTATCTGCACCATATAGCGATCAAAAAGTACGCGGATATGCGCACGATGCTGGTCAATCAGCATCAATCCGGATTTCACTGAAGTCAGAATAAAGCGGCCTTTAAACTGCAGATGCAGATTTCCCTTTTCAATCACAGGCTCATTAGCATATAATGTAGATGAAGCGGATGAAAAAGTGGATGAAGCGGCAGATACAGCCGAAATAGTTTTCTCTTCAGCAACCACCGATTCTTCTTCGAAAGGAGAATTCTCCCAGTCCATTTCCGGCTCTTGCTGAGGTTCATTTATCTTACTTGCCTTAGTCAATCCACCATACAATCCTTCCCATTCCACTTTCGGACGAGTATATGACCCACCGCCACTTCCTCCGGAGGATACTTTGAACGGATTAAAATCTGAGTTATAGTTAACTTTCGGAGGTGCAGGAGGAAGATTCTGCTCAAATGCAGGAATCTCCGGCATGTCTTCCGTGTCGAAATCAATGGAAGGAATGGCACTGAACTTACCCAATGACTCTTTTACTGATGCCGAAAGTATTTGCCAAATGGCCTGTTCATTCTCAAACTTGATTTCCGTCTTTGTAGGATGGATATTCACATCAATATTAGCCGGGTCTACTTCAAAGTAAATAAAATAGGAAACTTGCTCGCCAACAGGGATCAACTGTTCATAAGCTTCCATCACTGCCCTATGAAAATAAGGATGGCGCATATAGCGTCCGTTGACAAAGAAGTATTGATGTGCACCTTTCTTACGGGCCGTTTCCGGCTTTGCTATGTAGCCCGAGATTTTCACCATCGTAGTATTCACCTCGATATTCAACAACTGTTGATTCAGTTTCTTGCCAAAGATAGCAAGAATACGTTGCCGCAAAGGAGATACAGGCAGATTGAACAATTCGGAATCATTGCTGTAAAGTGAAAAGGATACCTCAGGATGAACCAGAGCAATGCGTTCAAATTCAGCCAGAATATTACTTAGTTCTGTTGAATTAGCTTTTAGGAACTTACGACGGGCAGGCACATTAAAGAATAAATTCTTCACAGAAAAGTTACTTCCCTTTGAGCAGGAAACAGCTTCCTGGCTTTCTACTTTAGAACCTGCAATCACCAATCTGGTTCCCAATTCTTCGGATTCCAGCCGTGTTTTCAATTCAACCTGCGCCACAGCTGCGATGGAAGCCAGTGCTTCCCCACGAAATCCCATCGTACGCAGAGCAAACAAATCCGATGCCTCGCGAATTTTAGAAGTCGCATGACGTTCGAAAGCAAGTCGTGCATCCGTTTCGGACATTCCTTTTCCATCGTCTATAATCTGGATGCAGGTCTTACCAGCATCCGTGACGAGTACATGTATATTTTGAGCATCTGCATCGATTGCATTTTCCACTAGCTCTTTAATAACAGATGCCGGACGTTGTATCACTTCACCGGCAGCAATCTGATTAGCTACCGAATCAGGCAACAAATGAATAATATCGCTCATAGTTTACTTAAGTAGTTAAAATGACCAGCTTCCCGTCGCCAAATAATGCCACAAATATAAAAGGAAAGCTATGATTATCAATATGATTCCAAAGGATACAGGTTTACGTCCGCTTGCCTTTCTGCGCTTCAGATGCGTAGTTCCTTCGACAAACTTACCGCGAATATCTTCGGGACTGAACTCTTTCTCAGGAAGCATTCCCAATTCACGCTTCGCTTTCTCCTCCATCTTATCGAGCTTCTCTTTCCGCTCGTTCACATAAATGTATTGATGATTAAAGCCCCGAGGTTTCCTCATCGAATTAAAAAACATTCCCATACGCTATTTCAAATCAGGAAAATCCATATTAATTAACTTTCGCCTATCAGTCTTTGGCCGCCGGTCGGTGGTAGGTTTCAGTGTCTCCCCTTCCTTCTTGCCTCTCCAATTGAAAATATCCTCTTTATTTAAAGGACGGACATAGTCAAACCAGGCAAATGTAGACAGCCTCAGCTTATCGGGAGGTATCTGATCCATTGGATATAATGTTCCGTTGGACTTACCAACAAACATACCCTTTTCCATCTTCTTTTCTTTCAGATAAAGATGAAGTACACTTCCTTCCATGTTATTAAAACCGGTCATTGTACTGTCTTTTTCTTCCGGATAGAAAGCAGTCATCACATTACCTATCACTTCAATATGCCGCATATCACCGTTTTCGAAATAGGCTTTCATTTCTTTACCGGACACCTGGTTATAGTGAATGGAATCTTTCATCTCTACCGTCAGTGCCTGGTTGATAATGTGCGCCCAGTTAATGGTACTGTCATTCATATAAATCTTGATCTCCTCACCGAGCAGTTGCTGACCTTCATTCCAAAGAATCGGGTCCGTATACATGGTCAGGCAAGAATCTTTTGAATTATAGACCAGTGAGTCGCAAACACCCTGCACATCAGTACGATACATACGGACCTTATGATAAGCTTTCATCAGGCGGAATACTGAGTCCGTATTCAGATTATAGGAAACAAGCTGCAACGTATCTCCATGCATAAAGAGGCTGTCACCTTGTGAATAGTCAATAGCAACGGCACGTTTGGTGGCAAAAGCAGAATCGGTCAATTCATTATAGAAACAATAATTGCCCGTCAGCATATTTTTATTGATGGTATCTGTCATTCGTATATTATCGAACGCTTCACCATATCCCACTTTCCGGTCATAAAACAAGCTGTCACCAATCAACTTCTTTCCGTCATTCGTCAGAATAGAACGATCCAACAATTCTGCCTGTTCACTCAATGTATTATAAAAGCCTCGTTCTGAATAGATATGATTATTATCACTCACAATATTCGAAGGACCGAGAATGGTAGCAATCTTAGAGAAGGTATTATATTTCAATGTATCCGATGTCAATACAAACTTAGGATTCACCAATTTCACATCATGATTGAACACCGATTGTTTGGTAGCCGGACTGTATTCTCCCCAGTCTGAGGTTAATACATTCTCTTCATCCATCAAAGTCCCTCCCTCAAAATAATAACCGAGATCATAAAGACGGTCATAATTCAGACTGTCAGTCAGCAGTGTCGTGTTCCGGTTGATCATTTTTACGTTCTCACGAATCTGCGCAATCTGCGTCATTCCATCATAGTAAAGATAATCACCATAGATGAACAGAGTGTCTCCCTGCTCCATACGTACATTACTGAATGCTTCTACCGAATTGGTTTTCTCGTAAATCAAAGCACTGTCACAAAACATATACATACTGTCATGACGCAGCTTTACATTTCCGATCAACACTTGAACATCCGGTCGGGCAAGCTTGTCAGCCTGTCCTTGGTTTGCATGCAACAAATACACTTTCGTCTTTTTATTTTCCGGTTCTTTCTTTGTACCTTTGGCAGTTTGCTTTGTTCCATCCTCAGGTTTTACAGCCGGGGTCTCCGTCTTTTTATTCTGTCCGGTGGGCTTCACCTGCGCCACAAGGCATACGGCAAACAGGCATAGAAAGCCTATAAGAAGCCATCTATGCCCGTCTTGCTGTTTATCTTTCTTGTTTTGTTTCAGCATATAAAGTCAAGCTGTTTAAACATCAATCATTCCTTACCCAACCCGGATACTTGAAGTCACACTTCTGCCAGTTCGGATCAATACGTACATACGTATGTTTCTGTTTGTTCAAAATCCATTTCTGCAACATCTCTTCCCGACGCTTATCCATCACTATTTCCTTCAAATCCTGATAGTCTTCCGCAATGGTAGCTTTATGACCGTTGATCTTTGCTTTCAGTTTTACAATGGCACAAACTTCTTTTCCATCTTTCTCGTTGATCATCGTAAAGGCTTTGGATATTTCACCCACATTCATCTTATCCACTACTTTCGCAACATCCTGCGGCAAATCCTGCATCTGGAATTTAGAAGTAGTGATGCCAGTACGCTCATTCGTATTCACCATAATACCGTGATTATTACGAGTATCTTTATCTTGTGAAATCACAGAAGCAGCATCATCAAACGTAAACTTATTCTGACGAATATCATCACCGATAGAGTCCAGACGGGCACAAGCCTCTGTCAATTCCTTTTCAGAAACTTTCGGGCGCAACAGAATGTGACGGGTATTCACACGGTCACCGCGCTTCTCGATCAGCTGAATAATATGATAACCAAATTCCGATTCTACAATCTTGGAAACCTTCTTCGGGTCTTGAAGACTGAATGCTACATTGGCATAAGCCGGGTCAAGCATACCACGTCCCATAAAATCAAGTTCACCACCCTTGATAGCAGAAGCCTTATCTTCAGAATACAGACGTGCCAGCGTAGAGAAATCAATCTCCCCTTTTGTCACACGATCCGTATAATCACGTAAACGTCTCTTTACGTCTTCTATTTCCGCAATAGGAATTTTAGGTTGCAGGGTGATAATCTGCACTTCTACCTGAGTGGGAATATAAGGGATACTGTCCTGAGGAAGATCTTTGAAATAGCGGCGTACTTCTGCCGGAGTCACCTTGATTTCTCCTACCAGTTTCTGCTGCATTTTCTGTACCGTCAATCCATCCCGGGCATTTTCGCGCAACGTTTCACGAATTTGAGTGGCAGTCTTATTGAAGTATTCCTCCATCTTCTCTTTAGAACCAATCTGCTGAATATACATATTGGTCATCATATCTACGCGCTGAATGATTTCCGCTTCGGAAACTTCGATACTGTCCAGCTTTGCCTGATGCAGGAATAATTTCTGCACAGCGATTTCTTCGGGTATTACACAATAAGGATCGCCTTCAAATCTGCGTCCATTATACAGGGCATCCATGCGTGCCTCTTCCACATCTGATTTCAAAATAGCTTCGTCACCTACTACCCAAACTACCTCATCAATTACATTGTCCTGTGCATAAGTTACCACGTTGGCAAATACTGCCAGGACAAGGGTAACAATAAATCTAAAGTTCACAAACTTCTTCATTCTTTGTATTTAATAATTGTATATAATCTTCTTTTTGTTCACAGCCTGCTGATACAGGTCGTTCTTCACTTGTTCCATAAAGTTCACCCGTTTCTGATTGACCAGTAAATCCTTCACTTCCGACCGTGCAAACTCATACGGTTTTTCTTCGCCTGCTCCGCGATAATCGCTCACATTGAGGAAATAACAAAATGCCGTATCTTTCAGCTCCACTTGCCGATGCTTGTTTATGTATTCTTCCGGTGCCGCCTCTTTCAATGGAATCAGATCCAGCACATCCGTTACCGGAACCCATTTATTGTAAAAGTATTCATACTTCACCGCATTCTGCAAACTATATTTTTCCAGGCTCTCCACAGCGTCCTGTTTCTCAGTCTTATACCATCTGCGAACATTGTTCAGCTGAGGTGCTGTCAACGGAACTTTAATAAACAGTCCCTTAATCAGCGGAGATTCCAGTTTAAACAAATCCTTGTTTTTCTCATAATAATCCGCAATCTCCTGCTCCGAAATATCACTCGTCAGTTTCTGGTTTATCAGTTCCTGCTGATAAGTATGCATGATCAAAGCTTTCCGGTAATTCTCCACCAGCTTATCTACATCCACATTATCCGGGATATTATTCGCTGCTTTTTCATACAACAAAATCTCCTCCGCCCAGCTACGAATGTAATGCTCGGCGAAAAGAATACTATCATCTTTTGACAATCCGACCGGTAGCACAGACATCAAATCTTCTTTATATAAAAAGTTACCATCTACCTCCACTAATGCAGTCTTGCCTTTGTGGTCGTACTGCTCTTTGCACGCTCCACAACAAAGAAGGGTAATTAGTAAGAGGACTAATATTCGCATCGTCAATTCAAATCTACTTATTTAAGGTACGAAGATAGTGAATAATCGGTTACATCAGTTATTATTAACTGTTTTTAAAACCTCTTGGTTTATTTCAACCTTACCTGACTCCTCCAATTCCCGCTCCCAATATGCGTTAAGATAGTTTCTATAATCTTTTCTCACCTGCTCAATTACCTCTCTGTAATCATCCGGACCCTTCTGTTTTTTGCCAGCAACAATAGTAAAAGGATACGACATTACAGACTCAAAACCACCCTTCTTAAAGACCAATTTATCTATATATTTATTATCTCCGTCGGCAAAAATCCCCTGTTCGATTTTAATTTTTTCGTCACCGGATGTATTAAAAGTTTTGCGAAGTATGTCTTCCCATTCCTTCTCCGGTACTTTCTTCAGCAGCTTTTTAGCCTGTTTGGCAGTCTTTTTATCCACACAATGCAATACCACTCCTTTATACCGAGGATGTTCCCAGCGGTAATCCGATGAATGAAACTTAAAATAAGTAGCCAATCCTGCCCGATCGTTAACAGCCGGTAAATCTACTTTCTGACGCGTGATCTCCGCAACCAGACATTTTTCAGCATACTCCTGCAAAGTATAACGAAGTTCCGGATGCTTTTTTTCCACATGCCGATTCTCGTAATCCAGCAAAGATTTGGCTATAAAACCATTCAGCTGACGTTTTACAGCCTGGGGATGGGATGAAGCAAACCACTTAAACATCTCTCCCGTATATGTCTGCCCATTGACAGTAAACAAAGTTCTATCTGTTTCACCTTTCTGCAGCAATTCCTCCAAAGCCTCCGTATTCGGAACATATTGGTATTCTTTTTTCAATTGCTCCACTATTGCTTCCGTTCCTTTATCCAGTGGCTGACGCCGTAAACGATTCAAAAGGCTATCACTAACTATCTCATACGCAGATACTTCTTTCCGGTCAGCAACTTGCAGAATATGAAGCCCCTCCGGTGTAAAGAAAGGTTTCGATATTTCACCCTTCGCCAAAGAAAAAGCGACATCCTCAAACTCGGAAGTTGTCTGTAAGTTTTCGATCCACACACAACGTTTATCATCTGAAAACCGGTCCACCAAACTGGTAAAATCAATACTTGGCTGATTCTGTATCACCTGATAAATAGAATCCATACGTGCTTGCTCCTCTTGCAAATGCCTGGAAGTAATGGTTTGAGGCAGATATTTGAAAATCTGCTGTACCTGTACTTGTCCGTTACGTACATTTCCTTTCATCTTCTGATATAGAATACGGGCATTGCCATCCATTTCCTGGCTGCCCGGCAGATAAGACCTCAACAACTTTGTCCGATAAGCTTCCTGTTGCTTACGAAAAGCCGAAGTAGTATCGAGCCCTGCCGCTCTGGACGCTTCCACTTTCAACTTAGCCTGAATGAAAAGCTCCGCATATTCTTTAGGAGACAATTTCTCACCCTCACCATCCACATGACGGCGATAGGAATATTCAAACTCCGAACGAGGTATTTCCTTTCCGTTAATCCGCATTACTACGGGATCTTCCTGAGCGGAAACCCATATTCCGAAGAGACTTATCCATCCTAAAAGCAGACTTCTTTTCATCATTGATTCTTTGTTTAAAACGACAAACGGTGAACAACGAACATGTGCCATACAGCCTGTTCACCGTTCACCGCTAATCGTTTACCGTTTATATAAATTATTCCGGACGGCTATAGTTAGGCGATTCACTGGTAATCGTCACGTCATGCGGATGACTTTCCATCACTCCGGCATTTGTGATACGAGTAAACTTCGCATCATGCAGTTTTTCAATATTAGCAGCACCGCAATATCCCATACCTGCACGCAAACCGCCGGACAGCTGATAAACTACTTCATAAAGCGTACCTTTATAAGGAACACGTGCAGCAATACCTTCCGGTACCAACTTCTTCACATCGGCAGTTCCGCTCTGGAAGTAACGGTCCTTCGAACCATTTTCCATCGCTTCCAATGAGCCCATACCACGATATGACTTGAACTTACGTCCGTTAAAGATAATAGTATCACCCGGAGACTCTTCAGTTCCGGCAACCAATGATCCGATCATCACACAATATCCACCGGCAGCCAATGCTTTTACCACATCACCGGAGTAACGTAATCCACCATCAGCAATCAAAGGAACACCTGTACCTTTCAGTGCTTTGGCTACATCATATACAGCCGATAACTGAGGAACACCCACACCTGCAACAACACGAGTCGTACAGATAGAACCCGGACCGATACCTACTTTCACTGCATCAGCACCAGCTTCCGCCAAAGCCTTCGCAGCTTCGCCGGTAGCAATATTACCTACTACAATATCAATATTCGGGAAGCGTTTCTTTGCTTCTTTCAGTTTTTCAATAACGAACATAGAATGTCCGTGAGCTGTATCGATCACGATAGCATCCGCACCGGCATCTACCAATGCCTGCATGCGATCCAGCGTATCGGCAGTAACGCCCACACCTGCAGCTACACGCAGACGACCTTTGGCATCCTTACAAGCCATCGGTTTATCTTTTGCCTTTGTTATATCTTTATAAGTAACAAGACCGATCAATTTCCCATCCATTCCGACAATCGGCAATTTCTCGATCTTATGTTTCTGAAGAATCTGTGCTGCAGACTCCAAATCTGTAGACTGATTGGTAGTCACCAATCTTTCTTTGGGAGTCATAACCAGATCAATATGTTTGGTCATGTCTCTTTCGAAACGCAAATCTCTGTTGGTAACGATACCTACCAGATAACCTTCATCATCCACCACAGGAATACCGCCGATTTTATATTCAGCCATAATTCCCAAAGCATCGCTAACAGTAGAACCTCTCTTAATAGTAACAGGATCGTAAATCATACCATTTTCAGCACGCTTTACAATGGCAACTTGTCTTGCCTGCTCCTCAATAGACATATTCTTGTGAATCACACCGATACCACCTTCACGGGCAATGGCAATAGCCATTTTCGCTTCGGTAACCGTATCCATGGCAGCCGTCACAAAAGGAATTTTTAACTCAATGTTTCTTGAAAACTTTGTCGAGAGATCGACAGTGCGCGGTAAAACTTCAGAATAAGCGGGGATCAACAATACGTCGTCGTAAGTTAACCCATCCATTACAATCTTATCAGCAATAAATGACATAGGGCTGTGCGTTTAAAAATTTATTGCGTGCAAATATACGGTTTTTATTCAAAATGCGCAAACTGTGCACCAGAATATTTAATGAGGGGAGCTAATTAATACTTATCAGAAAGAATTGCCTTAAAAGAACACATTCAAAGAACCGAATTAAAGAACAACTTTAAAGAACAAGATTATGGAAAGGCAGATTTTTATTAATGAGATGCAAGCTCGTTTCAATTTAAGAAAACCACGTAGCGAGAAGCCAACCAATCTCTATTTAGTATGCAGAATAAACAACAAACAAGTTAAACTATCTACAGGGGTAAAGATATATCCAGACCACTGGAATGAAAAAAGACAAGAAGCATATATCAGCGTACGCCTATCAGAGATAGATAATATAAATAACACTATAGTGAACAAGAAAATCACAAAACTAAAAGAATATTTCATCGAATTTAAGCATTATCTTTGTATGCATCCAGACGAGATTGGAGAAAGTATGAAACTATTAAAACAACACATATATAAAGATAGGATGAAGAAAGAATTACAGAAACCCGCAACTTTTATAATGAAACAAATTATAGAAGCAAAGACTTGTGCAGAAAGCAGTAAGAAACAATATCGTTCTAACATAGACAAGTTTGAGCGTTTTCTCAAAGAGAATGAAATTCCCAATACATGGGAGAGCATGAATTTAGATACTATCAATCGCTACCAAAAGCAAATCATAAAAGAAAACCCATTGCATCCTCATAACACTTTACGTAACATAATCAAAGGAACTATATTTAATTTACTAGGGATAGCAGATAAAAGACTGGATATTCCTTTCAAATGGTCTGACAGCAATTTAAACAGTTTTGAGTTCGTGAAAGATAAGTCCAACAAAGAATTAGCAGACAACAAAAAAGTTTCATTAACAGAAGAGCAACTGAATAAATTCTACAAGCATATCATCACAGGAACAGAAAGACAAATAAAGAAATACACAGAAATCAGAGACTTATTCATACTACAATGTTTAGTTGGGCAACGAATTGGCGATATGCAAAAATTCTTTAATGGAGATAATGAAATGGACGAAGAAGCAGGAACCATCTCCATTATACAACAAAAGACAAAAGCCAGAGCTATAATTCCACTATTGCCATTAGCCAAAGAAATTATATCCAAATATGAGAATAAAGAATTATTATATTATAAAGAAAGAAAGTCCATTGTCAATGAAGCCTTAAAAGAAGTAGCAGAACAAGCAGGATTAGACGAGCCTATCACTTATGAAGAAAACGGGATTAAACAAACCCAACCTCTTTATAAATTACTGCATACACATACAGCAAGGCATACTTTTATCACAATATTGTGTAGAAAAGGCATCCCAAAGGAAACTGTTATTATAGCGACAGGACATGAAGATACAAAAATGATAGACAAAGTTTATTCTCATTTAAACAGTAAAGATAAAGCAAAGAAAGTCTCTAATGCTTTCAAAAGTTTAAATAATGGCATTTTTAATATGGGCAAGATGGAGACAAATTCTCTCAATGAAGCAAAGCCTACAAACGATGCAACTAATAATATCACCTTCGATACTCTGTTGGACACTCAATTTTTTGCATCTAAAATCAATAAGGCTGTTGAACTACAATCACAGGTAGGTCATTTGAAAAATGGGAAACTGTGTAGCTATGACAATGAAATCACGTCCCTTATAAGCGAGATAGAAAAATTCTCCCAATCTTCCACTCCTGATTCTGATGTGGCAAAACAATATGTGAAACAGTTATCTGTTGGGAAGCAGTCAGACTTGCATGACTGTTTTAGAGAAATGATTATCAAGTGTGTTAAGATTGGTATCAGTAAGGATGCAATTATGCAATTTATCAATAAGGCTTTGGAAATAGGCTTGTTGGATAAGGAAAGATTCACCAATATAAAAGAAATCACTACAGCCTTATTGGATAAAAGGAATCAGGGCTGACAAGCTTTTTTGGAAATCAAGGCTTCTGGTAAGCCTGAACATCATATTCTCCCCGAACAGCTACGGTTAAGGGGAGAATTTTTGCTTTATTGCATCCTCAACTCAAATATTCCACAATTTCGACTTGTCGTTTGGTGATGCGGTCGGGACTTTATACCTTTGCAATGTGATTGAAAGTCAGAAATGACCGAGTTTCTCATCACCCAGATTCACCACTACAAACCTAAATCTACTTCAAATGAAAGAACTGACCTACGCAGACATTCGTAAAGTGGCACTAGAGCACGGTATCAAGGACACAAGGCTGCACATTGGACTTTGGGCTACTGACCGATACATCAAAAAGCGCAAAATGGTTCAAGGCAAGACCTACACAATCTACCTACCGCATCATAAACAGGAACAGGAATGATTTTTTAGTTCTAACCCTGTTGCCAAGCTAACATAATAAGAGGTGTTTTCTTCATAAAACTTTTAAACTAAAGTTTTAAAAGACGCTTCCGCCATAAACGATATAATACAAGACATAACATTTAGATTGCTTGACTATGCTAAGTCAGCGGTAAAGTAATAGGCGTAGTAATACGCTTATTATTTTATTCTTATGGACGAGTTTTTCTTCAAAGCGTCCCTATATAGGAAGAAAAAAATAACCCTACTTAAACTTAATCTAAAGTCAGATATTTCAAATACACAGATTACAATTTTATAAATCTAAGTTAATCTAAACACAATGAAACAAGAAATCATTAATGGTGGCAATGCCCGATATTTGGGCGAATTAGAAAGATTTAAAGATGGTATTCCTTTTGGCATCGTAAACAAGACAAAGACAGATGTAGGTGGCACTTATGTGGCTGCAAATTGCAGTAGTAACTATATTATCGTATGCCCATTCAAGGATTTGGTGGATAGCATAGCAGCAGATAAGAATAACAGGTATGAGGTATTCAAATGTTATGGTGGTGTAAGAGAATACCAGTTCAGGAAATATATCAAAAACAATACCACATATAAGATAGCCGTGACCTATGACAGCCTGCCAAAATTAATTGGATGGTTGAGCGGTACAGAAGGGTGGAAAGTCTTGGTAGATGAATACCATTTAATTTTGGAAGACATGGATTTCAGATATGATGCAATTAACGGCTTGATGGAAGAAATACAGAAGTTCAGGCATTATTCTTTTCTGTCTGCCACTCCAATTGACCTTGACTTTGAGATAGATTTCCTGAAACAGCTTCCACATTACAAAGTCCAATGGAATGGAGTGACGAAAATAACCCCTATCAGATACAAGGTCACGCAATTAACCAAAGGACTGGCTAGATTCATACAGATATTTTTGGATGAAGGCATATCACTCCCAGACATAAACGGCAATGTCAGCAAAGTGGAAGAACTATATATTTTTATCAATTCTGTGACCAGTATCAAGCAGATAGCAGATACGTTGAAACTGAATCCAGATGATGTGAAGATATGTTGTGCTGACAGGATTAGAAATAACAAACTGTTGGGCGAATACCAGATTGAATCAGTCAGTAGTCACAATAAGAAGATTAATTTCTTTACAAAGAAATGCTTTCAGGGATGCAACCTTTTCACCAATAACGGGCTGATAATAGTAGCCAGTGACGCATACAGAACACAGACTTTGGTGGATATAAGTACTACTATGGAACAGATAGCAGGCAGAATCAGAATCAATGATGAATACCAGAACATCTTTAGGAATGTAATAGTCCATCTGTTCTCCACCAATAAGAATGTTATGAGCGATGAAGAGTTTGAGATGTTGATGCAGGACAAAGAGAAGGAAGCTGACAAGTTGCTAAGCGGATGGAGCAAGCTGGATAAGGAAGAGAGACAGACCTATATTAAGAGGATGAACCTAGACACTGAACTGGTCTCCATCATTAATGGCAAGATGGTGTATAACAATCTGAAAAAACAATCCTTCATTTATAAGCAGGCACTAAGGAAGACATACAAGGATGGAATCAGCATCAGGGACAGTTTTATGCAATCAGAGAAATTTGAGCTTACCAACCAGAATAAATGGAAAGATTTCAACATAAAACTGGCAAAGGCTATGACTGTCAGTTATGAGCAATTACTAAAAGATTATCTGGATTCCCCTTCTGAATCTTATGAACAGGAATATCCAGAATTTCCACTAATCAAAAGATATTTGAAGGAATCTGAAATGAATACTCTTAGATGGAACAGGGAGAAGATGCTAAAAGCTGTAGAGGACAAGAAACAAGTTGATAAAGTTTTCTTGGCTATATATCAGCCTGGCTTTATCAGCAATAAGGATTTGAAAAGCAAATTGAAGGATGAGTTTGGCAGATTGGGAATCAAGTTATCCCCCAAAGCTACCCTGATAGAGAATTGTACTCTTTACAATGTGGAGAAGGCAAGCAGGAAGATAGATGGAAAAACTGTTAGTGGCTATGAACTTGGCAAGATGATATTTACCTTTGAATAAGAATCTACCAATATGACAGAACAGGACAAGAATAAAGCTCCAGACCATTAATCAGGTTTGGGGCTTTTTATGTATATCCCCCACCCAAGAATATAGGTACCTGAAATTCATCCCCCCCCTTTTATTGAGGAAGTGTTTTTTATTTGGAGTTTATGCTTTGATAAAGTGAAATATTTAATCTATTAATCCCCTAAAATAACAATTCATACTTATTTTTAGTGATTTGGAGATAAGTGCAAGAGAAATTTAACAGACGAATGAATATTCTTACCGTTTTCTTTAGCAGGTTGCCATTGGGGCATATTGAGTAGTGTATATAATAAAATAGAATCATTATGCGAATGTTGAACTACGTCTATTAACGTAGCTTGTTTAACAAATCCCAAACTATCAATCTTTACACAAATTTTGTATGTATATCGTTCCATTTCATCCTGTAAACACAAGTTCTTACCTAAATAGTCTATTACAGATAAGTATTCCTCTGTTTGAAAAAACGCAGGTGTAAATATATTCCCTAAAGCAACAGGAGAGCTTATTTTCTTTGTTGTACATGACAGGATTGATACAATAACTATCAATTGTAATCCTAATATCCAGAATCTTTTACCCGTTAATTCCATATATTATATCGTTTTTGGATATAGTAACAACACCCACATATTAATACAGCAGATAGCAATGTATTAAAAATATTCATTGTTGTAAACATGAGCCATGTCATTGCATCCCCACAGTCATAGACTTCTATTTGCATTAAACATGTGAACAAAATGTTTATGGAGAAAAATGTAAGTAAAGCCAACTTCCACCAAGAATTACCTTTGTAAAATAACCATGCAATAATACTACCCAATAAGTATGAGCATAGATAGGTTGGAATAACAGAACCCTCTATCAGCCAAGTAATTTCCATGAATGAAAGAGGATGAAGTAACATCGCAATTATACAACAAAGTAATATTATACCCTCATACTTCCAGATATTTTTATCAGTTAGTTTCATAGCCTTAAGATTCTTTTAGCCCCAAATACAAGAATAATTATTGGAAATATGGAACACAAGCACCAATAAAGAAGTCCGTTTGCAAATAACATAAATAAATTTCCATAGGGATTGGGATATACAACCCTTAGTATCATGTCGATAGTACAATATATAATGGTGGAGAACAAGAAAACGTAACAGAGCAGTTTCCAAACACCATTATTTTTATAAACTTTCCAAGCTATTATACTACCTAGTAAACAACTTAATGTATAGAATACAACAATGCTTGGTATTTGTGAAATACATATACCAAAATTCAAAGCATACAAATATGAAGATAAGATACCGCATATTAACATTATGCCTTCAAACCACCACAATCTTTTGTCTGTTAGTTTCATTTATTGCTTTCCCTTATGTAATAAGAATTCATTTAATATCTAACACACAAATATAGTACATTTATTGGAAAAGAACTAAGCCAAACTGTTCTAAATCAAAATAAAAAACACAGTACTTATTTGGGCATATAGATAGAATACCTACTATTATTCCCCTCTCTTTAATTTTAGAAAATCCATCTTATTGAGATACTATGCTTTGATAAAATGGATTTATTAGTCAGACAGTGAGCATGAGGTATATATTATGCACTCTATAGCGGTGTAACTACTAACACCCCCTTACCCATTATTAGGAAAAATGAAAGGATAACATGAATTGCCATTCAGCCCACAAACCTTTTGAACTTCTGAAATGTGCGGACTTATCAACGATTGGTATATGTCTACATATAAAGATGCACAAAGGAAAGTGAATGAATAGTACTTCATGTCAAGCCCTCATTTTGTCCTTAAATACACTATTTACTAATCTATTATTATGCGTATGGAGAATTTAAAGATTTTATTGACGTTTGGAATAATTCTAATTGTGCCAGTAGTCTTAATGCCACAGTTCTTTATTGGATTATTAATACTGATTGTGGCTTGCTTAGCTTTCAGACAGAGGAATTTCTAATATTAACTTAATAAATTACAGATTATGGAATCAACATTACAGATTATGCCAGTACAAAGAACTAGTAGAAACTTTGGTGAATTTGCAGAAGATGCAACTATAGTAGTAGAAGAGCCTGTTGTTAAATCAAGTGTATCGTTTTTAGATGCTAACACAAATCCCGTTACATTGGAAGAATTGACAACTCAATGCGTTGTACCTACATGGGCAAACCAAGAGTTGACAATCGCACATCAGGATTTTATATCATGTGTGCATGATGCAGCCAGTTCTTTTTATGCAGGGGAGACAGTAAATGCGCCTGATATTCGTTGCAGTCATATTGTACGTGGCAGAACTCCCCAAAGTTTGGGCAAGAAAGCTTCTGAACTGTTGGAATGTGAAAAAACACAATTCTATCAAAGACTTGCTTTTGCCTTTACCATTCCAACTATTTATGAGACAATAAATAGGCAGAAACTTGAATTGTGCGTGGGTGGAGTAAGGAACTATTCAGACTTGAACCTCTATCGTTCAACAAAAGGTTTGGAGAAATTCTCTTGCTTTATTGGGTGGCGTGTTCGCATTTGTAGTAATCAGGTACTCACAGGAGAAGGAGTTAAGTTCTCTATGGAAGTTTCAAATATTGGTGAACTCTATAGAAATGTGCTTGACTTGTTTAACAATTTCAATCCTGCCAAAGAAATCCATTTGATGCAAACTTTATCCAACACTTCACTTAGTGAATCACAGTTTGCACAAATCATTGGTCGTTGTCGTTGCTATCAAGCATTGCCAATTGGTTATCAGAAATCAATACCTAAACTATTGATAACTGACAGCCAGATAAACAGTGTTTGCCGTGACTTCTATCACAACGAAGCGTTTGGAATGAAAGATAATGCTATTTCTCTTTTCGATTTTCACAATTTGCTTACCCAATCCAACAAAAATAGTTACGTGGACACTTATTTGCAACGGGCAGTTAATGCAACGGAAATCAGTGTTGGAATTAACAACGTTTTACGTGGAATAGATGACAAATATCAGTGGTTTCTTAGTTAGTGGTATTTGAGAATACATAGGATTGTCAAATACAGAAAAAGGGCATCTATATAATAAAGTATAGGTGTCCTTTCTTTATTCTATCACTTATTAATAATCAAAGATTTATGTTACAAACGTTAGTAGTCGTTACATTTTGGATTATCATGTACTTTATTGCGTGTGCAATCTCACCTATTGTATTCTTCTTGATGATTATCTGGACTATATACAAGATTATTACGGTGAAGTAGTACATTAAAATGCAGAAAAAACAAAGAGCATCCATACAGGTGCTCTTTTTATTTATAAACCTCTTAAATATTAAAGAATATGGTAATAGAAGGCAGTCGCGAATACAAGGCAGCGCAAGAACTTGAAAGAGCCTTGAACGATTATAGTTGGAATCCCCAAAGGTTTGCAGAGAGTACAAGGTGTTATCACCGTACACTACAGCAGGAATTAATAAAGACCATTGTGGAGATTATCCGCATGGTTGGTAGTAAGGACTATGGTACAGACCTTAGGAATCAGGCATCACACGAACTCTGTCAACGAATAGTTGACAGTGGCGTATTAGATGAAGCTCACCTACCTTTTATATAGGTTGAATGAAGTAAGGACATTATTTGCTTAGTGTCCTTGCTTTATAATATTCACTTTGTTAATTAGTGAATGTTTAGCTAATAATCAGTAGGTTAGATATTCCAACTCAAAATTAATATTCACTTATATTAGTTTCACTATAAAACAGAACGTTATGTCACTTAAATATTCAAGTACAACAGCAGATTATCTGCAATGGAGCGAAGCAATGAACTTAGTAAGAAAATTGGCAAGGGATAATAATTATAAGATGTCACTTCTTATTGCTTTAGGTTGCTTCACAGGTCTAAGAATTTCTGATATTCTCGCTTTAAGGTGGAATCAGATATTAGATGCGGAAGAGTTTACCATTACAGAGATTAAGACAGGGAAGCAGAGGACAATTAGGATTAACATGCAGCTACAGCAACATATCAGAGATTGTTATGAGCATATAAATCCAGTTGGCATAAATGCTCCTGCATTGATAAGTCAGAAGGGGACAGTGTACACAGTTCAGAGAATCAATGTCATGTTGAAGGAGATAAAGAAGAAGTACAAGTTGCATATAGGCAATTTCAGTTGCCATTCTCTTAGGAAGACCTTTGGCAGACAGGTCTACAACATGAATAACGATAATTCAGAGCTTGCACTTGTTAAGCTCATGGAGCTATTCAATCATTCCAGTGTGTCAATTACTAAGAGATACTTGGGATTAAGGCAAGAGGAATTATTAAATACCTATGATTGCCTTAGCTTCTGATAATGATAATTGGGTTGGTATGAAAATTCAGAATTTCTACTTATATGGAGATTTGACAAGTTTCATACCAATCCTGAATTATTGAGTAGAGACAGCTCTCAACTTTTAATAAACAATAGTTCTTGCAAATTAAACAGCTTTTAGTAACTTTGTAGCAATTTCAGACTTCTATGGAGATAGTTCTGAAAGGACATAGTTAACGAAGAGCGTTTGATATATTATCCTGTTATGAAATCTGGACAATTTCAAAGAATGAGGATAGTAGGCAAGAACGCTCACGTCAGTGTTATATATTCATCTTAAGGGATGAACTATATATTTTTCTGGCGTGGGCTATTGTTTATTACTCATTCTTGGGCAGTCCAGAGCCTCATAACGGTAATATTCAATAGTTTCCACGCTTTTTTGTATTGTATAACAGTCAGCAGGGAACTCTGGCTATAATAAATATTCTATAGACACAAAAAGAAAAACAATTATTACTTATCAACACTTAAATGCAGTGGAATCAATGATTTAATATAAAGTGACAGTGTTTTGCTGTGAATTCCCCACTTTATCAATAAACTATTATCTTTAAAGGGAATGAGAAGATTACAGATAACTATGATTACATGGAAAAGAAATTCAAACTAATAATTTCCCCAGAACGGTGTGATGCAGAAGCGTTAGCTCATTTTATAGCAGAGCTTGAAAGGCTTAAATTAGGTGTACTTACAAATGGAGAAATTGTTTACGATGACAAGAATGAAAAAGAAGTCTTTAATTTAATGGAGAAATGTATTTTAAATAAAGAGTAACAGATTATGAAAGCATTACATTTTTTACCAATAACCTTATTGAGCATTATCTCATGTATGAGTATCATCGCTTGTAGTAACGATGATAGCAATAAGAAAAATGATGAAGTCATTACTATTACCCCTTTGGGAAATTCTCAAAGATATTTCGATAATGGGCTAACTTTTACTTCACAATCTGGAAGTGAAAATATAGAATTTACTTGTAATGGAGACTGGAACGTTTCTGTAGCTAATACAATTGGAGGAGAGACATGGTGCACTGTTACTCCTGCAAATGGCAAAGCAGGAGAAGGTGGGTTTACTGTGAATATAGTTGAGAATAAAGGATATGATGATAGAAATGTTACCATAACTCTCACTGTTGGAAATATAAAGAAAACAATTGTTGTAACTCAAAAGCAAAAGGATGCTATATTGCTGACTGCGAACAAATATGAGTTAGACAATAAAGGTGGCAAGATTAATTTGGAGGTAAAAACCAATGTCAACTATACTGTTACAATAAATGAAACAGACAAAAAGTGGATAAAACAAGTAGGTAGTAATACTAGAGCTTTATCAAGTAGCACGTTAACCTTTGATATATCTCCCAATGAAGAATATGAAAAACGAGAAGGAGTAATTTATATTACAAATGGTGAGCTAACAGAGACTGTACACGTCTACCAAGCTAGTGGTGGAGTTGTCATGTTGACTAAAAATGAATACTTTATAAGTGATAAGGAGCAAACTATTGCTGTAGACATAAAAAGCAATTTTAATTTTGAGGTTAAAATGCCTAATGTGGATTGGATTTCTATTGCACCTTCAACCAAATCAATGTCCAGCCACACTCTTTATTATATAATCAGTCCAAATGAAGAATATGATAGTCGTGAAAGTGAAATCATTTTTTATGATAAGAGCAATGTCAAACTTGCAGATACATTAAAAATTATACAAGCGCAAAAGGATGCTATTATCATATCTAAGAAAGAATATGAAGTAAACTCAAAAGAAAATACAATTGAATTTGAAGTAAACTCAAATATTGATTTTAATGTTTCTATTCCCAGTGCTGCAAGTAAATGGATAGAGAATATAACTACTACTCAAACTAGAGGTCTTACTTCTCATAAAGTCTATCTAAAAATAAATGAGAATACCTCTACTTATGAACGTTCTGCCAAAGTTGCAATCAAACATACACAGAGTAATGTAGCGGACACTGTATTCATTAGTCAATTAGGTGTACCAAGCTTGTCGCCTAGCAGCAAAACATATCATACTTATCCTAAAGGTGGAGAAATCTCCGTTTCCTTGTCCACCAATACTAATTATACAGTGGAAATTCTTGGAGATGCAAAAGAATGGATAACTCAACCACAAACAAGAGGCTTTAGAGAAGATATCTTATCTTTCTTTATATCTGAAAACAATGGTGATAAGCGGACTGGAGAAATAAAAATTATTAGTGAAAATGAAGAAACGGAATCAATTATTACAGTTGAACAAGAATCATACATTCATGAAGGAAATATTTCTATTCGGGGAAATCGGAAATTGCAAGAGATAGGGGAAAGAGGATATAAACAAATAAATGGAAATCTTGATATTCTTTGTTTTAATAATAACAAAGAAGATATGATAACCTCTTTAGAGGTTTTAAACTCAATTACACAAATTAATGGAGACTTACTACTCAATAATTGTGATATTGAGAACTTTAATGGACTGAATCAATTGAGAAAAATACAAGGGGATTTTGTGATTGAATCGCTGAATAATTTCAATAGAATAGAGTCTTTTAATGGGCTAGATAATCTTGAAGAGATTGGTGGAGATTTTATAATGAAAGACAGATTACCATATAACGGTGAAAAATCTACTGTAAATAGTAATTTTTCACAGCTAAAGGACTTTAAAGGATTAGAAAATCTTAAGAAGATAGGTGGCAATTTCCAACTCATTGGATTAGGATATTTTCGATATCAAAATTCTCCTTATTACTATACTTCGTTTAACGAATTAGAATCATTTGAAGGGTTGGAAAGATTAACTACTATTGGAGGGAACTTTAAAATTTCTTCTGAAGGAAATGATAAGTATATATCATTTAAGAAACTTTCCTCTTTAAACAATTTAACTAATCTAGCAAGCATAGGTGGTAACTTTGAAATATATGCTCCAGAGTACGAAATTGCTCAATTAAATACAATTGAATTACCTACCCTAAAGCAGATAAATGGTTATATCTATATGAGAAATGGTTTCTATATGGGAAATAGAAATCGGATGAATCTTGTTCTTGAAAATCTTGAAAAATTGGGAGGTTTTGAATGTAAATCCTATACAATCCTCAATGCCCCCAAGTTAAAAAGGATTGATGAAAAATTATATATTGGAGTAGCGGCATCAAAAGTTGGGAGTATAAATGCACAAGAAATTCTGAATGGTCTTTCTGCGATTACTTATGTTGGTAAGGATTTAAGAATCGACTGTTCTGGTATAGAATCTTTTGAACCTCTTAGAAATTTGTCATTTGTGGGAGGAGATTTGATATTTGATATTGGTGGAAGTGAAAGAAATAATTTGCAATCTTTCACAGGATTCGAAAGTTTGACTACAATTGGTGGAAGATTAATATGGGGAACAGGTGTGAGTTCTGCTGGTAGTGTTAGCACTTATACCAGTTTTAGCAATATACAATCCTTTCAAGGCTTCAACAATTTATCATCCATTGGTGGTTTTCGAATGAGTATTAACTATGGTGATTTTTCCAAGTTTACATCTTTTGCAGGATTGGAGAATTTGAGACAAATAAAAGGTGATTTCACTATTGAAATTGAAGATAGTTTTTGGGGATTATCTGATATTAGTGCGTTAACAAATTTAGAAACTGTAGAAGGTAGTGAATTCAAAATAAAAGGGTGTTACAAGTTAAAAGATTTCACTCCTTTAAAGCAAGCATTAACTTCATATCAAGGTACTTTCTTAACATATTCTAATGGCTATAATCCTACCAAAGAACAAATCCTAAATGGGGAAGGTAAACAATAACATATAATCAAAAAGAAGAAAGGCAGCATTTGAAGTAACATTCATTTGCTGCTTTTTTTTACAGAAGGGTGCAAATTAATGCCCCTCATACACGCTTTATTTTTTTATCCTATTTATTGAGTATGCTTACAATAGGAACAGTCTTATCAAAACCTGCCTTTGTTGAGTATTTGAATGTCCCAATCTGCTTTGCACATTTTCCTTCAGGAACTTTGATAACTTGGTCGTCATAATACGATTTCCCTTCATCACACAAAAATAAAACCATTAGTCCTGTTGATATTGAGAGTTCGTCAATTTCATTAGCTAAAGCGTCACCTGAATCAAGAACCTGAAAGACCTCAAAATTATTTTCACTAATGCAATCCCCTTCTTTTTCAAAGAATGTCATTCCATTATTTGAAGATTCTCCATTTGACGAATTTCCAATAAGTGCAGCAATAACAAGCATTAAAATAGCACCTGTAACAATGCCTGCAATAAATATTAATACCTTTTTCATAATCTAATTATAAATCTTCACCATTTGCCCTATTGTATTCATTATCATAGTACATTGTTATGTAATATTTTCCTTGAAAATCAGAAATCATAAACCAAACAGGTCTCTTCATTAAATACTCTATGGAAAGTTTAACCATTTCTGATTGTAATTCTTCTGTTGGATTTGCAAGCTGCTCGGTTGTATATTTAGGCGATAGAGCTGACATTAACATTTTCGCAACAGCAATAGTATCTGTTTTTTGATAAAAAATAGCTTCATAACGTTTCTTATGCACAGTCATTTCATAAGAAATATCTTCATCTTCGGATATAGTCTGATTCTCCTCCAATGAAAGATACTTAGAATTATTTTTAAACTGCTCACAAAGTTTATTGAACCTTATTTGAATAGACCTTTCATCAATGTTATTAGCATCGCAAACCATTATTCGACAAACCTTATTGTTGTTTGTGGCAATATGTATATTGACATCCGTACCATTAAACTCACCAACTAGAATATCCTTATTGTGTTGACTGCTTGTATAACCTTTAGCTTTTAATTTCTGAATCATTTCAGATTTACTCCCATCCACAGGAATACCTAGAAATTTAGTAACGTCTTCTTGCGCATAAATCACTATTGAAGATATGAGCAACATTGTAATTGATAGTAGTTTTTTCATATTATCAAAATTTTCCGTTCTTCAGTTTCTACAAGAACATCAATACAATACATCGAAGCGTGAAACTGTAATGCTATCTTTGCCCCTTTGAATAATTTCCCACATTTTGCAACAAGGTAGCATAACGCTTCTGTTTTACTAATTCAATTACAAATATAATAATTATTAATTATATGAATAATATCTTTTTATCAAAAAACTTAGATTTAATAGATGCATTAATATATGAACGAATAAAAAGGGGACAAATTAATTGCACCCTTAAAAACTGATTCAACTAATTATCTATTATACAAGAAGGCGGCATTTGAACTATCTATCATATGTCGCCTTTTTAGTTCATCTTCTTCTCTTCTTAACTAAGTTATGTTTATTCTTCTTAGCTGAATTTGAGAATAGTTGTTCTAACATTTCCCTTGTAATAGGTAGGTATGTAACCTCTGTTAATCTAGTTTCTCTAATCTCTTGTGGTAAATAATGAATTGTGTTAGTCTTCTTTGGTGCTACTTGCATATTTGTGTGGAAATAAATAGGTTGGTAATTGATTTATCTACAGCAAAGGTACTGATAAGAATCTGTCCAATCTAATGTAAAAGATACATTCTGGATTATTGAGGTATGTGTTTGTATTGGAAGAAAATGTCAAGGTGGTAGATAGCGTATAAGCAGAATAATGGATAAAGATGTACATAAACTAAAGGAAGTCCCGAAGCTAAGAATTATGCAGAGAACTTTGCCGAGTATTATGAAGATATACTAAGCAAATAAATGATTAAAAATTAAAAGCCAGTTATCGAGATGATAGCTGGCTTTTTATCTAAATATGAATTGTCACATCTAAATGCAGACTAAAATTCTAATCTCAAAATTATGCCTTATACATAATTAATCCTATCTTTGTGTCGTTCAAACAAGGCAAGATAAGTACAAATTTGAGGAACTAACTTTGTAAGTTACTGACAAACAGTACCCAATCTAAACATACGGTTTTTATTCAAAACAGCATACCTGCACGCCTATTTTTTTCGCTTTTTTAATTAGCCATTTCAGAGATGAACTTGATTCTCACCAGTCGGACTTCCTCTTCGGTAAATTCATCACCCAGTTCATCAAGAGCATCATCAATTTTGTCTGTCGTAGATTCCTTGAAATAATCATAGATATCGAGCATATGGTCTTCATCCATAATTTCTTCCAGGAAGTAATCAATATTCAGTTTGGTTCCGGAGTAAACGATCGCTTCCACCTCATCCAATAGCTCACCAAACTCAATTCCTTTGGAAAGAGCGATATCGTCCAATGCCACTTTACGATCAATAGCCTGAATGATAGCCACTTTCATTTTCGATTTATTAGCAACCGTACGTACACGCAAATCTTCCGGACGTTCAATTTCATTCTCTTCGCAATGACGCTTGATCAGTTTACAAAACTCTTCACCATAGCGTTTTGCTTTTCCGGCACCTACGCCCGGGATATTCTGCAGTTCATCCAGTGTCACCGGATAGATGGTAGCCATTGCTTCCAACGACGGATCCTGGAAAATAACATATGGAGGAACCTCCAGCTTCTTGGAAAGCTTCTTCCGCAAGTCCTTCAGCATTGAGTAAAGAGCCGGGTCCACCGCACAAGAACCACCGCCACGTGCCGGTACTTCTTCTTCCGTTTCTTCAAAATCATTATCTTCAGTAATCTTGAATGATTTTGGTTTCTTCAGGAATTTGTGTCCTTCTTCCGTTACCTTCAGTAGACCATAATTCTCCACATCTTTGCTCAAGTAACCGCCAATCAACGCTTGTCGAATCACCGCATTCCATGTTTTGTCTTCTTCGCCCATACCCGAACCGAATACTTCCAGATCTTCGTGCAAATGAGCCTGTACTTCCGACGTTTCTCTACCTTGTAGTATGTCTATGATATAATCTGCCTTAAAATTTTCTTTCACCGCGATAATCGCTTCAATCACGGCACACAATAACTCTTGAGCCTCCACTTGTTTTTTAGGGTTTAAACAGTTGTCACAATTTCCACAATTTTCTTCCGTATATTCTTCACCGAAATAATGCAGCAATGTCTTGCGCCGGCACACGGAAGATTCGGCATAAGCAGCGGTTTCCAACAGAAGCTGCTTGCCTATTTCCTGTTCTGCCACAGGTTTTCCCTGCATGAACTTTTCCAGTTTCTGCAGGTCTTTGTTTGTATAAAAAGTCAGGCACTGGCCTTCGCCGCCGTCTCTGCCGGCACGTCCTGTCTCCTGGTAATACCCTTCCAGACTTTTGGGGATATCGTAATGGATTACAAACCGTACATCCGGCTTGTCAATTCCCATACCGAAAGCGATGGTAGCTACAATCACTTCCACCTTTTCCATCAGGAAATCATCTTGGTTCTTCGTTCTCGTCATAGAGTCCATACCTGCATGATAAGGACGCGCATTGATTCCGTTTGCCTGAAGAATCTCAGCAAGTTCTTCTACTTTCTTCCGGCTCAGGCAATAAATAATACCCGACTTTTCCGAATTATTCTTGATGAACTTAATGATATCTTTATCAATATTATTAGTCTTTGCGCGTACCTCATAATAAAGGTTCGGACGGTTGAACGACGATTTAAAAACCTGAGCATCCACCATCCCCAGATTTTTCTGGATATCGTGCTGTACCTTCGGTGTTGCTGTTGCAGTAAGTGCAATCAAGGGAGCTTTCCCTATTTCGTTAATGATCGGACGAATCCGCCGATACTCCGGACGGAAGTCATGTCCCCATTCGGAAATACAATGAGCTTCGTCTACCGCATAGAACGAAATTTTCACCGAACGCAAAAAATCTACATTTTCTTCCTTTGTCAACGACTCAGGAGCCACATATAGCAATTTTGTTTTTCCGGCAAGGATGTCAGACCTGACTTGGTCTATTGCACCTTTATTTAATGAAGAATTTATAAAATGGGCGATGCCATCCTCTTCACTGAAATTACGCATTGCATCCACCTGATTCTTCATCAACGCAATGAGCGGAGAAATAACAATTGCCGTACCTTCCATCAAGAGCGAAGGTAACTGATAGCATAAAGATTTTCCGCCACCGGTAGGCATTAGTACAAAGGTATCTTTACCATCGAGCAAATTCTGAATGATTGCTTCCTGGTTTCCCTTGAACTTATTAAATCCGAAATACTTTTTCAGTTCATCTGTTAAATTAATCTTCCCTGCCATCTTAACTTAGGTTGTTTTATTCAGTTCATGGTTTAACTTTAAGTAAAGCCCTCTATTGCAAGAGAGCCAAACAAAGTTATAAACAACTTCGTAATTACCAAGCAAAATACGACTAATATTTTCAAGAAAAAACAGAAACAATCATTTCCAGTAGCCTTACTATTTGATATTAAGCAGTTTGCAGCCTTGCCATATTCGCTTTTTCCAGCTGTTGTTTTGCATAATCCAACGTTACCTTATACTCTTTCTTGCTTTCTGAAGGGATTTCAAACATGACATCCATCATGATCGTTTCCACAATAGAACGCAATCCACGGGCACCCAGCTTATATTCTACGGCCTTGTCAACGATATATTCGAAAACAGAATCCTCAAATGTCAGCTTGATACCATCCATTTCAAACAATTTGATATATTGTTTGATGATAGAGTTTTTCGGTTCGGTAAGAATAGCACGGAGTGCATTACGATCCAGCGGATTCAGATAAGTCAGCACCGGAAGACGACCGATAATTTCGGGAATCAGTCCGAATGACTTCAAATCCTGAGGAGCAATATACTGCATCATATTATTCTTATCAATTACAGCTGTCTTCTGTGAAGCGGTATAGCCTACCACATGTGTATTCAGCCGTTGGGCAATTTTCTTTTCAATGCCATCGAAAGCACCTCCGCAGATAAAGAGAATATTTTTAGTATTCACCGGAATCATTTTCTGGTCGGGATGCTTACGGCCTCCCTGAGGGGGAACGTTCACAACCGAACCTTCGAGCAATTTCAGCAACCCCTGCTGTACTCCCTCCCCGCTTACGTCGCGGGTAATGGAAGGATTATCTCCTTTACGGGCAATCTTGTCTATCTCATCAATAAACACAATTCCCTGTTCAGCTTCCGGTACATTATAATCTGCCACCTGAAGCAAACGAGTCAGGATGCTTTCAATATCTTCACCCACATAACCGGCTTCCGTCAACACCGTAGCATCTACAATCGTAAACGGAACATGAAGCAACTTGGCAATTGTACGCGCCAAGAGGGTTTTTCCGGTTCCGGTACTTCCCACCATGATAATGTTTGATTTTTCAATCTCTACATCATCGCCACTGTCTTTTTGCAAAAGGCGCTTATAGTGGTTGTAAACCGATACCGAAAGAAAACGCTTCGCGTCGTCTTGTCCAATTACGTACTGATCGAGGAATTTCTTTATTTCTACCGGTTTGGGCAGTTCTTTTAAATTGAGTTTGGTAGCTCCGGCGCCTTTTCTGCTTTCACCCAGTGCTTCCTGAGTTATCTCATAAGCCTGAGTAGCGCAGCTGTCGCAGATATAGCCGTTCATTCCTGTAATCAGGAATCCGACCTCATTCTCCGACCGACCGCAGAAGCTACACTTTTTCTTTGTCTTTGAATCAGCCATTTTTATTTTTTAATCAATACCTCATCAATCATACCGTATTCTTTCGCTTCCTGAGCTGTCATCCAGTAATCACGGTCTGAGTCGGCCCATACTTTATCGAAGTCTGTGTGCGAATGATCGGCGATAATCGTATAAAGTTCTTTCTTCAATTTCTGAATCTCACGGGCTGTGATTTCAATATCCGAAGCCTGTCCCTGAGCACCTCCCATCGGCTGGTGAATCATAACGCGTGAATGCGGCAACGCCGAACGTTTACCTTCAGCACCAGCTACCAGCAATACAGCAGCCATCGAAGCTGCCATACCTGTACAGATCGTCGCAACATCACTTGAGATAAACTGCATGGTATCATAAATACCCAGTCCGGCATATACACTGCCACCCGGAGAATTGATATAGATGGAAATATCCTTGCCCGGGTCTACAGAGTCCAGATAGAGCAACTGCGCCTGAAGCGTATTTGCCGTATAGTCATCTACTTGTGTACCCAGAAAAATAATGCGGTCCATCATCAGTCGGGAGAATACATCGAGCTGAGTTACATTCAGCTGTCTCTCTTCGAGAATATAGGGATTCAAATACCCGGCTTGCGATTTAATCACATCGTCCAGCACCATGCCATTCATTCCTAAATGCTTGGTTGCGTATTTTCTAAAATCATCCATGTTATGGTTCCTTTCTAATTAAATTTATAATAAACGTAAGTGCAAAGAAACGAAAAAGAACACATAGACACAAAAAAACACAGAGTTATAATTTTATAAAAACTCTGTGTTTCTGTGACTTTATGTTCTATTCAACCGAACGATTATTCAAACATTTTATTGAACTCTTCCATAGAAACGCTCTTGTTCTCCAAAGTTACCTGAGCTTTCAGGGCTGCAGCCAACTTCACTTCTACTACGCGGCTTACCAGATTGTTGATTGTCTCTTTCTTCTTCAACATTTCCTGTGCATAGTTGTCAAGTACGTCTTCAGGTACAGACAACATTCCGTATTGAGCAAACTGTGCTTTCGTTGTTTCTTTCGCCATCTTCAGCACATCTTCCTGTTCTACTTTGATATCGTTTGCCTCTACCAACTGTTCCTTGATCAGGTGCCAAGTCAGTTCTTCGATGCTCTTATCGTAGTTCTCAGCTACATATTCTTCACCTTTTTCTTCGTTGTTCAGTAACATGATACGTTTCAGCAATGCATCAGAGAATTCCAGCTTGCCTACTTTGTCCATCATCACTTTACGAATGTCGATCAGGAATTTATAATCACTGTCAGCCACAAATCTTGCTGCGATTTCTTCTTTGATCTTAGCGCGGAATTCTTCTTCAGTCTTCACTACACCTTCACCAAATGCCTGGTCAAATACTTCCTGAGTCAGTTCACCCGGTACAAAACGAGTGATTTCTTCTACCTGGAAACTGAAATCAGACTTCACGTCTTTAGCGATTTCCTTGTCGATCTTCAGCAGAGAGCCAAGTTCAGCAGCATGTCCGTCGTAAGCAACATTCGGATTGAATACCAATACATCGTTTACTTTTGCATTAGCGAAGATTGCTTTCTGATCGTCGTTCTTCATATAAGAAGGCATCAATACTGCACCTTCTACCTGAATACCGCCTTCTTTCGTATTACCTTCTTCATCCAGCTGAGCCAACAGGCCTTTCAGCATATCGTTATCTTCGTAAGCGTCTACTTTATCGTATTTACCAGTACGTTGAGTATACATCTTCACCTGGTTATCGATCATTTCATCCGATACTTCGATTGTATAGTAATCTACTTTATCTTTAGCACTTACTTCTGCTTTAAATTCAGGTGCCAGAGCGATATCGAATACAAATTCGAATTCTTCCATTGTATCGAAGTCGATCATCTGCTGTTTTTCTTCGTTAGGCAACGGTTCGCCCAGCATGTTCACCTTATTTTCTTTAATATAGTTGTAAACAGCTTCTTGCAATACTTTATTCACTTCTTCTGCAATCACTGATTTACCATACATCTTCTTAACCAGGCTCATCGGAACCATTCCTTTACGGAATCCCGGCATCTGCGCCTTCTGGCGGAATGATTTCAACGATTTGTCTACTTTCTCCTGATAGTCGGCTTTCTCAAGCTTTACAGTAAGCTGTGCGCTTACTTTGTCAATGTTTTGTAATGAAACGTTCATTCTGACAATTATTTATTTGATTTATACTTTGTTCTAACTCAAACGAGGGTGCAAAATTAGTGCTAATCTTTCAATTTTCAAAAGACATTGCAGATTTATTTCGCATCTATTATGGAATATATAAATGACAATTGCATGACAGGCAATGGTTCGCTAACCACACATCCTTCTTTTTTTCTCATTGTCTGCAAATTAAAGTAAGAAAAAGATGGTCAATCCAAAAATTATTCTTTTCTTTGCTGCGGATTGATGGACCATTAGTTTCTCGATTTGATTACAAGGTTTTTACTTCTGTTTCGAAAACGCATTTGTAAACTCTCTGTCGTTTTAATCTTTTTATTAGTAACCATCTATCCAGAGAGTTTTATTCATTTATTTATTTTTTTATCATTTTCATTATGAACATTTATGTTGGAAACCTTAACTACCGTGTTAAGGAAGGAGATCTGCAACAAGTGATGGAAGATTACGGAGCAGTATCATCAGTTAAAGTAGTTATGGATCGTGAAACCGGTAAATCCAAAGGATTTGCTTTCATTGAAATGGAAGACGACGCTGCAGCTGCTAAAGCAATCGCAGAATTGAACGGTGCTGAATACATGGGCCGTACAATGGTAGTTAAAGAAGCTAGACCCAGAGCTTAATTGCCGACGCTAATATAGCTAAGAAAAAAAGAAACTTCTGCCACCTGATGACAGAAGTTTTTTTATGTCCTTTTATTTATTTCCAATCAACCTTCCATGCTCTGTACTTCCACATCCTTCACCTTGCGGAGCAGGTCAGAAGCAAAGATAAAGTTATTCAGCCTTTCATTGGTAGAAGTAAAGATATCATCTTTCGTTCCTTCCCATTCCTTGTGTCCTTCATAAATATAAATCACTTTCTCCCCAATCCCCAACACAGAGTTCATATCATGGGTATTGATAATAGTCGTCATATTATACTCCTGAGTAATGTCATGAATGAGATCATCGATAACTAATGACGTTTTTGGGTCCAGTCCGGAGTTCGGCTCATCACAGAACAGGTACTGCGGGTTCAATGCGATAGCACGGGCAATAGCCACACGCTTCTGCATACCACCACTGATTTCACCCGGAAATTTATCTTTTGCTTCAGTCAGATTCACACGTTCCAGACAGAACATGGCACGTTTGGTACGATCGCGCAATGTATCATTACTAAACATATTCAGCGGGAACATCACATTATCCAGCACCGACATCGAGTCGAAAAGGGCAGCACTCTGAAAAATCATCCCCATCTCCTTGCGAAGCATCTTTTTCTCCTTCTTACCCATCAGGACAAGATTACGTCCGTCATAAAGCACTTCCCCCTTCTCGGGAGTAAGTAATCCTACGATACATTTCATCAATACCGTTTTACCGGACCCACTCTGACCGATAATCAAGTTTGTCTTCCCATTCTCAAAAGAGGCATTGATATCACTCAATACCGTCTTATCTTCAAATGATTTATAAAGTCCTCTAACGTCAATCATCCCATCAAAAGTTTAGTTAATACCAAATCTGCAAACAGAATTAACACACTACTGCTTACCACAGCATCCGTAGAAGCCTTTCCCACGGCAATCGAACCGCCGTCTACCGTATAACCGAAGAAGGCAGAAACACTCGCGATAATAAAGGCAAAGAAGAGGGATTTGATGATACCCGCCCAGATAAACCATTCGACAAACATATACTGCAATCCATATTCCAAATCAACTGCATTCATCACACCCGCAAACCAACAAGTACAAAAGGCTCCAATGATTCCGGCAAAAATACTAAATGTCACCAATACAGGAATCACAGTCACCATTGCCGTAATTTTGGGTAATATCAGATAATTGGCAGAATTAATACCCATGATCTCGAGCGCGTCAATCTGTTGCGTCACCCGCATCGTTCCCAGTTCCGAAGCGATGTTCGAGCCAACCTTTCCCGCCAAGATGAGACACATAATAGAAGAGGAAAATTCCAGCAACATGATTTCACGTGTCACATACCCCACTGTCCAGCGAGGCATCCATGGACTTTCAATGTTCAATTTAATCTGAATGGTAATCACCGCGCCGATGAAAAACGAAATCAACAACACGATACCGATGGAGTTTACACCCAGTTGCTCCATCTCGTTAAGGTATTGCCGGAAAAACATACGCATACGCTCGGGACGGGAAAAAGTACGTCCCATCAGCATGATATATCGTCCGACGGTTCTCAATGCTTTTATCATAACTCACACTATTTGTCTGCAAATGTACATTATTTCAGCTTATTTTTACTACATTTGCCGCAAAATAACTAGAATATGGAAGAAAGCAAGATGGTGCTTCGCACGGAAGACCTGGTTAAAAAGTACGGAAAACGAACCGTTGTAAGCCATGTATCCATTGACGTGAAGCAAGGTGAAATTGTAGGTTTGCTGGGACCGAACGGTGCCGGTAAGACGACTTCATTCTATATGACCGTAGGACTGATCACGCCTAATGAAGGCCGGATCTTCCTCGACGACCTTGAGATTACCAAATTTCCAGTATACAAACGGGCGCAGACGGGTATCGGGTACCTTGCACAGGAAGCCTCCGTATTCCGTCAGATGAGTGTAGAAGACAATATCGCTTCTGTACTCGAGATGACCAATAAGCCTAAGGATTATCAGAAGGAGAAGCTCGAAAGCCTGATTGCAGAGTTCCGTCTTCAAAAGGTACGCAAGAACAAAGGTAACCAACTGTCCGGAGGTGAACGCCGCCGTACGGAAATCGCCCGGTGTCTTGCCATCGACCCGAAGTTCATCATGCTTGATGAACCATTTGCCGGAGTCGACCCTATCGCGGTAGAAGATATCCAGCAAATTGTATGGAAGCTAAAGGATAAAAATATCGGCATCCTGATTACCGACCACAATGTACAGGAAACATTAAGTATCACCGACCGCGCTTATCTGCTGTTTGAAGGAAAGATCCTGTTTCAGGGCACACCGGAAGAGCTGGCTGAAAACAAGATCGTGCGTGAGAAATATCTGAGTAACAGCTTCGTATTGCGCCGTAAAGATTTCCAGTTAAACAAAGACGAATAATCTTTGCGAATCACCGGTTCAAAACAAAACGGAGATCTGTTCAGTATAAAAGATAAATCGCCCGGCAACATTCCACTGCCGGGCGATTTCTTTTTATTCATATGAATATACCTTTATTTCTGTCGGATATAAATATTGATCGGTGTACCGGTAAGATTCCACTTCTCACGCATTTTGTTTTCCAAGAAACGCTTGTACGGTTCTTTCACATACTGCGGCAGATTTGCAAAATAGACAAAAGAAGGCACCTGGGTATTCGGCAACTGCGTGATATATTTAATCTTGATATACTTACCTTTATTTGATGGGGGCGGATATGCCTCGATCAGCGGAAGCATTTCTTCATTCAAGCGGGCAGTCGGTATCTTTGTTGTACGGTTTTCATATACGCTACGAGCTTCTTCAAGCACTTTCAGGATACGCTGTTTGGTCAATGCAGAAGCAAATATAATCGGAAAATCCACAAACGGAGCAAAGCGTGAACGGATAGTTGCCTCGAACTCTTTCATCATTTTCGCCGTTTTATCCTCTATAAGATCCCACTTATTAATCACAACCACCAAGCCTTTCTGATTTTTCTGTATCAGAGAAAGGATATTCAAATCCTGGCTCTCAACGCCTCTCGTTGCATCGAGCATCAAAATACAGACATCCGCGTTCTCAATCGAACGAATCGAACGAACTACCGAATAATATTCCAGATCCTCGTTCACCTTATTCTTTTTACGGATACCGGCTGTATCTACCAGATAAAAATCGAAACCGAATTTGTTGTAACGTGTATAGATAGAGTCGCGGGTTGTTCCGGCAATCTCCGTCACGATGTTACGGTCTTCTCCGATAAACGCGTTTACAATAGAAGATTTTCCTGCATTCGGACGTCCCACTACAGCGAAGCGAGGGATATCATCGTCCAGAATTTCTGAATTCTCTTTACTGAATTTACTGACAATCAAGTCCATCAAATCACCTGTACCACTTCCTGTGATAGCAGAGATACAATACGGATCGCCCAATCCTAATTTATAAAACTCAGGAGCGTTATATTGCAATTCATTATTATCCGTTTTATTGGCCACCATAATCACCGGACTATTGGCACGCCGCAAGATAGCCGCCACCTGCATATCCAGATCCGTCACTCCGTTCATCACATCCACTACAAACAGAATAACGTCCGCTTCTTCTACTGCCAGCAATACTTGCTTCCTGATTTCCTCTTCAAAGATATCATCAGAATTCACCACCCATCCGCCGGTATCTACCACGGAGAACTCACGGCCCAGCCATTCGGACTTGCCATACTGCCTGTCGCGGGTCGTCCCCGCTTCTTCATTCACAATAGCCTGACGAGTTTTCGTCAGACGGTTAAATAAGGTAGACTTGCCCACATTGGGGCGTCCTACAATTGCAACTAAATTATTCATAGCTCAATACCTTGTTTTTTCACGACTATCCCAGTCGCATGAATACTCTTAATCTAACTGATAACCAAAGTTCCGCAGTTCCTTATCCGAACTGCGCCAATCTTTATCAACCTTCACATAGGTTTCCAGGAAAATAGTCTTTCCAAAGAAACGTTCCAATTCCCGGCGTGCCTCGGTAGCCACTTTCTTCAGAGCTTTTCCTTGCTTGCCGATAATAATTCCTTTTTGCGAGTCCCGTTCCACATAAATCACCGCCCGGATATGGATCTTTTTCGCTTCCTCTTTAAATTCCTCTACCACTACTTCCACCGAATAGGGGATCTCTTTGTCATAGTATAGCAGGATCTTTTCACGGATAATTTCATTCACAAAGAAGCGGGCAGGCTTATCCGTCCACTGGTCTTTGCCGAAGTAAGGAGGAGAATCGGGCAATAATTCCTGAATACGCTTCATCACATAGTCCACATTGAACTTTGATGCGGCGGAAATAGGAATAATCTCAGCCTGTGGAAGCAACTCCTTCCACTCTTCGACCAACTTTATTAGCTTCTCCTGATCCGTGAGGTCTATTTTGTTTATAAGCAACAGGACAGGGACGGTCATCTGACGCACCTTTCCCATAAACTCGTTGTTCTTGTCCGGCGTTTCCACCACGTCGGTCACATAAAGCAGTACATCCGCATCCGTCAGTGCGGAAGTCGAGAAGTTCAGCATCGACTCCTGCAACTTATAGTTAGGTTTCAATACTCCCGGAGTATCAGAAAAAACAATCTGCATATCATCCGTATTATAAATTCCCATAATCCGGTGACGGGTAGTCTGTGCTTTGAAGGTGGCAATTGATATACGTTCTCCCACCAAAGCATTCATCAATGTCGATTTTCCGACATTCGGGTTCCCTACGATGTTCACAAAACCTGCTTTATGCATTTCTCTTTATTTTATTGGTTGAGACAAAAAAACGCATCGAATCGAAATAAGATGCGTTTTTTGTGTTATAGTTCAGTAACTTACGTTACGATTCCTTTTTTCCGTCATAACCCCATTTTACATAAACCGCACCCCATGTAAATCCGGCGCCGAATGCTGTAAATATAATGTTATCACCTTTCTTGAGTTTATCTTCATAATCCCAGATACACAGGGGAAGTGTGGCGGCACTTGTGTTACCATAATGTTCAATATTCACCAGCACTTTATCCATTGGGAGTTCCATGCGATGAGCCACAGCTTCGATGATACGAACATTCGCCTGATGGGGAACCACCCAGTCAATGTTATCTTTTGTCAGACCATTCTTTTCTGCGATTGCAGCAGATACATCCGACATACTTGAAACTGCATATTTGAACACTGTTCTTCCTTCCTGGTGCAGATAGTGCATTTTATTGTCTACTGTGAAATAAGACGGAGGACAAACCGAACCACCAGCTTTCATATGGAGGAAAGGCAGACCTTTACCATCTGTTCTCAGTATCGAATCCATGATACCCAGATCTTCCGTAGTGGGCTCCAGCATAAAAGCAGCAGCACCGTCACCAAAGATAGGGCAAGTAGCACGATCTGTATAGTTAACCATTGACGACATCTTATCGGCACCGACAATGATAATTTTCTTATATCTTCCCGAACGAATGAAATTCGCAGCAGTTTCCATCAGATACAGAAAGCCACTACATGCAGCTTGCAAGTCGAAAGCAAACGCATTTTTCAGTCCGAGTTTATCGCAAAGAATAGAAGCTGTAGAAGGGAAGTGATAGTCAGGAGTACTGGTAGCAACAATAACCAAATCGATATCGTCAGGATTGGCTCCAGTCTTTTTCATCAACTGCTTGGCAGCCTTGCGTGCCATGTATGAGCTACCTAATCCTTCCTCATTCAGAATATGTCTTTCCTTTACTCCGATACGAGTCATAATCCATTCGTCGTTGGTATCTACCATTCTTGATATCTCTTCATTAGTCAAGATATAATCGGGTACATAGCCTCCAACTCCTGTGATTACTGCATTTATTTTTTCCATCAAACCTATTTTAAATTAGCAATACTATAATACTTAAAGCAGCCGGAGAGTTTTCCCCCTCGGCTGTCTTGAGTATACTGTACTAATTATACAGCTGCTTCTTTTTCGATAGCGAGCTTACCTCTGTAGTAACCACATGCGCCACATACAGTGTGGTAAACATGCCATTCTCCGCAATTCGGACAAATAGCCAATGTAGGAGCTACTGCCTTATCATGAGTTCTTCTCTTTGCTGTTCTTGTTTTTGATTGTCTTCTCTTAGGATGTGCCATTTTCTTAAAACTTTAATTATTATCTAATATTTTTTTTAATTCATTCCAACGGGGATCAATTTGTTCCTCCATTTCCTCCTCTACTACGATATCATCTCCACCTGTGTCAAAGACTTCATCGCTATCTTCATTAGCATCTGTTTTGAGATGCTTACTCAACTTACTAGTAACAGCTTTGTTGCACTTACCCGGAGCATGTACATGCTTCATAGGGATGGAAAGCGCCACAAATTCATACATGAACCATGCTACATTGATTTCTCCCTCTTCTTCGGGGATTACAATCAAGTTATCACCTTCTTCTGCATATTCATGTCCAAACTTCACCATCAGTTTATCAGATGATGTGATCTGTAGCTCCATTTCGTCCAAACAACGGTCGCATGGTACCCATACCATACCGTCCGTCTGAAAGCTCAATTCGAAAGCACGAGAGGTTCTTTTTACAGTCAAAGTAACATTTACTTTTCCTTTCTGAACTTCAGGACCATCAATGTGGGCGAAGTAAAGGTTATCCAAAACAAACTCATACTTAGCAGAGTCTGTTTGCATGCCTTTCAAATCAATTTTGTATTTATCAAACTTTCCCAAAGCTTCTCTCTTTTTTTAATCGTTAGATTACAATTCGGGCGACAAAGATACAAATAAATATCCTCATAACATACAAATTACCAGTAAATATTCACTTTTTTAATAGGTATTATGAGGATTATTGCTGTTAAAAATGATGCCACAAATTCCGAAGGTATCCCTAAGGTATCAAAAACAAGAAAGCCCTCCAGGTATTTCTACCGGAAGGGCTTCTTTAAAAACGGCGGCTACCTACTCTCCCACTGTTACGCAGTACCATCAGCGTGACGAGGCTTAACTTCTCTGTTCGGAATGGGAAGAGGTGGAACCCTCGTGCTATAACCACCTGAATGAATTCAATAAGGTTATGACATGATGAAAAGTAAAATTCAAGTAAAATATCAAAAATCCAATTTAATGAACTTGCTGATACGTTCGCTAAACGTATATATCCAACCCGTACAAAGCCGGAAGAAAGTGGACGGGCAATTAGTAATGCTCGGCTTTGATGTTACCACCTTTACACCTGCATCCTATCAACGTCATCGTCTT
>NZ_FNNN01000032.1 GCF_900106755.1 Bacteroides faecis MAJ27
TACAAAAACTTTGGGTAATAACAAAGCCCGGGCTTGTGAAAGTCTGGGCTTTGTGCATAAAAAAAGGTTGTGCCAGCGTTTTGACACAACCTCTTCACGTTGCTATTTCATCTTAGCTCCCTCCTGCACTTCTACTGATATCAAGTCAAGTTCGTTTCCCTATTTGAAACTATAGTTCCCATTGCTTGAAACTCTAGTTTCATACGCTCGAAACTTTTGGTTTCAAGCCTTTGGAACTATGGTTTCTTACTGATGAAACTACAGTTTCTCACCGATGGAACCCTAGTTTCAAGCAGTGGAAACTAATTAAGCTACAACGAGTGGCAGTAGCGTGACGGCAAATTCTGCCATCACACTGCTGTCACTCGTTGCCGTCACCATATTTATACCTAAAAATCAACCTGTTACCTCTAAAACAGTGACAGGTGACAGATAATATTTGTTTTTATTTATATAGGATGAAGAAAATATAGATGCTACTGATATTATTTACAGATAAACGTAACCAACAATCCTTTGTGATCGGTTGGCCATACATCAAGCGGCAATAAGAACTTATCTTTGGATGTCTCCTGCACGCGCTGTGCGCGGACAATAGAACCTTTCGGTCCGAAGATGACCGCCTTCCTTGCATCCAGTCCTTCGCCTTTATAGAAAATAAAGTCGATCCGGTCCCGCTCGTCTGCTTTGGGAGCCCATGTGATTTTCTCCGGAGTTTTTGCCGGATTGTCCGAAGGATAAGTAAAGCCGGGATGTGTCAAAGGATTGGGATATATCTTACGGTAACTATCTACAAATCCGGCTTCTTCGAGCAAAGTCGTTACCGTCCAGGGCACAACGAAGCCATTGTGATCGTACATATCTTTATTCTTTTCTATCCAGTCACGGTAAGACGGTTCGTTAAAGTCACCGCCGATAATCACTTTATACCCTGCTGCCAGGTCTTTCTCAGCCTGAGTGATAAACAAACGGATAGCATCGTCACGCTGGGAAGCAACGTTTACTTTCAGTATCTCTTCTACCGATGCCGGCAACGGTATTTCCTTCCAGGTAGAACCGTCATAGCCGCGGGCATTGTAGTATGCACAATCCAGATAATCCAGATGTGACGTGTAAACCGCTACCTTATGCCCGTTTACCGAACTGGTCAGGCGATAGATACTTCCGTGATCGTCTTTCTCGGGAAAAACAGTCAGGGAATCGGTGATAGGATGTTTGCTCAGCAGCCCCGTGTCATAACTATAAAAAGAATAATACGAAAGCCCCTTCTCTTTCAGCGAAGCACAGACGCGGGCTGTGAAATTCGTCTTATTGTAATTCCTGACTTCACTGAAAGTTACAAAGTCCGGTTTCAGGCGAACAATCTCATTGACAATGGCGTCATATCCTCCCGGTACCATCGTACCTTCCTGCCATACATTCCATTGCAGTACTGTAAATTCATTACTCTTCTGACTTCGTGCAAAGACGGAAACAAATAGTAAAAGTGTCGTAAATAGTAAGTTGGTTAATCGCATTTCATTTATTATTTAGCGTGATGTATCTTTAAATAGCTTTCCAGAAAGACTGAAAATCACGGTATTTGCCGTAGCAGACCAGTTCGTCTCCTTCTTCCACCTTTTCATCTCCGGGCAACTCATTTTTGACATGAAGCTCTGTCAGAGAAATGCCCAGACAATTAGTGACACTGTTCGCCCGCTTCAATGCGATAACTTTCAGATGAAACTCTTCATCCATATTCAGTTCATTCACAAAGTATCCTACAAACTTCTTCGGAACGGTAAACTTCACCACATAATAATCCTGGTCGATACGGAACGCTTCCATCGTCGCTCCAAAATCGAGCAACTGCACCAGGCTGCGGGCGGCATCCTCTTCCGGTGTCAGAATCTTCTCCAGACTGAAAGCCTCCAGCACCGCTTTGTGTACCGCATCAATGGCACGGGCAAAGATACGCGATACCTTTTTCTGCTTCAGCAATGCAACAACACGTATGGAGGCACCGAAATTCTCACCAATGGCAACAATGACGATATCTACACTATTCAAAGGCAGCACCGACAATGACTGCTCGTCCGTAGCATCAATGACAAAAGCGGTAGCAACCTTGTCTTTGATTGAATCTACACGGCTTTCACTGATATCCGCTCCAATAATCTCATGTCCCAATGCCGACAATTCCTCGGCAAGCACATGTCCGTAATTTCCTAAACCAATAATAATATACTTCATGATGTTAGTTTATGATGATGTTATCACTCGGATAACGGTATTTTGTATTCTTTTTCTGTTTGACGATTCCCAGCATCAGAGTGATCAGCCCCACACGACCGATAAACATCAGCAAAGATACCAGCAACTTACTCGCATCACACAGCTGAGGAGTCAGATTCAAGCTCGATCCTACCGTACTGAGGGCAGAAACACATTCGAAAGTCAGCGCCAGTAAAGAAGCCTCCGGCTCGAGTATGCTCAATATAAAGATAAAGAGAAACAGTACTCCCAGCGACATGACTACCGTCGCATTGGAACGCCGGATAGAATCGTGAGACAGTTCCCTGCCAAATACTTCCACCCGCTCACTCCCCCGCAATACAGCGACAAGATTCAGCACGACTACTGCAAAAGCATTCACTTTGACACCGCCTGCCGTAGACTGCGAACCACCGCCGACCCACATTAAGAAAAGATAAACCAGCAGAGTCTGCACACTCAAGGATGCCAGATCGACACTGCTGAAACCGGCTGTTCGCGGACAAGTAGCATTAAAGAAAGCTTGCGTCCACTTATCGGCGACAGGCATACCGGCAAAAGAGGCATTCCACTCAAAAGCAGCAACAGCCAATGTACCGGTCAGCAAAAGCAGGAAAGTCATGATTAATACGATTTTCGTATTCAGGTTATAGAGGTGCTGCACCTTATGCCTTTCCAGTTTACGGGTACGTACAAACTTCCAGAAACGGCGCAAATGGTATAATACGATATCTTTGAAATTAACCAGAATCGGGAAACCGATACCTCCAAATATGATAAGTAAGGAAACGGAAATGAACAACCAGTTGTGGTTAGTCATCACCATCGGATTTCCCAAGTTACCGGAAAGGGTGGAAAAACCCGCATTACAGAAAGCAGAGATGGAGTGGAACGCGGCAAAAGCCAGCTCTTCTTCCAGATTCATCCCCAGTGTACCGTGAATGCTGAACCAGATCGATATCATACCTATCCCTTCGATCACCAGCGTAAATCCCAATATATACAGCAAAGTGGACAGCAATGACCCCAGCGAATTGGAACTGACCATATCACGTACGACAAGCTGATTGTAAATGGAAGTATTTCCCATAAAGAACATGGCGAAGAAACTGGTCAATGTCATCACACCCAGTCCGCCAATCTGAATCAGCAGGATAATGACAACCAATCCGCTGGTGGTGAAAGTGGTGGATACATCTACCGGGACCAACCCCGTCACACATACGGCACTGGTCGCTGTAAACAGAGAATCGACCCAGGTGATGCCATTGACCGTACATCGCGGAAGCATCAGCAATCCCGTCCCGATCAGAATAATAGCCAGAAAGCTGACAGCCAGTATCAGAGACGGATTCGTGCGGCGTCCTAAAAGACGCACCAGCCCATTGGATAAGTTCAGCAGAGAAAAGATCAGCAACAATACCAAATGATAGAACTTCCCGTGAAGGAATTCCCAAACCTGCAAAATCGCTCCTTCTTCCTCCGGACGATGGAAGATGACAGGTACCAGAGTGAGATAGAGCAATCCGCTCAATATCCATGCCAGCCTTCGATATTGCTTTTTCGTATTCCGGTATTCCAGCGAAATATGCAATGTGACATCAATCAGGAAGATGATCCATACAGCTTTATACAAGACCTGTATCTGCTCTACTTCCCCCGGGGACAAGGGAAAACCATGTTCGTAAACTACTCCGACAATCAACAACAGAGATGCCAGATACGTGAGTGCTTCTACCAGCCCCAGTATGATGCGTATATAGGGTTTCAGAAGTTTATTCTGATATAACAGAAATTTATGATAAATCTTCATATCACATTTTTTATTGTCGTCTTTGCTATGTCGTGCAAACTTAATTAAAATAACAATCGGATTCCATTCTTTGTTGACAAAATTACACGAATATTAAAAATTTTGCCTACTTTTGGCAGCAGAAAACTAATAAACCACAATATCATGAGTGACAAAAGAAAACGGTATATCCTGCCGGAAGAAGAAATTCCACATTACTGGTACAACATTCAGGCTGACATGGTGAACAAGCCAATGCCTCCGTTGCATCCGGGAACCAAACAACCGCTGAAAGCGGAAGATCTGTATCCAATCTTTGCCAAAGAACTGTGCCATCAGGAACTTAACCAGACGGACGCATGGATTGAAATACCGGAAGATGTACGCGAAATGTATAAATATTATCGCAGTACGCCGCTTGTACGCGCTTACGGATTGGAGAAAGCGCTCGGGACTCCGGCACATATCTATTTCAAGAATGAAAGCGTCAGCCCGATCGGTTCTCATAAGTTGAACTCTGCGCTGGCTCAGGCATACTATTGCAAAGAAGAAGGCGTCACGAACGTTACCACCGAGACCGGTGCAGGACAATGGGGAGCCGCTCTTTCTTATGCAGCCAAAGTATTCGGACTCGAAGCTGCCGTTTATCAGGTAAAGATCAGCTACGAGCAAAAACCTTACCGCCGCAGCATCATGCAGACTTTCGGTGCACAGGTGACTCCTTCTCCGTCAATGTCTACCCGTGCGGGAAAAGATATCCTGACTGCTCACCCTACGTATCAGGGTTCTCTGGGTACAGCCATTTCGGAAGCTATCGAACTGGCGCAAATGACTCCCAACTGTAAATATACACTCGGTTCGGTACTCAGCCACGTAACTCTCCATCAGACAATCATCGGTCTGGAAGCTGAAAAGCAAATGGAAATGGCAGGCGAATATCCGGATGTGGTAATCGGTTGTTTCGGAGGTGGTTCCAACTTCGGAGGTATCTCTTTCCCATTTATGCGTCACAACATTCTGGAAGGAAAGAAGACCCGTTTCGTTGCTGCCGAACCTGCTTCCTGCCCCAAACTGACTCGCGGTAAATTCCAATACGACTTCGGTGACGAGGCCGGATACACTCCGCTGCTCCCGATGTTTACATTAGGACATAACTTCGCCCCTGCCCATATCCATGCGGGCGGTCTTCGCTATCACGGCGCAGGTGTCATCGTTTCACAGTTACTGAAGGACAACCTGATGGAAGCAGTAGATATCCAGCAGCTGGAATCTTTCGAAGCGGGCTGCCTGTTCGCACAGATGGAAGGTATTATTCCGGCACCGGAATCTTGTCACGCGATTGCCGCCGCCGTACGCGAAGCAAACCAGTGCAAGGAAACCGGAGAAGAGAAAGTGATTCTGTTCAACCTGTCCGGACATGGATTGATTGACATGGCATCTTATGATAAGTATCTGGCAGGCGATTTAGTGAACTACGCATTGACTGACGAAGATATCCAGAAGAACCTGGATGAAATAGGAGACTTGTCCAAATAAACTTCGGTATCAGAACCGAACATTATCATTATAAAGCCCGGTACACTGTGCCGGGCTTATTTATTTTCTGCATGCAGCATATCCATATACTCACCGGGGGACATCTTTTCAACATTCGCAAAATAGCGGTAGAAACTGGAACGGGAAGTAAAGCCGCTCATGAACATCAGTTCCTTCACAGAAAGGTCTTTCTGCAGTCTGGCCTGTTCTTTAAAATACTGCAAACGATGGAAATTGATAAAGTCTCTAAAGCCGGAAAAGCCATCGTAATGAAGAGCTTTATCGAGCCTGTTCTCATTCGTATTCAAGTCATTCAACAAGTCCTGCAATGCATATTGAGGATTGGTAAGACAATCACCCGGACAATATGCCACAACGAAAGATGATTCATCGGTACTTCTGTTAAGCGGGGTAACGCATTCGATCCCCCCTGGCTGAAAAGCCATATCCATTCGAGATTATCGCATAACAAAAGAAGAGACAGGATAATGGCAAGCATTCCCCAGGCTTTCTGGAGTCTGTTATCAGAAGAACGGAAAAAAACAATAATTCCCAATACCAGACCCACAACATCCAGCAATAATTCAATGCATAATACTATGACATTTACCATCCTTTTTTTTAAAGGGGCAAAAGTATACTTTTTCAGAAAAGAAAGAGGAGTTCCTTTCTTTAAAAAACGTCCCATTTTAAGAAAATCAACTAAAATGGGAATCTTTTGGAAGGTACAAATTTCCTCCTTCTAATCGGAACAAATACCTTTGTCCGAGTATTCAATTCAAACAATACCAATTTAAATATGACACGCTACTTAAAGAATATGGAAAAAGAAATTATCATCAACAATCAACCTGATGAAATCACAAGAATTGCCCAATTCATCGACGAATTAGGGATGTCATTACAACTTCCGCCGAGTATTACAATGAGTGTTAACCTCGCTATCGAAGAAGCCATCTCCAATATTATCCATCACGGTTACCCGACAAACAAAGAAGGTGAGATCACACTCCTAACTTCTGTTGCCCCCGGAATACTCACCGCCCGAATCATAGACAATGGTATTTCATTCGATCCCACTGAAAGAAACACCGATGCTGACAACATTATATCGCTCGACCAACAGCTGACACAGGGATTAGGACTCTTTCTAATCCGGCGGACGATGGACAAAGTGGAATATCACTCTACGGAATCTCAAAATGAACTGACCCTTATCAAAAAGATCGATATGGACTTCAAACCGGAAGCTTCGCTCAAAACCAATATTTGCAAAATAGAAGAAGTGACCATACTAACTATTGAAGGACGCCTGGATACAGCAAACAGTAACGATTTCAATGTAGTCATCAGTCCGCTGCTAAGCATGCCGACTCCGAATATCATAATCAATGTCGAAGGTTTGCTCTATATCAGCAGTTCCGGTTTGCGCAGTCTGATTACCCTTCAGAAATGCGTCCGGCAACATCAGGGAGTGCTTGTCATAGAAGCAATGAGACCTGAAATCCTGAAGATATTCGACATGACCGGTTGTTCTTCCCTGTTTACCATTCGCTAAAACGCCCTGTCTTATGAAGAAATCAGGTATTATATCCTGTATTCTGCTGTTAACCGCTTTCTTTTCAGCAGGCACAACGAATGCGCAGTCTATCGTCCTCACTCCCAAGTGGACCGCACAGGCACAATTCGCCGGTTACTATGTAGCCGAGAAGATGGGATTTTATAAAGAAGAAGGGCTCGACGTGCGCATACAGCATCCTTCTCTCTCCGAAAGTTCCTTTTCTTTTCTGAAGAAGGGTAAAGCTCAGGCAGTTGTCATGAACTTGTCGTATGCGCTGACTGAGTTCTTTGCAGGCGCACGCGTAGTCAACATCCTGCAGACCTCACAGGAAAACAGTCTGATGCTGGTCAGCCATTCACCATTGAAAGGTCTTACTGCCCTGCAACATCAGAAAATAGCCGTATGGAATCATCTCAGTCAGGAATTACTCGGACAAGTTGCCAATAAATACCAGCTTCAGGTGGAATGGATACGCTTTAACGGCGGAATGAATATCTTTCTCTCAAAGGCCGCGGATATCTGTCTGGTAGGAAGTTACAACGAATTCCTCCAATTGGCGGAATGCGGTATGAAAACAGATTCTACCCACGTCATGCATTTTGCCGATTACGGATACAACCTGCCCGAAGATGGCCTTTACGTTACCGAGGAATTTTACGAGAAGTATCCGGAAGCCGCACGAAAATTGGCAAAAGCCAGTATGCGTGGCTGGGAATGGGCCAATGAACACCGGGAAGAGACCCTCGACATCATTATGGAAGAGGTGCATCTACACAACATAGGAACCAATCGATATCACCAGCGTAAGATGCTGGATGAGGTATTGCGATTGCAAACAAACAGAGAGAGCGGCAAACGAACCTTCCGGCTAAGCCATGAAGGTTTTGACCGGGCAACAAGCATTTTGCTGCCTGCACAGAAGAAAACAGCCCATATCCGTTATGAGAATTTCGTAAAATAACCAGATCATTCCATGAAACATACTTTTTCACGTTCCTTCGCCACACGTCTGAGCATCTACGTGCTTTCATTCACGTTGATTGTCTTCACCACCATCATGGTGCTGGCATATAACTACAGCCAGGAGAAGGTCACCAATTATGCTATCGAACGAACCCACGGATTGTTGAATAACATGGTCACGGAAATCTCCAGCCAGTTGAGTTCTGTAAAAACAACCGTCAACCAATCGCTCTGGATGCTGGAAGGAGGACTGAATCATCCCGATTCACTGCGCCATATCATTACGGAAGTGGTGAAGAACAACCCGTTCATCGTTGGGAGCGGCATTGCCTTCCGACCGGATTATTACAAAGACAAAGGAAAATATTTCATGCCTTACGCCGCGTTCCGCAACGGGAAGGATGGAGAGATTGACTATCATGTATTAGGCAGCCAGAATTATGATTATCCCTGCATGGACTGGTACCTGATTCCCCAGTTACTGAAACAAGAATACTGGAGCGAACCGTATTACGATGAGGGAGGGGGAAATATAATCATGAGTACGTATGCCAAACCGCTATACAACAGTGACGGAGAAGTTTTTGCCATCTTTACCGCCAACATATCCTTATCGCAGTTTACCGATACAATCAGTCACCTGAAACCCTACGAATCAAGTTATACCTATCTGCTCAGCCGCAACGGAAGTTTTCTGACTCATGCGGACCGAAGTAAAATCATGAATGAAACAATATTCTCCGAAGCCTTTGACGGCAACAATCAGGCACAGGAGCAGATAGGACATGAAATGCTGGCAGGGCATACCGGAACGAAGCATTTCAATTATAAAGGAAAAGATTCATATGCCTTCTACACCCCTATCCAACATATAGGATGGTCGGTATGTACGGTCTGCCCGAGCAAAATTATTCTTCATGACCTGGACTCTATTTCCAGAGAGATTATCTATACCTTCCTTGCAGGTATGCTGGCACTGTTCCTGATGGTATACAGCATCATCCGCCGGCTTGCCCGCCCATTGGAGAAGTTCTCCGAATCGGCACGCCAAATCGCTCTCGGAAGGTTTGATGTCAAGCTTCCGAATGTACATTCGAACGACGAGATAAAGGATCTGCACGACTCGCTCTCCTATATGCAACATTCCTTGTCTGCTTATGTAACTGAGTTACAGGCAACCACCGCAAGCAAAGAACGGATTGAAAGCGAATTGTCCATTGCCCGGGAGATACAGATGGGAATGATTCCCAAAATATTCCCTCCCTACCCCGACCGTAATGATGTGGATTTACATGCAATCCTGCATCCTGCCAAAGAAGTAGGCGGCGACTTATATGATTTCTACATAAACGACAACCGCCTCTATTTCGTGATTGGAGATGTGTCGGGCAAAGGAATTCCGGCTTCATTGTTTATGGCGATTACCCGCAGCCTGTTCCGTACCTTGTCTCAGCAGGCTGTTTCACCGGCCAGAATTGTCACCGAAATGAATAACTCGATCTCCGACAATAACGAATCGAATATGTTCGTTACACTGATTGTCGGGATACTCGACTTGCAGACCGGAATACTTAAACTGAGCAACGCAGGACACAATCCCCCTTTCATTATTTATCCGGACGGAGAGGTCTCTCTTCTGGAATTCAAGACGTATCTTTTCGCAGGAGTAATGGAAGACGTGGTCTACTCCGATGAAGAAATAACGCTGAAAGAAGGAAGCAAACTATTCCTTTACACAGATGGAGTAACAGAAGCCGAAGATATAGACAAGCAGCTATACGGAGAAGAAAAGCTGCTGGAAGTTCTGTCTCAAAACACTTCATCGGATGTGCGCAGCACGGTCGACGCCGTAGTCAGTTCCGTAGCCGGACACGTCAAGGAAGCCGAAGCCAGTGATGATTTAACAATTTTACTAATACATTATAAGCCTTAAAAAGACAAACAATAAAGCACAATGATTATGGAAAAAGAAATAAGAATCTCCAACAATCTAAATGAGATTGCCACTTTAGCAAACTTCATTGAAGAGCTAGGTGAGGAACTGTCTTTACCTATGGAAGCAATCATGAACATCAATCTGGCATTGGAAGAAGCTGTTGCCAATATTATTATGTATGCCTACCCTTCCCAGGAGGAGCATATCATTCTACTAAAAGTGACGTCTACTCCCAAACAACTCGTTTTCCTGCTGACAGACAAAGGAGCTTCCTTTGACCCGACACAAGTGGAAGACACGGACATCACCCTTTCTCTTGAAGAACGTCCGATCGGGGGATTAGGAATTTTCCTTATACGAAGCATCATGAACGAAATATCGTATCAGCGTCTTGACAATGAAAATCGATTGACAATGAAAAAAGACATCTGACAACAGACGGAAAAAAGATCATGTAGTTTTCTATCCACAGACATGAGGTATTTAAAGGAAATTACTATCTTTGGTGCCATTATTAATCTCGTGAACTAATAATGAGCAAGCTTAAGAAGATAGTAATCTACTTGTTTTTCCTGTGCATAGGAATGCATTCCGCCTTTCCCGAAACTCCGGAACAAATCACATTTTCCTATATTTCCATCAATGAGGGACTGTCACAAAGTACTGTGTTCTCTATTGATCAGGACAAAAGGGGAAATATGTGGTTTGCCACTTATGACGGTATTAATAAATATGATGGATACGCATTTACGGTTTATCAACACAATGAAGATGATCCGAACAGCATCGCCAATGACATCTCCCGTATTGTAAAAACCGACAGTCAGGGACGGGTGTGGATTGGTACGCGGGATGGATTGTCCCGTTATGATGAAGAAAAAGACATCTTCCAGAACTTTTTCTACGAGAAGAAAGGAAAACACCTGCAAGTCAACGGCATCGAAGAGATTTCACCGGAGCAGTTGCTGATCAGCACTCCGGAAGGGCTGATCATGTTTGATATCAAAGGGTCGAAATTTATAGATGACTCTTTCAGCACTGCGATGCACAAGACCATAGCCTCTACTCTTTACAGACAAGACGATCAAATCTATATTGGCACTCCGACCGACGGACTGTACAATTATTCCATTACCCAGAAGAGTTTTAAGAAAGTGATCCCTGTTTTAGGAACCAAACAGATTCAGGCTATCCTCCAGCAATCCCCTACCCGCATCTGGGTGGCAACCGAAGGAGCCGGACTATTCCTCATTAATCCGAAAACGAAGGAAATAAAGAATTACCTTCATTCCCCCTCCAATCCGAAGAGTATCAGTTCTAATTATATCCGCTCACTGGCACTGGATTCACAGAACCGTTTGTGGATCGGTACTTTCAATGATTTGAATATTTATCATGAGGGCACTGATTCTTTTGCATCCTACAGCAGTAATCCCGTAGAAAACGGCAGCCTGTCCCAGCGCTCGGTCCGCAGTATCTTTATGGATTCGCAAGGTGGTATGTGGCTGGGTACTTATTTCGGCGGACTGAACTATTACCACCCTATCCGAAACCGATTTAAGAATATCCGTAACATTCCTTATAAAAACTCATTAAGCGACAATGTAGTAAGTTGTATTGTCGAAGATAAAGACAAGAATCTGTGGATAGGCACGAATGACGGAGGATTGAATCTTTATAATCCGGCTACGCAACGATTTACATCTTATACGTTGCAGGAAGATGAAAATACGAGAGGTATCGGCTCCAATAATATCAAGGCGGTATATGTAGACGAAAAGAAATCTTTAGTATATATAGGTACCCATGCCGGCGGACTAAGCATTCTTCACCGTAATGGCGGTCAGGTAGAAAGCTTCAATCAGCGGAACAGTCAGCTGGTGAATGAGAACGTCTATGCCATACTTCCCGACGGAGAAGGGAATCTTTGGCTGGGAACTCTTAGTGCACTGGTTCATTTTAATCCGGAAAAGCGGAGTTTTACTACGATTGAAAAAGAGAAAGATGGCACTCCGGTCGTTCTCAAACAAATCACGACTCTATTCCGGGACTCCCATAAACGTTTGTGGATTGGTGGAGAAGAAGGTATATCGGTTTATCAGCAAGAAGGTCTGGAGATACAAAAAGCCGCTATACTTCCGGCTTCCAATGTCACAAAGCTCTTCACAAACTGTATTTACGAAGCTTCCAACGGGGTTATCTGGATAGGTACACGTGAAGGATTTTATTGTTTGAATGAAAAAGATAAGCAGATCAAACGGTATAATACAACCAACGGCCTGCCTAATAACGTAGTATACGGCATTTTGGAAGACTCTTTCGGAAGACTTTGGTTAAGTACCAACCGGGGCATTTCCTGCTTTAATCCGGAAACGGAGAAATTCCGCAACTTTACGGAGTCGGACGGGTTGCAAAGCAATCAGTTCAACACATCTTCGTATTGTCGTACTTCCGCAGGACAGATGTATTTTGGCGGTATCAACGGAATCACAACTTTCCGTCCGGAGTTATTGCTTGACAATCCTTACACCCCTCCGGTAGTTATCACCAAACTGCAACTATTCAACAAAGTAGTCCGTCCGGATGATGAAACAGGTATTTTGACCAAGAATATCAGTGAAACGGAAAGTATCACACTGAAATCCTGGCAAACGGCATTCTCCATTGAATTTGTAGTCTCCAACTATATCTCGGGACAGCATAATACGTTCGCCTATAAACTGGAAGGGTATGACAAAGAATGGTATTATCTGACGGACAGCCGTACTGTCTCCTACTCCAATCTGCCACAAGGAACATACCAGTTCCTCGTAAAAGCCGCCAACAGTGATGGCAAATGGAATCCTATTCCTACAGCATTGGAAATTATCGTTCTGCCGGTCTGGTATAAAACCTGGTGGGCATTACTCATCTTCTTCGCAACCTTCGTCGGTTTCATCACTTTCGTATTCCGCTTCTTCTGGATGCGTAAAAGCATGGAAGCCCAACTCGAAATAGAACGCAGAGACAAAGAACATCAGGAAGAAATCAATCAGATGAAGATGCGTTTCTTCATCAATATCTCACATGAACTCCGTACACCTTTGACATTAATTCTGACCCCGCTGCAAGAGATCATTAATAAAATCAGTGACCGGTGGACGCGCAACCAACTGGAATATATCCAGCGAAATGCAAACCGGCTGCTTCATCTGGTCAACCAATTGATGGATTACCGCCGGGCCGAACTCGGAGTATTCGAACTAAAAGCGAAAAAGGGAAATGCCCATCAACTGATACAGGACAACTTCCTGTTCTACGACAAACTGGCACGCCACAAAAAAATCACTTATACTCTACATTCGGAACTGGAAGACAAAGAAGTTCTTTTTGATGCCAACTATCTGGAACTGATCGTGAACAATCTTCTTTCCAATGCTTTCAAATACACGGAAAGCGGACAAAGCATCACTGTAACGCTGAAAGAGGAAAATGGCTGGTTATTATTGCAAGTCAGTGATACCGGTATAGGTATCCCCATCAACAAACAGGGGAAGATATTCGAACGTTTCTATCAGATAGAAAGTGAGCATGTAGGAAGTGGTATCGGACTTTCGTTAGTACAACGTCTGATAGAACTTCATCATGGACGTATCGAACTGGACAGTGAGGAAAACAAGGGCAGTACATTCTCTGTCTATCTGCCCCAGGATTTATCTGTTTACAAACCTTCCGAACTGGCTTCGAACGACGAACTGAATGAAGAGGAACAAGTATACTCTACCAACTCCAAAGCTATGTATTTCATCGACACGGAGAAAGTGGAAAACGAATCGGTGGAATCCGGTGATAAGAAACGCGGGACAATTCTGATCGTAGAAGACAATAATGAGATCCGCCGCTATCTCAGTAACGGACTGGCTGATTTATTCAATACGCTGGAAGCCGGAAATGGTGAAGAAGCACTGGAAAAACTGAAAGATAACGAGGTGGATGTGATTGTCACCGACGTGATGATGCCGGTTATGAACGGTATCAAGTTATGCAAAAATGTAAAACAGAATATCCGGACTTGTCATATTCCGGTCATCATTCTCTCTGCAAAGACCGATATCAAAGATCAGATGGAAGGTTTGCAAATGGGTGCGGACGACTATATCCCCAAACCTTTCTCGCTTGCCATTCTGACGACCAAAATACAGAACATGATGCGTACACGCAGACGAATGCTCGAGAAATATGCTAAGTCGCTGGAGGTAGAACCGGAAAAGATCACGTTCAACGCAATGGATGAAGCCTTGTTGAAACGCGCTATGGCAATTGTGGAAAAGAACATGGATAACATCGAATTCTCTACCGACGAGTTCGCCAGAGAAATGAACATGAGCCGTTCCAACCTGCATCTGAAATTAAAAGCAATTACCGGAGAATCAACCATCGATTTCATCCGTAAAATACGTTTTAATGAAGCAGCCAAGCTACTGAAAGACGGACGATATACCGTAGCGGAAGTCAGCACCATGGTAGGATTCAATACGCCGTCATACTTTGCGACCAGCTTCAAGAAGTATTTTGGATGTTTGCCTACCGAGTATATTAAAAAGTCTAAAGGATAGTTCGGCATAGACTATAAAGTTACCATTGACAACCTGTGACATTTTTGTGTTATATTAAAGTATTATATGGGGAAAAACAAAAATGTCACAGAGTTATGGATCAGCTATTTAAGTTCAGTCAGAGGTTATTTTTAAGAGAAGTTTACAGAAAACAAGCGGATGTTTTTGCTTTTTTCGGAGGAAAAATTGCACTTTTCTTATAATACAGTCTGTATCATGCCTTTACACCACATTTCTAAACACGATTTATTATTAGTGAATTACTGTGCTGCAACTGCCAAGAAGGACAAGAACAACCAAGCGGTTGCTGAACAGTATTACATCGGTTGCACAAGTGCGACAGAATAATTCTCTCAGAAGAAATGAGCAATAGGCCCAAGCTTTCAGTTAATGCATATGAAGCAAACAGCTAATTCTTCCGCATCATTTGGATGAAAGATACGGTAGTTCTCATTGAAGAAAGTATATTGTTATACAAATTTGATATATAATTCAATAAAACTAATAGTAGCCAAGTTGTTTTTGAATAAAGTATGAACGTTACAAACAAGCATTGGCTGCATTACTCTCTATTTTTGTATAGAGATATTAGAACCCTAAAAAATAAACCAAATGAAAGTAAAAGTTTATACTATGAACTCCAAAAAACGTTTTTTTTTCTATGCCGTTTTATCTTTCTTCTGCACGCTCATGGTCGATGCACGTTCAATAACCATACAGCAGAAGATTGACTGGCCTCAATTCATGAGTAACCAAGACATGATATGGGAAGTGCTACCCGAATATTGGCACGAATCAGCCTATCTGGGAAACGGCAGGCTCGGACTAATGATCTATAAAGAGCCGGAGAAAAACTACATACGACTCGAAACGAGCAATTGTGATGTACACGACCACAGGGAGAAAAGAGATGTATTCGGAATCCCCCGATTGCTTACCGGTCACTTTGCATTGCATCCCAAAGGAAAAATCATCAGTGGTAAAATGCGCCTTGATCTTTGGAATGCAGAGGCTACAACAGATATCATTACTACGAAAGGGAGTATTCATCTAAAAGCATTTGTCCATGCCAACGATATGATTATAGTTATAAAAGCAACGACAGAAGGAGAAGAGAAAGACTTTCAATGGGAATGGATAGCCGCTGAAGGTAACAGCCCCCGCTACCTTTTTTTCAAGAATCAAGGTAAAATGGACAAAATTCCGCAAGACTATCCGCTCAACCCCGTCGCTGAGATCAGTCAAGAAAATGGCATTCACTTATCTACCCAAAAGTTACTTGCCGGCGGCGAAACAGTAGTAGGATGGCAGGAAAATAAAGCAGAAAAAGGAGAACGCATTCTATGGGTAAACCTTACACATACATATCCGCAAACAAATGCCGGAGAAACATGTATGAAAGAAATAAAGAAAGCCAAACGACAGGGATTCAAAAAACTGCAAAGTACCCATCGCCAATGGTGGAATGCCTACTATCCGGCTAGTTTCATCACATTACCCGAAATCCAGAAAGAAAATTTTTATTGGATACAGATGTATAAACTGGCCTCTGCCACTCGTGGTGACCGTGCCTTAATAGATAATACAGGACCTTGGCTGACAGAAACTCCCTGGCCAAATGCCTGGTGGAACCTCAACGTACAACTGACTTATTGGGCATTGAATGCGTCTGATCATCTGGATCTGGCTGCTTCACTCGAAAACGCACTTTACAACCACACAGACGAGTTACGCTTAAATGTTCCTGCTGCTTACCGTTCCAACTCATTAGGGATAGGTGTTGCTTCCAATCTGGAATGTATGTCAACGGAGATAGGTATTCCCGGCAAAGGAAAAGCACAAGTAGGCTTATTGCCATGGGCATGCCATAATCTCTGGCTCATTTATCGTCACAAGATGGATGATAATGTATTACGCGACCAGTTATTCCCACTTTTAAAAGGTGCCATCAACTATTACCTGCACTTTCTGGAAAAAGGAGAAGATGGCAAACTGCATCTTCCTGCCACTTACTCACCTGAATATGACATTGTAGAAGACTGTAATTTCGACCTTGCCCTACTCCGTTGGGGATGCCAGACCTTACTGGAATCGGCAAAACGTCTGAACCTTCAGGAACCATTGATTGAAACCTGGCAAAATGTACTCGATAATCTGGTTTCGTACCCTATGGACGAGAATGGGTTGTTGATAGGAAAAGATATGCCTTATGCTTTTTCCCACAGGCATTACTCCCATTTACTTGCTATTTATCCTTTATATTTGCTCAACACAGAACAACCCGGTGCTGTTGATACGATCGAGAAATCATTAGCCTTTTGGCAAAGTAAGCCCAAAGCGCTCCAAGGTTACTCCTGTACCGGCGCCTCTTCCATCTCATCTGCCATCGGCAAGGGAAATGACGCACTTTCTTACTTGAACAAGTTATTCGGGAAATTCCTCAGCCCTACCACTATGTATAAAGAAGCAGGTCCTGTGATCGAAACTCCATTATCAGGCGCTCAGTGCATCCATGACATGCTGATACAGAGCTGGGGAGGAAAGATCCGGATTTTCCCGGCTGTTCCGGATGCCTGGAAAGATGTCGCCTATTCCGGTTTGCGCACAGAAGGAGCATTCAAAGTTTCTGCCAGCAGGAAACAGGGAAAGACTGAGTTTATACATATAAAAAGCCTCACCGGCGAGCCTTGCGTAGTAATGACTGACATTTCTGATCCTGTTTTTACCGGAAAAAGAGACTTCTCCATCAAATCATCCGATAATGGTACTTATCAGATCGACTTGAAAAAAGGGGAAGAAATCATCATTTATCCTAAAGGTGCATCTCCGGATTTTAGCATCTCACCTATATCACATATGTCTCAAAACTATTTCGGTAAGAAGGCAAGATGACTCATTGAAATCAGCATGTAAAAGAGCTGCTCGAATGAACCTTAAAATCATCCATTTGAGCAGCTTAAATTGTACAAAAGGTAGCTTATAAGAGCATGTAGAGATATTACATTCTGATATCTAAAAAACTAGAATTCAGAGAAGAAACCGGCTTTTTACACAAAAATAGTATATGACTCAACAAAATTAATATCAAAAAAATCATTTTTGAACAAAGTGTGGACAACATAAATTAAGAATCATATTTAATGAGGTTACATTTGCAACAGTAAAATAACACTTTTAATAATTATAAAACCTAATAAAGTATGAAGAACATCTTCTTTATTTGCATTTGTGCCCTATTCGCATTTACCGGATGCACAGATGACGATGATGAACTATTGGCAAATGGAGACTCTAATATTAATTTGCTTCCGAATCCCCAGCCGAATGACGTAATTAATGAAAAGTTATTCGATGTAATCAACCTGGATTATCCGGGACTGGAGAAAGTGAAAGAGTATTATGAAGCTAATGAGTATTATTACGCTGCTCATGAGTTATTAAAATACTATAGAAACAGAGCGGATATCAGTAATCCGAATATTAATCTGATTAACCCTACTATCACTGCTTTTGATCAGAATATAGCCGATCAGGCACTGGAACATAGATTCTATGTACGTAATTTCAAGGAAAAAGAAGAAAATGGCAAAGAAGTCTATTATTCATTTGATAAAGACAAGAAAATAGACTGGACCTATGTGCCTACTGAAATTACAGACCAGGAATTTAAATCTCAGACTCACCGCCACCAATGGATGCTTCCACAGGCTAAGGCTTACCGTGTGAACCAAAATGAGAAGTATATCCAATCATGGATAGAGGTTTATAGCGACTGGCTGAATACTTTCCCTTGCCCGGAAGGAACGGTAAGCAAAGATGCAGTTCAGTGGTATGGCCTGCAACCTGCAGAAAGGGTGCTTGACCAAATCGATATCATGCCTCATTTTATTCAATCCACCAATTTTACTCCTCAATGGCTTTCAACATTCCTCGTTGCCTTTGCCGGTGAAGTAGAATGTATTCGCAACAATTATTATACTGATGGCAGCAATATCTATGTAACTCAGGTACAAGCCATTACCACAGCTGGTATTTTAATGCCCGAGTTCAAAAATGCGGAAGCATGGTTGAGTGAAGGTTCGCAAAAGATCACAGAACAGATTACCGCACAATTTCTGGAGGATGGAGTTCAAAATGAGCTGGACCCAAGTTACCATATCGGAGTAGTTGCCGGCTTCTATAATATATATAAAATCGCTCAACTTAATAACAAGCTAAGCTTATTTCCTTCTACTTACATAGAACAGTTGAGAAAAGCAGCCCGCTTTGTTATGGATATCATCTATCCGGATTATACAATTGATAACTTCAACGATACACGTTCTGCTTCCTATACTAAAAATGTATTATTGAGAAACCTGAGACAGTACTCTGAAATGTTCCCGGATGATGCAGAAATGAAATGGATGTCAACAGAAGGCAAGCAAGGAACAACACCTGCCGGCCTGGTACAGATATACGACGCTTCCGGCTATTATATGTTGCGCAGCGGATGGGGAAAAAGCTCAACCATGATGATTCTGAAGAATAATAACAATCCGGATAACAAATGGCATTGCCAACCCGATAACGGAACATTCGGTATCTATCGCAACGGACGTAATTTCTTCCCGGATGCCGGTGTATATTCTTACGGAGGAACAAGTGCAAGTAATGAAGACCGCAAAACATTCCTCGCAACTAAGAACCACAATACAATGACAGCTCTAAGTGCAACAATTGCCGATGGATATATGAAAGGTGAATTCCTTAAGCATGAAACTAAAGGGAACACACAAATTCTGGTCACTCAGAATCAGATCAAAGCCGGTCTCACTCACCGTCGTGCCGTATTCTTTGTAGATAAAGAATTCTTCGTACTGGTAGATGAAGGATACGGAGATGGCAACAAAGACAAAATCAACCTGAATTTCCATCTTTGTTCAAGCGAAGCCAATGAAACTGTATATGATGATTTGTCCGCTTCTTACCAATATGGCGCACATACCACATTTGCAAACAATAATATGCTGGTTCGCACTTTTGCTGAGACTAACCAAGATTTCGACAAATCAAATGTCAGTTCTGACGTTTCCAATAAATTAGGAGAGAAGAATGCGTCACGCAAAGGGTATCAATACACGATACGGAAACCACAGAATGGAGCAGCCCGCTTTATTACTGTAATCTATCCATTCGAAGCTGTTTCTACACTTGACAAACTGACTATGGATGCTCAGTTTACCGATAATTCCAGCGAAGATGCAGGTACATTCCATACAAACGGTGCTGCTGTAGAAGTGACTATCAATGGCAAGAAATACGAACTGTCTTATACTTTATAATTTAATATACCTAAGAAAAAATGAGATCTAAATTACAAAACATTACTTCAAGATTCCTGGCAATCTTAATGGTAGTTGGGTTGTGTGTCACGAACTCCTCCTGTACGGACCCGGAGACAACTGACTCTACCAAGTTTGCGCTTTTCTATGCCGGTATCACTGACATAGGCCCCTCTATGAGTTTTAATTTGGACGCTCCTACTTATATTGGAGGTGCTCCTTCTGATTTTGCAATAACACGCGTAACTCTGAATGGCGAAACTTATGATACAAATAGTTTTGCAATAGACACAAATACAGGATCAATTTCACTTTCCAATACAAGCGAATTGCCTGTAGGACTATATACCTTAAGTGTATCTTGTTATTCTAATGGTAACTATTATGAGTTTAAGGATATTGTAACGATTAATATGATGAAACCGGTACCGGATGGTATCAGTGTAGAACCTAATAAAATAAGTGCAGAGTTTGCTGACATCATAAGTACAGAAAGCACAATAGAGTTACCTACTGCACAAGTTACTACTGAAGGTGATCATATCTCTATTCAGAAATATATCATTGCCAATGTACGTAAAGACGGAGTACTGGTTGAGGAGAATGATTTCTTCACTATTTCCAGTACAGGTGAGATTTCTATTGTCAAAGGTGAATCTAAAATTCAACCGGGCAAATATGTACTTGATTTAAAGTTAACCACAGCAATTGTGGACGAAGCAGCAGAAGAAGGTATCTTTGAAAATGCCATAGAAATAGATATAACTTCTAAACCTTTAACGTTGACTTATACTCCAAACACGGTCAAAGTAGAAGAAAATGCTCAAAATATATCTGCTGTACCGACATTAGTCGGCTCTTCCGAAGGATTGACTTATGCTATCAAATCAGTAAGCCCGACCTCCTCTTCCGTTACGATTGATCCTGTGACAGGAGTTATCACACTGGCAGCCAACAATCAGATGGAAATCGGCACTACCTGTGAAGTATCCGTAACTGTAACGAATCAATACGGAAGTACTGATTTCGAGAACGCATATACAATGACTATTGTAGAGTTTATTAATCCTATTACCAAATTCGAATACAGCGACACAGAAGAACTCATTCAAGCGACTGCTTTTGAACACCCCGTTAAGACAATAGATGGAGATGAAGTCAGCTTCTCATTTGTCAATCTGGACTCTAAATTAAGCGATTTGACTATCGATGCGACTACAGGTACAATTTCTGCTAAAAAAGGAAATAACATACCGGTAGGTCAACATACAGTTACTGTTTTGGCTAAAAACAACAAAAGTGAATTGCAGGCTTCTTTCAAATTAAATATCAAAACAAATCCATATTATTTCACTTATGTGCATTGGGGAAATAATTTAAATCTTTCACCTGCTCAAAATTATGCAAGCCAATATAGAGTTACATCCAACAACGCTCTGCTTTCTTTATCTATTCCAGTAGCAGAAACAGATATACCGGAAGGTGTAGAAGTAGAATGGACTATTGATAATAGCAGTTCCAGTATATCCGGAGGTTCCATTGATGAAAATGGTACGATTACCTTCACCGCAGGATGGACAAACGCTAAAGTTCTTATGATCCTCGTTAAAGCAACTACAGGTAAAGGTACTGCAGGTGAAATAACCATCAAGACTCCTGTATTTATCCATTGCTCGGGTGCTGTAGCCGGAGTTACAGTGAATTATACTCCATTCGTATTCCAGGTGAATCCACGTACCGGAGGAAGTTCCGTAGCCCCCACAATAACAGGTACAGACTTAAGTACATTTATTGCAGACTACCGCCGTACCTTTAATTACTATAATATCAATGGACCTGCAGAACACAAAAATGGTCAACCGGGTGGTGGTAATGACACCTTCATGTACAGCCTTTGGAAAGCATATTATGAGTCAATTGGAGTTGCAAGCGTAAATACCGGACAGAAGTGGCCGTTATCATATTACGACAATACCTCCAGGCTTGCCGCACCATTAGGATATGTAGATGCAACCAACAACTGTGCTGTTAAAATCAATCCAAACAAATGGCTGAATGAATATGGCTATGCTAACGGAGTAATGATTGGACAGATGACGTTCGTAACAGATGGTAATTCAGGTGGTGTCAGCAGCGGATCATCAATGTTCCCATTGGCAATCTGGTTTGATACGAAATTCCAATAACGAAATAAATATATATCATAATGAATACACATAAATCTATAGTGAACACATTGAGCAAAAGAGGGTATCTCACCCTCTTGGCTCTCTTGATAGCAATCACCTCCTTCGCTCAGGAAATTACAGTGAATGGTACGGTGCTCGACGAGACTGACACTCCTTTAATTGGAGCAACCATCCAGATAAAGAATACTCAAAAGGGTGTAATCACAGACTTTGACGGAAAATTCTCTATCAAAGCAAACAATAATGCAACATTGGTAGTCAGCTATATTGGTTACCAGAATCAGGAAATCAAACTGAAAGGACAAAAGAACCTGAACCTCAAACTTATTCCGGACAATGCTATGCTGGACGAAGTGGTAGTCGTAGGTTATGGCAGCATGAAAAAGAGCGACTTAACCGGCTCTGTTTCTTCCGTGGCAGCCAAATCTATCGAAGGTTTTAAAACCGGATCCGTAGTAGAAGCCCTCGGAGGTCAGATTGCCGGTGTACAAATCACCCAATCGGATGGTACTCCCGGTTCTGGTTTCGATATCAAGATTCGCGGTGTCGGCACAGTAAACGGAGATTCTTCTCCGCTTTATATCGTCGATGGCTTTGAAGTGAGTGATATTGACTACCTTCCTAATTCTGATATTGAATCAGTCGAAGTATTAAAAGATGCTTCTGCATCAGCTATTTATGGTGCTCGTGCTGCCAATGGTGTAGTTTTGGTCACTACAAAATCCGGTAAAGAAGGAAAACCAGTTATTACTTATAACGGCTCTGCCACTTATCGTAACATTCCTAAAAAACTGGATATGTTGAGCACATATGAATTTGCCGCATTACAAGTAGAACTCAATCCGACTAAATACGGAACAACCTACTTTCAGGAAGGAAATGATGCTGACGGAGTACCTTATCGTCATCAAACTCTGGAAGATTATCTAACCGATCCGGGAATTGACTGGCAGGGTGAATCGTTCAAGCCGACTTGGTCTCAGAACCACGATTTCAGTATCAGTGGCGGTACAAAAGAAACTAAGTATGCTGCCTCCTTCTCACATTTCGATGAAAATGGTATCTTCACAAACAGCGGTTATAAAAAGAATGCAGGTAAATTGCGTATCAACCAAAAGATTAATAAATTCATTACCTTCGATGCCACTATCAATTACGCAAATACTGTGAAAGAAGGTATCGGTACTTCAGGTACCGGAGGAACACTGAATATGCTATCTAATATTCTGCGCTTCCGTCCTACCGGAGGTAACAGCGTTACAAACGATGAACTTCTGAATTCTGTATTCGACCCATTGGAACTAAGCGAGAACACAACTTACTCACAAATTAACCCGATCAAACAGGCTGAAGCTGTAAAAGACCGGAGACAATCTGAGTTGTGGGGAGCCAATGCCTCATTGACTGTCCAATTGATGAAAGATCTTACGTTCAAAGCATCTGCCACCTACAATACAACGAATACAAGAAGAGATATCTTCTATGGTGAAGACTCCAGCCAGGCATACCGTAGCGGTGGTGTTTATGGTTCTACACAAATGCAGAAAGACTTGCGTTGGCAGAGCAGTAATACATTGACTTACAGAAAGAAGATCAATAAGAAAAATACATTTGATGTCATGTTAGGACACGAATTCGCATTCAGGAGTTCAGAACTTCTGTATGGACAAGCTAAAGACTTCCCATTCGCAAATCTCGGTAACGACAATTTAGGAATAGGAGCTACTCCTAGTAGTGTATCTACTTCCAGAAGTGACAAGAAACTGTTATCCTACTTTGCAAGAGGTAATTACAATTTCGATAACCGTTACCTGTTCACTGCTACCGTTCGTGCTGACGGCTCTACGGTATTCTCTGCAAAAAACAAATGGGGATATTTCCCGTCATTCTCTGCTGCATGGCGTGTATCGGAAGAAAAATTCATGAAGAACATTACTCCGGTATCAAATCTTAAACTCCGTCTCGGATGGGGTACAGTAGGAAATGACCGTATCACCAACTATCTGTCTATGGATTTGTATACATCGAGCAAATATGGACTGGGACAACAAATGGTAACTGTACTGAATCCGAAACAACTAGCTAACAAAGACCTGAAATGGGAAGGTTCTACTACTGCCAACTTAGGTATTGATGTGGGTCTTTTCCAGAATCGCCTGAATCTGACAGCGGATTTCTTCTTAAAGAACACCAAAGACCTGTTGCTTGAACAAAAACTTGCTTATGTAACCGGATTCAACTCACAATGGCAAAATATCGGTAAAATTGAAAATAAAGGTATCGAATTGAATATCAATTCTACTAATATTCAAACCCGCAATTTTTTATGGCAGACAGATTTCAATATTTCATTCATCAAGAATACATTGAAAGCGTTACAAGATGGAACATCATACATACAGTCGGCTACTAAGTTCAACAGTAATTTCAACGGAAATGACTATATCTCAATCGTAGGATCTTCTCTTGGACAGATGTATGGATATGTTTTTGACGGTGTATACCAAACTTCTGACTTCAACATGCTCCCTAATGGTACTATGCAACTGAAGCCCGGAGTAGCAGACATCAGCAAACATGCAGGAAAAACAGCAGTACCGGGTATGGTGAAATATAAAGATATAGACGGAGACGGTATCATTACGCCTGACGATCGTACTACCATCGGAAATGGCCAGCCAGACTGGTATGGAGGTATCACCAACACTTTCAATTATAAAAATATTGATTTTAGTTTCATGTTCCAGTTCCAGTATGGCAATGACGTTTATAATGCGACACGTATGTTTAATACACAATCGCAAGACGAACGCAGTAACCAATTGGCTGAAGTTGCCGACCGGTGGACTCCGACAAACGCTTCTAATCGCGTGCCTTCTGCGAAAGGGTATGTGAAGTATGAATTATACTCACGCTTTGTTGAAGACGGTTCGTTCCTCCGCTTAAAAAATGTAACTTTAGGATATACACTTCCCAACAAGTGGACCAAGAAAGCATATATCAACCGCCTACGTGTGTATGGTACGGCCCAGAATTTATTCTGCCTGACTAAATATAGTGGTTATGATCCGGAAGTGAATATGAAAAGCAGCCCGCTCATGCCAGGATTCGACTGGGGTGCTTATCCAAAAAGTAGAGTATTTACATTTGGTGTAGAAGTTCAATTCTAAACAAAAAAGACAATGAAAAAATTCAAATACTACTTATGCACATTAGCCTGTGCAATCACCGTTTCATCTTGCTCGTTAGATGAAACCAGCTATACAGAAATTGAGAAAGGAAACTACATGAAGAATGCAGCAGAAGCTGAGAATGTGCTTCTGGGTGTATATCGTGACATGGTTCAGGATGGTATTTACGGTTTCCACTTATCCTTGTATTTTACTATTCCCAGTGATATAGCCAAAGTAACGGGTAATAGTACTGACGGACTCCGTCTGATTCCTTCTAATGCTTATACCAGTTCACAGACCGAAATCGCAACAACATGGGCTAACCTGTACAGTGCTATCTATGATGCGAACGATTTTATCGAAACACTGGGACAAAAAATAGGAACCTATGACGAAGGCAACTACAAGAAAGCAGCTGTTTATATGGCAGAGGCGCGTTGTCTGCGTGCCATGTACTATTTCGAGTTAGTACGCTGGTTCGGAAATGTAGCATTGATTACCAATACGGCTCAATCCCGTCAGCATCCATCTACCTTCACACAAGCTGATCCGGCAGATGTATACAAATTTATAGAAGCAGATTTGCAATATGCCATCGACAACCTGCCTTATGCAGTAGATGATAATATACGTTCCGACAACAGTTTCCGTCTCTCCAAAGGCGCCGCACTCGGATTGTTGACTAAAGTATATGCTACTTGGGCAGGCTACCCTGTACATGATACAAGCAAATGGGAAAATGCAGCGAAGACTGCTAAAATTCTGGTCGAATCGGGCAAACATCATCTGCTTTCCGACTTCGAACAATTATGGAAGAACACTTGTAATGGCGTTTGGGATGGAAACGAGAGTCTGATCGAAGTAAGTTTTTATGCTCCAACTGTTACCGGAGTATCAGCTAATGACCCTTGTGGACGTATTGGCAAATGGAACGGTGTACAGGCAAGCGGTATCAGAAGCGTTCGTAATGCCGGTAACTGGCGTGTTATCCCAACTTTCCTGCGTGACTGGAAAGATCGTGAAAGCGATAACAGATGGAAGTATTCTTTTGCTGATTACAAATATGGTAAAAACACCGAAACCGGTGAAGACGGAGTCAAGCTCGTAATCAATACTAGCGGCAATATTGAAGACGCTATTAAAGACGACGCAACAGACGCATTAAAGAAAGCGTATATCGATAACGTATGCCCGAGAAAATGGGATACAGAAGAATATGTGAACAGTGCCAACTACTTGGTTGATGCCAATCTTTCCAACATTAACTGGTACATATTGCGTTATGCCGATGTATTGCTTTTATATGCCGAAGCTTTGAATGAATGGAAACAAGGACCGACCGATGAAGCGTATAAAGCTATCAATATGGTACGCAGACGCGGCTTTGGTCTTCCGGTAGAAACCGACAACAGTGCTTCAGACTTATCCGGAATGTCTTATACCGAATTCCAGCAAGCTGTACGTAATGAACGAGCTTACGAACTGGCATTTGAAGGACATCGCCGACAAGATCTGGTACGCTGGGGAATCTATTATGAAAGTATCAGAAAAACATCTCAAGATTTAGTGGATTGGTATAGTGGCGGTTACGGATATTATGTTTGTGTCGATTATACCAAAAAGAACAAGAATGAGCTACTCCCCATACCACAACAGGAAATGGATATATGTACTCAATTTGATCAAAACCCGGGATGGTAAATAACCTCACCATAATATAATATGAAAGCGTTACCGAAGAAATCCCCTTTCTTTCGTAACGCTTTTATTTAATCATTCAGTCCACAGATTTCTATATACCATGAAAAAGAATATTAGCACAGCCATTCTTCTGATATCTTTAGCTATCAGCCAATCAGCATTCTCTCAAATCTATTCATTTGAGAATGGAATAGTACCCGAAGATTGGAAAGCGGATAAAGGGACGCTCAGCATCTCCTCCGAAAAATATAAGTCAGGTACTCAGTCACTCCAAATCAATTGGAAACAAGGAGATATCCTTACCATCCCCTCACCTGCCGGTATTTCCGAAGCATGCAAAAGTAAAAATGGAGGTATGAATGTATGGATTTATAATGAATCCCCCATCAAAGAAAAGATAGTCTTTTCTTTCAGAAATGAGGCTGAAAAAGAAGTATGCCAACTCCCCTTTCTACTCAATTTTAAAGGTTGGCGATGCATTTGGGCTAAATTTCAAGGAGACATGAATATGCCATCTAAAAGTAGTATTCAGTCTGTCGAAATACAATTTCCGCAACATACCCAAAAAGGAGTCACTTACATCGACCTTTTAGAATTTACGCCTAAAGTTTCCTGGCAGAATATGTCAGATGCACAATATAAAGTGAACCGTACTGACTACAGCTTAATTCCCGATTTTACAGGCTATAGAAATGCTATTCCAAAAGTAGAAAAAGTAATCACAGATAAAGATGATCAGATTACGGTAATTACAAACAGACTAACAGCATGGTATCTTGGCAGCGAACAGCAATCATCCGAAAAGTGGGTGAAAATGAGAAAAGAAAATGAAAAGGTATTTATTCAAAATGGTCTGAAAGCTGCTCAAAAAATTAAAATACAATATAATGAAGATCGTACTCCTAAGGGAGAGCCATTATTTCCAATGGGTGCACCCAGTACCATAGATGGAATAGAAGCCAAGAAATTCAGAACAATCAACGAAAACATCTTGCTCCCGTTAGCACTGGATTACCGTAAAAATAAAAATGCCCAAAGTCTTAAAAAAGCACTTTATATTTATGACTGGTTCAACGACCAAGGTTGGGCAGACGGTAGCAGCATGGGAACCTTATGTTTTGAAAAGCTGAGAAGTTCGGGCTATTTTCATTCATTCTTCCTGCTGAAAGATCAATTATCTCCTGAACAATTAGAGCGTGAACTTCAGTCACTAAACTGGTTTACCATGTTCGGAATATGCTATCAACTTCCTTCGCACCCGGGCGAAGTAGCAGACAACCTACGCGCGCTGGCTATTCCCAAACTAATATATACTCTATCACAAAACAAAATACAAGAAAGAGAAGTTGCCCTGACCGCATTCAAGCATTATATGGATAACGCATTAGGTATTGCACCGGGATTCTTCGGAACGTTCAAAGCCGATTTCTCCGGCTATCACCACAGAGGGCCTTATAATAGCGCCTATTACCCTCATGCACTTTACGCAGGTGCATTAATCGCCTATTTGTTACACGATACTCCTTATGCACTGTCTGAAACGACCTTGCATAATCTGAAACAAGGATTATTGACTTTCCGTTTCTTTTGTGCCGGTCTGGATGTACCTGCCGGAACAGTCGGACGCTTTCCGAAAGGACAACAGATTCTAGAGACTTTGTTACCAGCATTTGCCTATACCGCTCTGTCATTTAAAGAACCGGATAAAGAATTGACCGCCGCTTTTAAACGAATACTGGAATCCAGTGATAATAAACAGGCCATTACAGAATACATCAGCAATGTGAACTCCAATCTGGCATATACCAGCACCGTAGGAGAAATTGAGTTAATGGCTCAATTGGCATCAACTTCCATTACCAAAGAAAAACCTGTCACCGGTACACTCTTTATGCCTTATTCCGGATTATTGGTTGCCAAAGACAGTCTTTTCCATTTTAATATCAAGGGATTCAGCCGCTATATATGGGACTTTGAATCTTCAGCTACAGAAAATACCAAAGGACGTTATCTGGCATATGGTCAAATAGAATATTTTGACTTAAAAAACAGACACAAATCCTTTAACCCGCAAGAGCCTGACTTTGACTGGAATTATATTCCGGGAGCTACTACTAAAGTATTACCTGATAAAATATTACAAGACAAAGGTGGCTCCAGTTCCGGACATCGCAATTTCTCTGATGAAACATTCTTAACAGGGGTATATGCTTCTGATAAAAACGCCATGTTTTCTTTCAGAATGCACGACATCACATATGATCAATCATTCCGTGCCAACAAATCTGTATTTGTATTCGAAGATTTTCTGTTTTGCCTGGGCTCGGATATCCAAACCAAAGATAAAAGATATCCGACCGTGACTACATTGTTTCAGTCATTCAGCAGAAATACCGGTGAAGAAAGAATACCGGAAGGATATATCCTGACAGACCCTTCACTCATGTATGCAGTTAAAAGAGGAGCTGTCCGAACATCTTGTGAGGGATCACATACACGAGCTTATATAGAACACGGGAATGCACCGGAAGCAGCTAAATATCATTATTATATACTCAAAAATAAAAACAAAGTATTAGCCCGTCAGTTATTGTCCAATGAGAGTCCGATAGAAGTGATAGCTCAAGATAATGATGCGCATATCGTTACTCATAAAACGAAAGAAATCACATGCGGCGCTCTCTTCAATGCACAAAAGACGTATGATGGGCAACTGGTTTCTCAAGTGAATATTCCGCTTTCTTATATACTGGAAAAGCAGAAAGACAATTCATTTAAACTCTCTGTCTGTGAACCGGATATGAGAAGAATATCTCATGCACATATGGGGCTACTGACGGAAGAGGACGTGATACAACAAGAGAAGCCTTATGATACCCGGCTGACAATCAATGGACTATACAATGTGAAAAGTCCTCAAAAACCAGTGGAAGTATCCCTCGACAGGGAAAAGGATAAAACCTATATTACCATTTCTACTATCCGTGGGGAAAACTATACGCTTTTATTACAACAAGCTGATAATTAATATGAAGAATAGATTAATAACATTGTTTATTGTTTCCCTTGGCATAGCAGGTACCAATGCTCAAAACCATCTGACACTCTGGTATAAGTCTCCTGCAAAAGCATGGGAAGAGGCATTGCCTGTAGGAAACGGACGTCTGGGAGCTATGATTTTTGGAGATACTCAAAAAGAGAGAATACAATTCAATGAGAATACTCTTTATAGCGGAGAACCGGAAACGCCCAAAAACATAAATATAGTACCTGATCTTGCTCATATACGCCAGTTGCTCGGTGAAGGGAAAAATGCAGAAGCAGGCACCATCATGCAAGAAAAATGGATTGGCAGGCTGAATGAAGCTTACCAACCTTTTGGAGATTTGTATATCGACTTTGATTCCAAAGAAGCTGTTACAGATTATATGCACTCGCTGGATATGGAAAATGCAGTGGTTACAACTTCTTATAAACAAAACGGCGTAGACATAAGCAGAGAAGTTTTTGCATCCTATCCGGCACAAGCTATTGTCATACATTTGAAGTCTTCCAAACCTGTTTTAAATTTCACCGCCTATCTGGCTTCACCACATCCTGTAACCAAGGAGTCCGATTCGCAAGTAGTTTATCTGAAGGGACAGGCACCTGCACATGCCCAGCGGAGAGACACAGACCACATGAAACGCTTTAACACTCAACGTTTGCATCCGGAATACTTTGATGCTTCAGGACACATCATACAGAAAAAACAGGTGATTTATGGAAACGAAATGGATGGAAAAGGCACTTTTTTTGAAGCATGTCTACTTCCAACCCATAAAGGCGGACAATTGTCCATTTCAGACAATCAGATCACTGCCCGGAATTGCAGCGAAGTGACTCTCATGTTGTATGCAGCCACCAGTTATAACGGACCACGTAAAAGTCCGAGCAAAGAAGGAAAAAATCCGCATCAGGCGATCATGAACTATCGGAGAATCAGTGAGGGAGAAACCTACAAAGAATTAAAGAGGCAACACACCACCGACTATCAGGCTTTATTCAACCGAGTATCTTTCGATCTTCCTGCGAATAAACAGCAAAAAGAATTACCTACAGACGAACGATTAAAAAGATTCAAAGATGAAGAAGACCAGGCACTGATCGCACAATTATTCCAGTTTGGACGCTATTTAATGATAGCCGGCTCCCGGGGTGAAGGTCAGCCCTTAAATCTGCAAGGTCTATGGAATGACCAGATATTGCCTCCATGGAACTCAGGCTACACTTTAAATATCAACCTGGAAATGAATTATTGGCCGGCAGAGGTCACTAATCTATCAGAATGCCACCAACCTTTATTCAAACTTATTGAAGAGATAGCAGATAAGGGAAAAGATCTTGCGCGTGATATGTACGGTCTGAACGGCTGGGCTATTCATCATAATATATCTATTTGGAGAGAAGCATATCCGTCAGATGGATTTGTATACTGGTTTTTCTGGAATATGTCCGGTCCATGGTTATGTAATCATCTGTGGGAACACTATTTATTTACTAAAGACGCCAATTTCCTGAAGAAATACTATCCGATACTTAAAGGCGCGGCCACTTTCTGTTCCGAATGGTTAGTCAAGAACAGCAAAGGTGAACTGGTAACCCCTGTCAGCACTTCTCCCGAGAATGCTTATCTCATGGGCGACCATACTCCGGCATCCGTTTGTGAAGGAAGTACAATGGATATAGCCATTATCCGCTCTTTATTTTCAAATACCATTCAAGCGGCAGAAATACTTCAGACCGATATGGATTTCCGTTCTGAGCTAATCAAGAAAAGGAATAAACTGAAAAAATACCAGATCGGCAGTAAGGGACAACTACTGGAGTGGGATAAAGAATACAAAGAAAGTGAGCCACAACACCGCCACGTATCCCATCTCTTTGGATTGTATCCGGGATGTGATATTACAGATAGTACTCCGGAAGTATTTAAAGCAGCACGAAAATCTCTGGATGACCGTGGAAATAAAACTACAGGATGGAGTATGGCATGGAAAATCTCTCTTTGGTCACGTCTATACGATTCTTCGAATGCTTATGAAGCATTGAGTAATCTTATCAATTACATTGACCCTCATATGAAAGCTGAAAATCGGGGTGGACTATACCGCAATTTATTGAATGCGCTTCCTTTTCAAATTGACGGGAATTTCGGGGCAACTGCCGGTATTGCGGAAATGTTATTGCAAAGTCATAAAGGAAATATCCATCTGCTTCCGGCCTTACCTCCAACCTGGAAAGAAGGAAATATCAAAGGACTCAAAGCAAGAGGTGGATTTACTGTAGATATGGAATGGAAAGAAGGAAAAATAACAGTTGCAAACATCACCAGTCCATATGAACAGACCGTCGAAATTGTTTATAATAACAGTATAAAAAAGACTCATTTCAATGCAGGAGAAAGAAAAAAGATCTCATTTTAAATAATCGAGAACAGGGCCATAACCCCCTTGAAAAGGGTATACTTGACAAATTTAATAGTTTTTTCAACAAAACTAATAGTCGTAAATCTGTTTCAATGTCCTTTTCAACATTCGTATCATTTAAAATTAAATAGATCACCTACTTTTGCATCAGTTACAAAACTTCTAAAAACAATCACTTAAAATGAATAACATGAAAAAGAAACTTGTTCTCTTTGCTTCAGTTGCCATCGCACTTGCGTCGTGCCAAACAACTCCAAAGGAAGACTACAGTTGGATTAAAAAAGGGTTGGATGTAGCTTCTGCCCAATTACACCTTACAGCAGAAGAAATCGACGGAACAGGTCAGCTTCCACGCTCTATCCGTACAGGATATGATATGGATTTTCTATGCCGTCAATTAGAAAGAGATCCATCTACCTTTCAAGACTCACTCCGCCCGCAACCCACTCCCGAACAAATGGGCAAACGTCGTTTATGTGTAGTATACGACTGGACAAGCGGTTTCTTTCCGGGTTCACTGTGGTATGCCTACGAGCTGACAGGAAACGATACACTGAAAGCAGATGCCATTCAATATACTAATCTTCTGAATCCGGTACGCTACTATAAAGGCACACATGACCTGGGTTTCATGATCAACTGCAGCTACGGCAATGCCGAACGTCTGGCTCCGAATGATACTATTAAAGCTGTCATGAAAGAAACAGCAGACAATCTTTGCGGACGCTTCAATGATTCTATCGGTGCTATCCGCTCTTGGGATTTCGGAAGCTGGAACTTCCCGGTAATCATCGACAATATGATGAACCTTGACCTTCTGTTTACTGTAAGCAAATGGACCGGTGACAACAAATACAAAGATATTGCCATCAAACACGCTGTCACTACGATGAACAATCATTTCCGTCCTGATTATACTTGTTGGCACGTAGTCAGCTACAACAATGACGGTACGGTAGAGCGTAAACAAACTCACCAAGGAAAAAATGACGATTCTTCCTGGTCGCGCGGACAGGCTTGGGCTGTATACGGATATACTTCCTGCTACCGTGAAACAAATGATACCACTTTCTTAAACTTTGCAGTGAACATTGCTGACATGATTATGGAACGTGTAAAAACAGACGATGCCATTCCTTACTGGGATTATGACGCTCCAGTTACCGAAGAGACTCCCCGTGATGCTTCAGCTGCTGCTGTAACCGCTGCCGGATTCATTGAACTGAGTACAATGGTTCCCGATGGAAAGAAATACCTGGATTACGCAGAAAAGATACTAAAGAGTTTATCCAGCGATGCATATCTTGCCAAAGCAGGTGAAAATCAAGGATTCATTCTGTTGCACTCTGTAGGTTCATTGCCTAACGGCTCTGAAATAGATACTCCATTGAACTATGCTGACTATTACTATCTGGAAGCATTGAAGAGATTCATGGACCTGAAAGGTATCAATTACCAAAACATCTAATCAATAAAACCATCATTCTGATTATATCATGAATAAAACTATCAAATATATTGTCCTGCTGGCATTTGCATGTTTTGTAGGCAAGGGGTATGCACAAGAATTGAAAAGCGAAGTATTCTCGCTTCTCAATCTGGATTATCCGGGATTGGAGAAAGTAAAGGCATTGCACCAGGAAGGTAAAGATGAAGATGCCGCCAAAGCATTGCTCGACTATTATCGTGCCCGCACGAATGTGAAGACTCCGGACATCAATCTGAAAAATATCACCATTGGCAAGGAAGAACAAAAATGGGCGGATGACGGATTGCAGCACACATTCTTTGTACACAAAGGCTATCAGCCTTCGTATAACTACGGAGAAGATATCAACTGGCAATACTGGCCGGTGAAAGATAACGAACTTCGTTGGCAACTCCACCGTCACAAATGGTTTACTCCGATGGGTAAAGCATATCGCGTATCCGGTGATGAAAAATATGCCAAAGAATGGGCGCACCAATACATCGACTGGATCAAGAAAAATCCGTTAGTTAAAATGGATAAGAAAGAATATGAACTGATAAGCGACGGAAAAATCAAAGGTGAACTGGAAAATGTACGTTTTGCATGGCGTCCACTGGAAGTCAGCAATCGTCTGCAAGACCAGACTTCACAATTCCAGCTGTTCCTCCCCTCTCCTTCTTTCACGCCGGACTTCTTAACCGAATTCCTTGTGAACTATCACAAACATGCCGTACACATTCTGGGTAACTACTCGGATCAGGGCAACCACCTGTTATTTGAAGCTCAGCGTATGATCTATGCAGGTGCATTCTTCCCTGAGTTTAAAGATGCCCCTGCATGGAGAAAAAGTGGTATCGATATTCTGAATCGTGAGGTTAACGTTCAGGTATATAATGACGGCGGACAGTTCGAACTCGACCCACACTACCATCTGGCAGCAATCAATATTTTCTGCAAAGCTCTGGGTATTGCGGATGTTAATGGATTCCGTAATGAATTCCCGCAAGACTATCTGGATACAATCGAAAAGATGATCATGTTCTATGCCAACATCTCTTTCCCCGATTATACCAACCCATGTTTCAGCGATGCCAAACTGACCAATAAAAAAGAGATGTTGGGTAACTACCGTTCATGGAGTAAACTGTTCCCTGAAAACCAGGCTATCAAGTATTTTGCAACAGAAGGTAAAGAAGGCGCATTGCCTGATTATATGTCGAAAGGTTTCTTGAAATCAGGTTTCTTCGTTTTCCGCAATTCTTGGGGAACGGACGCTACACAAATGGTAGTGAAAGCCGGTCCTAAAGCCTTCTGGCACTGCCAGCCGGATAATGGTACATTCGAACTGTGGTTCAACGGTAAAAACCTTTTCCCTGATTCAGGTTCATATGTGTATGCAGGCGAAGGTGAAGTGATGGAACAACGCAACTGGCATCGTCAAACTGCCGTACACAATACTGTGACATTAAATAACAAGAATCTGGAAACGACAGAATCCGTGACTAAATTGTGGCAGCCGGAAGGCAATATCCAAACATTGGTTACAGAAAATCCCGGCTATAAAAACCTAAAACACCGCCGTTCTGTATTCTTCGTTGACAATACTTATTTTGTTATCGTAGACGAGGTGGCCGGTAGCGCCAAAGGTTCTGTCAACCTACACTATCAGATGCCTAAGGGAGAAATAGCCAACAGTCGCGAAGACATGACCTTCCTTACCCAATTTGAAGATGGAAGCAACATGAAACTGCAATGCTTCGGCCCTACCGGCATGACTTTGAAAAAAGAACCGGGATGGTGTTCCACTGCATACCGCAAACGTTACAAACGTATGAACGTTTCATTCAATGTGAAAAAAGAGAATGATGACGCAATACGTTATATCACCATTATCTATCCAGTCAAGAAAAGCGCAGATGCCCCTAAATTTGCCGCTAAATTCAAGAACAAAACATTCAATGAAAACGGATTGGAAGTAGAAGTGAAAGTAAACGGAAAGAAACAGTCATTAAAGTATAATTTATAATATAGCGACCAGCGAGCCTCCGAAGCCTTTTTCCGTAGCAGGCATATATATCCATACGGAAATCAGGCTCCAGTGTCTCGCTGGTTATCACTGTAATCTGATAGTATTTCTATTATGAAAAACAATACCTCCACTTTACTTCTTCCACTGGCAGCACTGAGCCTTGCTTCCTGTGCCGGCCAAAAGAAAGAAGAAACTAAACGCCCGAATATCATTTTTATGATGACGGACGACCATACCACCCAAGCAATGTCGTGCTATGGAGGAAATCTGATTCAAACTCCCAACATGGACCGTATTGCCAATGAGGGTATCCGTTTTGACAACTGCTATGCAGTGAATGCTCTTTCCGGCCCTTCACGCGCTTGTATCCTCACCGGTAAATTCAGTCACGAAAATGGTTTTACCGATAATGCAAGCACATTCAATGGCGATCAGCAGACATTCCCGAAACTGCTTCAACAATCCGGCTACCAGACTGCAATGATTGGTAAATGGCATCTCATCAGCGAACCTCAAGGATTTGACCATTGGAGTATCCTGAGCGGTCAGCATGAACAAGGTGACTACTATGATCCTGACTTCTGGGAAAATGGAAAACACATAGTAGAAAAAGGATATGCTACGGATATCATCACGGACAAAGCGATTGAGTTTCTTGAAGGTCGTGACAGGAACAAGCCTTTCTGCATGATGTATCACCAGAAAGCGCCACACCGCAACTGGATGCCTGCTCCCCGTCATCTGGGTATATTCAACAACACTACTTTCCCCGAACCGGCCAATCTGTTTGACGATTACGAAGGACGTGGAAGGGCAGCCCGCGAGCAGGATATGTCCATTGAACATACTCTGACAAATGACTGGGACCTGAAACTGTTGACCCGCGAAGAAATGCTGAAAGATACAACCAACCGACTATATAGCGTTTACAAACGTATGCCGATAGAAGTACAGGACAAATGGGACTCTGCTTATGCACAACGCATAGCCGAATATCGCAAAGGTGACCTGAAAGGCAAAGCACTGATCAGTTGGAAATATCAGCAATACATGCGCGACTATCTGGCTACCGTTCTTGCTGTAGACGAAAACATAGGCCGCCTGCTGAACTATCTGGAAAAAACAGGAGAACTGGATAATACCATCATCATCTATACTTCCGACCAAGGCTTCTTCCTTGGCGAGCACGGTTGGTTTGACAAACGTTTCATGTATGAAGAATGTCAGCGCATGCCGCTTATCATTCGCTTTCCAAAAGCAATCAAAGCCGGAAGCACCAGCAATGCTATCAGTATGAATGTGGACTTTGCTCCCACTTTCCTCGACTTTGCCGGAATAGAAATTCCATCGGATATCCAAGGCTCTTCTCTGAAACCAATTCTGGAAAATGAAGGTAAGACTCCGGCAGACTGGCGCAAAGCTGCTTACTACCATTATTATGAGTATCCGGCAGAGCACTCTGTAAAACGTCACTACGGAATCCGTACACAGGACTTCAAACTGATTCATTTCTATAACGATATCGATGAATGGGAAATGTATGATATGAAAGCTGATCCGAGAGAGATGAACAATGTTTTCGGGAAGCCGGAGTATGCTGAGAAACAGAAAGAGTTGATGCGACTACTCGAAGATACTCAGAAACAATATAAAGATACTGATCCGGACGAAAAGGAAACAGAACTTTTCAATGGAGACAGAAGACTAATGAAGAATCGTTAAATAATAAATATAGGCACGAATGTCACGGATTTCACGGTTTTGCTTCGCTTTATCGTGTTCGAGAATCCGTAAAACCTATATCATTTGTGCCTAAAAAAGTATAATACGAAAGTTTCATTTGAATAGAAAAAGAATTAACCCAAAATAATTATATCATGGACAGAAGAAATTTTATAAAAAGCACTGGTTGGTCTTTTCTAGGACTGGCAGCTTCAGGCAACCTGCTTGGTTCTTGCGCAGCAGGAAGCAAAGAAGCTAAAAAGATAATGCCATCGGCGAGTAATCTGAAGATGTACTGGGGCGACTTACACAACCATTGTAATATTACATACGGACACGGTGACATGCGCGATGCTTTCGAAGCAGCCAAAGGACAACTGGATTTTGTAAGCGTGACTCCCCACGCTATGTGGCCCGACATACCCGGTGCAGACGATCCGCGTCTGAAATGGGTGATTGATTATCATACCGGTGCTTTCAAGCGCCTACGCGAAGGGGGATATGAGAAATACGTAGCTATGACAAATGAATACAATAAAGAAGGCGAATTCCTTACTTTTGTCGGCTATGAAGCTCACAGTATGGAGCATGGTGACCATGTTGCACTCAACTACGACCTTGACGCACCGCTTGTAGAATGTACTTCTATCGAAGACTGGAAACAAAAAGCCAAAGGGCACAAAGTATTTATCACTCCGCACCACATGGGTTATCAGGGAGGCTATCGCGGTTACAACTGGAAATGCTTTACCGAAGGAGATCAGACTCCTTTCGTAGAAATGTATTCCCGTCATGGTCTGGCAGAAAGTGACCAGGGTGATTATCCGTATCTACATGATATGGGGCCTCGCCAATGGGAAGGAACCATCCAATACGGTCTTGAATTAGGAAATAAGTTCGGAATCATGGCTTCTACGGACCAGCACTCCGGTTATCCCGGAAGTTATGGTGACGGACGTATCGGTGTATTGGCTCCGTCACTGACTCGTGACGCCATTTGGGACGCTCTTCGCACTCGTCACGTATGTGCCGCAACCGGTGATAAGATATTAATAGACTTCCGTCTCAACGATGCTTTTATGGGCGATGTAGTACGTGGCAACAGCCGCCGTATCTATCTGAACGTTGACGGAGAAAGTTGTATCGACTATGTAGATATCGTAAAGAACGGACAGATTCTGGCCCGTATGAATGGTCCATTGACTCCGGTTGCTCCCGAAGGTGACACGGTACGCTGCAAAGTAAAAGTAGACTTCGGTTGGAACCGTGAAGAAAGGTACGTACACTGGCAAGGAAAATTGTCTGTTGACAAAGGACGCATCCTGAGTGTAACCCCATGCTTCCGCGGCGCAGCTTTCACTTCTCCGCAAGAAGGGGAAACAGAATTTCACACTCATGTGAACCGTATTGTATCTGTAGGCGATAAAGAAACGGAACTGGATATGTACAGCAGCAAAAATCCGAATACGACTACCGCCGCCATGCAAGCTGTCATCCTTGAACTGGAAATGCCCAAAGATGGAAAAGTCATTGCCGAATTCAATGGCAAGAAATTTGAACATACATTAGGAGAGTTGCTTGAGGGGTCACGCTCTCACTTCATGATTGGCTGGCTGAGTGAAGCGATTCTTTTCAACCGTGCTATGCCCGAAAGTTGTTTCAAGCTGGAACATTACATGGAAGATAAAGAGCCTCAACGTGATACGGACTATTACTATGTACGTGTTCGTCAACGCGACGGACAATGGGCGTGGAGTTCACCCATCTGGGCAGAAAGAGTATAAGTTGGTATATGAAAGGAAACAGTTGCTTTGTTTGTGCCAAGCCGTTGGCACAGTTGTGTCAAGCCGTTGGCACTACTATGCCAACGCGTTGGCACAAGCGTGCCAATAGGGTGGCACAAACATGGCACAGTATAAACGAATTTAAAGCATACCTGGTTATATGAAAAAAGAATACGCTATAGGAATTGATCTTGGCGGGACTTCTGTGAAATACGCTCTTATTGACAATAACGGCGTATTTCACTTTCAAGGGAAGCTACCGTCGAATGCCGACGTATCAGCCGAAGCTGTCATCGGGCAATTGATCAAGGCAGTCAATGAAGTGAAAAACTTTGCCGAAGCAAAGGGATATACAATAGCCGGTATCGGGATAGGAACACCGGGAATTGTCGATTGTACGAATCGTATCGTATTGGGAGGTGCGGAGAATATTCAAGGTTGGGAAAATCTGAAACTGGCAGACCGGATGGAAAAAGAGAGCGGACTTCCGACCCAACTGGGAAATGACGCTAATCTGATGGGACTCGGCGAAACAATGTACGGAGCCGGAAACGGAGCCACCCATGTTATCTTTCTGACTGTAGGAACCGGTATCGGTGGCGCAATCGTAATTGACGGCAAGCTTTTCAACGGATATGCCAACAGAGGTACCGAACTGGGACATGTCCCTTTAATAGCCAATGGCGAACCTTGCGCCTGCGGTTCAGCAGGGTGTCTGGAACATTATGCTTCCACTGCTGCACTGGTCCGTCGTTTCAGCAAACGGATAGCCGAAGCCGGCATATCTTATCCGAATGAAGAAATAAACGGAGAATTGATCATCCGTCTCTATAAACAAGGAGATAAGATCGCTGTCGAATCACTGGAAGAACATTGCGATTTTCTCGGACACGGTATTGCCGGATTTATCAATATCTTCAGCCCGCAAAGAGTCGTTATCGGTGGAGGACTGTCTGAAGCCGGAGATTTCTATATTCAGAAAGTAAGTGAGAAAGCCCTCCGTTATGCCATTCCCGACTGTGCCGTAAACACGGAAATTATGGCTGCTTCTTTAGGAAACAAAGCAGGAAGTATCGGAGCGGCATCACTTGTATTTACTCAACTTTCCGCTCCTAACTTAGTCAGATTATGAAGAAAAAACAGGGCTCACCCACTGATCAACAATAGGACCGTCAGCCTGAAAGAACTCTTTCTAAAAAATGATTCTAATGAAACAACGATACTACTTACTCCTATTATTTACAGCACTGCTTTCCGGCACTGGATATGCGCAGAAAAGCGTTATGCATTTAAGTCAATCCACGCTGATGCATGAAGTTCGTGAAACACCTTCTCCATTGGACGGACAACACATTGCTGTCAATCCGCCACGCTTTATGTGGCCGGATAAATTTCCTCATCTCGGAGCCGTACTGGACGGTGTAGAAGAAGAGGACTACAAACCGGAAGTTACTTACCGTATCCGGATCTCACGCGACCCGGAGTTCCAATCAGACGTAATCACCGCCGAGAGAAACTGGGCATTCTTCAACCCTTTCAAACTCTTTGAGAAAGGAAAATGGTATTGGCAACATGCCTATGTAGATAAAGATGGAAAAGAAGAGTGGTCACCTGTCTATCATTTCTATGTAGACGAACAGACACGAACATTCAATCCGCCTTCCTTACAAGAAGTATTGACTAAATTGCCTCAAAGCCACCCACGCATTCTGCTCGATGCGAAAGACTGGGATCATATCATTGAACGGAATAAAAATAATCCGGAAGCACAGCTATATATTCAAAGGGCGCAGGAATGTCTCAACCATCCGTTGAAACACCTGGAAGAAGAAATCGATACGACACAAGTAGTCAAACTGACTAACATTGTACAATACCGTTCTGCCCTGATTCGCGAAAGCCGAAAAATAGTGGACCGTGAAGAAGCAAATATCGAAGCTATGGTACGTGCTTACTTACTGACCAAAGAAGAGATTTACTACAAAGAAGGAATCAAGCGTCTTGCCGAAATCCTTTCATGGAAAAACAGCAAATACTTTGCCGGAGACTTCAACCGTTCAACCATCTTATCTATGAGCACTTCCGCCTATGACGCATGGTATAACTTGCTGACTCCGGAAGAAAAGAAACTGCTATTGAGAACTATCCGAGATAATGGCAAGAAATTCTATCATGAATACGTAAATCATCTTGAAAACCGTATTGCCGACAATCACGTCTGGCAAATGACTTTCCGTATTCTGAATATGGCAGCCTTCGCCACCTATGGAGAATTGCCGATGGCTTCTACTTGGGTAGACTACTGCTACAACGAATGGGTATCACGTCTGCCGGGACTTAACACGGACGGAGGATGGCACAATGGAGATTCTTACTTCCACGTCAATCTTCGTACGTTAATCGAAGTTCCTGCTTTCTACTCACGTATCAGTGGTTTCAACTTTTTTGCCGATCCCTGGTATAATAACAATGCGCTTTATGTAATCTACCACCAGCCTCCGTTCTCCAAATCTGCCGGACATGGTAATTCACACGAGACTAAGATGAAACCCAATGGAACACGGGTAGGCTACGCCGATGCACTGGCACGGGAATGCAACAACCCGTGGGCTGCCGCTTATGCACGTACGATCCTGCAAAAAGAACCGGACATCATGAAAAAGTCTTTCCTTGGAAAATCAGGAGATTTGACCTGGTATCGTTGTACAACCAATAAATCTCTCCCCAAAGAGGAACATTCCCTGGCGGAACTGCCTATGACGAAAGTCTTTAATGAAACAGGAATTGCAACCATGCATACTTCACTGGGAAATATAGAAGAAAATGCTATGTTATCATTCCGCTCCAGCCCGTACGGTTCTACTTCACATGCACTTGCCAATCAGAACGCATTCAATACCTTCTACGGTGGCAAAGCTATTTTTTATAGTAGCGGACATCGTACCGGATTCACTGACGATCATTGTATGTATTCATACCGGAATACCCGTGCTCATAATAGTATTCTTGTGAACGGAATGACTCAAACTATTGGTACAGAAGGATATGGATGGATTCCACGCTGGTATGAAGGAGAAAAGATTTCGTATATGGCAGGAGATGCTTCCAATGCATATGGAAAAATCACCGCTCCTATCTGGCTGAAACGTGGTGAACTATCAGGTACTCAATATACTCCCGAAAAAGGATGGGATGAGAATAAGCTGGATTATTTCCGTCGCCATATCATCCAGCTAGGGAATACCGGTGTATATGTGATTTACGATGAATTGGAAGGTAAAGAAGCTGTCACGTGGAGTTACCTTCTACATACAGTAGAGCTCCCTATGGAGATGCAGGAACTTGGCAATGAAGTAAAAGTCACAGGAAAGAACAAGGCGGGAGGTATATCTGTCGCGCATCTTTTCAGTTCTGCTAAAACAGAGCAAGCCATTGTAGATACATTCTTCTGTGCTCCGACCAACTGGAAGAATGTAACCAATGCCCAAGGAAAAGCGGTGAAGTATCCTAACCACTGGCACTTCTCCTCCACAACTGTTCCTTGCAAGATTGCCCGTTTCCTTACTGTAATGGATACGCACGGAAATAACCGTCCGGACATGAAAGTCATCCGCAAAGGAAACACAGTACAAGTAGGTGACTGGATAATTACCTGTAATCTGACTGATAAAGGAAAATCAGCTATCAGCGTCACTAATAAAACGGAGAAAGTTTCTCTAAACTATGATGCTGGTAAAAAGGAAGGTGTAACTATTGTAACCGATCAGGTAAATGGCAAACAAGTAAATAAAGTTTTAACAGACTATTTACCGGACTTCGAAATATAATTATCAGTTCTCAATCATTAGCCCCCGATATTTATGGCATGCCAACATATCGGGGGCTATTATTATATATGCAACGATCAAACATTGAATCCTGCAAAAACGTTATATTTGCAGACAGAAATAAAAAAAGAAACAAAAAATGAAGTATATCGGAGCACATGTAAGCGCATCCGGCGGTGTGGAGTTCGCCCCCATTAATGCGCATGAGATAGGAGCAAATGCGTTTGCTCTATTTACCAAAAACCAACGTCAATGGGTGAGCAAGCCTTTGACCGAAGAAAGTATCCAACTTTTCAAAGAGAATTGTGAGAAGTACAATTTTCAGGCGGACTATATTTTACCACACGACAGTTACCTCATTAATCTGGGACATCCCGAAGAGGAAGGACTGGCGAAAAGCCGCGCTGCCTTTTTGGATGAGATGCAACGCTGCGAACAACTAGGTTTGAAACTACTCAATTTCCACCCTGGCAGTTCTCTCAATAAAATAGCGATAGAAGATTGTCTGGCACTTATCGCAGAAAGTATCAATATCACCCTTGAAAAGACTAAAGGAGTAACGGCAGTAATAGAAAACACAGCCGGACAAGGCAGTAATCTGGGAAGCGAGTTCTGGCAACTTAAATATATCATCGACCGGGTAGAAGATAAAAGCCGTGTCGGTATCTGCCTGGATACTTGCCATACATACACGGCAGGGTATGATATCGTAAATGATTATGATAAAGTGTTCGATGAGTTTGAGAAAGAAGTAGGATTCAAGTATTTACGTGGTATGCACCTGAATGATTCTAAAAAAGAATTAGGCAGTCATGTTGATCGCCATGATAACATTGGTAAAGGGTTAATCGGAAGTACGTTCTTTGAAAAATTAATGAAAGATTCAAGGTTCGACAATATGCCGCTTATTCTCGAAACACCTGATGAAAGTAAGTGGGCAGAAGAGATTTCATGGCTGAGAAGCGTTGAATAACAGAGATAACCGATCCCAATTATACAAAGAATATGCCAATAGCCGGAAGTGTATCATTCCGGTTATTGGCATAAATTAGTAACACAAATTCAGTAGATACTTCACTAATAAATATTTGCCATACTGACTAAAGGCTCATAGAGTTTCTCTATATCCTGTGAATCCATCTCTATCTGCACCTGATCGCCCGGCATCAGCCGTTGTCCTTTAGGAGCCCAATTTTTCCGGTCACGATGAACGTTAATAATAACACAACGTTCCGGCAAGCGAAGTTCATCTACTATTTTACCATCCAGATAAGAGCCACTCATGACCTCTACTGATAAAGTATAGCGGGGCTCTTCTTTAAAGGCAGGGGAGTTAATCATATCATCATATAAAATCACATTGAAGGGTTTTATCTGGAGCATCTCCGTGAAATAGTAAGTCAATCCCCCCACGACAATAGATGGATAAAAGACTTCCAGATGTCCCGTTATCTCTGTAATAAGTACGATAGCCGTCAGTGGAGTACGAACTACAGCTACAAGAAAAGCTGACATACAAATTAACATGATATAGCTGATGTTTTCATAAGCAATCACTCCCTGCCGGACCATTATCAAGGCTACGATTTGTCCCAGCAATCCTCCTGTTACCAATGTAGGGATGAAACTTCCTCCCGGCAAACCCGAAGAAAAAGAAAAGATACTGAATACAAAGTGTAGCAACATCATGCCTACAATCCAAAGAATATGCGTATCCGGACTCGTTGCCTGCAAAAGTAAGAATTGCTCTCCTCCACCAGTCAGATTGACTTCGGCCATAGAAATAAGGAAAGCGATAAAAAGGAGATATAGCATCTTCACATACTCCGGATGCTTGATGGCGGGATAAATCCGTTTAACTTGAAGAGTCGTGACGGAAAAGAACTTTCCGAAAACAGACACCACAGCTGCCAACAAGAGAAACAGCTTAACCTGTGACCAGAAAGTCATTCCCGGTACAATGGCATCGATCTGAAAATAAGGGCTGATCGGAAATATCCAACTGGCAACTCCACCCGCCACTACTCCTGCCAAAAGAGTAGTAATGGCTGTCTTTGGAGCATCAAACCGTTCAATAGATTCGATAACGAGTAAAGAAGAAGCCAATGGGGCAGCAAACGCGGCAGCTAGTCCCGCACCGGCACCTGCGGCCAATAACTGTTTTCGTTCACCAGTAAGCACTCTCCCCCATTTAGAGACCAAAAATCCTACATACGAACCAATCTGTACAGAAGGACCTTCGCGTCCTAAAGACAACCCGGTGCTTAACGCAAGTATTCCACCCACGAATTTAGCAACCAGTTCGATGAACGGATGTTTATATGCCACCCTGCCGTTAATTACTCCACGTGTTTGCGGAATACCTCCACCCGTTATCAAGGGCATCTTCTTCACCAACCATGATACGAATATAAGAATCCCCCACATCAACAGGAAGAGAGGAAGATACCAGTACCATTTAGGGTGCGAATTAAAGAAATCATGCCGAAGATTAAAGAAATACTGAAGCATATAATGGTAGGGTACAGCAATAAGCCCTGTCAGTAATCCAACAAAGATACTGACAAAGTAAAGCCGCGCATCAATCAATTTAAGCTTAAAGATACGCCAGCGCCCTTTATCTTTTAATTTTTTTATCAGTCGAAACATTCAACAGGGGTTTCATTGTTTTAAATGCATGGATACAACAATGGAAACCCCGTTGAGGTTTTTGAATTTCCTTTAAAATTCAGGTGAATAACGATTTAAATAACATCTATTGTTATCTTCTTCAATGTCCCATCAGATTGAGACGCAATATAACATGTACCATAAAATAAGAACCCAGGGCATTATAATCTACATCACGAATAGCCGAGGGAGTAATGGTACGTACCAATGAAATGTCCTGGTGGAGTATATCATATATTTTAAAACGAATCAATAATTGCTTCTTTTTCAGAAACGCCTTGGAAAGTTGACTATTCCACATAAAGTTCTCGCGTGCATTCCCTTCATAGTCATAACCTTCCCGGATAAAGTAAGTCAGGTCTGTATACAGTTCTACCCCCCAGGGAAGATAAAGCTGCAACTGTGTTCCGATCTGGTAATCATAAGTCTCAGTCCTCTTTTCTCCAACATTATTATACGAGCTATTATAAAGCAATCCGGCAAATCCTGTAATCTCTACCTGACAGGTTCGATAAGTTAACTGTAAGCGTTCACGGGCCGTCAAATGCTTTACTGTACTTTTCATTGGTTCCTCTCTATTCAGCGTAGTATATCCATTTTGATTTCGGTATTGTACATAAGAATAGGTGCGGAATATCCAGCTACGATTCCTGAAAGGAGTGTTCAGAGAGAAAGAACCTAAGGCCCGCCAATTACCATTCATATTCATCGGAGTCGTAACACGTCCACCCGTTTCTTCATCATAGGTCACTTGATTGGTTACACTGTTGACTGTATTCTCCACCAAAAGGGAAGCTACAATGTTGCGCTGACGCTTCGTATGATACGAATTGAAGTTTAACGTAAAAGTATTCGTGTATGAGGGCTTCAAAGCAGGATTACCGATACGGATATTCAACGGATTCGTCCGATCTTCCACCGGTTGCAAATCACGGACATTAGGCTGACGTCCTTTTCCCCGATATACTATCTGTAAGCGGGTACGCTTCGAGAATTTATATCGGAAGTTAACCGTAGGAGAGAAATTCAGAACTGATCTCTTCAAAGGCTCTTCCGGGGGATCACTCAATAAAGAATGACTGACCGACTTTTGAGGCTCCAAATCTACACCTACATTATAATTATACTTCTTACGGGAAGTACGCACAGCCAAGTTGAGCAGATGATTGCTATATTGATTTTCAAACTGATTGCTAGCACTTTCATCATAGTCGGGAGTAAATTCTCCTAAATCCTCATTCCAATCATAAACAAAACGATCCGAATTATTCACCTTATACTGATAACTGTAACGAAGCTGAAGATGATGCATCCAAAGTAACGGTTCTACATATACAAGCTGTACCCTATAATTATATCCGTCGATATCATCTTCAATCTTTTGATTCTTACTATCTTCTCTGTCATTTTTAAAGTAATGTGTAGTAGAAAGATTCTTCCTGTCATTAGAAGAAGAATTCGTTCCATAATCTACTTTTAAGGCAACATTCCTTCCTTTCTGGCTAAGTTTACGGCTAAGTTGTAGCATCATTGTCACATTATACTGGGAATTGTGGTTTGAACCGGATGATACTTTCTCATTCAGCAGCACGTCATTCCCCCACCCTTCCTGAAAGCCTTTATTCTCTCTGTCATTGGCAGAAAAACGATATTGAGGACGAAATATCAAGGTAGTTACAGAGTCCATTTTCCATTCGAGGAAAGCATTAGCAACCAGGTTATTATTCTCCGTGCGACTATTATTCGTACTCCGGGTAATTGATTTGTCTTTTCTAATATAATTATCGACGGTGGTACGACTGTCTTCCAAACGATCTGTTCCGACATATTGGATGTTTGAACGGAGTTTGACACGTTTCCAGTCATAAGTCGCATTCACACCCAAAGAACGGGATGTAGTCAGTCCCATACGATTGCGGATATTCCCAGTGGAACTTGAAGATTCTTTCTGTATTTCCGAGAATCCCTGATTATTGGTATTATTGAGATTACCGATGACGGTCAACTGAGAATTATCGCGGAAACGATTCAATGTATTCGCCACCTCATAGCGATCCTTACTGCCATATCCACCCATAAAATTCTCAAGCCAACCTTGTTTCATGCCTTTCTTTACCGATAAATCAAGAATCATTTCTTCTTCTCCGTCATCAATACCTGTCAGACGCGCCAAATCCGATTGTCGTTCATAGGCTTTCAGTTTCTCTACCATTTCTACAGGAAGATTCTTTAGTGCAGCTTTCGGGTCATCGGAGAAAAACTCCTTGCCATCTACCAGAATCTTCTTCACTTCCTTGCCGTGAATCAGCAACTTGCCATCTGCATCAATCTCTCCGCCAGGAAGTTGTTTCACTAATTCTTCGAGCATAGACCCCTCAGGAGTACGGTAAGCAGAAGCATTAAACACAGTTGTATCTCCTTCTGTTATTACCATTGGCGCTTGCCCTACTACCACCGTTTCATCCAGAGCATAGCTTTCCGGTGTTAAGGATATATCTCCCAAATGGGCAGAAACAGTCTTTTGAGAATTGAATACAAGCTGATAAACAGGCTTATATCCAACGAAGGAAACATGAAGAAGCAGAGACTTATTTGGAGTCTTTCTTATGAAAGAAAGCTGGAACTTTCCATTTATATCTGTAGCTCCACCCACTAATAATGTGCTGTCCGGTAAAGACAAAAGCCGGATCGTTGCAAACGATACCGGCTGATAGGTTTCAGTATCAACTACCCGCCCGGCAAAGCTCTCTTTGCCGGACTGTGCATAGACAGCCAAACTTATCAGTAACAAGACATAACAACTAATCAAACGATACTGAAAAGAATACATCTGTCTATGCGCTTTTGTGTTGAATCAGTAAAATAAAACTATAATAAACCTAATATCTATTACTTATTCTGACCTTGATGAGGAGCGTGTTGTCTTTGTCTCTGACGATCTCCCTGTCCGGGTTTGTGACCCTGCCCGGGTCTTTGGTCTTTTCTGCGGTCAAATTCTTTTCTGAATTTATTCATATTGCTCTTCTCTTGCTGGTAGATCTTCATAATTTGCTTCTGAGAGAGAATCTTACTGAACTCATTATAATACTTCTCACGGATATCCAGCATTTTACGGCTTTGTGCAAACTGACCTTTCAGCATCTTGGCTATTTCCGCATCAGTCATTACAGGTCTCGGAGTTCCTTTTGCAGTCTTCGCTTCAGTACCTTGAGCGGTTTCTTTTTTCACTCTAGGCTCACGATTCATCATACGGCAATCACGTAACTCCTTCAGATATTTCTCATAAATGGGAGTAAATTTAGCAGCTGTAGCATCATCCAACATGAGTGCTTTCACCATTTGATTGGTCTGCATCTGCATCATTTGTTCCGGTGTAGGACGTTGTTTCTTTTCTTTATTATCCTTTTCCTGAGCGGAAAGAGTCATCTGGCTTCCCATAAACAAAACCGCCAGCACCACATAAATAAATTTAGTCTTCATAATCTTCACTGTTTAATAATTATTGATTGAGTTTTAGTTTAAAAATATATCGTTCTCAGAGAAGCTGACGAGCTCTTCCAGCTCCTCATCTGATAATTCTTTGATCCATTTATCTACCGGATCAGCAGCTACATTATTATTTTCAATAGCGAGTCTGTTCGAAGTAGCCGGAACATCTGTATTCATATAGCGGAGAGACGGAGTAAACAAAATTCCCGCCAAGACCGCTGCAACAGCTATTACAGCAGGGATAATCCTCTTTAGCCGACGGTTTCTTCGTTGTTCGCCAACCGTACGTTCCAGAATCTTATGCTGTGCCTCCTCGAAAAAGTTCTCCGGAGTGCGATAAGGCGTCCGCTTACCAATATTGTCAAAATCAAAATCCTTATCCATGATGTTACCTATTTAATATGTATTCCTTTATTTTATCCTTCGCATAGTGATAATTCACTTTCAAGGTTTCAACCTTGCTATCCAACACACGTGCAATTTCTTCATATTCCAATTCATCGTAATAGCGCAAGTTGAAAACGATCCGCTGCTTTTCCGGCAAAGTCAATATGGCTTCCTGAAATTTCACAGCCAACTCATCTTCGTAGTCTATATAGTCAGAAGCTTTTAGCTTGTTCATCAGCTCTTCCTGAACCTCTTCTGCCGATATTACTTCTTCTTTACGACCATTCAATAACCGAAGACATTCATTAGTTGCAATTCTGTAAATCCATGTACTCAGCGAACTTTCATCCCGAAATTGGTCTAAATGACGGAATACACGAATAAAGACTTCCTGCAGCACATCTTCTGCATCTTCATGAGACACCACCATTCTCCGGATATAATTATATATCGGTCCCTGAAAACTGTCCACCAGTAACCTGAATCCCCGTTCGCGATCGGAAGAACAAGCTTTTCGGATTTTATCTTCGTTTATCATCTATTATTTCTGAACTTTGATTATTAGAACGTCGAAAAGGAACGAAGTTAAATGTACAAAGAGCGATTTCACATTTATTAATAGAATGGAGAGAGTGAAGAATAAAAAAACACCTTCATAGTCTTTTTCAAGACTATGAAGGTGCTATTCATCCTTTATATACAAGTTAGTTGCCTTAAACTCACCAGAACTTATTATGTTCTGCACTATATTCAAAGCCAACAGCTTTCAACTGACTGATAATATGTTCTTTACTTACGCCCATATCTTCGCAAAGCTCATCCAGTGAAGAATAACAATCGCGTAACTTCATATTGATGACACTAAACAGCATCATCGGATCTTTAGGTAATTCCATAATTCACAATCTTTTAAACCGGGTGCAAAGTTACAGCAATCTCACCGAATAGCAAAACAAATCAAGGACCGATTTCTTCTATTTTCAAAGAGATTCTCTCAATCAGTTTGCTAAGTTCTTCCTCCAAAGGTATCACATTGAAATCTTTCCAGAAATCTTCGTCATATCTGAAATTCATATCAGAAAAGATAGTACGTGTAGGTAATCTCTCTGCCCGAGGAAATGCAGTCACCTGTTCCGTATCCACTTTGCAAGTGATCATTTCAAACCAAATCTGCATATGCGGACTACCAGACAGCAAGCGCCTTCGTTTCACTTTGAAAGAAAGATCGCCGCGGATATGATGAATATAATAAATTCCTTGCCATGGCTTGTAAGAAATAGTATAAACCACCTTTTGCAGTATCATATTAATACCACGCGTACGCCTTTCTACAAACATTCCCGATGCTTTCTTCACACGTTGAGGATCGACCTCAAAACGAGCTTGCAACAAAGCATTTGTCTCAGCATCAATATACAAATCTCCACAGTAGAGAGGCTCGATTATCTCTTTCTTTTGTTCAAAGTGTATAACATTAACACAGCGATCATCAATGAATGTCACTCCCTGTGAAGTGTAGAGATAGCCGTTATCACCTGCATCAGGTATCAGAAATGAAGGCATATCTTTCATTATATCCATCTGAAAACATGCCTGAATGCCGGACTTTACCTTAACAAGCAGACTATCCTTAGCTTCCACATTACTCAACCGACTCATCTTTAGCAGCTTTACCTGATCGGAAACAGAAGGGTGAGTAGCGATTTTATAAACTTTAAAGACTGCTTCAGTTAGATTCTGAACCTTATTTTTCAATAGAACCCCTTCACGGTAGAATGTTGTCAGGTAAGTGGGAGAATGAGAATAATTCTGCTCTCTTTGCCGTCCCATTTCCTTCAACAATTTATAAGGATCAACCCATTGAACCACCACTTCCTGCAGAGGGACCACCTTCGGTTCCAAACTCAAAATATTATGCCTTCCTGCCAAAACGGAAACTTCCAAAGTTTGTGAAACATATCCTATATGGGAAAACACGACCGAATCATTTTGCAAAGAATCCGGTAAAGAAAGTCTGAACTCACCTTCCTTATTAGTGACAATACCCACAGATGTCCTCCGAACTCCTACGGATGCAGAAGCGACAGGCATCCCGGTTTCCTTATCCAGCAAAGTTCCTGTAAGCATAATATTTACAAACTGAGCAGATGCAGGGCCCGCATGCTGCTGTTTAATTTGTGTAAAAGGAGTTATCAGAATATGGGTGCCTATTACTTTAAACTCCAAACTGGTATCTCCTACAATCTCATAAATGGCCTGACGAATAGTTCGTTCTCCTTTTTGTATCTTTACCGTTGCGTCATTATTCACTACCTTGCTATCATAAATAAACAGATAACCCGACTGTTGAGAAATATAGCCTAACAGGGAGTAGACTGTTCCTTTCGTCTTGGGCAGACTGATCATGCTCTCCAGCACATCTTCTCCGGTTGCTCTTAACGTATTCGACACGAAAAAGAGTAAACACAGAATAGCCATATAGCGATAAACCAGCCTCATCTTACTTTTTTTAAAATTATTCTGCCAGCATAAATGTATCTCCCTGTCGTGTACACTTCAAGTTTAGTGCACATGCTATCAGTGTAGCCACCGTCTCTGGAGATTCGTTAGAAAACTCAACTGTCAGCTTTCTTTTTTCAAGTGCAGGAGAAGCTACACGTATCTGTAAACTTCCGGCATTCATATTCATTACTTTCAGAATGTGTTCCAAAGATTCATCCTTAAAACAGACATGTTTCAGATAACGGTTCAACTCTTCCGTATTTTCATTCGCACTAAGTAGCAGTTGCTGCGATTTCAATACCACTGTCTCACCAGCTTTGACATAGCATTCCTTATTCCCTTTTTTTAAGGTTACCCTAACAGTTCCACGTTGTACTGAGAGACGAAACGGAGCATCCTCGACACTCTTCACACTAAAAGCAGTACCCAACACCTCAATCTTCACTTGTTCGGTATCAATCCAAAAGGGTCGTTCCCTGTTCTTCGCCACATCAAAGAAAGCATCTCCCTGTAAACTGACTTCCCGTTTATCGGAAACAAAATGTTCAGGATATCGGATAGAAGTTTCCTTTGCCAAAAATACGACAGAACCATCTTCAAGAGTCGTAACCAATGTAGGAATATCTTGATTTTTCTGTGTAATAAGGCTTGGTAATTCTTCTCTTTGCCCAAATTCCCAATACAGAGTCCCCAAAACAAAACCTACTACTACCGCTGCAACAGCCCCATAGCGTACCCATATCGAAATTTTAGGTTTCCGATGATCTTCAACAAGCAAATGATCTTTGTCCAATCGGTCATACAACTGGTTCCAAGCCTGTTCCGTCTTTATTTTATGAATATCCGTTTTCATCATCTCATTTGAATATAATTTTCTATTTCTTTTCTCAAAGTTCGTAAAGTCTTCGTCATTTCCGCCTCCACCGTTTTAACGGAAAGAGAAAGCAGAAGTGCAATTTCTGCATATTTCTTTCCCTCCTCCCGGTGCATCTTAAAGATTCGCATTCTACGTTCCGGTAATTTTTCAAGGGTACTATTAATCAACTTCTGAAGTTCTTCATATTCCATCTGTTGATAAGGATCTGTAACCTGTTCCGAAGATGGTGCAGTCAATATGGACTCTCTATACCGTTCCTTCACCTCTTCATGTTCACAATATTGAATAGACTGATTACGCGTCGCTCTGTAGAGATAGCTTTTTACAGATTGAAAAATCTGTAATTGTTCCCTATCCTTCCAAAGCACATAAAACAGTTCTTCAACGATTTCCTCAGCTACCTCTATCCGTCCGGTAATGCTTGCCGCATACCAACACAGGGGAGAATAATAACAGCGAAATAATTCCTCAAACGCCTTTATGTCACCTGCTTTTATTTTTGTCAGTATGAGCTGTTCATTCAGCATACTACTATCATTTTACGATTGTTCCCAAATATAAGAAAACAATTCTGATTTTAATTAGATTGCTTTTTCAATTTATCGACAGCATGTTCCAAAGACTCCGTAGGTTCAATGATATTATAATTTCCCCAAAAATCTTCACTCCAGTAGTTTCCTACTTTATCGTAGAAAATCTGATTAGAAGCGAACACTTTATTCCTCGGAATCATTTCGGATGGATTCTCTCTCCTGTCCGTCACCACCATTTCTGATGTTACCGCATAATTCGTAGAGAAAAGTCTCCGTTTCCAGTCACATTTAAAACGAATATCATTTCGGATATAGTTCATATATGTCCTTCCATCAATCGTTTTATAAGTAATCAGAAAAGATAATTCCTGTGGTTTGAATCTCAACCCAAGTGGCTTTTGATGAAGAATAGCAGCAATCGCCTTCGATTTATTCTGCATATCCAGATCCATTTCGACACGTGTAAACGACAGGTTATCACAATCTACATACAATTTTCCATGAAATAACGCATAAGGTAAAAGAACTCTCGGACGGAAATTAATAACATATTGTATCCGGTTATCTATCAGTGCGGATTCACTCATCCAGAACTCATAGTTATTCAGTTCTTCCAGTTCCAGCAAGGCTTCTTTATTCTTCACGATATCCAAAACGACCGATATATTAGGACCACCCATAACCTTTACTGCTAATGTATCACTAGCTTTTTGACTTAACAAACGGCGTCCCTTCAGAACTTGCAATTTATCATCATCCGTAGTACGGTTGGTATATGCCGTTTTCGATACATCAAGTACAGCTTCCGATACACTGATATAACGGTGTCCTTTCTGCACAGTCTCCCGATAAAAACAAGTAAGCATGTTCCGGTTCGCACTATAATTTACCGGAATCTTCTCCATCGCCTTTTCTATGATCGTACGCGGATTATTGGCATAAACTACCACTTCATTCAACTGATTAGTATGAGGAATCATCCAGACCGTCAGTTTTGAGGCATTATGCTTATCCAAAGACACATGACTATTGATATAGCCAATATGAGATATTTCCAGTTCGCGCGGAACCTCCTCTTTTTTTACTTTCAGAGCAAATTCTCCCTCTGCATTTGTCACCGTACCAATATTGCTCCCCTGAACAGACACATTCACGTTTTCAAGCGTTTTTCTATTCTGCTTATCCTTCACCATCCCAACGATCGTGTAATAATCTCCCGCATCTTGCGCCCATATATCAGCATTCCCTATCCATAGAAAAGCTAATAACCATCCAACCCAAAGTATAACAGACTTTTTCATCTTAATAGAGTTTTAAAGTTAATAATTCCTGCTTCTATCAATAAGATCGTTCAAGCCGCCAATACCCTATTGTTTGAAATAAAAAAACAGTATCTTGCCTCGCATACGAAAAATACATTCTCAACAAACAAGAGAAGAAACGCCATCATTCCACTTTGATCTTGCCAGACTCAAATCTAATTGTTAATTATACTTTCATATATATTTCGTATAAAAATAGTTTCTACCTTTGTAGCCGTTATGACGAAATATATATTCTGTATATTATTTGGTATATTTCTGATATGGGGATGCAGTTTAATTCCCGATAAAGAACTACAGGAGTTCCGGACAGAAGCCGGTACTACAGCTATACAATCCCATACCCAACTACAGAATTATAGATCTAAAACAGTCGTTAAACAATCGGGTAAAGAAAAAAGCTTCTTCCAAGCAGGGAAATATGATGGAAAATATGATTGTAATACTGCTGACGGCATTTTAGGAAACTCACTTTTATCTCGTACCACTTCTGTTTCCAAAATCCTAAGATTCAGCGTTTCTTCCGTCACAATTCGGATACTAAGTTCCTTAAAATATCAATTTCCAAAAGAAAAATGGACTGGTCTCCCCTACTATACAAATCTCACCAAATTCTCATATAGATATTACGTCTATACACTAGGACGAATACTTATTTAATATCTCTTTTCCTTCTATGGGATGAGATGAGTGTATCTTCATGCCCATTTTATCCCTTTATATTCAAGGTAAGAAAGCAAGAAGAGTCTTTTCCATTACCGGGAATATGCATACGATTTCTCTTTTACATATTAATAACTGATATATAATGGAATTTATATTAGACTTTATTCTCCACATTGATCAATACATGATTAGTATAGTGCAGGATTACCATACTTGGGCATACGCTATCCTATTCACTATTATATTTTGCGAAACCGGGCTTGTACTCACCCCCTTTCTTCCTGGTGATTCTTTACTTTTCGTTGCAGGAGCCATTTCCGCATTACCCAGTATGTCGATCGATATCCATATTCTTGTTTTAATCTTATTTGCAGCAGCCGTATTAGGTGACTCCTGCAACTACATGATCGGACATTTTTTCGGACGCAAACTTTTTCATAATCCCAACTCCAGGATATTCAAACAAAGTTATCTTGATAAAACGCATGAATTTTATAAAAAATATGGTGGGAAAACGATTATTCTCGCCCGCTTTGTGCCTATCGTCCGCACTTTTGCTCCATTTGTAGCCGGAATGGGAAAAATGCATTACTATTACTTTATGATCTACAATCTGACAGGTGGGGCCATATGGGTAGTTTTATTTTGCTATGCAGGCTACTTCTTTGGCGATCTGCCGTTCGTACAGGAAAATCTTAAACTCTTGATTATCGCTATTATATTTATTTCAATATTACCTGCAATAATAGAAGTATTACGAGCGAAGTTAGGATCGAAGCAATAAAAAACTTTATTTATTTGTTTATTAATAACAACGACCATCAAATTAAACATCTCAAAAACAATTTAATGTACTCATATTTATGAAAAATTCTTTTTTTAGTAAATTCACGCCCAAAGAACCAAAGTTCTTTCCTCTGCTGAAGCAGTTATCAGATGTTTTATCTGCCTCATCCGTTCTACTTGTAGAAAGTCTGCAACATGATCTACCAACAGAAAGAGCTGACTACTACAAGCAAATAAAAGATATGGAACGCGAAGGCGACCGGTTGACTCATTTAATCTTTGATGAGTTAAGCACCACATTCATCACTCCCTTCGACCGTGAAGATATCCACGATCTGGCTTCCTGTATGGACGATGTTATTGACGGAATCAACAGTAGCGCCAAACGAATTGTAATCTATAATCCTCGCCCCATTTCTGAAAGTGGAAAAGAACTGAGCCGTCTGATTCATGAAGAGGCGATTAATATAGGTAAAGCTATGGATGAACTGGAAACCTTCCGCAAAAATCCAAAACCGTTACGCGAGTACTGCTCTAGATTACATGATATAGAGAATCAGGCGGACGATGTTTACGAACTCTTTATCACTAAACTCTTTGAAGAAGAAAAAGACTGTATCGAACTGATTAAGATTAAAGAGATCATGCATGAGCTGGAAAAGACAACCGATGCAGCTGAACATGTAGGCAAAATATTGAAAAACCTGATCGTAAAGTATTCATAAAATCAGAGCAAGACACATGGAATTATTAGTGATTATCATTATACTGGCTCTGATATTCGATTATATCAACGGCTTTCATGATGCGGCAAATTCGATAGCTACCATCGTATCAACCAAAGTACTGACTCCTTTCCAAGCAGTATTATGGGCAGCATTCTTTAACTTCGTTGCGTTTTTCATAGCCAAATATATTATAGGGGGCTTTGGTATAGCAAACACTGTGTCAAAAACGGTTGTAGAGCAATATATCACACTGCCTATCATTCTGGCAGGTATCATTGCCGCTATTTCCTGGAACCTGATTACTTGGTGGAAAGGTATTCCATCTTCCTCTTCCCATACGCTTATCGGTGGTTTTGCAGGAGCTGCCATCATGGCAAATGGTTTTGAAGCTATCCAACTCAACATCATTCTTAAAATCGCAGCTTTTATCTTTCTGGCTCCATTCATAGGTATGGTTATCGCTTTTGGATTCACTCTGCTTGTACTCTATATCTGCCGACGTGCCAATCCGCATACTGCGGAAATGTGGTTCAAAAGATTACAGTTGGTTTCTTCGGCCATGTTCAGTGTGGGACATGGCTTGAATGATTCCCAAAAGGTAATGGGTATTATCGCCGCCGCAATGATAGCCGCTCACTCCATGGGTTTAGGAATCGGTATAAACAGCATTTCTGATCTACCGGACTGGGTAGCGTTCTCCTGTTTTACAGCTATCTCACTGGGAACCATGTCCGGAGGATGGAAAATTGTAAAAACAATGGGAACGAGAATTACCAAAGTAACTCCATTGGAAGGTATGATTGCTGAAACTGCAGGAGCTTTTACACTTTATATCACAGAAATGCTGAAAATTCCTGTAAGCACGACTCATACGATCACCGGAGCAATTATCGGGGTCGGAGCAACCAAACGTTTATCTGCTGTTCGCTGGGGAGTGACTAAAAGCCTCATGACTGCATGGGTGCTTACTATCCCTGTCAGTGGACTCTTGGCTGCAATTGTTTATTTAATAGTATCACTATTTCTGAAATAAAAAAACAGCCTTATTATTTCTGAAATAAAAATCACATATAGGAATTAAAAAAACAAAGAGGTTGTGTCAAAACGCTGGCACAACCTTTTTTTATGCACAAAGCCCAGACTTTCACAAGCCCGGGCTTTGTTATTACCCAAAGTTTTT
>NZ_FNNN01000059.1:0-3777 GCF_900106755.1 Bacteroides faecis MAJ27
AGTTCTTTGAAATATTGATAAACAATACAAGTAGTACAAGAAAAAATAGAACCGTCAATGCTTGTTGGATGCATAGCAGTATGTATCTGATGACAGGTATTAATGAAGTCAATAAATTGTACGGCATCCTGAACAGAGCAAATACCATTCTTTCATAGGAATGATAACAATACTTTTACAATGAAGAGTTTGATCCTGGCTCAGGATGAACGCTAGCTACAGGCTTAACACATGCAAGTCGAGGGGCAGCATTCCAGTTTGCTTGCAAACTGGAGATGGCGACCGGCGCACGGGTGAGTAACACGTATCCAACCTGCCGATAACTCGGGGATAGCCTTTCGAAAGAAAGATTAATACCCGATGGCATAATAGAACCGCATGGTTTGATTATTAAAGAATTTCGGTTATCGATGGGGATGCGTTCCATTAGGCAGTTGGTGGGGTAACGGCCCACCAAACCTTCGATGGATAGGGGTTCTGAGAGGAAGGTCCCCCACATTGGAACTGAGACACGGTCCAAACTCCTACGGGAGGCAGCAGTGAGGAATATTGGTCAATGGACGAGAGTCTGAACCAGCCAAGTAGCGTGAAGGATGACTGCCCTATGGGTTGTAAACTTCTTTTATATGGGAATAAAGTGGTCCACGTGTGGATTTTTGTATGTACCATATGAATAAGGATCGGCTAACTCCGTGCCAGCAGCCGCGGTAATACGGAGGATCCGAGCGTTATCCGGATTTATTGGGTTTAAAGGGAGCGTAGGTGGACAGTTAAGTCAGTTGTGAAAGTTTGCGGCTCAACCGTAAAATTGCAGTTGATACTGGCTGTCTTGAGTACAGTAGAGGTGGGCGGAATTCGTGGTGTAGCGGTGAAATGCTTAGATATCACGAAGAACTCCGATTGCGAAGGCAGCTCACTGGACTGCAACTGACACTGATGCTCGAAAGTGTGGGTATCAAACAGGATTAGATACCCTGGTAGTCCACACAGTAAACGATGAATACTCGCTGTTTGCGATATACAGTAAGCGGCCAAGCGAAAGCATTAAGTATTCCACCTGGGGAGTACGCCGGCAACGGTGAAACTCAAAGGAATTGACGGGGGCCCGCACAAGCGGAGGAACATGTGGTTTAATTCGATGATACGCGAGGAACCTTACCCGGGCTTAAATTGCATTTGAATATATTGGAAACAGTATAGCCGTAAGGCAAATGTGAAGGTGCTGCATGGTTGTCGTCAGCTCGTGCCGTGAGGTGTCGGCTTAAGTGCCATAACGAGCGCAACCCTTATCTTCAGTTACTAACAGGTCATGCTGAGGACTCTGGAGAGACTGCCGTCGTAAGATGTGAGGAAGGTGGGGATGACGTCAAATCAGCACGGCCCTTACGTCCGGGGCTACACACGTGTTACAATGGGGGGTACAGAAGGTCGCTACCTGGTGACAGGATGCTAATCCCAAAAGCCTCTCTCAGTTCGGATCGAAGTCTGCAACCCGACTTCGTGAAGCTGGATTCGCTAGTAATCGCGCATCAGCCATGGCGCGGTGAATACGTTCCCGGGCCTTGTACACACCGCCCGTCAAGCCATGAAAGCCGGGGGTACCTGAAGTACGTAACCGCAAGGAGCGTCCTAGGGTAAAACTGGTAATTGGGGCTAAGTCGTAACAAGGTAGCCGTACCGGAAGGTGCGGCTGGAACACCTCCTTTCTGGAGCGATGCCGTTACAATGACTTTCATCGGTTCTATAATTGTACTACTGGTACTTGTTTATTTATAACATATAGATCAACCATCTATAGAAGTATAGATAGAGATAAACAAGAGAAATAAAGAAGCCGAGTCTAACATATCAGGTAGACAAGGTTGAACTAGTCCTATAGCTCAGTTGGTTAGAGCGCTACACTGATAATGTAGAGGTCGGCAGTTCAACTCTGCCTGGGACTACTTCGAGAAAGAAAATGAAAACTGCAGTGATCGGCATATATCCTTTTCCTGCGTCCTTGTTCATTCTTCTTTATCTTCGGGGGATTAGCTCAGCTGGCTAGAGCATCTGCCTTGCACGCAGAGGGTCAACGGTTCGAATCCGTTATTCTCCACCATCTCTGAACATAGAGAAACGATCTTTGACATGATGTACAAAAAGTAAAATTTAGTAAAGAGCTAAAAGTATATATCGAACCGTACGTAACAGATATGGTACATGGCTGTTGAGAATGCAGAAGCATTTTCGAAATTCCATTCTCCATCATCGGTTAAGTAAGTTTGAAAGAAAGTAAGCAAGGGCGCATGGCGGATGCCTTGGCTCTCGGAGGCGATGAAGGACGTGATAAGCTGCGATAAGCTCTGGGTAGGTGCAAATAACCTTTGATCCAGAGATTTCCGAATGGGACAACCCGGCATTCTGAAGGAATGTCATCCATCTTTGATGGAAGCTAACGCAGGGAACTGAAACATCTTAGTACCTGCAGGAAAAGAAAATAATAATGATTCCCCTAGTAGTGGCGAGCGAACGGGGAATAGCCCAAACCACCCATGTTACGGCATGTGTGGGGTTGTAGGACCACGATATCGCAAGACATCTGATGAATAGAATCCTCTGGAAAGTGGAACCATAGACGGTGATAGTCCTGTATATGAAGTCAGATTAAGCGTAGTGGTATCCTGAGTAGCGCGGGACACGAGAAATCTTGCGTGAATCTGCCGGGACCATCCGGTAAGGCTAAATACTCCCGAGAGACCGATAGCGAACCAGTACTGTGAAGGAAAGGTGAAAAGCACTTCGAACAGAAGAGTGAAATAGTCCCTGAAACCGTGCGCCTACAAGCGGTCGGAGCTGCGTAAGCAGTGACGGCGTGCCTTTTGCATAATGAACCTACGAGTTACTTTTTCCGGCAAGGTTAAGCATCTTGAGATGTGCAGCCGAAGCGAAAGCGAGTCTGAACAGGGCGTCGAGTCGGAAGGAGTAGACGCGAAACCAAGTGATCTACCCTTGGTCAGGTTGAAGGTTAGGTAACACTAACTGGAGGACCGAACCGATAAGCGTTGAAAAGCTTCCGGATGAACTGAGGGTGGGGGTGAAAGGCTAATCAAACTTGGAGATAGCTCGTACTCCCCGAAATGCATTTAGGTGCAGCCTTGTGAGTTACTAATGTGAGGTAGAGCGACTGATAAGATGCGAGGGCTTCACCGCCTATCAAGTCTTGATAAACTCCGAATGCGCATTAGTTCTATCACAGGAGTGAGGGCATGGGTGCTAAGGTCCATGTCCTAAAGGAGAAGAATCCAGACCATCAGCTAAGGTCCCGAAATAAACACTAAGTTGAACTAACGAAGTCAGATTGCTAAGACAGCTAGGATGTTGGCTTGGAAGCAGCCATTCATTTAAAGAGTGCGTAACAGCTCACTAGTCGAGGAGTTTGGCGTGGATAATAATCGGGCATCAAGTGTTTTACCGAAGCTATGGGATCAGTAATGATCGGTAGGGGAGCATTCCACTCAGCGTCGAAGGTGAAGCGTGAGCTTTGCTGGAGCGTGTGGAAAAGCAAATGTAGGTATAAGTAACGATAAAGGGGGTGAGAAACCCCCTCGCCGAAAGACTAAGGTTTCCTGATCAACGCTAATCGGATCAGGGTTAGTCGGGTCCTAAGGCTCAGCCGAACGGTGAGGCCGATGGCAGAACAGGTTAATATTCCTGTACTACCTTAAGGAGTGACGTGGAGACGGAGGCGTGACAGCGCCGCGGACTGACGGAATAGTCCGTTGAAGGGTGTAGATGCTG
>NZ_FNNN01000002.1 GCF_900106755.1 Bacteroides faecis MAJ27
ACGGTTGAAGTTCGTTCTGTAGGTCTGCTCACAATGGGTACCGTAACGCTCCATTTGAGTGAAATTTATCTTTCTTTGTATCGTCATGTATAATAAAAGTATTTCCAAGAGTAGACTCTCGAAAGTTTTGCTTAACTTTGCAGATGAACTTTTGATAGCATCTCTGCATATTTCCGTATATTGGTTGAGTGGTTCTGATGTCATATAACTTTGAGCTTAGAGAACTATAAAGTTACTGATAATCAGCCACTTAACCAAATTTTATTAGTTATATTACGTTAATTAACTCTCTCATTTTCAATCGATTACATAAGAATTAACAGAGTATTGATCTAAAAAATAGTTTAAATATTATTCTAAAATAGTTATTGTTGTTGAACTAACCTTATTCTCAAAGATTGCATCTTTTCGAGAACTTGTAATATCAACAGATAGTGTATGTTCACCAATGGTCAAATCTTTTATTATGTATTTTGCATTAAACGGCAAAGTCGTTTCTGAAGATTTTACAACTGCTTTCCCATCGATTAAATAGTGTATAATAGGGTGATAATCTTTTCCATTTATTATAGTTTCTCCAGAAGCAGAGACATTGCCTCCTATTTCTAAAGTAATCTCGTCACCATTTTTGACAGATGATGGAGTTGCTACAATTTTTCCAATAACAAGAGATTTTACCTCGTCTTTTTCACAAGAAGCCAGAGCAATCACTCCGATAACACCAATGAAAACTAATGAGATTTTTAATAATAACTTCATTTTATAGTCCCTAATCCGTGTCGGGCGCAACTTCTAAATTTATTATTTGTTTATGGAAGGGATATATAAATAGTAACCTCTAACAGAATTATTTTTTTACGATTTCAATAAAAGCATTAGGAATATAAGCTGTCGCTATTGTTCCAATCTCCTCTATACAAACTCCAACCCTTTGTTGACCCTGCCACCGTGCAACTCTTCCTATCACTCCTTTGAACGCTCCTTCAGTAACCCTAACCAATTGTCCTTTTTCGAATTTTGGAACTTCAGCTAATGATACGATGGTATTATCCGCATCGGCAGCACAGATGATTTTGAGACTTTCCATCTGATAGTCGGGAACTATCAATGGAATTTTCTCTATTCTGCGCCCAATGTGGACGTGACGATAATAAAAACGGAGGAAAGGGAGGTTTACGTTGTCGTAAACAAAAGATTTGAGTTGTTCTTCGGTGCCGTAGGCGAAGAAGATGTTTGGTAAACGAGACTCGGTAACAACTTTGCGCTTACCTTTTATAAGTTTTACAACCTCGGTGGTAGGATAGAAAGCCGTGATGCCTTTGGCTGTCATGTAGTCGTATGCTTTTTTCTCTCTACCATAGGTGGTGCGTAAAGCATACCAATGAGGAATTTCAGCCTCCTTTTGTACTTTAGACTTACTTAATATATGGACACTTCTGGTGGACACCCCTGTTTGTGAACTCTCAGCGGAAACAGTGCTTTGAGCTTCGGGGAGGGCGTTGGAGGTAAGTCCAGCGCAAGGAGGGAATTCACCACCTCCTGAGGTGTGTACATCATCTGATGTCCATTCATCGACTTTCATATCGGTGCTAACTTTTTTCTAGACAGAAATCCGTTAAATTGCGACAAAAAAAAGCGTGGAATCGTCCTGTTGTCCATTCCACACACTGAGGCTCTTCCAACTGCCTATCAAAGTCGAACAGACAACGTCAGAGCCCACGCCGATATGAAAATCACTACCGCAAAGAGACCTATATAAAACATTTAACTGCACCCAAAAGGGTACAATTCATGCTTACAAGGTCTCCACGGGATTGATATAATCACACCCGGGACATCTACCGTTGACCATATTAGAGACTTTGATACTGATTGTTTTGGAAGATTTCAGTGTGTCTCAAACACAGCGTCGATAAACGCCTTCCATTATGTCTGGATTGTCTTCCCACCCAAAGCCCGCTTTCGTATAGATATGTCATGGTTGACTTCACTACACTCAGCACGGCGTAGGCTGCCGACCCGGTCATCATGAAAGAACTCGTCTTACAGCGACAACTGCGGTCTGGCTATACAATCCGACTGCAAAAGTACGAAAATTTATTGAGAAAAGACAAGAAATGACAGAAAATATCAATATTCAATATGAATTTAAGTTCATTTAACTCTAAATTCTTTAATATCTCAGAAATTTTATGTACACAAATGCTGTTTTTATACAACTTTTGTATGTTTTTAAGCCAATATACTTGAAGTGCCGATGAAGTATAACTTCGACAGGCTATGAAGTGCTATTTCGATGGTTGATGAAGTAATATTTCGTTTTTATGGGATGTATAATAGTTGAAGTTCTGTCATTCTTCGCCTTTTGATGGACGGAATGCATTTGCCTCTCCATCTGCAAAAGTCAAGGTAATCTTTTTCTATGTCACGCAATCCTCGTTCAATCTTTTGCAGGAGACGGCTCTTCGGAAATCTTTTGTTCCCTAATATTTTGTAGGGTCCGACATTATAGGCAAGTACGGCAAGGAGTAGTGAGTCCTTGCCATACTTACGAAACATGGCACATAACTTGGTGAGGTCTGAACGCAACAGAGAATCGGCATGCTGATAGGTGAGGTTCTTGCTGAACTTCTCATGCGGCAAAATCCGATGTCCCCATCCGATATAGGGATAGTTGCGCTTAATATCGTGCCATCCCTCGTAATACTTGATGCAGCGCACCGCTCGTTCTAAGGGAGGTAATGCGAAGATGCCCAAGTCGGTTTGGCTTGGGCTATCTGGTGTGGGTGTCTTGTTCTGTGCCATGATATTCTGGCACAGCAGCAAGAGTGCTAAAATGATGTATGTCCGTATCTTTCCTGTCATGAATCTCATTTTGTTTCTCTTTGATATTTTGTCACTTGGCATTCTTCTTGTTGAATATCTCTGCTATCATGGCTTTCACGTCCTCGCCAACTTGCACGAAGTTCTTATAGAGGATGCGCTCACGCTCATCACGGCTCTTGAAGGTGTAGAACTTGGGCAGTGGCATATACTCGCTTTCTTCTTTCTTGATGTCTGCCATATTAAAATCGGTCTTGCAATAGAACTTACTGGTCTTGAACTCGTCGCTCTCCTGTATGTTCATACTACCATTCATGCCGGTCTTGGTTGCCACAAAGTCCCTTGCCGTCTGACCGCAGATCCATCCTGTCGGCATGTCCGAGATTTTACTGGCTGGTACAAGACTGTCCATATTCTCATTCAGGTTGATGCTCGTCTTGTCTCTATCGATGGTCACGCCTTTCTTCAGTTGCACCACCTTTCCAAAAATGTCAGAGGATAGCCATTCCAGAGTTTCCTTGCTTCGTGCCGAACCGCTCACCACATTGCCTACGGTGGTGATGATCTTTTGCATACCCACCTTTCCGTAGTCTGCTTCCAACTGTGGCAGTTCCTGGAATCCCAAGGCTACGCTCACCTTGTTGCTTCGGGCTGTACCTATCAGTCGGTCTATCTTATGGAAGTAAAGTGTAGGCAACTCGTCCACGATAATGCTCACTGGGATGTTCTTGCCTTGCCCTGTGTTCACTCGTGTCACCAGTCGGTTGAGGATTAGGGCGTTTAATGCTCCGATGATGCTCTCCATTTCTGGGTCGTTGGCTATCAGCAGATAGCTTGGGTTCTTCGGGTCACTGACCTTCAGGTCGAAGTCATCGCCGTCCTTGTGGAATATCCAATAGCTTTCCTTGGTAGCAAGGCGTGAGGTATAGACACGCAGTGTACCTATCATACCCTCCAACTGCTCCATAGCCTTGTTCTTCAAGGCAGTCTGGAATGGACCGAGCAATGGGGCTACCTCATTGTCGGTCTCCAACACATTGAAGATGGTCTGGTAACTCTCATTCAGGAAACTCAAAATATGGGGCATGTCGCTGTACTTACCCAACCAATAGGCTGGCTCCACTTCTTCTCCTGCATGGTTAAACACCTTTCCGGTCGGCTTCATCTGCATGGTCTTCGGATCAAGTACTTTCTCTGCTATCAGCATCTTGCCGTCCTTGTCGTATGGTTCCTTGCCATAGTTGATGAAGAAGTAGATACAGGCAGCGAGGAAGTTGACGGCTGAGGTCTGGAAGAACTGGTCGCTGCCGCCACCGCCTTCCTTCTTCCCTTTTTGCAGTGATTCTAGCAGTGTCTCTGCGGTCTCACTCGCTGCTGCCAAATTATTGATATACTTCTGTTGTATCGGGTTCACTCGCTTGGAGTATTCCACATCCACAAAGTTGATGATATTGAACTTGCAGCCTTCTGGCAGTTTGCCCAACTGTTGGTTCTTCTTGTAGTGGTAGTACAGTTTGGTTGCCAAGGTCGGGAACTTGTAGTCGTAAACGACCATGGCAAAACCTTTTGCACTGTGCTGACGGATAAACGGCTCGATAATAGAAAAAGTCTTACCGCTACCAGGCGTACCCACTACCCAGGTGCCACGGAATGGGTTCACGATGTTCACCCATCCCTTGCGGAACTTACCTTTATAGTAGTAGCGCATAGGGATATTCACGCTGTATTTGTTGTTTTCCTCCTTCTGGCACTGTTCAAAACTCTCGTTCTCAAAGTTAAAGCGGTCTTTCATCAGTCCTTCCTTCAGGAACTTCGAGATGTTATCCAAGGCGATATGCACCAATACCGTTCCGATGATGGTTGTCACCATATATAGGATGATGTTCAATCTTAGGGCATAGAGACGAGTGTCCATTGCATAGCCGAAGATCCACACGGACAACACCAACAGCAGCACGCCACTCACCAAGGGGTAGAGCACCTGCTTTCGGGCATCAAATTCCAAGTGTTTCTTGTTTCTCGTGCCAACACAGGTGATGCACACCAAGAGGAATGTCACCACCTTGCTATACACCAGGTTCCCGTCATGGTAGATAAACCACTGCTTGATACGGTCGTGCAGGTCACACACCACACCGCCAAAGCCGTCTATCGCCCTTGGGTCTATGGCATACTCAAAGAACTCCATCAACACGGATATGTAGATGACTGCCCTGAATATCTTGTAAAATCCTTGTAACTCCTTGCTTTCTTCCATAAATATTCTTAAATAATCAACCTATAAGTTGTATTTTTCAATTATTTGTTGTATCTTCGCACTATAAAACAATAAGATTATGACATTCGACCTGATTACAGAAAACGAGCACCTTTGGGCTGTCAGATATGATGACTGCCTCGACAACGTCCTTGACTCAATTCTTGGGCAATGGAACGATGTTACATGGTTGCGTAGCTTCTTCAGGCATAACATTGACGATTTGGCGTCCTACTTCAAAATCACTGATGTCAATCAAGCCATCTATGATACTATTGAAGATAGCGAACGTTTGCAATGTCTCATCATGGACATTTCTCCAGATGCTGACCTTGACAAGATTTTCCGCCCATTGGAGAATAGTCGTACTTCGGAAATGTTGTTGGGCAAAGAGAAGGCACGCTTGCGTAATACACCACGTCATGCTTCTTGGCTCCGCATTTATGCCATCAAACTCGAACCGGGTATTTACATTATCACTGGCGGTGCAATCAAGTTGACTCGTACCATGCAGGAGCGTGAACATACTTTGGTTGAACTCGCCCGAATGGAAAAGGTGAGACGTTTCTTACTTGACAACGATATTGCCGACAAAGATTCCTTCATGGACTTCTTAAATGAAATCATATAGAAAGGAGGTTATTATGAGAACTACAAACGAAATTGTTTCCAAACTGAGAGAACATCAGTCTTCAACTCCATCCAAATGGCGTGAGAATGCAGAGTGGCGCATGGCTAACAAATCATGGCTTCGCTATTCTCAGCACATTGCAATGATGATGCTCGACAAGATGGAGGAATTGGGTATGACCCAAAAGCGATTGTCTGAACTCATGGGCTGTAGCCAGCAATATGTTTCCAAGGTACTCAAAGGACAGGAAAACCTATCCCTCGAAACCTTGGCTAAGATAGAGCGTTGTCTTCAACTGCCTATTCTGAATCATTTAGCGTAGCTCTATTTCAGAAATATCGGATTGAATGAGTCGGCTGACAACACATCGCTATAGTTCACTTTCAATGAGATGGTGCGACCGCTGATTTGGTTCTCCGTCATTTCGATGGTTAATTGCTTGTCATTCGGGAATGTCATTTTCTGAATGACTATCACATTGCGGTAGCCATAGCGGAAACGCTTGGTTTGCTCCAACGTGAAGACTGGATGTAACTCTACCATCTGCGAGTTGGTAGCCTTGGCGGTCTTCTTATCCGTCAACTTCAATCGTATTTGGTCTATGTCAAACGGAATGTCTGTCTTGTTCTCCACGGAGAAATCCAGGAAGAAATAGTCACCCGACGAATAGATGTTGTTCAGACGCATTACCATCTTATGGACTTTGGTCTTCACATTGTTCACATGGGCTTCCGAACTCCATATCTGGCGAGCATAACGAGCCATGTCCGTTGAGGACAATGTGACCGCAGGGTTGTTATAGGCATTCTTTTCTATCTGTTGTATCTCCTTATCCGTCACTGCCTCTTGCAATCTCGTGGTATAGAGCAATGCATACTGTGCACGGTATCGTTCCGTCACGATGGTTACGATGGCAAGCACCTCACCATCTTCATGCATTCCCTCCTTGGGCTTCAAGCGCACGGTATTGTTGATGGGCTGGTCTCCTGCTATCTTGTCGGTGGATATATCCACAAAGCGGATGGGTTCACTTGCCGTAATGACGGTAGTCACTTGCTCGTTCACGGTCAGCTGCTCCATTTCCTGGTAGGTGCAGGGCTGATAGCACTCCGCACTGGTCTGTTGTGCCATCATGGGTGTGGCTGTTATAGCGCACATCATCAATGTGCCAATGGTCTTCTTGATATTCATATTGATGTAATGTTTACTTTGTTGTGTTTAATGTTTACTTGCTCTTGGTATCTTTCGAGTTTATCAGATACACAAAGGTGCCATATTTCAGTTTCACCTTGTTCTTCTTGATTGCCTTTCCTATGGCATTGCTTGTTTTCTGATAGGCATTCTGCATGGTCTGCATGCCCCACTGCGAAAAACTGCTGCCAGTATTGGGGGTGTTCATATCCACATTGCCGGTTACGGCTCCGCTTACCACGTCTTTGCTGGTCTCTCGGAACTGGCTGCTTGGTACATACAAGCCTTCCATGCCGTCTGTGTCATAGAGTGACAGGTTGATTTTCACTATCTCATCGTCCACCAACACGCTTTTTACCGTGCCTTTCACTCGTTGCGAACTGAAACCGCTCATGGTGGCATACAGGTATGCGCCTTTCTTCACTATCATCTCACCGATTTCCACATCATCTAACAGTCGCAAGCGGACACGGCTTCCATCCACGGCTTTCACATTCTCGTCAATGATAGCCTTTATCATTGTCGGCTCTTTCTCGTTCACCGCCAAAGTGTTGAAATAGTCCGAGGATGTCTTCACCTTTTTCACCACCTCACTTGGCTTGTCATTCTCGTCTGCTTCCTTTCGGGCATTCTCATTCACCTTGATTTTGCCCTCAATGTTGATACCGCCCTTGGCTGTAGCTGTTGTTTCATCGGATGCAGTTGCTGAAGACGATGAGTTCTGTTGCGTGGCTTGCTGTCCCTTCAGCCTTGCTTCGGCAAGTGCCTTGTTCAGCTCTGCCAACGCCTCGTTCTCTCTTTGTCGCTCATGGGCTTCTTGCGCTTCTCTCGTTTTCTCCAGTTCAGCTTGCCTCTTGGCTTCGGCATCCAACTGTTGCAGTTCTGCATCCGAATACTTGCTTTGGTATTCTTCTTTTTCTTGCTCATTGTCTCGGTCTATATTTTCCACGGCACTATGGTCTTCTATCTTGCCGTAGGCGTTCAACATGTTCTCATACTTGCCACCAATACCGTCACCGCCCTTGATATGGGCTTGTGGAAGGTTCGGATTCAGATATTCCGTGGTCTGCATATTGGCATCCTTCTTCTCCGCCACCTTGGTATCAAAGAGGTCGAAGATAAAGTAGGAGGCACCAAGCAGTGGAAGATAGACAATCGCAGGTAGCATGTACTTGGGTTGTCTGAAATTGATTCTTTCTGTCAGCTTCATCGTTATTTGTCTTTATGAGGATGGCGTGCATCCTCATTGGTCCTTACTATGTTCTTTGCATTCCCCATATTCTGATGGCGAGCCTTTATCAGCGAGTCCTGTCTCTCCGTAGCAGTGCGTCGCTCTCCCTGATAGTGATAAGCTCTTGCCATGCGATAGATGTTGAAACTGAAGCTCACACCCACAAAACCGAACACGATGACCAGGAACATTGTCTTATGCAAGTCGGCAAATTTCTGCACATGGGCTGCCGCCTTGTCAATTCTGCACATCCTGGCAAACTTTCTTCCAGCTCTCACGTCTCGCTCATAGCGTTCCTTGTATTTGGGGTCGTCCTTGTCGGGCATCTTCTCCCCAATGAGCATCTGCTTAAATCCTTTTGTGTTCATTGTTATTTCTTTTTTTACCTTTTTACTTCTTTACCCTTTTACCTTCAATAGTTGCTCTTCGTCTTCTGGTCAATATCCTTGTTGAGCAAGGTTCTCCAGTTCACTATCAGCAATCCATGTGGGTTGTTGTCAGTTCTCGGCACTCGTTTCAACTGTCCTGCCGTCACCAGTTCACGGGTCAGCACATTGGTTCTACGCTCGATGCGCTGTCTGCCGTAGTAGGTGAACTCCATCTTCTCCTTGTTGAACTTGATGCTGTCACAGAAGATACTGAACACGGCACTTGTTCCCATGATGTTGGAGTAGAAACCCTTTTCTTTCAGCGTATTGTACTGCGCCAGTCCTGTCTCATCCACCAGATACATGGCTTTCTCCATCGTGTATTTGATGTACTTGTCATCTGGTGCCAATGTGAAGAAATAATGATGGAACATCTCGATATGGCTCTTTGCTTCCACATCCAATGTCTCATCCATCGTCGTACGCTGCACCAAAATTGGTACGTTGCCGTCCAACACATAGATTTTGTTCTGTGCATCCACCACCATGTTCTTTGCCGTCCAGATGCTACTGATACTTATCAGCACGCATCCAACCAGAAACAGACTACAGATGATAGTCACCAACTTCACCTTATTCTCTAAATTCTTGATTACCATTGCTATTTTGCTATTATTTTATCTTTTTACTTTTTTGCCCTTATCAGTGCATCACATGGGCAAGTGTTCCCTGTGCCGACATTTTGGCTTGCTGTGCCACACCCTCACCGAAGTTTCTGGTAGAGAAGGCGGTATCGCCCTCAGGAATCATCCAAGCTGCCAAGTCTGGAACCAAATTCAGACACTTCAAAGCCACGATGCTTGCTGCCATCAGATACCCTGCCGAGAAGAACGAGTTCTGCAAATATGCCGCCATCGTCTGCTCACTGGCGGTGATAGCCGTCAGGTTCTCCACCTGTATGCAGAGCACGATGTCGAAGAGCAATAGCACGTAGAAGCCCACGAAGTAGAGCATGGCTCCATAGAAATGCACGGTCAGATACCTTGTCAGCCACTTCGCCCAACTGCTTTCCCATTTCGGCAGTAGCGAGAACGCCCATTGTATCGGTCCAAATATCGTCAGCATTCCCAACAGTATCTGTTGACAATAGATGGTGCTCCACCAACCGATACGGAAGACAATCAATGCTATCAGCATTACTATCTTGTCGATGTTCACTACGGCTCCTGCAGTCAGTGAGGTAAACCACAGCTTGGCTGCGTCCTTTTCCATGTTGGTCACTTCATCCACACCTGTCTGCTCCATGGTCGATTCCACCAGATTCGGGTCTGTTGTTCCCTTATGGGCAATGTCTGCCTGAGCTTGTACGTTGGTGTACATCGTGTCTCTGGTATAGATAAGCTGCTGAACTTCCGTAAACTTGTCCTCTATCTGTGTGGCTTCCGCCTCATATAGGTCATGGGTATAACTTCCGATGGAGTTTGGAATGTAACTCAGGAAGTCCAATACGCACCAACTGCTACCACTATTTGTCATACCAGTATCGGCTGGTGGGTACCACCAACAGAGGATGATGCTTATCACCAGTGGCTTGAATAGTTTCATCACATCTAGTGGCTCATGCTTCACCATCATCTTGTAAGCCATGTTCGCTGCCACCACGATGGAGAAGAGGGCTGCGAGTGCCATACACATCTGGACAACCCACCAAAAAGGTCCGTTTGAGCCTGTAAAAGTAGCGTCGCAAAGGAACTCGTTGGTCTGGAAAATCACGTCATCAATCTCTTCTTCCAAGATATTGATGCCGAAGTCGGATAATATGCTGCTGTTGTCTGCCATAACTCCTTATCTGTTTATTTTCAAATCATTGTCATCCTCATTCGAGCCGTTATTACTGCCAGAAGATGTGTTGTTTCTCACTGCCATTCCTGCCTCTCGCCATTTGCTGGATGCACTGCTTATGACGTTTCGTTTGTTGGCGGTCTGGTAGTTGCCGTTTGCTGCCAACAGTTCCTTGGTCTTGCTGGCATTCGACATCTGCACCAGTTGCTTCACAAGTGTCTCGTTCTGCTTTGCCACATCTGCATAAATCTGTAGGTATATCTTCTTACGCTTGACATTGGGCATATAGGCATCCTTGGTGGCTTTGATGGCTGTCTCATAGACATGATAGCATTCTGTCCAGCGTTGCTTGTCACCGATGGATCCGCCTACAGGCAGGATGCGGTCGATGTTGCTCTTGAAGGCATTCATCTTGCTGTTAATTTTGCCTCCTTCCACTTTCCAGACGAGGTCAATCTGACGGTCTGCCATATTCAACGCCTCAATCTCTGCTCTTTTGGTCAGGGCAGAGTCGATGGCTTCGGCATATTCCACTTGATTGTAAGCTCCGATTCCTGCCGTGGTACGAAAACCGAGTTTGTTCTTGCTGGCAGCCGATTTCTTGTAACTGCTGTGCAGTAACTGATAGTACAATTCTGGTGACAGACTACCACTACCGATTTCCATCACCGTTATTTGGTTCTTTTTCGAACTGTCATGATTGTATGTTACACCACTTTGGGCATTGCCGCTGATAGCGACTCCCAACATCAACATGATGGTTCCTATTCTTGTTTTCTTTCTATCCATGCCTATACGTTATTATATATGGGATTATAAATTCTTCGTTCTCTCAATATCCGAGTTTACCTGCCACTCGCCACCGACCGAAGGCATCTTCCAGTATTTGCTGCTTGCTTTTGGTTCGGTAAACCTTTTCTTTCCAATAGCCGATGCGCACTTGGATATATCGCCACGACTCAAAGTAGCTTTTGTTCAGATGCTTCTCTATATTGTCAAGCGAGGTGTTGATGCTTTCCAACACCACAAGAAGGTCTGCCGTAGAACACGCTGCCGCTCCTGTGGCATACAGCACCAAGTCGCTCACGCTTTTGTAGAGGTATTCGCCTTCATTTGCGATATTCTCTATGGCTCGTCGGTTGATGCCTATCAGTATGGTATCGGCAAGCGAAATGCGCTTTCGTTTGATGACTTTTTTGTTGTAGTCATCCAACAGCTTCTTATAGTCCGATATTCTGTCGCTCACACCCTCGTAGGTGGAGTACACGTTCAGACTGGTTCGTAAACTTTGATACAGCACATCTATCACATCAAATGCCCTGGTGTACTTGTCAAGGTCAACGTTCAGTTCCTTGTATGCCTTGGTCTCGTCCTTACTGTAACTGTGCAATAGTTTATTGCTGTATTCCAACGTGCTTCGTGCAAGCAACAGACTCCGCTGTTTCTTGTGGTCATTGATGTAGGCTTCCACGCTGGCAACATCAAATCCCCATTGGGCGAATGTTTTAGAGGGGAGGGCGAGGAGCAAGATTGCTACCAGCAATGTTCTCACGATATCCATTCGTCGCTTCTTGCTCACTGACCCTGCAACCCTCTCCGCTGCATCAGCCTTGTATTCTTTTCTATTTCTCATTTTCATTGTCTTCATCATTAAACTTGCCGTGATAGTCATCTGAGTGTTTGGTGTCGGCAGCTTTCCTTAACCAACGTTTCTTGCATTTCTCCACCAGTGTCAACCGTCGTCCTTCGTCAGCATTGATATGTGGAGCGATGTCCATCAGCACGTCGATGATGTTGCGCTTGTAGTGCATCATCTTCTCCAACGATACCAAGTCTGCATATATCTTGGTGATTCTGCTGTCCACCTCTCTGGCTATCTCTAACCTATCGCTCGACCATAGCAGATGAAAGGTATCATCGGTGTTATTGTCATCGGCAGGTGCGCTCTTAGCATATTCGGTGGTTATCTTGCACGATGGATATTCCTGTGCGATTTCTGAGATGCGCTTGTTCACTTCGTCTGCCTTTTCCTGCTCGGTCTTGCTTGGGTCAAGCGTCATCACATCCACTACCGAGGTGTTGGTGTATTCCGATGTCAGCTCCCAACTGATCTGCAGGATGGCTCTGTGTATCTTGATGCCCAAGAAATATTTCGGCTTTCGGGCGATCTTCAATGTTGCCTTGAAGGTGATGATGCCGTTGATGTTGGGCATGGTGGCTTTTCGAATGTAAGTATAGCCGCTCCATGTTCCTTCCCCTTGCCAAGTCAGGTTGTAGGCACTCTTGCAGTCGTTCATAATGGCTGGTATGCGATAGTAGTCATCCGTCGCCACGTCATTGTCCTTTCCTGCCTCTGCCTTGGCTTCCTTTATTTCCCTTTGTTTCTGTTGCCATGTGGCAAGTTCTTTGTTCAGTTGTTCGATGGAAGCCTTGTTCTTGTTGTATTGCTCCCGATACTTGGCTGCATCTTCCACACTTGCATTGGCGATTTGCTTGACAAGTGACTTGTTCTCGGCTTCCAACTGACTGATTTGAGATTGCAGAGAGGTTATCTTGGCATTGGCTTCCTGCTCTTGTTTATACAAGTCCGAGAGGTCAAGGTTGTTCTCTGTCACAGATGTTGTCATGGCGCATTTCTTGCTGTGGTCATTCAGCGAACCGCCACAACTCTTGCATTTGTATTGTGTGGTGCCTTGCCCCAACTGCACACCGTCGCTGCATGTCACACTAATGGTCACGCTCTCGCATCCCTTCAGTTTGGCGGCATCGGTTGCCTGATAGTAGTTGCGTGCATCACTGCCTATATAATAGGTATAGCCTTCCTCGTTGTCATTCCATTCGCTCAACTGGGCTTGCAGTTGTGCCTTGAAGGTGTTCAAGTCCATCGAATAGGAGTCAAAGACTGCCTCATACACTTCTTCTGTCCTGTTCCAACTCTTGTACACCTGTATCTCGTAGGCGTATGCCTTTTGTTTCTGTCCTTTTTTCTTGCTACTGATGATGTAGCTGTTCAACCAATAGCTGATACTGTAGGTAAAGCTATCATTCTGGTTGTTGAGCTGTTGCACCCTTGTTCTTGACCATCCTGCATGATTCTCCGAGTTTTGCAGGATGGCTTCCTTTTGGCTATTGTTGGGATAGAAGTTGGCATCCTTGGTGTTGATTCTGTACCAGTGGTCGCCTTTCAAGATGCTGTTGTCATCGGTGGGCGGTACATAGTCGCACAGTTTTTCTCGTCCTTGGTCTCGTCGGGCGATATACCATCTTTGCGTGTAGTAGTTTCCTGCCGTCTCATCCAGATAGTCCGTCATCCATGAGGTGAGGTTATAGTTGGCAAGAGAGAAAAGTCCTGCCACGTTGTCCTTGCCTCCAATCATGCCCAAGAGGGTGTTGCCTACACTCTTGTCGAGACTTTTGAACAGCGAGGAATAGTTATCCACAATGTCGATGGCTGCACTGAGCTTGCCTTGGAAGAGGTCGTTGAACTGGCTACTCTGCAACAGGGTATTGCCTACATTACTCATTCCTGCTCCTGCAAGGTTGGCTCCTGCCTTATACAGATTGTCGATGTCGGCTTTCAGATTGTCCACAGTAAAGTTGCCTGGCACCTTTGACAGGTCATCCAGCATCTTTTTCCAATCCACGTTGCCAATCTCTGAAAGTTTCAGTATGGCAGCTATCTCCTGGTTGATTTGTAGAAAGGCGATGTCCGAGAATGTGAGGGTGCTGTTTGTTACCACACTCTCAAACTGCATGCACAGGTTCTTGGTGTCGTCACATATCTTCATCAGATAGGTTCCCCAATACAGGGCAGTCTGCGGACTTTTCAGCATCATTCCTGCCACCGTCCATATCTTCGGCATGATTTTGCCCGACACCATGTTGTAGATACGGCGGTAATAGTAGTTCTCTGTGCTACTGTTCCAGATGCCCAAATCCGTCATTGCCTTGCGTTCCAAGAATTTTGAGGCGAAGATGCCGGCACTTGCCACTTCTGCTGCATTATAGTGCTTCAATATGTTCTGCACCTGCTCGTTATAGTATGCCTCTGCCACGGCTTCCGTTCCGTATGCAGCTGCCATAGCAGCCACCGTCTGCTTGTCATAGTTCACGCTGTAGTACTGTGCGTCAGCCTTTGCCAACACACAGACTATCAGCATTATGATGGATAGAAGTCGTTTCATCTTTGATTACTTTTTATTTTTGTTCCCTAAATTCAGTACTTTTCCTGTCTGATTTACCTTTTGAGCAAAAGCGAGGCTCTTGCTGATACCACTTGCATCCCAATCCCTGCAATAGGCTTCGATAGCTTGTTGGTGGTTGCATTTCAACACTCGCTTGTAGAGTTTTAATGCTTCCTTCTCCGCTCGTTCCGTGGTGTAGGTCATATAGCACTCATGCGGTTCTTCCACACCATACACATTGCTGGTCTGTCCTCGCCTGATAAAGACTTCACGGAAGAAGCTGCGTCCTTCCTTGTTCTCCAAGCGGTTGATGGTGAATATCTTCTTGCAGTCCACATCGGTCAAACCAAGTATCGCCTTGATGGTGTCGAATCGTTCCTTGAATTTACTCTGGTCGAGTAGCATCACCACATCCGAGTTGTTGATGATGGCTTCTTTCACTATCTCACTGCCGATGATGTCCTGTATCTCCTGTGTCACCACACCCACGCTTGCCCAGAATTTTCTGGCGGTCTTATACAGATATTTTATGTATTCTGCCATCATGGGCGAGGCGATGGCTTTCCATGCCTCCTCGATGATGAGCATCTTTCGGTTCTTTTTGATACGCATCTTCTGCAGGAAGACGTCCATGATGATGAGCGTCACCAGTGGAAAAAGCAGTGGATCATCCTTGATACTGTCGATTTCGAAGACGATGAAGGTCTCATCAAACAGACTGCTGTCCATGTTCTCATTCAGCGTTACATCATGGCTGCCTCCTTTATAGAAGTCCTTCAACAGATAGTTGTAGGATGACAGGTCTATGCCATGCAGACCGTTCTCCTCGCATATCTTCGGCAGTCGCTCAGTACTGAACTCATAGAAAGTGTTGAAACAGAGGTTGCTCACCCTCTTGGTGGTGAAATAGACATCGTAATACTCGTTGATGACTTGTTCTATCAGTCTGTCTTCGGTCTTGCTCACTGTGCCTTGACTTCCTTTCCATATCAGCATCACCAGGTTCTTCAGGAATCCCAACTTCTCGATGTTCCATTCCTCTCGCTTGATTTTGAAAGGGTTCATCGTGATAGGATGTTCTTCTGTGTAGGATATGTATTTGCCTCCAAAGTATTCACATAGTCCCTCATACGAGTTTCCTGTATCTACCAACACGATGTCGGTGTCCTGCTCATGGGCTTGGCGCACCATGGAGTTTACATAAAAGCTCTTGCCGCTTCCCGAAGGACCGAGGACAAAGAAGTTGCTGTTGTCGGTCAGCTTGTTTCGTCCCTCTTTTCCTGATATGTCGATGGCTACTGGCACTCCTTGACGGTCGGTATAATAGACCTTAAAGGAGGTGTCCTCGCTATGCACAATCTTCTCCTTGTACATCAGGCAGGTGGCAGCATCGCCCAAGGTCATGAATCGATCGTAGTCGGCATTCATCCCATAGCAGTTGCCGGGAAATGAGTTGACAAACAGTTCCAACTGGTTATAGGCTCGCTTCGAAATATGGATGCCCATCCTGCCAAAGGCATTCTCCAGATGGTTGGTACACTTCTGTATGTCCGTGTCTGGCTTCACTGTCACTATCAGATTATAGTGGGTATATACCAGCTGCTTGTTTTCTCTCGCTATCACCTCCTGCACTCGCTTGATGTCCTCTACGGCTATCAGATTGCTTGGGTTCGGCATGCTGGCATGGCGGTTCTTCTTTTTGTCGAGCATGGCAAGCTCACGCTTCTGATTCGGCACAAAGATGATTTGGTTATACACCACACTCTCCACACCAGGAATGCTGTCCACCAATGCTACCAGATCCACTGGCATACTTGTGTTGTTCACCTCGATGTTGGTAAACGGACGGATTTGTGTCGGCAAGTTGGCGCAATCCACATCCACAAGACTATATACCTTACAGCGTCTGTCACCCATACCTATCATCTCGTCATCCACCTTGAATCCTGTCATGCTCACCATCTTGTCACGGAAGTTCATGGCAAAGAAGCGGTCAACATACAGACTTGCTTCTTGTTTGTTCAGAAACTCCGACTTGATACCGGCATCCTTCAGTTGGTCTTGCACCTTTCTGATTTTTACCAGGAAATCTCGCCACTTTTTGTTGTCGAAGGACATCAGACGGCTCTTCTTGTTCTCCTGCGTAATGGTCAGATAGGTCATACTGTCCGTATGTTCTCTTCCGTTGAAATAGCGGAAGTAGGATTCGGAAAGGAACTCGTGTCCCTTGCCACTCTCATCCTTAAACTGCTTTCTAGTAAAGATGTCCTGCTTGTGCAGGGCATAGCCTTCACCCAGAGTCTGTGCGATGGCAGCAAACAAATTGGTGAACTCATAATAGCTGTCTATATTGGCAGAATATTTCTGCACTGGGTTCTCCATTCTCAGGATGGCAGAATACTCTCCAGTCTTTGTATAGAGCACACCGATACCGTCCGTGTCTTCCACGGAGAAGTAGATGTCCTGAAAGATTTTCTTCCGCTTGCCACCAGTACCAAAGGCATAGACCGATATGGCCATGCCAATGCAGATTGCCACGAAAAATAAGATTACATATAGTACCATATTCGTTTATTCTTCTGTTTCTTCGGATGATTGATGATTTTCTCCCATACTGGATGATTTGTTGTCATTCTCTTGATAAGAGGTATTGTAGCTTTCTTCGCCATAAAGGGTTGATACACTATCCTTTGCAGTGGAATCCATCCTGCTTGTTTGTGTTTCCACGGTCGCAGGATGTTCTTCTGCCTCTCTCGCCCAAGCAGCTCTTGCCTTGTCAGCACTCCTCATGGCATCCAATGTGGGTGGCTTGTAGGTCTTGTCCTTGCATGCGGTCAGCAATATGCCAGCCAATGCCATAATGATAATGTTCTTTGCTTTCATGCTCATAACCATTCTTTTATGTCAAAGATGCGATACTTTCGCTGAAACAAATAAAGGTAGACCCACACCCTTGGGGGAGAATGAGCCTACCAGTCGTTCACTTTCTACTTGTCATCCACATCTTGGTCATGTCGATACTTTTTTTGTTTCACATTTTTATATGCGCTTGCTGTAGGCATAGATAAACACTCCTTGGTCGTTCTTCTTGGTATGCAGTCCCTTCCGTTGCTTGAACATGATGAGACCTACACCCGTAGTGATTGCCACGACCAACACTATCAGTCCTGCAATAATACCCATCAGACAGTAGGCGGCAATGAAGCCGATGATGGCTCCTCCTGCCGTGGCTGCTGCCCAATAGATATACCGCCCTTGTATTCCCATGAATTCAAGGGGCTTCTGGAGTCCCTTGAACAGTGGGTAATCGGGGTAGCGGATTTCCTGCTCTTCTCTTGCCATTATTCACGTCGTTTCTCACTTACTGAATATGCACGGAATAACTCTCACTCGTTAGTTGGTCACACCGAAGAACAATGGCAATGCCTGTGCTGCTGCCACGAGGAAGATACATGCTCCTACAATCATCATGATCTTTTTCTTGACATCCTGCTCCTCATTGTTCATGGCGATGTAAACGCTGATGGCACCCACTACGGCAACAACACCTGCAATGGCATAACAGAGCTTGACCACAATAGGCACATATTTGGCTATTTCCTCCGTCACTGTTGTAAGCGCGGTGGTACCTGCCGTGTAGTCACCTGCCGAGTTCTGCGCCATGGCAATGCCACCGCCCACAAGGAGCATCAATGCCAATGTCTTCAAGCGTCCTGAAGAGAGAACGCTCTTGGCGGTCTTCTTCAGATAGTTCGTTGTTTTCTTAAACATTCTTTCTTGTTTTACTTGTTAATGATTCGTTTGGCAACACCTTATTATAATTATATAGAAAGGTGTTGTCGCTTTCATATGATATACTCTTCTGCAGTTGAGTCTTAAATCTGGTAGCCAAAGAATGCTGGGAACAGGATGGATGCACCTATCATAAACAGACAGGCTCCTATCAGCGTCAGTATGGACTTGGTAACTCCATCTTCCCCTGTGTTCATCTTGATGTATATCTGCAAAGCGGATATAATCACCATCACAGCAGCAACAGCGTATGTCAGATACAGCACATACAGCATCATCGTCACCACATAGTCGTGCATCCCTGCCAGTGCGTCTGCTCCCCAGCTATAGTCCACATTACCGCATTTGGCTGATGCTGACAGGGGGAGCAGCGCAAAGACAAAGGAACTTACTACATTCTTTATGATATGGCTAAATTTCATCCTTGACTGGTATTGTTTTGATGTTTGGTTGTCCTGGCTTTGTCTCGCCTTGTTTCAATAGGCTCTCCGTGAAGTCGTCCTGCCATAGTCCGTCTATCCATATGGGAGAAGTGGACTCCATCTGCCCATCCATCTTTTCCTGCAACGACTCGGCTGCGTTCTTCGGCTTCTGTTGGTTGACATCATTTCCTTCGTCTTCATCAACATCATCTTCTCTGCCGGAAGAATCCGTTTCTGGAGAATAACCACTCATTCCGTTGTTCTCTGTTCCCATGCCATAGCCCTCATCGTATGATGTGCCGTCTTGGAAACTCGTGTCGTATTGCTTGTCGGCAACGCTAAAGCCACCATCGCTTTCGTTGACGGCTACAGCAGCTTCCTCTTCCGTTATGTTGCTGATGTCAAACACTTCCTCATTGCTTTTGGCTTCTTCCTTCTTACCATACAGGTCTCTTGTTATCATCACCGCATAGTAAATAGCGTATGCAATGGTAAGGCTGATTGCGAATATCAAAAATGGACTCATATAATACTTTGTTTTATTGATGATTTATACTCTATGCAGTGGCAAAAGTGCCAGTTGCGAGTGCAAAGTAAAGAGTAAAATCCGACATAAAAGAATTTTGTAAAGTATGGCCATCAAAGTTTAAGATATATTCAAATTATAATTATATATCATACTCTCAATCATACTTTAATCAGCTTTTTCTGTTAGTTTTCGCATGTTTGGGAAAAGGGCATAAAAAAAGCCCTCCGAATGGGAGAGCTTGATAAGGTATATCGTAATACCTTTATTTTTCCATGTATTGTTTCAGTTCCTGTGTGATATATGTCCAAACTTCTTGGAAGGTTAGTGGCTCCTTGAATTTGATTTTCTTCAAATAACTATTCCACATAATATTTCGTTTGGCATCTGTCGCAAAAGAATCCTCGAAAAGGCTATATTCCGTAGAGATGGCGGTGCCTCTATTCTCAAACGTGGCTGTGATGGCTTCTTGCAATGTGTTCAAGTCAATATTTCCTGCTTTTAGTATTCTGTACACATCAAAGAAGTCTTTCATGCGGCTGTTCTCTGTCGCATGGTCTATCATTGCCTGATACTTTTCAGCCACCACGGTCTCTAAAGAGTAAGCCAAGATGTCAACTTCTGGTAATGTGTCCAGCAACACCGGATAAGAAAGGTCAACGGGTGCAGGAGTTATGATGTCGCCAAAGCCTACATCCATGGAAATAACTTGGCTTGCCGTGTCAAGTCCTACCTTGACATGCACTCGCACACCATTATATTCTTTTTTGAGAGTGATTTCTTCTACGCTAATGCTGTCCTTTTCAAAGACAACTCCATCTTCCAGACATTCTATGTCGCATAAATTTCTGAATGTCTCCTTGATATTGTCCAACTCACGGCTAATCTGTTGACCAAGGAAGTCTATGTCCAATGTTGGTCTTGCTTTCAAATGCTCATGGGCATACAGTAATGCACCACCTTTCAATATAAAGCGTTCTTTGTATGGACTTACCGACAGACGGTACAACAGACGCTCCTGAAAGTATCGTGTCAATATCGATTGGTAGAAGACATTCTCTTCTTTCGATATATTAAGCAGTTTCGCTCTTACCGAGCGAGCATAATTCTTCGTTGTCATATTTATTATTTTATAGTTCCATTTGTAGATATGTTCCCAATGTTTTGGCAACTCTCAGTTGTGAGGCATATTTCATCAGTTTGCTGACATTACGATCTCTGCGTTTCAGATATTCCTTTATAATCTCCGTACAGACATCTATGCCGATTTTGTTTCTATACTTTACTGCATCACAGACACATTTCTCCACGTCATATATCCTCACCTTGAAACCCTCAATCTCTGTATTCGTAATTCCAAGGTTAAAGGCGGTATCACTCCAATGGTATAGTGTAATTGGGGGATAATCTGGAAGGGTGATTTTTCGGCCTCTTTTTATTGCAAGACAATATTCTTGTGGTACCTGTGTAGTCAACTGATAATGTGACCAAGCGGAATACAGACACAACACACCACCAGGAACAACCTTTTCCACATCAAGCATTTGACTTGCCAAATGGTCATCGGTTGCATACACACCTCTTTTTATTCTGGTGAGTTCGCCATTCTTGGCGGCTTGCAATACTTTATAGTATGCAGCTCTTCCTGCCATATCTTTTGCAGAGATATAGCCTTCAGATTTTGGATTTGTCATACGCTTTTCCATGATTTGCATCTTTAATTCTGTACAAAGTTACTACATATTTTCAAAAGTGTAGTATGTTTGTACGGAAATCTACGCAAAAATCACGCAAAATATAGTTTTCTACGGAGAATATTGACTTTCTCCGTAGAAAATTATCGTTTTATACATCCTCTTTATGTGGAATAATGGATTTTCTGCCGATAAGATAATCATTGACATCCTTGTATTCTGCATATCTTATGGATTCGTTGATTGCCCTGTTTTGATAACAGTCCATGATTGTATGGGCAGCCACCGTTCCTGCTTGGTCATTATCAAGATAACAATGGATAGCAGTGTAACACGCCAATCGTTCCATGCATTTCCCAAGGCTACTGATGGAGTTCAGTACAATATAATCACATGGATCTTGTATGCAAATCACATTGTCGCCTCGCTTTTCCAAAGTCTTGTACGAAAGAAAGTCCATAAACCCCTCGAAGATGCAGCATCTGTCCTGCACTCCAACTTGCTGTGAATGTATCAAGGATATGTCTTTCTCGCCCAAACAACCTTTATAATATGGGTTACGCAGCTCATAACCATCCCTGTTATTTGGAAAGGCTATACCAAAATACCGCTTGCCCTTAAACGTGTACCAGATCTCCTTGCAATAGCGTTTACCTATGTCCGCATCCACATGGCGTGAACGCAGATACGACATAAGCACAGGGTAGGACAATTCTTGGATATGTACCTTGTCCATCTTGTCTGTCTCTACTTGTGTCGGTATGGGAGGTTTTGCCTTTGTGGACTTTGGGTTGTTCATGTCCGCTGCTATATGCTGCAATGTAGCACCCACATCATCCGTATTGTAGAGAAGTTGGGCAAAAGCAATGATGTTGCCACCCTTGCCAAGAGCAAAGTCATACCATTGGTTTCGGCTGAAGTTCACCTTGAACGATGGCTTTGTCTCCGCATGCAATGGCGACAGATAATAAGATGTGGACTTGCTGCATCGTTTGGGCTGATGTCCCAATGCGCTCAGATAGTCCGTGAGTTTGATTTCCTTTGCTTGTTGTATGTTCATCTTTCATTCATTTTTTGTTCATTCGTGCGCTTATTATATATACACCAGAGTGAATGAACGGTTTTGTGAAGTCATTTTGTCGTATGTCCATGTAGTTAAATATGATGCCACTTCACAAAATCCGTCCGTTCTACTATTATATATACACCGAGGTGAATGAAGTGGTTTTTGAAGTGACTTTCGCTTCATCCTCACTTCTTTACCTCCTGCCCTTCAAGCAGCGGAAGCGAAGGATAATCCTTCATTCTGCAATACTCGTTGTTGCCACACTTCACCACCAGTTTGCTCTTCAATAGGAAGGTCAGCAGCTTTGACATCACTGTTCTACCTCTGGCAAAACCAATAGTTGTATAACCTTTTGTCAATGCGTTTATCACATTCTCATAGCCTGACACCACTTTCTTGCCGAAAGCCATTTCAAGTGCCTTGTCATGCTGCTCATCGGTAATGTCGGCTATTGTCATCTTCGGCTGTTTGGCTGTGGTGGAGTCAACCACATAGTCCTTGGCAATCTCTGGAAGTCCCTCCTTGTTTATTTGGAACGCAAAGGGCGCAAAGTCCTTGTCTCGGATGTTGAGCGGTTTCACTTCACTCACATTCGCCATCGAATTGCTCTTGCTTATCACCAGTACCGTCTCTGCCTTGTTGCTGAGTTCCGTTCCTATGTGACCTCTTACATTGTCATCACCCTTGTTCAAGTGTAGGACACAATGTATGTGCAGGTCATAGCGGCTTGACCATTGCATCAGTTTGTTGATGATATGGACAGACTCGCTCGGATTGTTGATGTCGAGCATCAAGTCCCTTATGCCGTCAATGATGACCAAGCCAAAGCCCTTTTGCGTCTGCAAGGCATATTCTATCAGTCGCAGTCTGAGGTTGGGACTGTACTCTCGCAGTCCGAAGAACACAAGGTTCTCACTGTTCATGTTGTCGGGTAATCCTGCAAGCCGGAGGATGCGCTGCATCACGCTGTGACAGTGGAAACGGCTCTGCTCTGTATCAACGTAGAGTATCTTACGCTTGTCATCGGGTAGTTTTGCCGTATATTGCAGCACCTTTCCGTTAGCAAGCGAGGCAGCTACCAAAGCGGACACGTTGAACGTCTTTCGGCTCTTCGCCTTGCCTGTGGAGGCACTGAAGTTGCCAAGCGTGGCTATGGTCGAGTTGTCCACCCATATTATCTGTGGCGGTGTCTGGTAGGTCTCGTCCGCATGGATAAGCGATGCCTTCAGCAACTTTTCCAACAAATCAGCATTGTCCGCTGCGCCTTCAAAGAGGCTCATGTCGTTCATTTCTTCCATCGTCATCTGCTCTTCAAGGGTTTGTTCATCACATAGCGTATGGCATCCTGCTCATACACCTCTTTTGTTTTCACAGGGTGCTTCTTGATCCATTCCACCAGTTCTTCCTTGCTGAAATAGATGGTCTTGCCGTTTGGCTTGTAATGGGGAATGGCAAAGGTACGTGTCAGTTTGTAAAGCTGACTCTTTGAAGCGTCAAGGAATACGCTTGCCTCGTCAAGGGTGAGCACGTCTTTTCCTGCAAAGAGCCATTTCTCCAAGCACTTGATGCGGTTCAACACATCCTCCACTGGTCCAAGCAGCTTGAATGCTTCTTCCATTTGTTGAATGCGCTCGGCAAGTCTCATTGGTGTCATATCTGCCAGTTCTTGTTCTGTCAACTCGTGTTTATCCACGTCTATCGTTGGCGGTAGGATAGTGCCATCCTTTGGTGGATTGTTTGCCTGATTTGTTGTCTGTCCAATCATTGTCGTAATTTTATTTATCGTTACACATAACGAGGTCGCCCTCCATAACCAGGTTTCTGATTACGGAGGGCAAAGGTAAGGGCATTTCTGACCAATCGGATGGAAGTGCGCTTGACTGTCAACCGACTATCAAGCCAACTGTCAAGGTTTTCATCTGTCAGATGGTGTCCTTGCTGTCATTTTTACCGCAATCTGCTATTTCTTGCACTTTCTTGCGGATAGCCTCATAGATGCTGGCGTTGGTACTTTTGGCATCACTGGTTGCTGAGGACAGCTTGGTTGTTGTAAGTGGCTTGTCTGTTGATGAAGACAGAATGAGTTTATGCTTGGCAATGACCGATTGCCATTGCTTGCAAATCAAGTTCTTGCTGCAGAGCATGTCAAAGAAGAATGCCACACGTCTGTTGCTTCTCGCCTTTAGCTGCTTGCAGACTTGGCACGAGAAGAGTTTTCGCATATCCTCTTCCGACACATCGGCTGAGAACAAATGAACCTCATTGGCATGGCGCGCAATGAGGTTCAACTGAGTAGAATCAAAGTAACATTGAAAGTCCTGTTTCGGTTTGGGGTCTCGTGCTGTTTGTAATATTGACGGTGGTTTACCATGGAGATACTGACCGTTTGGAGGTGGCTCCGTGGTGTTGAACTTGTGATGAAGAGCCTTGTAGTCATGATACTCGAAATCCACTTTGGTAAAGAATATGACTACCAAGTCCTCACGTTTTTCAAGAAACTCCTCCATGATGTAGAAGTTCTTCTTGTGTTCGTTCTTGCCTGCCGCATACTGGCAGTCTGTATAGGAATGGCTGTTGAGAAAGTCTTTTTTGTAGCGGTGATACAGTTTACCGCATCCTATTACTTCCGTCTGATAGCACTCATGGGCTTCCTTGAAGAACAGCCACAATTTGTTGGTACCACAAATGCCACCTACACCGTTAGCGAAGGTGCATTCATTGCATTGGGGTAAAAAGAGAGAACGAGGAGTCGTCTCGTCCTTGGTTGTTTGATGTATTATTATGTTCCATTTTTATTCTTCGAACGCACTGTCCAATAGAGAAACAGCCTCGTCCTTTTTCTTGTTGATGATTTTTGCGTAAATTTGTGTCGTGCGCACCTCCGTATGACCGAGAAGTTTGCTTGTAGTGTATAGGTCTGCGCCCATGGTCAGCTCCATCGTGGCGAACGTGTGTCTTGAGACATGGTAGGTCACATGTTTGCTGATACCTGCCGCACGGCTCCATTCCGGGATGCAGTCGTAGTTCTTGCTTGGCAGTGTTGGAAACACCTTGTCCTCGTCACTCGCAGATCCACGCTCAGGCATCCAACGAAGGGCTTGCTTGTTGAGAGGAAGATAGAGAGGCTGCTTGGTCTTGTACTGCAATATCTCAACTCGTGTCTTGTCACCCTCGGTGATGATGTTTTTCCACTTCAAACTCTTCACGTCACTGATACGGAGTCCGCAGAAGCATGAAAACAGGAACGCCGCCTTGATATCCTCACGCTTGCAAGGGGTGTCAATCAGTCTCTTCACCTCGTCAACGGTCAGATACTCTCGCTTGGTGCCGCCACCTTTCAGAACATCCACGCGAAGACGCAATACGGGATTGTCGTCCATTATCTCTTCCTCAATAGCCATATTGAAGGCTGCTTTGAGGCATTTGAGATAGTTCATCACCGTGGACTTGGACGGATGGGTGTGCTTGTAGGTGATATAGTCGTTCAACAAGAACACCATGAAACCATTGCAGTATTCCTTGGTCATCTCTGCGAGTGTTACGTTTGGCGAGTGTTCTCTCACTGCATTCAGCACGCTGTTCACCCAGTTTCGGGCAGATTGTCTTCCTCGCTCCACCTGTGCGTCACGGAATATCTCCAACCAATCCACAAGTCGCATTTTGATTCTCGACTTGTCTTTGAGCCCTGCGATGCCGTTAGTGATGCTCATGATGCGTTGTGCCTTGATGGCATAGACCGCTTGCATCGTCTGCTTGTTCTGTTCCCTGGCAGCTGCGTCAACCTCTGGTATGAGATAAAGGCGCAGATAATCATAGGTACGGCGACCGTTGACATTGATGGATAGATAGACCGACTTGTTGCCGTTGGCAAGTTCCTTGAAGCGGATTCTCACAGGCTCCTTGGTCTTGGAATTTCTCTTGCGCTCAGTCTCTGCAACGGCAATCTCTGTCTTCACCTTCTTAGTGGCAAGATACTCCTTGTATTTGTCCACGTTGGCATCTGGATCTTCTCCATGTGGCTTGTAGCCTCTTCTGCCGACACGCTTCTCAAAGGTTCCGTCCTTCAATGCCTTCATGCGTTCCTTGGCCTTTTTCTCAGCTTCTTTCCAGATTTCCTTGTGTTTCTCCTCGCTGTCATCCTTACGAAGGTAAAGACCAACTGACTCATAGGCACGTTGCCCCTTACCATAATATATATCAAGGAAGAGGGACCGGTCTCCATTGCGCATCTTGCGACTACGGACTATCACAGAACTGGTGTATTCCTCAACTTTCTCCACTTGGTTCAGCTCGTCAGAAGGATCCGTGAAAGTCTCTCCATTGACAACCTCTCGCGTCTTGCGTTCTTTCAGACGCTCTGCGGTTTCCATGACCAAGGCATTATTCTGCTTGTCAGCCTCGGTAATCTCTGGGTTGATATAGAGCTTCAGAAATTCGTACTTGCGCTCACCATTATAATATATGTCGAAGTAGAGCGACTTGCTGCCGTTGGCAAGGTCCTTGAAACGAAGAGTGACAGCTTCACGCTTGTTGGGTCTGCCTCTATGTTTTTTGATTGTTCCATCTATGGCTCTGTCCTCACCGTCATCGTCAATAAACTTCCATTGGTGTCCTTCTCTGCCAGAAACGGCTCCAACGACTTCGTTTACCTCACTTTCCTTTCCCTTGACACTTTTGCCAGTTTTATCACTGCCGACTTTTTTCTTCTTACTTAAACGTGCGTTCTTCTTGCTTGAAGTTGTTGTAGAAGCAGGATGTTCCAAGGAAGCCTTCACTGTTTCCAACTTTCCCGACAGGATTTCTTGCACTCGTTGGTTCTTGATAGCTTCTGCCTTCTGCAAGGTCTCGGCATTGACTGCCTTAGCCTTGTCATCGTCCTCTGGAAGCAGATAAAGCTTCAAGAACTCATACGACCTCTTTCCACTTTTGTAAGTGTCGAGATAAATCGACTTTGTGCCATTCGCCAAATCCTTGTAGCGTATGCGCACAGGTTCATTGTTACTTCTCATGTTACTTTGTTATTTATTCTACTTATTGTCATTTTGCGAGATTTGTTACTCACGGTGCAAAGATACGAAAAATAATTGGATTTGTTACCCAAAACGAGAATCAATTACGAACCATTAACTATGATAAATTATAAAATCAAATGGTAAAGTAACAAACAAATAACAAAATACATTCTTTGTTAAATACCTGCTATATGCTGTATATATTAGCATTTACGCACAATTTCTTGTCTTTTTGAATGTTGCATGATATTGACGTTGTATTGGCGTTGCTTATCCTCTGAGGAAGGCAATGCGAGAGCCTAAAAGGTGGGATAAGCAGAAATCAGGCTCCCACGTCTTCTCGTATGTATACACATCAACATGACACACACTGCTGAGCATGGGGACCTATCAGCAAAACACAACATCCTTATGATTCATATCGGCAAACAAATCAGACAGAAAATGGAAGAACGTCAGAAGACAGTAGTCTGGCTATCAAAACATTTATCATGCAGCAGAGCAAACGTATACAAGATTTTTGAAAAATATTCTGTAGATACAGAAATGCTTGCCAGAATATCCGCTATCCTAAATTTTGATTTCTTCTCACTCTATTCGGAAGATATAAAGAAAAAAAACAATCAAGAATAATCAGCGCCAACAGTTCAAGAAGTAAGATTTTGGCACATCATGTCTCCGATTGGTTTACATGTCAACCAATCGGAGGCATGATATTTAATATATAATTCTATAATTCGTTATGTTTGCACTCAAAGATATTCATTATAGATATAATCATAATGAATGGCAGTATCCGAAAAGCCCAAACAGAGTAGGAATTATTAAATAGATATATTAATCATGGGATTCTGGAATACTTTTTTCAGCGGACAACGATGCGAACATTGCAACAGCTATAACACTGCAAATATCGATTTCCGAGATTTATCCAGCGAAGATCAGGATATGTATTGGGATACGGTAGGTAATGTCCGTCCGAAAGATATTTACCGATGCAAAGATTGCGGTCAATTGACTATTATTTGTCAGGATGGAAGAAAGTATTGGACACATCCTGCTAAATAACAACTCAGCTAAGATGATTATATTGGAAATTATAGGAGGACTTCTCGTCTTATTCCTTGCTGCACAAATTCTAGGGCGACTTGCACGTTTCGTGTGGATACCTATTTTATCATCCGTTATAGCAGGATTGGTTGTTGGTATCAGCAACCATTCACTTTGGGGAGGAATTGGAACCGGAATAGCGGTTCTCATCGTATTTGGTATATCGAGTGCTATTGTCGGAGGCAATTGACCTTTACATATTATAAAAGACATGGAGAAAAGAACCTTCAGATATGAAAAACTAAAAAGATGCACATGTACTCTATATATGACGGAGACCTGTAATCTGAATTGTGTCTACTGCTACGAGCACATAAAAGGCAAAGATTTAATGCCCTTGAATATAGCTCAAAGTGGCATAAAATCCACTTTCGAACGCGCTAAAAAAGAACAAATAGATTATGTCGAAATACTATTTCATGGTGGAGAACCATTTATAGCATTTCAACGGATTAAGGATATTTGCGAATGGTTATGGGCACAAGAGTGGCCGACAAAATATATTTGTTATGCAACAACCAATGGCACTCTTATACATAATGAAGTGAAAGAATGGCTCATGAAAAATAAAGAAAGATTCATTGTCGGACTAAGCTTGGACGGAACCCGTGAAATGCATAATCGCAATCGTTCAAATTCTTATGATAAGATTGACATCCCCTTTTTTATTGAGAACTGGCCTGAACAGGGAGTGAAAATGACTCCTTCACCCGGTACACTGAAATCCCTGGCAGAAGGTGTTATCCATATACATGAGTTAGGTTTCAGCCGCAATAATTGTACTTTTGCTTGTGGAGTGGCTTGGGATAAAGACGAATTTGGGAAAGCAATAGATTATCAACAAATACTCCAGGAACAATTGATGAAACTTGCCATATATTATTTGAACCATCCTAATATATTGCCTGTGGAAATGTTAAATATAAAATTTATAGCTGTGGCAGCAGGCATAAACAATATGCTCGATAAATTATGTGGTGCAGGTACTATTATGCGCTGTTGGACACCGGATGGGCAGTGTCTTCCCTGTCATTTATTTTATGAAGTCAGCAAAGAGAAAGGGGTGAAATTAGATGACATTGACTTATCTTCACCCTGTCATCTGTCAGATGAGCAGTGCAAGGGATGTATCCTTGAGACCATCTGTCCTACCTGCTATGGTGGCAACTATATTACATATGGCGATATATCAAAACGTGACCCCTACACTTGCATTATTACAAAAATTCGCGCATTAGCAGGTTCATGGATGATAGGCCAAATGCTGGAAACACCCGAAAAATATTATGCTTTAAAAGATTTTAGCAATGAAGAATTAGCAATGACTGCCAAAGGAGTCATTCAAACACAATCCTTTCTTGAACAAACAGGATTTATGGAAGAACTTCAAAATGGATAATTGTCCTTTCCGAAAACAGGGCAAAACATTAAAATATTAATATTATGAATTTTAAATTAAGCAACTTATCTGTCATCAATGAAAAATACGACAGGATAATAGAATTACTGAAAGATACGACTTGGGAAATATGTTCCAACAGTTGCGGTTGTTCTGGTGATTGTGGTTCTAACTGGATGCAATCATAAGACATATAAACAAGAATACTATGAAAGAACATATAGATGTAGCTAAAGATTTTATCGACTTTATATCTGAAAGTCCTACCAAATATCACGCCATAGAGAATGTAAAATCTAAACTTTTACAGCATAAGTTTGAATCACTGTCTATTGACGAAAAATGGGATTTAAAACCACATGGAAGATATTTTATCGAACAGGACAACTCGGCATTAATTGCATTTTGCATGAGTTCTCGTGAGCCAAATATACAAACAGTCATAGACGAGGGAGTACGCTTGGTATGTGCACACACAGATTCACCAGCTTTCAAAGTAAAACCAATAGCGCAAATAGTGAGTTCTGACGGCTACATTCGGCTGAATACTCAGGGGTATACATGGCCTATTTTATCAACATGGTTCGACCGCCCTTTATCATTAGCCGGAAGAGTTGCATTAAAAGGCAAATCCCCTTTTCAGCCAATAATACGTCTGATCGATATAGAAGATCCCATACTGATTATTCCCAATGTGGCTTTTCATTTGACAAAAGGAAAAACAGAAGGCATAATTTCCAAGCAAAAAGAAATGTTGCCAATCATGGGTATGAGCTACAAAGATATGAGTGAAAATATACTTTTTGATCTTATGGCTCACAAATTAAATGTATCGAAAGAAGATATTCTGGATTATGAATTATACCTCTATCCGATTGAAAAAGGACGATTAGTTGGGGTGAATTCAGACTTCATAGTTACTCCTCGGCAGGATGATTTAGTGATGGTATATGCAGCATTACAGGCTTTAACTGACGCCAACTCTGAACTTTCAAAGACCAAACTACCGGACATCGAAACGGAAATACAACTATCTGATGCAAACGCGGACGATGCAACAAGAATGATAGCCTTTTTCGATGCCGAAGAAGAGACAAACTCTACTTTAGGTGGTGCTGATACTCCACTCTTGAGAAATGTACTAACCAAAGTAGTAAAAAGCATAGGAGGCAATGAGGAAGATGTTATAAAACTAATCAACCATTCATTCGCAGTATCCTTGGATACCTCTTTTGCCGCACATCCTAACTACATGGAATGCAGCGATCCAACATGCAGCCCGATAATAAATAAAGGAGTAGTCATAAAATATGATGCAAATATGCATTATGCTACAACAGCATTTTCTTCTGCCGTATTTCAAGAAGCATGCAACCGGAAGAATATTCCTTTTCAAAAAGCCGCCGCTAATTCAGACCTCAGAACAGGAGGTACAATAAGTGCATTTATGCAAACACAGGTGGAGATTAAATGCGTAGAAATCGGCATTTCCACCTGGGCCATGCATTCAGCATACGAAAGTTGCGGAACTGCTGATCTATTCAATCTAATCGGAGCTTTAAAGAGCTTTTGGTTGATGCGTGATTGAAATTCATTGCTGCCAGGCATCAATTTTATAAAGGATGATTTATAACGGAAGGTTAATTGCCTTTACCACAAACAGGGCAAATCATTAAAATATTAACATTATGAATTTTAAATTGACTAACTTATCTTCCATCAATGAAAAATATGGTAAGACGATGAAACTATTGCAAGACACAACTTGGGAAATATGTGCCAATAGCTGCGGATGCTCTGGAGATTGCGGCTCCAACTGGATGCGCAGTTAATTTGAAGCAAGTATATTAGAGAAACATCGGAGATAAAATCAACCATATTTTATCTCCGATCATTTGTTATTGACTAAAGACCTTTTTATTTCATAAACACAAAGTAGACAGCTGCAATCAGGCAAACGAATGCTGCCAGATGATTCCAGTGCAAAGTCTCTCCTTTAAAGAAAATGGTTGTAAAAACAGTAAAGATAATCAATGTTATCACCTCTTGAATTACTTTCAGCTGCATCAACGAGAATGGGCCACCATTCCCCTCAAATCCGATACGATTCGCAGGTATCTGACAAGAATATTCAAAGAAAGCAATTGCCCAACTAAAGGTAATCACACCTATCAGTGGAAGAGCTGCAAACCAAGAATACTCCTGCTTCATCTTTAGATGACCATACCAGGCGAAGGTCATAAAGACATTGGATACAATGAGTAATAAAATTGTATAGAAACCTTTCATCTTATTATATTAATTGGGTAATTATCATTCTATTTTATCCGGTAATAATTCTTCTTGCACATTTGTCATGCTCCCCCATAAGCTGTAGCGAGCTTCCGGATTCATCGCTTCCAACTGCCGCAGAATACCTTTCATATCGCTTCGGCTGGACTGTGATTCATATGGACAGTTCTTCACTTGCTTCCGATAGTCATGCAACATAGCCAACTCAACCAAATCAGCCTCATGCACCATACACATCGGTCGGATAATTGTCATATCAAATTTCTTCATAACCAACCGGGGAGGCATTGTACTGAAAGCTCCCTGATAAGTAATGTTCATCAACAATGTTTCCAGAATATCATCCATATGATGTCCTAAGGCAATCTTATTGCACCCTCGCTCCTTGGCAACCGTAAACAGAGCTTTCCGTCGATTCCAGGAACAAAGAAAACAGGGAGACTTACGTGTATCCGTAGCAGGATCAAAAGAGGTTTCGTACTGTACGAAAGGCACTCCAAAAGATTCACAATATGTCTTCAGATATTCGATATCACTCTGATAAGGAATATTCTTCATCACCACATGGACAGCTATCACGGAAAAACGAGGTTTGTAAATACGCGCCCGCTTGCCCAACAACTCGACAAGTGCCAACGAATCTTTCCCTCCCGACAGTCCGATAAGGATTTTGTCCCCTTCTTCTATCAGTCCATACTGCACCACTCCTTTATTGAATCGCCGTTCAATACGGCGGATCGTCTTCTCTTCTTCCGTAAATTGTGTCATATCTTCAAAAATCGGCTGCAAAAGTAAGCGAAAAGAATGATTTAAAGAAGAATTAACATAATAGAATCTCTGAAAAAGGGTTTATTTCTAATAAATTTGTACTTTTGAACAATTGATGCATGGATTATTGAATAAAACAATGAAAAGAAAATATATTCTATTTTTAATTTGCAGCTTCTTCCTTGGCGGAGCATCTGCACAAACATTGGAACAGGCACGCGCCTTATTCACAAAAGGCGACTATGAACAAGCCAAACCTGTATTTCAGAAATATGCCAAATCTCAACCGTCCAATGGCAACTACAGCTATTGGTATGGTGTCTGCTGCCTGAAAACCGGCGAGCCGGAAGAGGCAGTCAAGTATCTTGAGACTGCCGTAAAAAGACGGGTAGCCGGTGGACAACTGTATCTGGGACAAGCCTACAACGATACGTACCGCTTCGAAGATGCAGTCAACTGTTTCGAGGAATATATTGCCGACCTCACTAAACGCAAAAGATCGACAGAAGAGGCCGAAGCTCTGCTGGAGAAAAGCAAAGCCGATCTGCGTATGCTCAAAGGAGTAGAGGATGTTTGTATCATCGACAGCTTTGTGGTAGACAAGGCAAACTTCCTGAGTGCGTACAAAATCAGCGAAGAGTCGGGCAAGTTGTTCATGTTTAATGAGTTTTTCCAGACTGAAGGAGATTATCCGGGAACAGTTTATGAAACAGAAATCGGAAATAAAATCTATTATAGTGAAAAGGGAGAAAGAGGAAATCTGGACATTTTCTCCAAAAACAAATTGCTGAATGAATGGAGCAACGGACGTCCGTTACCCGGTAGCATCAACGAGTCCGGAAATGCCAACTACCCGTTTGTACTGTCGGACGGTGTTACCATCTATTATGCAACTGATGGTGAAGGATTAGGAGGGTACGACATCTTTGTCACTCGCTATAACACAAATACAGATTCGTATTTAACACCGGAAAATGTAGGAATGCCATTCAATTCTCCTTACAACGATTACATGTACGTCATCGACGAATACAATAATCTAGGTTGGTTTGCCTCCGATCGTTTCCAACCCGAAGAAAAAGTCTGCATCTATGTATTCATTCCCAATTCATCCAAACAGACTTATAACTATGAAGCGATGGACCCGCAGCAAATGATCCGTCTGGCACAGATTCATTCGCTAAAAGAAACATGGAAAGATGAAAATACAGTTGCAGAAGCATTGCAGCGTCTGAAAGAAGCAATCAATCATAAACCGCAGGAACGCCGTGTAGTTGACTTCGAATTTGTCATTGATGACAACACAACTTATTACCTCCTGAGTGACTTCCAATCTCCTAAAGCCAAACAACTTTTCCAAAGTTACCGGCAACTGGAAAAAGATTATCTGCAACAGGAAGATAAGCTGGATGGCCTCCGTCAACAGTACGCAACTGCCAACCAACAAGGAAAAGAAAAACTGGCTCCCGCTATACTCGATCTGGAAAAAAGGATTCTGCAAATGAATGTAGAGCTGGATGCTCTCGGAGTGAGTGTGCGCAATGCTGAAAAAACAAAATCAAAATAATACAGAGTTATGGACATACTAATTATCGCCGTTCTCATTATTGCTGCAGTGATACTATTTTTAGTGGAACTGTTTGTCATACCCGGAATCAGCCTCGCAGGTATTTCGGCATTGGCTTGCATCCTCTATGCTAACTACTATGCATTTGCCAATATGGGCATGGCGGGAGGATTCGTTACTCTGGGAATATCAGCTCTTGCCTGCATCGGGTCACTGATCTGGTTCATGCGTTCGAAAATGCTGGATAAGCTGGCTTTGAAAAAAGATATCGATTCGAAGGTAGACCGGAGTGCGGAAGAAAGTGTAAAGGTAGGCGATAAAGGTATCAGCACTACCCGTCTGGCCCAAATCGGTTATGCTGAGATCAACGGTAATATCGTGGAAGTAAGATCCATCGATGGTTTCCTTAATGAGAAAACACCGATTATCGTAAGCCGCATTACCGATGGCACCATTCTGGTTGAGAAACACAAAATATAATATTCACTTAATATAATTATCAATGGAAACATCTTTGTACTTACCTATCGTTCTGATTGTTGGAGGTATTATTTTCCTAATACTATTTTTCCATTATGTGCCGTTCTTCCTTTGGTTGTCGGCTAAAGTATCAGGCGTTAACATCTCGTTGATTCAACTCTTCCTGATGCGTATCCGTAATGTTCCGCCGTATATCATTGTCCCGGGCATGATTGAAGCTCACAAAGCCGGACTGAAAAACATCACCCGCGATGAACTGGAAGCCCACTACCTTGCCGGAGGACATGTAGAAAAAGTTGTTCATGCGCTAGTATCCGCATCGAAAGCGAACATCGAACTGTCTTTCCAGATGGCAACTGCCATTGACCTTGCCGGACGTGATGTGTTTGAAGCTGTTCAGATGTCTGTAAACCCGAAAGTGATTGATACTCCTCCTGTTACTGCGGTAGCCAAAGATGGTATCCAGCTGATAGCAAAAGCTCGTGTAACGGTACGTGCCAGCATCAAGCAGCTGGTCGGTGGTGCCGGAGAAGATACAATTCTCGCCCGTGTAGGTGAAGGTATCGTTTCTTCCATCGGTTCTTCCGAAAACCATAAGTCTGTACTCGAGAATCCGGATTCTATCTCTAAACTTGTACTTCGTAAGGGATTGGATGCAGGGACCGCTTTTGAAATTCTGTCTATTGATATCGCGGATATCGATATAGGTAAAAACATTGGTGCAGCTTTGCAGATTGACCAGGCTAATGCAGACAAAAACATCGCACAGGCTAAAGCAGAAGAACGTCGTGCAATGGCTGTCGCTTCCGAACAAGAAATGAAAGCTAAGGCACAGGAAGCACGTGCCAAAGTAATCGAAGCGGAAGCGGAAGTACCTAAGGCAATGGCAGAAGCCTTCCGTAACGGCAATCTGGGTATAATGGATTATTACCGTATGAAAAATATCGAAGCCGACACTTCAATGCGCGAAAACATTGCCAAACCAACGGCTGGTGGTGCCACCAACCAGCCGTTGAGTAAATAGTCTACCAAACGCCGGAACCCGATTCCTATTCAGTTCATCAGCGTATCTTCTCTTTGACAAACTTGCAAAAGAAAAGAAAGATACCTCTTCCGAACTAAAATCCGGTTCCGGCGTTTCTATTTATATACGACTTATTGTAAAACTAAAACCGTTCAATAACATGAAAAAGTACTTTCCATCCTCTGAACTGATTATCAACGAAGACGGCTCGGTATTCCATCTTCACGTAAAGCCTGAATGGCTGGCAGATAAAGTGATCCTTGTAGGAGATCCCGGACGTGTAGCACTCGTAGCTTCTCACTTTGAAAACAAAGAATGCGAAGTGGAAAGCCGCGAATTCAAAACAATCACGGGTACATATAAAGGTAAACGAATCACAGTGGTTTCTACCGGAATTGGTTGCGATAATATCGACATCGTTATGAACGAACTGGATGCGCTTGCCAACATCGACTTCGAGACACGGGAAGAAAAAGAAAAGTTCCGCCAACTGGAGTTAGTACGTATCGGTACATGTGGCGGATTGCAGCCAAATACTCCGGTAGGCACCTTCGTCTGCTCACAGAAATCTATCGGTTTCGACGGATTATTGAATTTCTATGCCGGACGTAATGCGGTATGCGATCTTCCTTTCGAACGTGCTTTCCTTAATCACATGGGCTGGTCGGGAAATATGTGTGCCCCTGCGCCTTATGTTATCGATGCCAGTGAAGAACTGATTGACCGGATCGCTAAAAAAGATATGGTACGCGGTGTAACTATCGCTGCAGGAGGCTTCTTTGGACCACAAGGACGTGAACTCCGCATTCCATTAGCAGACCCGAAACAAAATGATAAGATTGAAGCATTTGAATATAAAGGCTTTAAGATTACCAACTTCGAAATGGAGAGTTCGGCACTTGCAGGACTTAGCCGACTGATGGGACATAAGGCGATGACCGTCTGTATGGTGATAGCCAACCGACTAATCAAAGAGGCTAATACCGGATATAAGAATACGATCGATACACTGATTCAGACTGTGCTCGATAGGATATAGGATAATATCAATTACAATGTAAGACCTTCACTAAAACCATTAATGATCCTTTAGTGAAGGTCTTTTTATTGATTCATATATAAAGTTTCAAATAAGAGGAATATTTTAGCCTTTGGTGCGATGAGGAACAAAGGTAAAGAATCTTTTAAAGTAATCTCTCAAAGATTCATTGCACACATAGATATAAGTTCCGTACATACCTCTTTCCAAAAGAGTAGCATAAATATTCTTTATATAATTACGCAATATTTTTTCATCCACCTTTTCTTTGCCTTTGGCATCTTGATACATATCCTTAGATACAGTAATAATATTATTTATAGGATCATAGTCTATCTCCCAACCTATTATCACACCTGCATAATTTAAATCATACCCCTGCGTCGTATGTATACAGCCTATCTCATTAATTGAATTTTCTGAGTTTATCCAGTCTCTTTGGGTAGTATTCCAAATGTACTTATGCGCATTATTTACCTCGTATTTGTTTTCTATCTCAATATCATATAATCCTTCTTTTTGAATTTTAGACAGTTTCATTTTGTGCGTCTTCCAAGGCCAGGCATACCCCGCCATATTCCGACAGAGCCCCATTTTATTATTTTTCTCTTTAATTGCAGATACCATGTCTTCAACATCCTCAAACAACAGTAGTTCATAGGATGAACCAAAAGTGAGCATTTCTTCTTGTTGACACTCCAATATATTGTTAATATATTCTATGTAATCATTTCCACCCTTACACCTCATCTGAGAAGTAAGCTTATAGTTCCGGGTATCCTCTTGCTGAGACAATGAGAAAAATCTTAGTGCTTCCACATCAGAAGGCTTCACCGATTGTCTGGAATCATAAAAGAATAGCTGATACCGGCTTTTTTTCAGTATCCAGTCCAATTCCGTCGCTTCTTCATCTAACTCTAATGCCTTGTTAGCTTTATCATACGATCCATAATTAAATAATGCACGACGACGCCTCAAACGATGTGATTCATCAACAATCAGAAGATCATATAAACCTTCACCCGAGTTGGCAACATCTTCGGGGCTAAGTACCATTTTAGAATCAAGTCCCTGTATTCCATCAAAAACTTTTTTCAATGTCTCACGAAAACTTTGTGTAGGAACTACATACCCAACTCTTAAGTTCGGGCTCAAATGGCCAATTATATAACTAAGATTCTCATCCAATGCTTCTTCTTCCGCAGTCCATGCAGGTGAACTCTTTGCATCAATCAACAGCTTCAGCAAATAAATTCCAAGAATAGACTTACCGGTACCTGCCCCTCCATCAATTATAAAAGAACGGGATTGATTATTATTCCCTAAATCATATTTCAGATCGGTAAGAATTTGCACAGCAACATTAAATTGGTCCAAATTCAAAATCTTATATGGAGAATATTTAAATAAGTCTTGATTCTCAAGAAGAGTAATTCCATGCCTGACAACACCTTCATCCTGAAGAAGCTGCCAAATGTGTCTGAACTCTCTCTGATATTCATCACGCAAATAATAGTTATGAACATGCTGGCCACCATTGCCATTCTGGAGTCTATATTTACCATCAGCTACAATATATCCGATAAGAAACGCTTCAAGATCCAGGATTACAGATTTATTAAAGACTTTATTAAAGATAATATATATGTTTTTCAAAGCTCTGCGTTCGGTATTATTCCAATGATCACAAATCCTGGTACATATATTTGTAGACTCTCCTATATAGGCTTGTCCCTTTTCATCATCCTCGATAATATATACAACAGGCCATCTATCTTTGAAGGCAGCTTTTACTTTAGAAAAATGTTCCTTCTCAAAGGTACATTTTAAGATTTGAGTTTCTTGTTTGAATATCATAGTTCAGAATATCATTAAGTATTTCTTCTTTGTTTCATTTTGTGTTACAATACCGACACAATGCAAATATCGGAAAATAAAATAAGAAATGGCTTGAACCATACGTCAAAATGTATGCCTCAAGCCATTATTTTTACTTGTTAACTCAAATTTTACACAAGCAAATTTATATAATGATTAACCTCTTAATCAATAGCCAATTGTAAATCTCTCCTGATGATGTTTGGGATGTTCCAACTCGTCAATCATCGCAGCCGCATAGTCTTCTACAGAAATATGGCTGTTACCCACGATGTCCACAATCATATCATCTTTGCCCAAACGATAACGTCCGGTGCGCACTCCCGGTCTCATATCTGCTGCCGGAGAGAAAAATACCCAGTCTATCTCTTTCTCCTTCATCAGGAAGTTCAAATAAAATTCTCCTAAAGCTTTAACTCCGGGCAGAATATTTTCAGGAACTTCACCCGAATCCATCAGTCGCAATCCCGGCGCAATAAACAGTGATCCGGCACCACCCACCATCAGAAAGCGATTCACCCCTGCTTTCTTCACTCCATCAATGATAGTCAGATACACTTTGATGGTTTCGTCATATATATCAGGATTATTCCATCCCGGATTGAATGCACTGATTACAGCATCGGCTCCTTTACAAACTTCGCATACTTCATCGAGTGAAGAGACATCCGCTTTCTTTACTTTCAGATGCTCGTTCTCTATCTTTATTTTTTCGGGATGACGAACTACGGCTGTCACTTCAAAGCCACGATTCAACGCCTCATTCAACAGAGCAGAACCAACAAAGCCGCTAGCCCCTATGAGGACTATCTTTTTCACTTTCTCCATATTCCAACAAAAATTAGATTGTTATTATTACTTTAATAACAATCTAACTTTCAGAATGTTGGTTTCCTTTTAGAAAATTAATTATCCAATATAGGTTTCTATCGTTTCTTTCAGCTTCTCCAAAGAATATGGTTTGGAGATAACAGCATTGCATCCTGCCTGAATAGCTTGTTGTTGTTCCGTATAGAACGCATAGGCTGTAACTGCAATAATAGGAACCGAAAGAGAAATAGTTCGAATCTTCTCTGTAGCCTGAATGCCATCCATCACAGGCATACGAATATCCATTAATATCAAATCCGGTTTTTCGCGAATAAAACTATTGATTGCTTCCTGTCCGTTACGCACCCACAGGATGGTATACTCTTTCTTCAGTAAGATATTCAGCTGGGCAAAGTTCGATTCGATATCCTCCACTACCAAAATCTTTTTATGGCGGACAGATTCAGAATCAATCTTAGTAGACAGAGTCCGTTCGACGACTTCCGCCGGTATCTCCCGATAAGGCAGGTAAAGTGCAAATGTACTTCCTTTTCCCTGTTCTGAACTGACTTCAATACGACCACCCAAGCGTTCTACAATACTTTTACAAATAGAAAGTCCCAGTCCGGTACCTTGTACAAAGTCATTCAGTTTTTCAAAACGAGTAAAGATTTGAGGAAGTTTCTCTTCCGGGATTCCACAGCCTGTATCACTGACAAACAGCTTCAGCCAATCTCCCTCCTGCTTCAATCCTAACGTGATACTCCCCGTTTCAGTATTCTTAATGGCATTGGACAAGAAATTGAATAGTACCTGCATCACGCGGTTTCGGTCAGTAGAAGTCCAGAACTCTCCTTGTGGACGGACCACTTTCAAGTCCACATTCAACTTCATCTTCAACTGATGCACCTTCTCTACTTCGTCTACCAAGCCGGCTATTTCAACCTGCTGAAAATGCATTTCCGATTTACCGGATTCTATACGGGACAAGTCCAGAATATCATTGATCAACTGCAACAGCAGATTACTATTCTTCTGAATAATCTCCAGGTATTCATGTTTCTCCTCTTCATTTTCCGTTACAGCCATAATCTCCGAAAATCCCACAATAGCATTCAGCGGAGTGCGAATCTCGTGACTCATATTCGCCAGAAATACAGACTTCATCCGGTCAGCATCCTCTGCACGACGCTTAGCTTCTATCAATTCCTCGGAACGGCGAATACGATCACCGATATCGTGTATCAACGCTAGCACAGTGTTACCTTCAAACGGAGCAATGCGTGCCTGAAAATAATGTTTACTTCCATCTACTTCCAATGGATACTCTATTTCTTTCAGCTTACCGTCCTGCAGACATTCCCGAATGTTACAGAGAAACAAATCACTTACTTCCGGAGAATAAATACTTCGTCCGTCTGCTCCTTTCAGTACTTCTACCGGATGTAGCAGAATCGTACCCGGCGCCATCAAGACATCCGTTATAAAGAAGTCCTCGTCAAAGATGAAGATAAATTCGGGTAAAGCTTCTATTATTTTACGGTTATGTTCTTCTAAATGCTTAATATGCTGTTCTTTTTCACATTGGGAGGTGACGTTTACAGTATATGCCAACAGTTTATCCGGATCTCCTTCTTCATTCCCTTTATAAGACAGAAAATGATCCTCCAACCAAATCACTTCACCATGCTCTCCTACACAACGAACCTGAATCTGAGATGTCTTGGACTCCGAAGCAAGCATATTAGCAAAAGCCGTCTGATAGGTATTCATATCTTCGGGGTAGACGAAACGATAGAAATCATCAATATCTTTAAAGACCACTCCTGCCTCTTTCAGTCCTAACATACGGAAGTAATCGTCGGTGAAACTACATTTCCCTGTCGGAATGTCATATTCCCATAAAGCAATTTGATGTGCGGCAAGTACAGAAAGTATCTTTTGCGAATTCTCCCGTATGATTTCATTATTCTCATTCGGTGAATATAAATTTGTATCCGGCTCCATAGGCTATAATTGTATTTTGTATGTGTATTGTTTGAATGGCAGCAAATATAAACAAATAAAGCACAAGTTGTGTCTAATCTTATTTTTTTTACTCAGAAACAATTATCTTTGCATCATCCAAAAAGAAATATAATGAATCAAGATACTATCTGCGCTATTGCTACTGCTCAAGGAGGTGCTATCGGGAGCATCCGTGTTTCCGGTCCGGAAGCTATTTCTATAACAAGCCACATCTTCCAACCAGCCAAGCCCGGCAAATTACTTAGTGAACAAAAGCCTTATACGCTGACATTCGGGCGTATTTATAATGGAGAAGAAGTCATAGACGAAGTCCTTGTGAGTCTTTTCCGTGCTCCTCATTCCTATACGGGAGAGGACAGTACAGAAATCACATGTCATGGTTCTGCTTATATTCTTCAGCAAGTGATGCAGTTGTTGATTAAGAACGGTTGTCGTATGGCTCAACCGGGAGAATATACCCAACGCGCATTCCTCAACGGAAAGATGGACTTAAGTCAGGCAGAGGCTGTAGCCGATTTGATTGCATCTTCTTCCGCAGCTACCCATCGTTTGGCTATGAGTCAGATGCGGGGAGGTTTTAGTAAAGAGTTAACAGATCTACGCAACAAGTTGCTAAACTTTACTTCCATGATCGAACTGGAACTTGACTTCAGTGAGGAGGACGTGGAGTTTGCAGATCGTTCGGCATTACGAAAACTCGCAGATGAAATAGAGCAGGTTATCTCCCGACTGGTCCATTCATTCAATGTAGGGAATGCCATTAAGAATGGTGTTCCGGTGGCTATCATCGGTGAAACGAATGCGGGAAAATCGACTTTACTGAATGTATTACTGAATGAGGATAAAGCAATCGTCAGTGATATTCATGGCACCACACGTGATGTCATTGAAGATACTATTAATATAGGTGGCATCACTTTCCGATTCATTGATACTGCTGGAATCCGGGAAACAAATGATACCATTGAAAGTCTTGGTATCGAACGTACATTCCAAAAATTGGATCAAGCGGAGATTGTACTTTGGATGATTGATTCATCTGATGCATCTGCCCAGATAAAGCAATTATCAGAAAAGATCATTCCTCGTTGTGAAGAGAAGCAACTAATTGTTGTATTCAACAAAGCGGATTTGATTGAGGAAAAGCAGAAAAAAGAATTATCTGCTTTATTAAAGGACTTTTCTAAAGAATACACGAAATCTATCTTCATATCGGCAAAAGAACGTAGACAGACCGACGAGTTACAAAAGATGCTTATTAATGCAGCACATCTACCTACGGTAACACAGAATGATATTATTGTGACAAACGTAAGGCATTATGAAGCTTTAAGTAAAGCTTTAGATGCTATTCATCGAGTGCAGAATGGGCTTGACACGCATATATCCGGAGATTTTCTTTCACAAGATATACGGGAGTGTATTTTCTTTATTTCAGATATTGCAGGGGAAGTGACGAATGATATGGTGCTCCAGAATATTTTTCAGCATTTTTGCATCGGCAAGTAAGTGGTGGTTACCAACGATTAGCATATAACATCAATGATTATTAAGGCGTTCATTTTGAACGCCTTTCTTTTTAGCCTTATAAGCGATGGTTATCGTTTATAGGGCTTTTTCAGCTCCTTTTTGTACCGCATTTGTTGCTCGCTTGTTACTCTCCGATTTTAGGTCGGAAAGGTCGTGGACACACTGGTACGTCATGGTACGTGGTGGTACGCGATGAAACAGATTTGGCGAAATAAACGGATAAATAAAATGAGTAGTAGAATCGACATTCAGAAAAGATGTAAGTGGTGCAACGCTGTTTTCACAGCTCATAAGACGACCACAGAGTATTGTTCACACCGATGTGCCAACCTTGCCTACAAAGACAGGGTTAGGAAACAGCGTATCGAAAGTCTGCAACACGAATTAGGGAAAAGCATAAAGACACCTCCTAATTTGAATAAGGAGTATCTTACTCCATCAGAAGTAGCCGAGTTATTAAACATTGGGCGTACTTCTATATATCGCTATATCCGCAATGGAATAATCAAAGTAATCCGGTTTGAAAGGAAAACGCTTGTTCGCAGAGCTGATATAGAAAATATGACTGACTATCTTTCGAAAGAAAACGAGAAGACATCAACAAAAGAGAAAGCCCCTATCACCGACTTCTACACCACTGCAGAAGTCAAAGAGAAATACCATGTAAACGAGTCATGGATATTTGCGGTAGCCAAGAAGAACAACATCCCTCGCACTTTCAATCGTGGCAAAACTTACTGAAGCAAGAAACATATAGACGCTTATTTTGCCAAGAAAGCCCCGAACCCTGACACTACTGAATGGTACAGCACCCAAGAAATGCAGGAGAAATTCGGCATGACTTTATCCGCCATCTACTGTTTCGTTTCCAAGAATGCCATTCCGAAGAAGAAAGAGGGAATCATGGTGTACTATTCCAAGAAACATGTGGATATAGCAAAAGGTATAGCTGCACCCGAAGAACCGCAATATTATACGGTAGCCGAAGCGATGGAGAAGTTCAACCTAACCCGTGACCAACTCTATCATTACGCAAAATATCATAATATCTCAAAGGTCAAGAAAGGCAAATACACGCTTATCTCCAAGCCAGAACTGGATAAGTTGCTTGCAGCACCGAAGATTGAATAAGTTATTTATCGGTGAATGTACCCACTATCGAATCACCATATTCCTTTGCACCAAACAAATGTAAAACTCTAAATATTAAACAGTATGACACACACATGTACAAAAGTAACAGTTCGTCAGAGAGCGATTCGGAATAATCGCATCTCCTTGTATCTGGATTATTATCCGGCAGTTCGTAACCCCGAAACGATGCAGATGAGCCGCAGGGAATATCTCGGTATTTACATCTATGCCCATCCGAAGAACGAAATGGAACGGGAGTTCAACAACGATATGTTGAACAAAGCAGAAGCAATCCGTTGCATCCGGGTACAATCACTCATCAATGAAGAATTTGGTTTCTTGGATAAGACCAAGCAAAAAGCCGATTTCCTCGCCTATTTCAAGAAGATGTGTCGGAACAAAGACCAGAAATGGCAATTCGTCTATCAGCATTTCTACAACTTCGTCAAGGGACAATGTACCTTTGGCGATGTAAATGTAGACTTATGCAAAAAATTCCGTGAATACTTGCTGAATGCCAAGCAACTCAAACATAGCAACCGACCCATATCCCTCAATTCAGCATCCGGCTACTACTCTACTTTCAGAGGATTATTGAAGATTGCCTATCGGGACAAATGGTTTCGTGAGAACATCAATGACTATCTTGATAAGATTGAGCCACAAGATGTGAAGAAAGAGTATCTGACTCTGAACGAAGTGAAGCAACTCGCAGCCACTCCTTGCGACATCCCCGTATTGAAAGCAGCCTCTTTGTTTGCTTGTCTGACAGGCTTACGCATCAGTGATATTCTAAACCTGCAATGGGAAGACTTCACTATCGCCCCCGACCAAGGCTATTGTTTACGTATCAGAACACAGAAAACCCAGACGGAAGCGACACTCCCCATCAGTTACGAAGCCTACGAACTATGCGGCACACCCGGAACAGGCAAGGTTTTCAAGGATTTGAAGCGAAGTATGATTAATTACCCACTGAAAAGCTGGCTCAAAAAGACAGGAATAACGAAACCGATAACCTTCCACGGATTTCGTCACTCGTATGCCGTCATACAAATATCCTTAGGTACAGATATTTACACAGTATCAAAGATGCTAACGCATAAGAACGTGTCCACAACTCAAATATATGCCGATTTGGTCAATTCCAAGAAGCGAGAAACAGCCAATAAAATATCACTCAAGTAAATTGTAACTATGAAACGAGGAATCATAACCAACAAAGGGCAAGACATCCATATTTCTGATGGAGAAGTATGGATGACCACTTGGGAACTTGCAGACTTGTTTTATACAACGGCTGGAGCTATCCATGCAGCAATCAAGAGAATCTTGAAAACCAATATTTGAAGAGCCACGAAGTTTGTAAGTACATCAAATTGGAGAATGGGAACAATGCCGATGTGTATAATCTCGATATGGTTGTAGCCTTATCTTATCAAATAGACACCGGACATTCCATAGTATTCAGAGAATGGCTAATAAACAAAGTCGCTCGTAATCAAGATTACAACATCCTTTTATATCTCAACAAGGGTACAAACCATACATTGTATTGCTAATAAGCTATATCTCTATACCCTATTGATTATCTGCATTGTTCACCCCAAATGATGCAGATAATTTCTGTTTTTAAGATACACAAGTCTATTTACCCAACTATTTTCATTCAAAAACAAGAAATTTGCAATACGCTTATTATTAGGAGTGTAACGTGGTGAAAAGTGATGAAATATATCGTCAAAAGCCCATTAACAAGCAAAACTATGGATTTTCTCAAAAATTAATCCTATATATTTGCACACAAACGATTAATACATCTCACTATGGAACAGAGAAAGATAGAACATATAACATTGCATCTGATTGTTTTTGGTACAATCGCAATCATTGGTGTTTTAGCCCGTCAGACCGTACTTCACTATGGTTGGGGCGAGTTCAGCAGCTACCTTATTCTTGTAGTATGCTCTATTGTCATTGGAGCAATCTATCTCAATCTGCAAATAGCATTCAGACAACTCCTTTCCCCAACAATAGAAAGATGCTTTATGAGATTTGAGAGCTATCGCAACAAAACGGTGGTAGCTGAAATTCCAATAGAACATCATGAAGTTATTGAAAGTGCAGCAGATATAGAATCTATCGTTTCAGAATCCGAAATCGAAAACGAAACTCCATCTGACACCACAGAAGAAGTTTCTACTCTCTCGTTTTCAGAATCCAATGAAGACAGTACAGAGCTTCCAAAGAATGAAGCCACATCTTCTATTATCAATAATACTCCCATAGAAGAATCCAGCCAGCCAACAGAATATGAGATATACCACGCTACCGCTATGGCTGAAAAAGAACGAGCATCGCAAAAAAAATTAGATAAAGTTCTCACATATATAAAACAAACTTTGGTTCTCTATCTTAACGAAACTGACCTTAATCGCTTATGTGGATATGTTACAGAATACTACCTATCAGATTCTTTGCCTAAAGTCGAACCTATAAAGGTAGATTCTCAATTAAAGACCATCGACATTATGCACTTTGGATGGAATATCGGTAAGGCATTCGGCAAACCACGTTTACAGACTGCCACATTTATAAAGAGGGTATTTGCCCATACCCTCAGTGATTCGGAAATATCTACCATTGAACGTAAAATGTCGCACACGGAATCCGTATGCAAGATTAAATTGGATAGGAGAATAGCATAAAATCACCACATATAATGACAACACAAATAGTCAAAGCGAACTTGATTTTTCAATTATTGACAAATACGCTTTTATTCCTTGTAGCTTATTCTTTATAGATTCGTGCGTTGAGAGTTGCTTGGATAGTATTGCTATCTTTTTTTTATAACCCAAAGGAGCAAGAAGTCGGTTGTTTTGGCATATTACACCTGTTATAATAGGATTTTTAGTTTGATAATGTGTCTTTTTGTGACTGATTCTGAATCCAGACTTTTTAATGATTGCAAGGAACTGAGGTACTAGATTTTTAAAATCAACTTTAGATGATAAAGTTATATCGTCAACAAACATTGAAAATTTAATATGATGCTCCTTTGCTAACTGGTCAATTTCCATGCCTATGGGTTTAAATACCAAATTAGCAATTAAAGTTGAGGTTGGAATACCTTGCGGAACTTGATATTTATGAGTAGTTAGTTTAGTTAATATTCTTGCTATAGCAGGCGTACAGCCCTCTCGAAGAAACATTTGAAAAACTTGCTTATGAGAAATTGATGGAAAAAATGACTTCAAGTCTGTCGTAAATATATATTTATTTCCTTGATGAAGACGAGCATTACGCACATTATTTTTCCTCTGAACACCACCATAAACATATTGAGGAATTTCAACTTGCTTTGACATAAAATCATAAAGACGCGTTTGAACCTCTTTTAGTTTTCCTTTAGACGAGTTTATTTTTCTAGTGGCAATTTCTCCACTACTATTCTTCTTTGGTTTGTCAGTAAACTTATTAAATTTTACTCTTTCAAAAGAATAATAATAATCTTCTATATGTGTCAACAAGTAATCCAACTGTTCCTTATTAACACCCAGTATATATAGTAAATATTTTTCGCTTGTTATCATCAAAAAAAGAAATTAGAGAGTTGATTATAACAATTCAAAAAAAGATTTGCACCATTCTATCAAAGGCTTCATTGCATTTGATAATTGAATCAATGCCTTTATAAATTCAGCAATGGCTTTAATCCATTTTGCCAAATTTTTCATCTTCTTCTCCTGTGTTACAATCATTGGAGAACAATGGAGGGAATTTTTGTTAGCCTTCTTCCCTCTCTTTGAAGGCTTCTTCTTTTTTTTAGTCATAAGCATTTAATTTTAGTTCGGGCAATATTGCCACGTGCCTAAAATCAATATGACCTAACTAAAATATGCTTAGACATTGTCTTCCATTGTACTCTCTATTTTCACGTGCCTAAAAAATGGACACAAAATAATGAAGTAGATACGAATCTTACATATATCGACAATCGGAAATAATGAACGAACTATATGAGATGTTCTTATCTCCATTCTGCCATACTTCAAAACTATATCCGCCCCATTTTACCAATGACTTGGTGCGATTGCTCGCTTTAGGTTTTAGCATAATTTAGTCTCCAAAGCCTTCTCAGTCTATCAAAGAACTAATACGATACAAAGATATACAAATCTTCGCAATTGTTCTACCAACTACATCAAAAAGTTATTCATCAGTTATATTTTGGTGAATGATTCCACCATTGAAACACCTGTTTCCTTTGCCGTCGAACAATTAAAAACGAGCGACGTATGCAAAAAGAAACAGTAACATTTGATAAACTGCCCGAAGCGGTAGGTTATTTGACCGAACAGATCATCGAATTGAAAAGAATGGTGTCGGAACTTCAACCACCTGCATCAGACAAACACGTGTTGGTTGAAATTGAGGATGCTTGCCGTATTATCAGAAAAGCCAAGCCTACCATTTATACATTGGTACGCAAAGGGCTGCTTCCTGCCTATAAGAAAGGTAAGAAGCTCTATTTCTATGAGGACGAACTTCTGGCTTGGATTGAGAATGGGCGAAGAAAGACTTCCGAACAAACATACGAAGAAATACTTGCCAATATGCAAGGCGGTGTCCGTCATAAGCCCAAATCATCTGTGAAACTTTAATGGCTGTGGGTATGGATACATATTCTATTAATCCGGCATCCATTATTGACGAAGCGGTTGATTTAAGTATGCGATTGGCTGGCACTGATTTCCCAATCAGCATATTTCCGACAAAAATCCAACGCATCATCAGTGAGGTACACGAATGCCATAATTACCCTACCGACTACATTGCCTCTGCAATTCTTACAGCGATTGCAGTTGGCATCGGTAACACGCATCTTGCCCAAATCAAGCAAGGCTGGGTAGAAAGCCCTATCCTGTATATGGCATTGATTGGAAGACCGGGAGCAAACAAAAGCCATCCGCTTAGTTTTGCGATGAAACCGTTTCTTGATTACGACTATCAGCAGAATCAAGTCTTTGAAAAAGCACTTGCAAAGTATGATGAACTGATGAGTATGAGCCGTAAAGAACGTACAGAAAGCGGTGAAGAACAATTTCCACAGGAACCAGTCCGTAAACGTTTCTTGATTTCGGATGTAACACCAGAAGGCTTGAGCCTTATTCATGCGCAAAACAAACGTGGTTTGTGCTTGTGGGCTGACGAGTTATCCGCTTGGTTCAAGAACTTCAACCGCTACAACAACGGTTCAGAAGAACAGTTCTGGCTGTCGGTGTTCAGTGCCAAGACCACTATATCCGACCGTAAGAATGCCAAGAGTTCAATCTTCATCAAGCGACCGTATATCTCAGTTATTGGTACTATCCAAAAGAAGATTCTCAGTGAACTGGCTAAGGGTGAACGTTCCAGTAACGGATTCATTGACCGCATTCTGTTTGTGATGCCCACTCTGCAACAGAAAGCACGTTGGAATGACAAGGAATTGCCGGAGAACATCGAACAAGAGTGGAATGCCATTATTGACAAGCTGATACAACAGGAGTATGCCCTCAATGAGTTTGGAGAGATAGAACCGCAGATTCTTCTTTTCACGGAGGATGCCAAGAGACGGCTTTACGAATGGCAGCACCACTTCTCAGAATTGTGCGACCGAGAGACAAACGACACTATCGTGAGTATCTATTGCAAGTTGGAGATATACATCATCCGTTTCTGTTTGATTATCCAATTAGCACGATGGACTTGCGGAGAGTGTGATAAAACTTGTATAGACCTGTTGACGGTGGAACGAGCCATCAAACTGACAGAGTATTTCAAGGAATCCGCATTGAGCGTTCAAAATATCCTCAATGAAAATGCGCTCAATAGTCAACAACAGGCGATAGTCAATCTGCTTCCTCCATCCTTTACGACTGCCCAAGCTATACAGATAGCCGAGCAGAACGGAATGAAGGAACGGACGTTTCAACGCTTTCTCAATGACAACATCGGGACATTGTTCCGCAAAGAGAAGCATGGAGAATATTCAAAGATTAACCCGTGACATTTTTGTCGGTATTGACGCTATCCAAGCGAAAACGACAATAACGACAAAAGTGACATACCCAAAAAGAGACATACAATGAGTACACATAGATTCATATTAGAACCCTACAAAGGTGTCAGCACTCGACATACTTGTCCGAACTGTCACCGCCAAAGATGTTTTTCAAAGTATATCGATACAGAGAAACAAATCCGGTTCCCTGATTACGTAGGTCGTTGTGACCATGAGCAGAAATGCGGTTATCACTTCACGCCTCGTGATTACTTTGAGCAGAATCCATCTGAAAAAGAAAAGTTTGCTGAGAATAGCTTCGGAAGTTATACACCTATTAAAGAAGTAAAACCGATAGCCATCTCCTACATGGATTTGGATATAGTCAACCAATCATTGCGTGGCTATCCTGCGAACAAGTTGTTTCAGTTTCTATCGGCTCAGTTCGGAGAGGCAGAAACATTAAAGCTAATGAAGAGATACAAGGTTGGCACATCCAAGTATTGGGACGGTGCAACCGTATTCTGGCAGACGGACAATCAGAATAAAGTTCGCACGGGTAAGATAATGCTTTACAATTCCGAAACAGGTAAGCGGATAAAAGAACCGTACAATCATGTCACGTGGGTACACTCCGTACTGCACAAGGGCGATTACAATTTGAAGCAATGCTTCTTTGGTGAACATCTGCTTCCTGAAGACAAAAGCCGTCCTGTTGCACTGGTCGAAAGCGAGAAAACAGCACTCATCGCTTCCTACTATCTGCCGCAATTCTTATGGATAGCATCAGGTGGAAAGAACGGTTGTTTCAATGCCAACAACCTATCTGTTCTAGCAGGAAGAAACGTTGTGTTATTCCCTGACTTGGGAGCGACCGACTATTGGCAGAGCAAAATCGGGCTGATGAAAAGCTACGGAATTGAGGTGCGAATGTTCGATTATCTGGAAGCCAACGCCATCGAAAACGAGCGAAAAGAGGGGTACGACATAGCCGATTATCTACTCAAAGTGAAGCCTGATGAAGCCATCCTTCAACAAATGATAAGGAAGAATCCGGTCTTGAAAGCACTAATAGAAACATTCGATTTAAAGCTCGTCAGCGTACAACAAGGCATTCCACAACCGAAGGTTTCACCACCCAAGAAACGAGGATTCAGACTTTGAACTTAGGGAGAGGAATCGAGACTTTTTTACTGTAGCAAGTTAATGTCGGTGTATTACATTTCCCGACCACTTGCTCCTCAAAAAGTCTGAGGAGGCGGCCCCCAATGGTCACACATTATTCACTAAAAACAGATTCAAATGGAAAAGAAATATACAGTAACACTCCGTCTGTCATATCAGCAATACGCATGGCTTGGTGCGCTTTGCAGACGGAGCAAGCAGACTCAAAGCGAAGTGATCCGTTCGCTCATCGAAAACGGTTCGGTACGTGAACGAATCACGCAAGAGCATATCCACATCATCCGTCAACTGATTGGCGAAAGTACCAATCTTAACCAGTTGGCAAGACAGGCAAACACCTACGGTTTCTTCGCTGTAGCGGACAGATGCAAGGAAATGGCTCAGCACATTAACCTACTTATAAAACGTTTGAAAGATGATCGGTAAACAGACTAAAGGGACATCGTTCGGTGGCTGTGTTAGCTATGTTCTCAAAGAGGAGAAATCCAAATTGCTGGAAGCAGTTGGAGTAGAAGGTACACCCGAACAGATGGCGGAGCAATTTGAGTTACAATCGCTACTCAATGATAAGGTAAAGAATATTGTCGGACATACTTCGCTCAACTTCTCACCAGAAGATAGCGAACGCTTGAAACATGATGATGAACTGATGTTGCAAATTACCCACGACTACATGAAACTGATGGGCATCGAAAACACGCAGTATATCATTGCCCGGTATATCGACCGTGAACATCCGCATTGCCACATCGTCTTTAATCGAGTGGACAATGACAGCAAAACGATTAGCGACAAGAATGACTTTCGCAGGAATGAGAAAGTTTGCAAAATGTTGACCGCCAAATATCGCTTGCATTTTGCCAATGGTAAAGACCATATCAAGGAAGAACGATTGCGCCCTTATGACCAAGCAAAGCATGAGATATACAAAGCGTTGAAAGAGGAACTGTCCCAAGTACAAAATTGGGCTGACTTAAAGGATGCACTTGCCGACCGAGACATTGATATGAAATTCAAGGTCAGCCGAACTACACGGGAAATACAGGGTGTAAAATTTGAGTACAACGGTTTTTCTTTCTCCGGCTCTAAAATTAGCCGAGAATTCAGCTACTTGAATATCGACAACCGACTAGAAGAGAATGCTTGTGCATCCTTGTTTGAATCACCCAAACAGGAATCCAGACATAAGGAAGAAAATGTACAACAAAGCGTTTCCCATTCCGATGATGGCTCAAGCATCAGTCTCGGCTTGCTAAACGGCAACTCATCCTACGATGCCACTGCCGCAGAAGAAGCCGAGTTCAATCGCCTGATGAAAAAGAAAAAGGCTAAGCGCAAGCGAGGCTTTCGTTTATAATTCACTATTCATTAATTTTTTAAACTCAATCAATTATGGTACAAAACGATTTGATTCTTGATTTCAATCTCTACTTGTGTGAGAAATTCGGCTACAGAAACAGTTGTAGCGTGATGCAAAATGCCAATGGCTTTTGCGTGGACATCCGTGAACGTGATTTAGACTGCTACATTCGCTTCTGGGAGTACAGCGACGGAAGAGGCAACTTCCCCGACTGGTCTATCATCATTGTGCGCAGCAACTTCAAAAAGAACCAAGAAGAAAGCCTAAAAGACTTGGCTCGTTTCTTCAAGGAGTACATGCCACGCTATAGGTACAAATACCTCTGCACCGAAGGCGATGATTACAAGTATTATCAGACACTCGGTTTGAAGCTCATCCATAAAGACCTGTTCGGGCAGGAGAACTATGGATTGGCAATGAAGGATTTGAATGTCTGATACTTGGTTTTAAGGTTAAGGAGGGGATTTTTCCTCTCCTTTGCCTTTTTATATACCGATAAATCAGAATTTAGAAGCAATGGCAAAGCAACTCTACGATTACTGGTTTGTGCAGTTTGACTTCCCGAATGAGGAGGGCAAACCGTATAAGTCAAGTGGCGGTAAGATGGTTTGGAATGAGAAACTGAAACGGGAAATTCCTCAAGGATGGAATAATGGAATGCTTATCGACATTGCAAATATAACAATGGGGCAATCTCCTGATGGATCCAGCTATAATGAAGTTGGAGAAGGTATGCTTTTTTATCAAGGAAGCACGGATTTTGGTATGAGATTTCCCTCGGTTAGACAATACACAACAGCACCTTCTCGATATGCAAAAAGAGGTGATATACTAATGAGTGTTCGTGTCCCAGTTGGATCTATAAATATAGCAAATAATGATTGTTGTATAGGTCGTGGCTTATCTGCAATTAATTCAAAATTAGGATCTACGACGCACTTGTATTATATATTAAATGACCTAAGAATTGCTTTTGAACAAAGAAATGCAGCAGGTACAACATTTGGGTCTATTACTAAAGAAGACCTATATAGTCTGCCTATTATTATTCCTTCACATGAAGTTATAAGAGCTTTTGATAAGATATGTTCCCCTATGTTTGATAGACAAATGATATTAGGAGAAGAAATAGATAATCTAATTAAGCAGCGTGATGGACTTCTACCGCTTCTGATGAACGGTCAAGTATCGGTAAATTCTGATTTATCTGACGATTACGTTCTATTTTGCTGTCAATAGAACGTAATAACTTACCGATGCGTTTTTGTTCTGATAATTCGGGAATCCACACTGTGCAATCCTTGATTTTATCAGGTGATGTGTGGCGAATTTTAGTCTGTTGGGCAGCGGCACTTAATTGCTGTTTTACGAGTGCAGAGGATATAAGATAAAAAGCAAAGTTCTTGTCTAACAAGTCCTCTTTGCAAACAATCTTTGCCACATCTTGACTTTGGATATATTTACCACTTTCGGGAATAATGGCAGTAGAACCAAGCAATCCTATTGCTTGTTCGGTCAAAGGAGTGATAATATCTCCCTCCTCCATTAGAAATTCAGATCTAAAGTCACCAACATAATAAAGATTGTCTTTGGACTTATTCTCCTTAAAGCAGTTATTTTGATAGTCAAAGTTACCACAAGTCAGGCGAATATACTCCCCCTCAGTGGCGTAAAACTCGCCACTGAGACTTGCTCCTCTTGTAACATTGAGGATTTCTCCCAATTTATATCTTGTCAATTTCATTGCAATCTATTTTGGCTTTTAAGATACACTTTGATTTGTTCTTCAAGAGATTTCAAAATAAGTTCTCGTCTATTCTTTTCCATTTCTTTCTGTTCCGTAGTGGCATAACGGTTTTCTTCTACATCCTTTTTATGAAGAGCAATTATGTATTCAATCCCATCATGCAAATCCTTTTCTGATATAACCTGATTTTTTGCTCCAAATAAATCATCAAGAGCAATATTTGTCAATTGTGCACAACTACCTGATTTTAGGAGCATAGTAGTTATATATTCATTTACTTTATCGTAATCAATCATTCAAATAAATATTATATTCGTATACTATAACTACTCATTCAACATTCCCCTAACTTGTTTATCGAAGTCAGAGTCTATCCGTTGGGTTTTATTAAAAATATCGTACTCGCTTTCCGCTTTTGCCTTAGCCTGTGATGCGGAGACACGCCCTTTGTCCGGCAATATCTGATATTTGCGGAAAGTCAGGAACTCATTGACACTGGCTGCAAATTGCTCCATATTAAACGTGTTCTCACGCTCTATAAGATCTTCAATATAATCGAAATATCCAGTTACCGCACGTTCTAGCCGACGGATTTCATTTTCCTGTAAATAGTTCTTGGCTATTGACACATCAGATTTCAAGATGCGTCCGTCAGGTGCATTCTTCCATGTGGTCAAACCCATGTGTTCTTGGGTATGGTCTGCCTTAGTGTATATGATTTCAGCAGCCGTTTGCCCGGTAATGGCATAGTGAAAACGGTTCTGTATCATGGCATAGAAATCATGTGTTGTAGGCGAGTTCTTGTCATAGTCGATACTGCATTCTGCGTATATATCGGTAATCTGTTGCCAGATGCGTCTTTCACTGGTACGGATAGAACGTACCCTTTCAAGCAATTCACGGAAATAATCTTTTCCGAATACAGCTGTTCCTTGCTTTAAGCGTTCATCATCAAGTGCAAATCCTTTCTTGATATACTCATTGAGAATCTTGGTAGCCCATTGACGAAAGCGAGTGGCTTGAAGCGAATTTACACGATAGCCAACTGAGATAACAGCATCAAGATTGTAAAATTGCGTATTATATATTTTGCCATCTTCGGCAGTATGTGCAAATTTTGCACATACTGAATCCTGCTGTAACTCTGATGACTCGAATATATTTTTGAGATGCTTGGAAACGACAGTTCTATCCACGCCAAAAAGTTGAGCCATCGCCTTTTGGGTACACCAAAGTGTTTCATCTCTGATGATTACTTGCACCTTCCCGTCTTCATCAGGAAGATTGTATAATATGAATTGAATCTCGTCTTTCATGTATAAAATCAAATATCATTCATGACATTTAGAAGTTCTGTTTTCCTGCTATCGGATATTTCTAATGGAGGAAAAACAGCAAGACTCATTGTAAGATATGCAATCTTTTTCCCCTTTGTTGTTTAAATTTATATATCAATTCATGGAATATTGTTTTAGAATCTTCTGCCATATAACTATTTCTTTTCTTTCCAATACTGAACAACTTCAAACAAATCTCCTTTTTGCAACTCTTTAATGTTAGATACGCATTGTCCGTTATCTAATTTTTCAAGATTTCGCATAGTCCGAGATCCATCCTTTTCACTCAGACCTAAGAATTTGTTTATTGCTTTTGTATTATTAAGGTCGTTTATCGGTAAAAGGAATGCTGTTTCACATTCTTGTGAGAAATCAAAATTGCCTTGATTATACTCCGATATGCCTTGAGAGAGAAGAACTATAGAAACTCCATATGAACGAATTTTTCTGAGTAAAACTTCCAAAATTTCCAAAGACTTCTTTTCCCGGAATAAATCATGAGCTTCATCAATCATTAACACATAACGCATGCTTCTGTTGCCATCAATGACTTCAGTACCACCCATATTTGTGAATACATTGAAGATGTAATTGATGATAAGAAAGATTGATGTAAATCGAATAGTACTATCCAATTCACCTGATAATGAAAAGTAATAATTGTTGTTTAGAAAGATACTTGGGTCGTTGACTTTTGAAGCGAAGAGTTCATACTCACTCAAACGCTCCATAATCTCTGTAAGAGTGTCACGGTTATCACCTACTGATTCTATCACTAAATCGTAAATTTCCTTTAACGAAGGGTGTTTTCCATCTTTATGTTGAACAAATGCTTCTTTCGTAGCATCTTTTAGTGCTTGCTGTTGTTTCTTGCCTATATTGGAGTATTTAGCAATAATATCAACGAATTTATTTATACCTACAAGTTTGTTCTTTTCATTAACATTATCAATGAATGAAACTGGATTCAATGGAAATGGTGTATGAGGCGCATTTATACATTCCGTATGAGTTTCTGTAAAGAAATCACTCATTTTATTTCTGTCATCTTCACTTAGTCCCTTAAAATCAAGAAACAGGAAATTGACTTGACCTTGCGTCTGTGTATATAATTGACGAAGAAATTCAAGTGCAAATTGGGTCTTACCAGAACCAGATTTTCCTGCTACGGCAATGTGTTGATTGTTGTAGCGAGTAGAATCGTTGAAGCAACAATATATATCCTCTCTTGTTACGATATTATATCCCACTTTGATTTTAATAGGACCAGAAAACACACTTTTTGTGATGTGTTGATTTCTATTTTCAACGCAATCGAATCTTTCGGGAGTATCTTCAATCATATCAATTCCCTTTCTGAAATATTCAGTTAAGAAATCGAAGAAAGTATATTGTGGATTATTTTCAAACAGATAATTTATCTTTTCTAATCCATGATCAATGTGCTGTTTTATATACTTGGGGATAAGCTCATCATTTTTAGTTATTCCATATGCCTGACAAATTAAGGCAATATAGAAATCTCTATACTGTCCATCAAATAGGATATGGTCCTTGTATTCTTTTCCTTGTGAATCGTATGCAGAAAATTCCTGTTGAGTAAAGCGTTTACCTGTAGACAAAGAATAGCCTAATGCAATACGAGCTATCACATTTTCTTTTGTACCCCCAGTAAGTTTTTTTGTTAATTGGGTTACAATGGCTTGGTTTTCGCCAGATGTTTTGATGTTAATTTGCATATCCGCTATTGTTATATTCTTCAAAAAGATTTTCTGGTTTCACTTCAACAAAGTGCGAACCATCTTTTTCATTGTTTATCAAATAGGATTTATTTACGATTGGCTGAATATATTGATATTCTTCTTCCGTCAATTCTTTTTTAAGAAGAGGAAATAAAATCACTTGTTTTGAAACATTTGGATAGAACTTCGTGAGTACATTCTTTGTATGTTGCGGGTCAAATTTCTGCATTGGGCTATCTATGAAAACAGGAAACTCAATTTCTGTTTCATCAACCAAAGCACTTAATAGTGCAGATGCAAACATCTGACGTTCCCCCATGGAAAGAATGCTATTATCAATTTTCTTATCATCATATCCAAATAGGCAAATGTCAACATCATCACCATTGCCATTGATGTCAACAATTACCTTTTTAACAAGATTGGTCTTGTGCAAATATGATTGAAGTTTTACTTCCAGTTTCTTCGCAAGTGCCTTTTTCTTTTCTTCCTTAAAACGAATAAGGAATTTTTGTATTGTATTGATTAGGCGCGCAGCTTCATTGTCAACTGCACGGTTCTGATCTGAAACATTTATTTTTTTAGAGAGAATCTCCTTTTGCTTTTTATGAGCAATCACTTGTTCTTTAAGTGACTCTATTTCACCTTGTCTTTTCCCGATTTCTACACCGATGGAATCTATCTGACGATCGATATTTTCTTTTCGGGTTCTCAAATCCTGAACATAATCACTCTCTGCTTTTTTCTCAGCCTCTCGAATATTCTTTTCGATTGTGTATAATTCAGATTTGGCTTTGGTATATTTATTAATTAAATTCTCAAAAGAAGATTTACTATCTTTGATTTTCGCAATAAGATGCATAAACTCTTCAATCTGTCCCTGACTAAAATCATGCAATGTACTGAAGTGTTCAAACTTACTTTCATCAGAAACATTATAAAAATGCTTTTTGATGAGTTGCCTGATTTGAAGTTCATAGAAATCTCTGGTCTTTATATCAATTGAGAAATGGAGATCCTTCTTTGCTTCTTCAATATCGCCGAGTATGACATCAGTTTTATCATTAACTCCTTCCAGTTGAAGTTTATTCTGTTTATACGCTTTTTCTGTTTCTAATTGTGTTACAAGTTCAGACATGATACCTCCTGCCAAACCAAATGGAATAAGGCTGTATAAATCTTTGAGGCTGTCATCTGCTTCCCTTAGTACTATGTCAAGTTCCGCCTTCCTACTATTTAATTTCTGCAATTCGTCTACAGACATAGTATCGCCTTCACGAATCAATTTTGATTGAAGTTCGGCTGAATTATGACGTTTAAAAACTCTGTCTTCTTCCAGATTACTAATTTCCTCAGTCAACCTATCAATTTCACCCTCTTTGAAATCAATATCTGCGATTAGTCCATTAAACTCGCGTTTCTCCTGAGGTTTAGCAGATGACTTTCTATAGTCATCCTGGATTCTGACCAATTCATTTTTTAGATCTTCATATTTTTGTATGCCAAGAACTTGAGAATATGCAAGACTTAAATCCTTTCGTTGTTCTGGAGTATTTATTTGAGCAAATGAAACTATTTTTTCTGCATCAAAGAAAAAGAATTTTGCAATCTCTATTGGAAGTATGTAATCCCGAATAAATATTTCCTCTTCTTTTGCAATTTCCTCTTTTGATCCCGTGAACAAATCGTTTTTCCGGCCATCAATCAGAATTTCTAACTCGTCATCATAATTCGTTGCACTATCATAGGAACGAACAATTGTTATCTCGGTGCAAGGCGTATCTGGAATTTCTACATCCGTAAATGTAACGGACACAGAGAATCGAGTTTCGCCTTCTTTCTGTGCAGCAAAGTTGAGACTATTACCAATGTATTTACTATAACCTCCTTTTTCGTCAATTTCTTTACGGTATAGTTCATCAACTTTTCCCATATTCTTACCATATAGGCACCAAACTAATGACATGAGAAAAGTTGTTTTGCCAAAACCATTATTACCACTGACGATAATCAGATTCCTATTCCCATCGGGAAAAAGTTCAATCTTATTCTTCCCTTTATAAATTCGGAAATTATTAAGTTCTATTTCGCGTATCGTCATGATTTCTTTTTGTTTACAAATTCCTCTAAACGAGACTCAATTTCTGTTTTCAAGCCACGGCGTCGTTGCATAAGTGACTTGCTTTTCTGAAGCATAAGAAGTTGCTCTATTAATTCACCTTCTTCAAGGTTCTCTTGGCAAATTTCTTTCATCAAATCTGCTTCCAATTTGTTTTTTATCTTGCCCTCTTCCATATTTAATGAGGAATTATAGATTTTGTTATATATTTCTGATACTTGATGTGCAAAGTTAAAATCTCGGTACCAATTCACTTGAATTGCAATCAATTCTTGATCTGTAATGAGTTTTATTTCAGGATTATATTGTTGCAATTCATGTTGAACATTTAACAGCCCTTCCAACATTTCCGCTCTATATGTGAAAGTGTAGGGTCCCATATCGTTCACGGCTCTTCTCCCATCCCGTCGCAACGGGAACCGATTCTCAATGATATTCCGTTCTTGATCCAGTTTTAACCTAAAATCATAAAGCGGTTGCATCCATTCTCGCCCATTTTTTATAAGCGAACGCATGGACTTATCATCCTTCACAACAGTACAAGTCCAACAACCGAAACGACTTTGACCACAAGAACCATGACTTTTGTCTGTTACAACAGTTGGACATTCGTAATCGTCCGCACTCGCATCAACATAAATGTTAAACAGAATTTTGTTATCAAATCCCCAAGGAGATGGAATGGTATTTATTATGTACCAGACTTCTTCTAACATCAATTCTTTGATTGGTGCATAGACATATGTATTTGCCAACAGAGTATGATTGGTAAGTCGCTTGCCATGAATTTCATGTTTCTTGATGGAACGAGCGCGAGTTGCACTTTCAGCCTTTCTTGTTCCTATTAAAATTATAGCTTCCCCACACTCGTCAACTTGTTCAATTATGAAACGAGCAGTAGGTTTAATTTTCATTTTCTCTGTACACCATCTAAATGCTGTGTTCGGGACAGGATAACCTTTCCCGATAACATTCACCCAAAATGAATCTTCCAATCGAGGCGTAGTCTTCCGGACAAAAATAGGCAAATCTTCTTCTCTCGCTTTTTTTTCTATCTGTTCAAGAACTTGATCAACATACGATGCAATTATAGGATTTTCAACCATTGTATCATTACATACTACATATATTGGTCTACGAAGTTGAAACGGTCCTGGTAATTCTTTTAATTTTTCGAGTGCTATCCATACAAGCATTAATAATACTGTTGAATCTTTTCCTCCACTGAATCCTATAATCCATGGTCGGGTAGACTCATCAGCATACGCATACTGGTCAAGAATTTCATCTATTATATATTCAATACGTTTATTTCTCATTTCAGGCTTTTATTACAAATCGGATGCTTGATTTATTTGCTGAGAATCTATGAATTTTTTATTCACTAAATCACCCAATTCTACATCTAATAGATGTGATATTTTAACTAAGGTTTCAAGGTCTGGTTGAGAACTATTCGTGCACCATTTTGAAACTGTAGATGGATTGACATTTAGTTGCTCACATAGCCATTTATTCGTTCTCTTCTTCTCTGCCAAGACAACCTTCAAACGATTTATATCAGTTTCCATATAAATGAAATTTGTTATTTGACCGCAAATATAGTGAATAACATTCACTCAACAAAGTAAAAACGATTGGCTTTTCAATAAATCAAATCTTTCTTCGCACTTGAATCAAAGGATTATAGCATTTCCTTTTGAAAGGCTTATTTCAATAGATGAGGTTCACAAAATGACAGATGAGCATTATGCACAAAAACACAAACAACCAAAACACGATTGAATACTCACCTATCATATATTATCGCCTTTCAGTTATTCGAAAATTTCGAATAACTGAAATACCCCCAATGCATCATAAAAGCTACAAGGAATATCCATAGCATTATGTATTTTTATCGTTTTATAGCCTTTGTGCAAGCCTAGCAAACCGTTTCTTCAACAATTCGCCATACTTTCCTTTTAATTCATCACTTAAGAAAGAGTTTTGAATGACAGTTTCAAACTTAGGCAATAGTTTGATATACTTATTTATCAGTCGTTCTACAATCACATTCTCTATACCCAATGTAGCAGCTGACCTAATAAAATCCTCTCTTTGAAGCTTTTTCTTCCGACCATTCAAGGTCAATGCCAATTCTTCATCATCCTTGGGATTAACGATAACCGCATTTAGCAAATCGTAAGCAGGAGTCAAACGTATTTTATCCGCTGCCTCATACAAAGAGAAGTTTTTCAAGTGCATATCGTTGTTACCTGTCAGCCAAGAGAAAAGTACCAACTCGAAGAAATTGGTAACATCCATTTTGGGCAAAGACGAGTATTTCAAAACAGCCTTACCGATACGTTCATAACTGCTCTTGTATTTATGCTCCGTTTGCCTTTCCGTCAATTGGCACATATCCTCCATTGCTGTCTTCTCTCCGGCAGAAGTTCTGTCAATCCGACGGGTAAGATAGCACAGCGAATCATCCGCCATTCGCATCAGCGTGTGAGGAACCACCTCAATACGTGCCACCTCTGCAAGGTGCATGGTTAAATCCTCGACCTCCGGCATCATTTCATATTGTGATGTCTGAGGTTTACAGATATAACCGCCCCATAGCCCGACAATAGTCAATCGCTTGCTACCCTCATGCTCATTCAGATGCAAAGATAATTTCGGCTGGACACCTGTCAAAGAGGTTTGGTCTTGAATGATTTGTAGAGCAAGCTGGTCTAATTGCTCCATCGTATAATCAAGAACAGGCAATGTCGTTGTACCGAAGAATTTCTTTATACAAGCCTGATGCATATCCTTTTCCCCCTTCAGGAGCGGACGATAACAATACAAACAATTACACATGGTTCACCTCCTTTTCTTCCATAGGAACAACGCTTACCGCTCCGATGCAATCTTTACAACAGGTCAACAACAATGACATTCGGTCAAGAATACTGATGTCAGTATTCCGCAATGCAACATCCAGCAGCCATCCTTCAGGTATCAAACCATCGAAGAACGGAAACAGCACAGGACTTGTGTATGCATCTGCTTGTAAAGGCAATGTCAGGCTAACAGCCTTTGCCGTTTCCGAAGAGAGATATTCCGGCAAATAACGGAACTCATATCCTGCATCGTTTTCTGTCAAAATCCCAGCCAACTGGTCTTTATAAAATATACGGGCTTGCCTCATTGATTATTATTTTTCTGAATAGCAACCATTTCATAATTGAAGAAATCAAGAAGCTGATTTACCTTATCGAGGCGCAGCGTTTCCTTTCCTTGTTCAAGGTCCCGCACAAAGCGCAATCCTACTCCCGACTTCAACGAAAGTTCCTCTTGCGTCAGGTTATACTGCTTTCGCAACATCTTGACCGTAGTAGAGAGATTATTCATAAGCGTTCAACTTTATACCTTTTCGGGTGCAAAGTTAATACAAACATTTCACATTATACCACAAGGGGTATAATTAATTTTGTCACCAGCATTATTATATCAGATAAGGTATAATCCAGCAAGATTCAAAACCACAAATTAAAGTACATAGGCACCATTCCACACTTTTCCAAGCGAATAATTCAGTTTCGTTACACTTTTTCCAACGAATCGAGTACCCTAAATAATCGGAACGCAAAAATTCCACCGCAAACCACAGAAATTCCAAGAAAATCTCTATCTTTGTATTCAGCAAGCGTTCTGTAACATCCATGCGGAAATTCACTATCAGTCAATACATTGAATCTGATAGCGGACATTCCACAAAAGGGCTGAAAAGAGGCGGTACAACACGTATATGCAAAACGATGAAATACAACGATTTGCATTTGTCCCTACATTCTGTGTACTTGTAAAAACAGAGGTTGTACCGATTAAAATGAATTGTCACTGATAATCAGTGATGTAAATATGCTGCATCGGGAAATAACAATCCCCAATATATTTATTAACACCCTAAATATCCCAATATATGTTTTCCCCCACAATTGACAACCGTCTTCGAGCAATCGATTATAGTAGCAATTGCCGTGAGAAAATAATAATGATATTTTTCTGGCTATTACTCCTCATACCTATTTTCTAATAAATATTCAACAATTTCTTTATCTGCCGGTAGCCACATAACTTCATCAAGGGAGCTTAGTACTAGCCACCGTGCAGATTTATGTTCACGAAGCTCCAATTCACCGACTAAAATTGTACACAGATAACAGTGCATAGTAAGGTGAAAAGATGGATAGTCAAAATCAGTAGTACATATAAATCCATCAATACTAATGTCAACACCTAACTCTTCTTGAATTTCCCGTCTGAGTGCATTTTCATGGCTTTCGCCTTTCTCTATTTTACCACCAGGAAATTCCCACAAACCTTCAAACTCGCCATAACCACGTTGGGTTGCAAAGTATTTTTCATTATCATAGATTATAGCTGCTACAACTTCTATCTGTTTCATAGCTTATATTGCTTTAACATATTGTGCCATTGCTGGTTGTTGAAGTTTCCATGTGATATTCATAGGGAAGTCGTCATGAGAAGACATATACTCTACTAGACCAAAACAATGGAAAGGACAAGTATTACCATAACCATCCTTTTTCTCTTCACGAACAAAGAGGATTATTTTGTTTTGTGTATCAGCTTGCTTAGTATATCGCTGTCCTCCATTATTTTGATGAGAGTCTGTGTTTTGTGACTGCCAATGGAAATAGTGTTCATTAATGAGATAATCATTATACTGTGTTGAAGGAGAAAAATCCTTATCTGATTTGTTTAGCGTCACAAAAAGTAATGTAGCATTATGTTCGGACAAATTAAATACTCCTGTTACAGAACCTTGCATCTTGCGCGCTTCCGTTTGCCTACCGACAAGCGTAAAAATTTCCTCACGGGTATAGCAACCGTATAATTCAAGTCCAGGCAAAACATCCTCTCCTAAAGGCATCGTTTTTAGTTGAAGATGCGCAAGCAAATAAGAAATAATTTCCGAAATCTCTTGCCTAAAATAGCTGTACATTCCCTTATGGATCAATTCAAGCGCTTCATAAATACTGGCAAAACCTGTTTTATCCAAACGATCCTGAAAAAGAGCGTAATATAGCATCAAAGCATACTTATAATTTTTAGTATCAAGATATTGCTTACTTCCATCGATAAAGAGTTCTATAAAATGAAGGAATGATGCAGTATTGTGGTGCAATAAGTTAGCCATCCCTTTCTCCAACCGTTTGGTTATAACATCGTCTTTGTACGCGATACGACCTGCAGCGCGCTTAAGCGATGTCCAGCAATTGTTACTATGATAAAGAGTACGAATATCTTGTCCATTATTCTCTAAAAACTGAGAAATGGTAGGTATATTAGGGTAACTATTGATTTCTCTGATAATGCGATTCTTGTTATAAATAGCACTCTGGATATTATCAAGAATATATTGTCTTGCTTTCTTCTCCATCACGATACTGCAGCCTGATGGCAACAAAGTGAATCCATCTTTGATTTGCTTAACAATATTCTTTTCAGGATTGAGCATCAAAGCCCGGAAACGACTAGCAAAGTCATACTTACGATTAGATTGTGCTACGAAGTCAAGTACAGTGAGTTCCGTCTTACCTACAGAAAGGCGCAAACCACGCCCTAACTGTTGAAGAAAGATCGTTAAACTCTCTGTGGGACGTAGAAAAAGTACAGTATCCACTTCAGGAATATCTACACCTTCGTTGAAAATATCTACTACGCAGAGATAATGAATAGCTCCTTCACGCAGTTCTTTAGCAAGTTGCTTACGTTTATCAGATGGTGTATCCGATGTTAAACTCTGAGCATTAAATCCATACAGACTCAACTGTTCTGCCATAAAATCGGCATGACGTTTATTCACACAGAAACAGAGTGCACGGCACATATATTCATTAGCGAGGTATTTATGCAACGCTTCAACAATATACCCAGCTCGTTCTTTGCTGCAAAGTTTATCCGCAAGACGCTCGATATTGTATTTTTGCCCATTCCAAAGAGCATCATCACTAAGATCAGTAGAATCTGTTACGCAAAGATATTGAAATGGTGTGAGCAATCCTGCTTGTAAAGCTTGTGGCAAGCGAATTTCTGCACTAATTCGTCCACCAAAATCTGGTCGAAGATCACGTCCATCCATACGCTCAGGTGTAGCAGTAAGTCCAATAAGGAGTTGCGGTACGAAGTGAGCAAACAATTTTCGGTAGCTTTCTGCCTGACTGTGGTGAGCTTCGTCAATCACGATATAATCATAAAAATCAGCACCTAGTTTCTCAAAAAAATCTTCAAAACGGGAGTTTAACATAGAGATGGAAACAAACAAATTTTCGTATTCGCTTTCATCTTGTGGACGGCAATTGCCTACCCACAAAGTACCGAAATTTGCATCACCAAGTACACTACGATAAGTATTCAACGATTGGCGAAGAATTTCCTCCCGATGAGCTGTAAATAAAATACGGCTTCTGGAGTGTATACGACGAAATTCCTTATAGTCAAAAGCTGAAATCACTGTCTTTCCTGTACCAGTAGCCGCAACAACTAAATTTTTGAAATTCTTAAGCTCTTCACGTTCTACACGTAACTTGTCAAGAATTTGTTTTTGATGAGGAAGAAGAGTAAAATGTCGATATATCACTTCATTCGAAGTATCCCTAAAGATATTACGATGTATTTCTTTATTAAACTTTTCTATACCTCCAAGTCGGAAATCCTCAAAATTAGAACTATTCCAGTACATCTCAAATGTAGCAAGAGCAGTTTTTATTATATGTGGATTTTCAACACTTGTAACGCGTATATTCCATTCAAGACCTTCAGTTTGAGCAGATTTTGAAAGATTTGACGAACCGATATAAGCAGTATTCATACCGGAGTTGCGCACAAAAATATATGATTTGGCATGTAGACGTTCAATATCTGTATTATAAGAAATACGTATTTCAGTATTAGGCAACGCAGCAAGCTGCTCTATTGCTTTAGCTTGTGTAGCTCCGCAATAAGTAGTTGTTATGATACGCAAACGATTTCCCTCTTTTTGGCAGAATTTAAGCAGATCATCGAGCAATATACGGACCCCTGATACTTTCAAGAAAGATACAATGAAATTTATCTCATTAGCACTTGCTATTTCACGACGTATTTCTTCTCCTAGAGGAAGCAAGCTACTACCGCCCGTAAACAGATTACTTACGCGAAAGCCAGAGATGGGACGAATAGTTTGTATGCGACTTTCTGCTTGTAATAGTGCTTGTTGTCTGCTCATTACCTCCGTTAACAATTTTGAAGGTTCAGCTATCTGAATTTCATCAATAACCCCAGCTTCTTTCAAGATATTATTTATAAGATTTACGCGATCTTCCTGATTTTCGATCTCCTCAAGTTTCTGGCGAATCACCTTCCCAAAATAATTGGCTAGTATTTGTGGAGACTCCGCCTCATCTATATTTTGTCGCATACAAACCATACCTTGCTGCTCAATTTCATGAATATGCTGCTTTGTTATCTGGTTGATAACATGTTCGTATATACCTTTCTTTAGCATATAAAAGATTTATTTAAATTGTTTTTCCTGCACTACCGAGACTTCCATAAAGCTCATCTCACCTTCAAAGACAAAAGTAAATATAAAAAGACAGAAAAGCTAATACAATTACTTTTTTCTGAATGCCAATAATACCCTGTTTTAAATAGATGAGTACATCCTTAAACAATAAGCCTATAAAATATTCAGCTAAAATAGCTGGAAGAAGATTAGGTCTATTTTAAATAGAACAGTATCTTTGTGCATCAATAAGTTTTTATGCTTTATACTCTAAAGCAAATCTTTTGACTTTACAGAATAAACAACATAATATGGCAACAATAGAAGAACTTACAGAAACCATTGTGAAATTCAGAGACGAACGGGACTGGGCCCAATTTCACAATGCTAAAGATTTATCATTGGCATTATCCATTGAAGCAGCAGAACTGAACCAACTCTTTCTCTGGAAATCACCGGAAGAGGCAAATGTTGAAAAAATAAAAGAAGAATTGGCAGATGTCCTCAATTACGCATTACTCATTGCTAATAAATATAATTTTGATGTCGCCCAAATCATACTGGATAAAATAGAGAAGAATGCGCAAAAGTATCCGGTTGAGAAAGCCAAAGGAACTGCTAAGAAATATAACGAATTATAACCAAACACGATGACCGGAAAAAGAGTATTATACCAAGAACCGCAGGCTACGTTTTTTCATGATGTAATGACCAATCTGTTTACAGACAAAATGACAAAGGCCGCCACCTATTATAACTTACACCCAAGCAATCCAGAACTAATGTCATGGGGAAATAATGCCCCTAAAATAAAAGACTTGCTTCAGTTGAGCGGAGTTACTGATACATATGTGACATTCGAGTACCTCGTTCCATACAACATGAAACGCATTGACTGCATCTTATATGGTAGGAACTCACAAAATCAGGGAAATGTAGTCCATATCGAATTAAAACAATGGGACAACAAGGGGGTTCGGGATACTGACTGCGAAGGAAACTTCAACGTCGACGAAGATTCAGACACCACATTCCAGGTACAGGCATACACAGGCGGAGGACACCGGCTGGTATCCCACCCTTCCCAACAAGTAAGAGGATACAATGATTATCTGACCGGATTCATAGAAATATTGAGCAGCAAAGAACTTCATATCGAAGGACTCGCATACTGCTACAATTACCGCAAAAACAAAACACCCAATACCTTATTTGATGAGAAATACAGCGAACTCCTGCAAGCATACAAAACGTACGCCGGCGACGAAGTGCAGGAACTCGCCCAACACCTGCAGCAAGCATTAGGCAACGGCGATGGCGAAACGATCTTCCACAAAATGATCAACAGCCCCATACGCCCTTCTAAAAAACTGCTGGAATCGGCAGCCAACCTGATTCATGAGGGTAATGTATCTGCATTCGCCCTAATCGAAGAGCAGATTATAGCGCGCAATGTCATTCTTGATAAAATCCGCAAAATCGGTAACAAGAAAAGTATCATTATCGTAAAAGGAGGACCGGGAACCGGAAAAACAGTGATTGCCTTACATATCCTGGCTCTATTGGCGGGAAACAAGAAAAGTTATAATATCCGTTATGCCACAAAATCAAAACCTTTACTGGAAGGGGTAAAAGACCGGTTGCCGCGTGGCAGTAAGGCTAAACTGCTATTTTCAAATGTAACTCAGTTTATTCCGGCCAACTGTGAACCTAATAATATAGATGTATTGCTGGTCGACGAAGCCCATCGCATCTCTAATAGTGCAAACAACCAATACACGCCGACTGATAAACGAACCAATCTTACACAGATTCAAACAATCGTCCAAGCAGCCAAGATATCCGTATTCTTTATCGACGACAAACAAGCCATCCGAAGCGTCGAGATCGGATCTTCCCAACTCATTCGGGAATGTGCCAAAGAATACAATGCCGATATTGCAGAAGTCGAATTAAAATCCCAGTTCCGCTGCAATGGTTCGGACAACTATCTGGACTGGCTTGAACAAGTTATCTATAATGAACCTGTAAAATCATCCTTCAAAGAAGATGAATTTGACTTTAAAATATTCGACGATCCTCAAACACTGTATGATGAGATAAAGAGAAAAGACAGTATAGACGGGCAAAGCGCACGCCTGACTGCAGGATTTTGCTGGCCATGGTCAAGTTCTCTGGATGAGAACGGAGATTTTGTAAAAGATGTTACCATCGGGAACTTCGCAATGCCGTGGGAAACCAAAGATACTATTACCAATATTCCCAAGGGATATGTCAAGTGGTATGAATGGGCATATAAACCCGAAGGCATCAAACAAGTCGGATGTATATATACGGCGCAAGGTTTTGAATTTGATTACATAGGTGTCATCATCGGTCCTGATTTACGGTATGACACAGAGCAACAATGTCTGATTACAGACATTAAAGAAATCAAAGATCCTATGTTAAAACGAAATGCGGCATATTTTGATAACTACGCCCGCAACATCTACCGTGTTTTAATGTCCAGAGGAATGAAAGGTTGCTATGTATATTGCTGTGATGAAAATTTAAAAGAATATTTGAGAGCTAAAATTAGAGATAGAAAATAAGAAAGTATGGCAGGCTGGCTGGAACTTGTTTCAAACAGGTTCCAAACAAAATAAAGCGTTTGTTTTCCGTATCATTTACAAAAAACCGTCCTACAGACGACATCAGATACGAAGATAACCACTACCGTTATACACAATCAAAAAAAACAAAGTATGTATCTTACAAGTATGACTCACGAGGAACTGTATGCCGAAGTGCATAAGGACCTCATCGAAATATCGACCAAAGCAAATATGTTCATGGATAAGGTTCGTAAGAAAACAAAGAACATGCTGCCATATCCTTTGGCGACCCAGCGTATAACCCTCACCACCACCCGAAGAAATGTGTGGACAGTGGTGGGAAAACACAATTCATATATGCAAGGCGTAGGATTTCAGGCTTACGCCCCCATTGTCGGCGCTTCAAGCAATGGCTATATCCAAATGTCGGGTTTCAAGCCCCGTGATATGGTGATGCATTACACAGCGCATTTCATGCAACGATATAAAGAACGTTACATCGACCATTATCAAATAGACCGCAAGGGAGAAAACTTATTCGAGTACTTTGTATATAACAATCCGCAAGTCTTGTATACCCGCAAGAATAATGGCGGCTATTTCATCGTTTCCGACCATGGTATTGCAGTAGCCGATTTAAGCAACGACCTAAAACTCATGACTCATGTCACTTTTCTGGGAGATGATGAACTGACGCTAAAGAAACAGCTCATCTATGATGAGGAAATCAAAATCTACAAAGGGGCACTTGAGCTGAAACGGTTAAAATCAAGAAAACAAAAAGATGATCTCGTCACGATTTGGAATGTTGCCAAGAAGCATAATGCAGGTATTGAGATGGTAAAACGATGGTACCAATGGAATGGAGTAAAAGTGGATGAAGATTATCTTCAACAATGCATTGATCTCATTGAGAAATATAATGTCCAGTCACTCGATCAATTTGCGGAACTTATGTCCCGACAATAAAAAGGACCTTCATAAAATCTTTTTTATTAAAGATTATTACACCAACATATCCTAAAACCTCAGAACTATCGGGCACGAAGTTGCCAGAAAGCTACGGCAGCCGCAGCGGCTACATTGAGCGAATCGACGCCGTGCGACATAGGAATACGGACTACGTAGTCAGCTTCGGCAATCGTTTCCGGCGAAAGTCCGTCCCCTTCGGTACCCATCACGATAGCCAATCTGGGTTCGGTTGTCAGGACAGGATCATCAATGGAAACAGAGTTATCCGTGAGTGCCATGGCAGCTGTACGGAAGCCCAGCTTGCCCAAGTCGCTGAGAGAACCGTCCAGCCAAGTCCATGGTATAAGGAAGACCGTTCCCATCGATACTCTGACCGCACGACGGTTCAACGGGTCACAAGAGTTACGCGTCAGTAGTACGGCATCAATTCCCAAGGCGGCTGCCGAACGGAAAATAGCACCGATGTTGGTTGTATCAACAACACCGTTGATCACGACGATGCGCCGGGCTCCCCGACAGACTTCTGCCATACTGCGCACCGCAGGACGACGCATGGCACAAAGAACACCACGTGTCAGAACATAACCGGTCAATGTAGCAAGCAGTTCCCTGCTACCCGTATAGACAGGCACATTGCCACAACGTTCAACGATGTCGGAGGCATCGCCAATGATATGTTTATGCTCACATAAAATGGCTAAAGGTTCATAACCGGCGTCCAGAGCTCTCTCTATGACCTTTGGACTTTCTACAATAAAAATACCCTTGTCAGGCTCGATACGATTGCGTAACTGAGCCTCGGTAAGAGTACAGAATATCTCAACTCCGGGATGAGACAAAGAGGATATTTCGATAACAGGCATATTCTTATTTATTACTTTCGGTTTGACATACAATCGCTACCTTGATGACGCCGTCCAGCTTGTTTTCAAAGATACGATATGCCTCCTCAATCTCGTTCAGCGGAAAGCGATTGGTAATAAGAGGAGTGGTATCTATCTTCCCTTCCTCAATCAGCCTGAGAATCTCTGCGCAGTCACAACCGTCCACTCCACCCGTTTTGAAAATCAAGTTCTTGCCATACATCTCAGGCAAAGGAAAAAGCAGAGGTTTGTCGTAAAGAGCCACAATAGTGACTATCGCATTGGGACGGGCACAGTCCCACGCCATCCGGAAACTATCTTCGGTCCCCGCCACTTCCAGGACAACATCAGCTCCACCGTGATCACTGTTTTGGAGTACAAACTCCTTGCAGTTCTCAGGTGTCGTTATCAGTACATCGGGATAATGTTCACGGACAAACCGAATCCTTTCAGGGGACTTTTCACAGACAATGATACGTTTCGGATTCTTCAGCATCAAGCAGAGCAAAGTACAAATTCCAGTAGGTCCGGCACCAATGAGGAGGACAGTATCTTTCTCCGTAATCTCCGAGATACGAGTTGCCCAGAAGCCTGTGGCAAGGACATCACCGACAAAAAGAGCCTGTTCATCACTGACTGTATCGGGAATACGGTTCAGTCCCTGATCGGCATAAGGTACTCTGACATATTCCGCCTGTCCGCCGTCGATACGGCAGCCTAAAGCCCAGCCACCGTTGGGGTCGGTACAGTTGTTGACATATCCGTGACGACAAAAGAAACACTCTCCACAAAAGGTCTCGACATTCACGGTTACTCTGTCACCGGGTCTGACTGATGTAACTTCAGCTCCCACCTCTTCCACGACACCTACCATCTCGTGTCCAACCGTTATTCCGGGTACTGCACGCGGCACACTACCGTGTTTGATATGCAGGTCACTGGTACAGATACTGCCAAGAGTCACACGCACGATTGCATCCCGTGCATCCGTAATTTTCGGTTCCGGTTTTTCTCGCAATTCAAATTTTCCGTGTTCAATATATGTATATGCAAGCATAATCTCTTCTTGTCAATTAATAGATTCATTCTAGTGCAAAGATAGTGATATAGATAAAGAGATAGATAAGATGAAGATAAAATTACTAGAACCTCCTCAACTCTTCCATCATTGCCGACCGACGCTTATATATCGTCCTAAAGTCTTCAACCAATTGTTTTACAGCAACCTTTCCTCCATTAAGTTCTTGCATACAAAGCAATGCCCGCGCAATCTGCTCATAATATTTCCGTCCTATATTCCGTTCGGCATAATCAATCAATATAGAAATATACATGTCAATCAATTGCTCCGAATGACTGTTTTTCAGATGATGAGCATACTGCATCAATGCTTCCAGCTGCCCAAAACCGGCAGATGACAACAAATGGAATAAACGTTCATCCTCTTTTTCTTCCACATAAATTTCGGCCTCTACGTTTCCGTCAAAAGAAAAATAGCCATTAAACGGTACCTCTTTCATCATCTCGTCCAAAAATACTTTCCATTGCTCCTTCGGGATCAGCGTCTTCAGTTTATGATAATATTCCAACTGCTCTCTACCGGATATAAACAATAGGCGACACGTATCAATGACTTCAGAAGTGCGATTCGTCCTCTCAAAAATCTTCAATTTAAGTTTTAACCATTTACCTGTAGTTCCGTCATATTCTTCTTTTTTCGAAAGTTCTATCCCTTCATCCAACAATCGGACAGCCTCGTCATACTGTTCACGCTCCATCAATTTCTTAACCTCCATTTCTCTTATTTCAGATAAATACAGATATTGGCGAATCGTATCATCCGCTTTTTCCTGCTCTTTCTGCCCCAGCAACATATCGACCTTACGAAGAACCAATTGATACAAATCATAAGAATCTTTTCTCTCTTCGAGAAGCTTGTCTATCAATTCCAGAGCCTTATCCGCAGATTGGATGGAGAGATTGATTTGCATCATAAGATCATCTACATCATAGATATCATAATCATGATAAATCGATATCCCGGCAATTTGGCAAAGTTCTTGCAATATCCCGGTCTTTTGTTGCTGAGTGGTTTTCGGATGTCGAACCACTTTCAGTATCAAATCTCCTGCCTGTTCACAATAGTCTGAAGCGGATATATCATCATCATATAATAGTTCATCATCATAATTTTCTCCTATCGAACGAAGTGTCTGAAGAGCTATAGCAATCGTATCGTCCAAACTCTCCAACTTCAAGAAGAAATCTGCTTTCTCCAAAAAAGTATCCAATTGACTGAAAACAGTTTCCCAGTCACGGCTAAAGTCATCATAACGATTATGATAGCGCGATTTCTTACTCTGAAAGGAGTTCTCAAATATCTTTTGAATTTCTTTTCTGTAATCTTTATCTTGGGAGGTCTTTGACAATTTTTTCGTAATAAACCGGTCCAACAGGGCTGTTTTAAATTCCTGATTCGTAGAAGCATATTCACATATAAACCGTGAAAGTTCCTGAGGCTTAATAAAAGAAAGACATTGCTGTATATCCACATCAACCGGACTATACAGGACTGTATCCTCTATCCGTTCCAAATCTACAGATTCCTCCACATCCATTTCTTCATCTCCATCATCCTCCAATACCGACATTTTCGAAAAGACACTGCGACTCACCTTCTCACTATTATCACGAATAGCGAATAATGTTGCTACCACATGCTTACAGATTCCCCCGTCATACGGACAATCACAGTACCATGAGTCTACTTTGTCTCCTTCCAGAGATATTTCCACAGTATAACTACGGGTACCGTCAACGGTTGCAGTCCATTCGCCGGACGAAGCCTCTTCCAAATCAGATACTGCACCCAGTTCATAATATTCTTGGCCACGCATTAATATCTTAAACGGCACTATGGCCTCAAAATTATCTAATGTAATCATATATTATCCTGCTCTTTAATATAACCTTCCTGTTCATACCCCCGCCTATACTTATGTATCATCTCAACCAACGGTTTCAAGCGCTCATCTGCCACCTCCATATATCTATACCGCGAATACTGAACATCATACAGTACGTGATTCCCATTTTGAAGCCGCTGTTCCACATCAGCAGGAATATAAAACTCCGCCCGTTCGCCCAATTCCGAATAGAACTCCGATAAGAATATAGACACTCCCGCCAAATCAAAATCTCCGAAATGAATATAACGGTTGGGAATCATCTTTAACCAAGCGCATAGATCTTTCGATTGGGGATAACGAGATACAAAGAGTACTTTCATCCCTTCAAATAAATACTTCTGGGCACGGATATACCGGAAATTCTCTCCGTTCTCCATGCCGACCACCACTACATCCTCGGGAATACGAAAGGATTCGTAATCTTGCATGAATATGCAAGTACCTCGTGCCGGAGAAAGCAAGTAAGGTTCCTCATGAAAAACAGCTTCTATCGGCTCGTAACAATTAAGAGGGAAACCTTTAAACGCACGGGTATGCCTAAGTTTAGAGTTAGCCCCCTTTGCCACTTGTTCCGAGCGTGCCACTTCCTTCTCACGAGTCTTTATTTCGATCCAGTCTTCCAGACTCATACCGGATGTATAATGCTGCGCCATATAAATGCGGCATCCTTCAGGATCAAGCATCCGAAAAGTCCTATTTCTACCGTGTGACACGACAGCTAAGAATCCTTCTGTTTCTAATCGAAGAGATACTTCGCACACAAAGCTGGAAAAAGGGATGGACTCCCCATTTAGCAATCTCAACAATTTGCGAGCCTTTGTTACATTAAATTCACCTATCATTGTCTATTTCTGATTATAAGTCAGTAACGGAACCACCTGCGTATTCGAATGGCCGTCTTTACTCAGTAAATAAGTATACCGATAGTCCTCCACATTATAAGTAGTGGGCGAACTGTTCACCAACAGAATATTCCGGCAATTGGCAAAGTCCAGAATACCCTTCACATTATTAGGATGCAGCTTGCCGATTTCATCCATCATGCAATGAATTTTGAAATCACCGAACTTGCGTGACGCCTTCTCCTTAAACACATTAATCAACATGATATTCACCATTGCCTTCACCAGAATATCCGTGCCGTCGGAGCCCACATTCGCAATCTTTTCCACCCAGCCCGTATCATTATCATTCTCTTTCACACGAAATTCCAATTTGAATGTATCTGCCAATGCCAGCCGTTTACGTCCCGGCTCATCAAGTAAATATTTCATAAACGATAACAGATAGCGCACTGCCGTGGCATTCACATCTTCACGGGAAGTTTGCGAAAATAAATCCACTTTCCCCATGTTATGCTGATTTTCATCATTAAACCGCTTGATTTCCAACAATAATTGCATCAGTTTATCACTACTTTGCAACGCTCGGAGAGCTATTTCTTTAATCACTCCCGCAAAATTACGTTCCACAAAATCATCATTGATAGCCTGGATCGTTTTATGTATCTCACTCTCATTGCGTGTCAAGTCGCCCACCTCTTTTGATATCCGACGAATAATGTCCGTATACCGTTCACTGATATGCTTCTGATATTCAGAGATTTTATCATTATCTACAAATTCACACAGATTCGAAGCAAAGTCATAATAATCCTGTTCTCCAATCAGTTCAGTACGGAAATGGAATGTATTCTTGCCCGAGAAGTTTCCGTTGAACTGTGTCACCACTTTCTTAAAATCTTCCGTCTTCCTGATGGTGGATACGATAAGGGATTTCAATTCTTCAACGATCACATCGCAACCTTTCCGGGTAGGCTTCTCACCTACCTCCGCCATATCAGGCGGACAAAAGGTTTCGTCTTTGCGAAACATATCCACTTTATTCAGTCCATCCTCCAATAGACGCAGTTCCTTCCGAATCCGGTCCAGAATCTCCTCCATGCCTTTTATCTGTATCTGCAACTTCTCCTTTTTCAAGGCAAAACGTTCGTCTACTGCATCAAGTTTCGCATCCAGTTCTTTTTTCCGGTTTCTCGTAGCCGGTTCTTTATCAAAAAGTTCCGCCTTATCTCTTTCATAATAAAGCACCTGCGGACGGTATTCATGAATATAATCCAACTCCTTCCGGATTTCAGCAAGCCGATCGTCATACTTCCGGATCGTAGTCGTATCAGCTCCTCTTCCGTTCAATTCATTCTCTTGCGCTTGTTTCAGTTCATTCTTCCGTTCCCGGGTTTGCAGCTTTCGACTGTCAATTTCCTGTTGTACACCTGCAACAAACAGCTCCTGTTCATTCTGTAACTCCGCTTTAGCGTCTTTATATATTTTCTGGCATACTTTCAATTTACTCTCACGCTCGGCCAGTACTTTCTTCTTTTCCTCCGTCAGCACATATATCCGATGAGCCGTCTCCTCCAGTTTCGCCCGGAACTCCTCCGTCCTGCTTCGCTTCCACTCCTCTTCCTTTATTTTCCATGAAGCATGATCCGCCTGCAAGTTTTTCAGTTTAGCAGGTATCTGCATCCGTTCGGCTTCTCTCAGATGTTGTTCTTCCAGAATGACACGTATCTGTTTCGCATATTTTTTCTCCAATGAAGAAACAGCCTCACTCTCTTCCTCCGCCAGTCTTTTCAGACGATCCGTACAAAGTTGCCATGCCGCTTGCCGCCCGTCACGTTCCCGTTTCATCTCTTCGGGGGTACGGACCGAACGATCGATAGCCGACAAATTAAGGGAAACTCCAAACAACGTAGTTTCCTCTTTCGCCAGTTGGGGATGCAGTTCATGGCTGTACAATACCGACTCTTCATCCGCCACTTTACCTATCGTCTCCTGCCAACCCGGTTTATTCTGTTCCAGCCATTCGCACAAAGAACCTTTCCGCTTCTCAATCAACGCATCCAACACCTGAAGCTGTTCTTCAACGACTCTTCTCTCTTTTCGTATATCTTCCGCTTTCGTCTGAAACTCCCACTTCAGTTCTTTTACTTTCCACTCGCATTCCTGCCTCAATCGGTTGATATCCGCTTGTTGCTGACGAATGCCGAGTTCCAGTTCCTTGTCTTTCTTTCGCAATTCATTGATACCCTCCTCGCAATCTTCCATCTCTTTCTGATGAGGACGTTCGTATCTTACTTTCTGAAGTTTCAGATTCCACTGTGCCTGTTCGTCACGCAACTGCTGCATACGATTATCCACCGTCTGAATCTTCTCCTCCTGCGCCGTTCTTATTTTTTCCTCTTCCTTGCGGACCAGCTGCATCAGTTCCTCTTGCTTCACCGCAATCTCCGACTTCCGGGCAAAGATTCGTGCCTGCTGAGTATTCTCAAATGTACGAAAGTCAGCCTCCAGATTATCGGACAGTAAACGATATTTCCCTATCACATCCTCATACGCCTTTGTCAGTTCCGACTTCATCCTCCGAACCTGTTCCAGTTCCTGATTCAAGATTTCCTCACGAGCCACCCGCCGTACAATCCCGTCTATCTGTAACCGTTCATAATGCAAGCGTTTATCACGTATCTGTTTCAGCAAATCATTGATCACACCGATATCCGTAATCAATCCGTCACGTTCTTTAGTATACTTCTGCTGTAATTCTCCCATAAGCCGCAATAAGCGTTCCCGTTCCGTCTCCTTCCGGGCAATGTCCTCTTTCACCTGCGGAATATCATGCAAAGCCCGCTTTTTCGCAAAGTTCAGTTCGGCACGTCCTTCGTCAATCTGTTTATGTGTATAAATCAAGTCCCGATAAGCATTCATCACTTTCCCCGCCATTTTCCGGACAGTCACCTCGCCATTCTTATTTTTCTCGAACCACAACATCACATCCCTGTATTCCTGCTCGAACTCCTTAATCTGACTACGATAAAAATCCAAATCAACAGAGATATCTTCGTCGCTCATCGAACGGATAATAGTATCTTTTATAAAGTCTGCATCCAACTTGGAATTCAGAAAAACATTCTGAATGGTACGTGGAATATTTTGATATTTGGCACTTTCCACGATAGCAAACTTCCGGAAGGGTATCATTTCCTGTTTACGATTATTACCAAAGATAATATCACGATACATCTCATAGCTCGTCACCTGCGCAGTCGTCTGAATCTTTGGGCCTATATGTTCACGGACACGCCCCCATTCGGCATATACCGCATTGCGTCCGTCAATAAACCAATCCCGCTGAAAAGGCGCGTCCACAAACCGGAAAAAGACTCTGCCCTGCGACTTGGCGGCTACCACACAATAAGCACCGTTTTCACGCATCACCTCATATATAATGTAGGAGTTACCATATGGGAAGTAGAAAGCATCGAAACTTTTCTTCTCTTTCGGGATGCCGAGTTTCAACTTATCGGCATTGTAAAAAAAGAGCAGAGCACGAAGCAGCGTACTCTTCCCCACTCCTTGCGTACCGATAAAATGCACATTTCCATCCAGCTTCACCTCTGCATACGGAATATGGGCACTGTTCAGAAAAACAATTTTACTCAGGTATCTCATTTTGCACTTCCTCCGAAATAGTGATACAATCAATCAAATCTTCTATATAATGAAAAGCGGTCAACACCTTATAGGTCCCGTCAAGTTCATTCTCCTTCTCTATCAGTCCCATGTTTTCCAATTCCTTCAGCAGCTTGGCCACCACTTCATCAAACTTCTTCTTATCCGCAAAAAGCTTGACAGCCTTTTCTTTCAGCTCGATATCGCATCCTATCTGAATTTCAATATCGGCGGCCCGAAACAGAAAGCCCGGTCCGAACGCCGAATGGTACGTTTTCAGGAAGCTCAGATAATCAATCCACTTTTGGGCAGCTTCCAATTTGCGTTCCAAGTCAACTTTCGTTTCTTTGCGGACAAAATAATAATAGCCATCGCCTCCTTCAAGATAGAATCCGATGCCTTTATAGTAATCATAATAATCGGGCAAGTCTTCCTCTATGGCGTCATACAGGCGTTTCACTTGTGTAGAAACACTGTTGGAAGAGATGAAACCTCCTTTGCTAAGTATATTAAATATTTCTTCGGTATATTTCATGGTCATTCGTTATTTCATATTCAATATTCATCATCTGGAATAAATCAGAGGGTACTCCACTTCACCGGAAGTTTCGTAAGTATCCGTAAAGTGAAGTTCATCGGCATACTGCGAAGCCAGTTGGCAGAAAAAGATTAGTTTCTCACCACGGGTCACTTCCTTCCGGAAGCGATAGTTCATCACAAAATAGAACAGATGGGCACTGGAAGCCATAAAGGCATTATGCACTTCCTGCAGATTTACACTATCTATCGTTTGCGACTGACCGTCCAGATATTCCTCCGGAATAGCATCCGCCAGTTGCTTCATCCCCCGTGAAGAGTTCTTTTGTCGGGCTGCCAGCTTCTTCATCAGTTGAAAAGCCTCATCAGAGGTTCGCAGATTATCAATGGAAAGTTTGATGCGATAGCCCACCTGAGGCTCCATCCAAACAGGATTCTTTTGCGCTACTACTTGGCGGATATCGGTATGTTCTTCCAACAGAAACTGATCTTTCAGATATTTCAGTTTCTTCACTTTCTCCAGAATACGGTTCTGATAATCAATCAGATTCAGGTAATGTATGATTTGTTTTTGTATTTCAATCAGATTATGATACGAATCATTCAGTTGCAGTTTCACGTCGCTCACCACATTCCGCATCTGTACATCCATCGCCACCCGGAAAAAAGTAGGCTGTCCGTAGTCTATCAGTTCTTCGCTCTTGCGAATCAGCAGGGCGATATTATTCCGTTTCTCGTCCAACCGAAAAAGTTTGGTCTTTTTGATCCGGTAATTAGGTTCATTCTTGTAGGTGTTGTCCATGTTCCTTTTCAGGTCCATCACATTGCGGACGGTGGTAAGGGCGATGTTCTTCAGGCAGCGTTTCACTTCCCGCTGATAGTTGTATTTACGCTGTTCATTGTTCTCCTTCAAGTAATAATCGATGTTTTCATTCAACCGCGTGAGATAATCCTGCACGAAAGAGACATTGATTTCTTCATTGACTTCGAGTACATCTTCAAAGAATTTCAGATAGATATCCTCCATCTCCAGAAAGTCGCCTGTATCCCGAATCACTCCATAATCTATCAGATAGCGGATACGTTCTTCTTTGTACTCGGTCATTTCGAGTGCATAATCGTAGCGAAACGAAAGAGATTTCCGCTTGGCAAACATTTCTTTCAGGAGTTCTTTTTCCCGATCAAGACTCTTGACCAATTCTTCTATGGAACGAAAAGTGCTCATGTCGGTTTTGTCTTATCAGATTCACATATATACCGGTTCACAGTATTGTTTCTAATGCAAACGTACATAAAAATATTTGATTTATATGTACGTTTGCTTCTCATTCTTGAAAGAAAGCCTTACATTTGTAGGGAATACAAAACTTGTATCCCTTGCTATCATAAATAAAACAAAGTATACTAATGAAAGAAGAACCCGACAGCCTGTCTGTCCCTTACAATTTTGCCCGTTGCTTCAACGACCAATGCCCACAAGCTTCCAAATGCCTACGCCACATAGCTGCACAAAATAACGGAGCCGACTATCTTTATATCACCAACGTTAATCCGGCACGCTATCCTGCAGACGGGAATCAATGCGAATGTTTTAAAACGGCTGTAAAAGTCCATGTAACATGGGGACTTAAACGATTGCTTGACAGGATTCCTTATGAAGATGCAGTCAGTATCCGATCACAGTTGGTCAGACACTATGGGAAAACAGGATATTACCGGCTCTATCGTGGAGAACGAGGCCTTATGCCCAAAGATCAAGCTTATATAAAACAATTGTTTCGTAATAAAGGAATAAAAGAAGAACCCACTTACCAACGCTACACAGAAGAATATATATGGTAAGTTGCTGTCATCTGTCACCCCAAAGGACATAACAGGTTAATTATCAACGAATCAGCCCGTGACAGCAGGAGGTGATTGCATTGTGACGGCACTCTTGCCGTCACAATCAACTACAGCCAAGTATCTTTGCAATATCACATGAGGTTATATCGCCAGACCACACTTACGGTACTTGTTCCCGCTACCCGGTCACTAACTTGACGACATGGTAAAGCGTACCGCTACGTACATGCTTGGAGGGGATTTCCTGCTTTTTCAGTATTCTTCCAAATGAATTAACCCTTTTAACGGACATCGGTATCGAACTATTTCTCTGAATATCCTCCATAATCTCCGCCGGAGACAACCACTCCCCTTCTTCAGGCTGTGCAGCACGAAAATAACGGAAAAACAACTGTTCTTCCGGAGGAACCTGCTCAAATTCACGATTGTTTTCCATCATAATCTTTTCATCCTCCTGATCGAACCAATAGCGTTCGCCATGTTCCAATTCATACATGGCTTGCGCGTAAAGCTGCTCATAATCTATCGGACGATTCGTGTCAATCACTCCCGTCACTTCGATACAGATAAAACGACGGCTACCGGAAGGATCGGTCAACAGGTCTTTTTGATTACTCGTAGCGATAAATGAAGCATACCGCCGCATTTCGAGCACGGCACTGGCATGAGGTTTCCGCATATTTACCACAGGCTTTTGCAGAATATGTTTCAAGAAGCCTTGTTGTGTCGAACTGACCTGATCAAACTCATCAATATTGATGAGCGCAAAACGATTGAGATAAAGTTCCGCATCTTTCTTTCGCGAGAAATCAATGCTGTCAGTATAATAGGAACGTTCCGAAGGCGGCATTATACTCCGGCAGAAGGTAGATTTTCGCGTCCCTTGCGCCCCGACCAGCAATGGCGAAACACTGTTCGCGTATTTCTTATCATACCCTCTCCAATGAGAAACCATATTGAGAAACCAGCGGTGAAACAAGTCTGTCCAATACGGATTCCGGCAAGGCACAGTGGCTGCCAGTTCACGGATACGGTCTTTACCGTCCCATCCGGGAAGTCGATAAAGAAAATCCTCCAACGGATTGAATACAGGCACGCGATTTGAATAGATATAACGACTGATGTCTCTGTCCCACAACGGAATACCCTCCATTTGTGCATCCAGAGCAATGCTGTTCAGCGCCCGTTTGTCGAGAGGATTGAAACGAAAACGAAAAGAAAGCCTTTCCCGATATTCCACCTCGGCGATTTGTGTGTTATAGCGAAATTCATAACGGCGTTTCATGAATTCTTCGGTCTGCAAGGCCAACTGCTGCTCTTTGCTCAAACTGATATTCTTGCCGAAACCTTTACATTCGAGATATACGTTGCCAATCATCTCCCGGATCAGCACTTCCTGTTTATACATATAGAAATGAAAAACGGTACGTTTCACGACTTCTTCCTGAGGCAATCCCGAAGCAAAACAATTTCTGGCCAATTGTACGACCAATGGTTGCCATTTATCTTCCCGCAACTGGAGGCCTGCTTCGCTAAGATCTGTATAAACTTTCCGAAAAGCAGCTTCGAAAAGCATCAAAAAGGCATTTTCCGCATCATATCCCGGCACGGCACGAGTCAACGGAGACTTCTCCGCCTGCACTGCCTCCCGAAAAGTCGTTTCTTCGGGCATCGCTGTCGGCTGCGAGAGATAAAATTGCACGGAATTCGGACGATACATAATATCCGGATCATAAGATAATCGCGAATATTGCTCCAAAGTCGGCTCTTTGGGAAGTATATCGAACGGGATTTGGGGCTGATAACATTTCACGGCCAGCCGATAGGCGTGAGCGTGAAACAGTTCCGCCTCTTCCCGTGTCTTGGGCAGTGAGTTATCCGGACGGGTAAAGGTGGTCCATATCTTCACCGTTTTTCCACTCGAACCCATAAAAGCACAGCGGGTCTGCGGTTGTTCACTCGCTTTTTGTTTCACCAGAGCTATCTCCGATTTATTGGACAGGGGACCGACAGTCAGTTCAACAATGCCATTGTACGCTTTCATCTGCTTCTGCCCGTTTACTTTTCTAAATTCTGCGGCAGGAATTATCTCAGGAAGCTTGTCGGCAAACATACACCGATCATCAGGAAGCATATACTTTAATCCTTCCCTGAAAATGGAAACCGGGCGGGATTTTATTTCTGTTTTTACTTTGTTTACCAGTTTTTCAAGATCCATTACGCTGAGCGCTGTTGCATCTCCATTTCTACGGAATTGGGTAATTTTCATTTATATAATAATAGGTTGTTTGTGTCAGCGTCTTCGTGTCGTTGAGACTGCTAAATTACTCATTATATCCGAGACCGACAAGAAAAAACGAAAGTTTAATATACAACCGACTTTTTAGTCAGCCTCATAGAAAAGAGAAGACACCAAAGAAGCAACCTAAGCCGGAGCATGATAGGATAAGACAACTAAATTAGTTCCCTCACCTTGAAACCATAGTTTCAGCGAAGAGAAACCATAGTTTCAACAGTGAGAAACCATAGTTCCAAAGGCTTGAAACTTTAGTTCCAACAGCTTGGAATCATTAGTTTCAAGCGTTTGGAACTATGGTTTCAAGCATTTGGAACTTTAGTTTCAAACTGCAAAACAAACTGTTTCTTACAGTAGAAAAGATAGTTACACACCGTGATGAAATCAACGACTTCAAAACATAACCCGAATCACCAATACAAGGGTGACAGCATAATTGCCATCACAGTGCTGTCACCTACTGCTGTCACATCATTAAGTATTTATAATCTGATAGTTATAGTAAAATCGGTGACAGATGACAAATATATTCTTCTTTTTAATTTATAGGGAGTGATAGACAGACGGATTCAAATTTCACTGATATCTAGCTGTCAAACTTGAATGCTCCATATCTCTTTTTGCTAAAAGGTAAGAACTTTACCATACCAAGCCAACAAGGATACCAAAAATCTTATACGAATGATTCATTTCAGACCGTTCACTTATTCGATGACGGGAAGTATCAGGATTTCCTTGATTGGTTTTGCCCTATCATTTTCCTCCAATCTCCAACACAATCTTTCAAAGAACAGTCCGCCTATGCCGACATAGCATCTCGACGAACAGCCTCTTTTCAGTTATCCCTGCCGCAACATTTCTTATATTTCTTTCCGCTCCCACAAGGGCAAGGATCATTCCGCCCGATTTTCGTTCCGGAGAATGTATCATAAAACATACCATCAACCATTGTTTGCATTTCAGGAGTGATATCCATGCCTGCTGCTTTCATCGCTGGTCCGGCAACGATACGAGGAAGAGTTTTCACCGATTCACCCCTACCAAGTAAAGCAGATGCTTCGGTGGACGGGTGACCTTTCAAGAACCAACAGAGACAATAATTACAATAGTTTACAGCTATTCCAACCACTTCCTGAAGTTCTTGCATAGAACGAACCTTCGTGTCTTGTTTTACCGACAAAAATAGATAATTCTTAATATAGGATTACTATTTACGGGTAAGGATTTGCTGATAAAATTAGTATTTATATCTTTGTGACTCTTAAGACCCAAATACAAACCAATTAATGAAAAAATTAGTATGCGCTCATTCATCCTGCTTCTCTGTCTGATTCCCACTATTATCTGTGCACAGAATTTTTCTCTTGAGGACCAACTCAAACAAGCTATCAAAGGCAAAAAAGCTGAAATCGGCATTGCCGTTATTATCGATGGAAAAGATACGGTAACTGTCAACAATGACATTCATTATCCATTGATGAGTGTGTTCAAATTTCATCAGGCGTTGGCATTGGCTGATTATATGGGAAAGCAGCAACAGTCATTGAACTTTGAACTGACCATAAAGAAAGAGGACTTAAAACCCGATACTTACAGCCCGCTACGGGACAGTTTCCCACAGGGAGGATTCAATATAGACATTGCGGATTTATTGAAATACACCCTGCAACAAAGTGACAACAATGCTTGTGATATTCTGTTTCAGTATCAGGGAGGAGTAGATGCGGTAAACCAGTACATCCATTCTTTAGGCGTTACCGACTGCGCCATTGTCTGCACAGAAAACGAAATGCATCAGGACGAAAGTCTGTGTTATCAAAACTGGACTACGCCTCTGGCTGCCGCCAGACTCTTGGAAATATTCCGTAAAGAAGCACTATTCCCGCAAGAATACAAAGACTTCATCTATCAGACCATGACAGAATGCCAGACCGGACAAGACCGACTGGTTGCCCCATTGCTGGACAAAAAAGTAACAATCGGCCACAAGACAGGAACAGGCGACCGGAATGACAAAGGACAACAGGTAGCCTGCAATGATATCGGCTTCGTCCTCCTGCCCGACGGACACGTTTACAGCATAGCCGTTTTCGTGAAAGACTCTGCGGAAAACAATCAGGAAAACAGTAAGATTATCGCGGACATTTCCCGCATAGTCTATGAATATATAATATTAAAATAGGCATGAAACTACATCATATCGCTATCTGGACTTTTCGTCTGGAAGAATTAAAAGATTTCTATGTCCGTTTTCTGGGTGGAACGAGTAATGAAAAATACATCAATCCGAAGAAGGGATTCGAGTCCTATTTCGTCTCTTTCGGAGAAGGGCCTTCTCTGGAATTGATGAGCCGGACAGACGTACAGAATACTCCGATAGAAGAGAACCGTCTTGGGCTGACGCATCTTGCCTTCACCTTTCCCAACCGGGAAGAGGTGCTTCGCTTCACAGAACAAATGCGTTCCGAGGGATACCCCATAGCAGGCGAGCCACGTACTTCGGGAGATGGTTATTTCGAAAGTGTAGTTCTTGATCCTGACGGTAACCGGATAGAATGCGTATGCCCCCCGCAGGCAGACGAACCACAGGATGATTGTTCGTTTGAAACGGAACGCTTACTCATCCGGCCTTTCCGGGAAAATGATGCAGAAACATTCTTCGCTTGTTGCCAGAATCCGAATCTGGGCAATAATGCCGGATGGGCTCCCCATAAATCGATAGAAGAATCGCGTGAAATCCTTCAGAATGTGTTTATCGGTCAGGAGGATATCTGGGCTATAACACTGAAAGACACCCGACAGCTCATCGGCTCCATCGGCATCGTCCCCGACCCGAAGCGGGAGAACCCGCAAGTACGTATGCTGGGATACTGGCTCGACGAGGCTCACTGGGGAAAAGGATATATGACGGAAGCGGTACAAGCTGTGCTTAACTATGGTTTCAACGAACTTCAGCTCAGCCTCATCACCGCCAACTGTTATCCGCACAACAAGCGGTCTCAGCAAGTATTGGAACGCAACGGCTTTATCTGTGAAGGCGTACTGCATCAGGCGGAACTTACTTACAACGGAAATATATACGATCACCTGTGCTATTATCTGCCTAATATATGCCGACCGGCTCCGGAAGACTACGACGAGATTCTGCAAGTATGGGAGGATTCCGTACGCCATACGCATCACTTCCTCACGGAAGAGCATATCCAATTCTACAAACCATTGGTACGCAACCACTACTTATCGGCTGTAGAACTGTATATCATCCGCAATACCAATGGAAAGATTGTCGCCTTTATGGGACTGAGCGACGAACTTATCGAAATGCTGTTCGTAAGCCCCGGCGAACAGGGAAAAGGATATGGCAGACGATTGCTGGAATACGCCACCCGGAGAAAACAGATGAATAAAGTAGACGTAAACGAGCAGAACGACAAAGCGCTCGGATTTTATCTCCGCATGGGATTCCGGATCATAGGCCGAGATGAAACAGACGGTATGGGCAAGCCTTATCCGATTCTCCATCTGCAACTGCCGGAAGCAGAGAACGGCAACAAGTAAAAACAACTCATTCCCCCCAAAAAACGAAAGCCATATGAACCTGCGTGCAAGACTATCCGAACGTGTACACATCGAGAATATCAGAGAGATACTTCATTACATACAAGACGACGAACGCCTCAGAGAAGAAATCTACCGGCTGATATATGATGAGGACAGCATCGTCTCTTACCAGGCACTGTGGGTTTGTACCCATTTCTCGAAACCGGAAGTAGAATGGCTGAGCGGGAAACAAAATGAATTGATTGACGCAGCGCTTACCTGCCCGCATTCAGGAAAACGAAGAATGCTCCTGAACCTGCTATGTCAGCAACCGCTAGCCGACCCTCCACGGGTGGACTTGCTGGATTTCTGCATAGAGCGTATGGTATCCCGGCAGGAACCGCCCGGAGTGCAGTCACTTTGCATCAAACTTGCCTACCAACTGACCCGTTCCATCCCGGAGCTTCAACAAGAATTGCGCACAATGCTGGAAATCATGGAACCCGAATTACTGGTTCCCGCTATCCGCTCTGTGCGCAAAAATACGTTGAAGGCAATCAAGGCAAAGAAAAACTAATAATTCTTCATCAGTTCCTTAAAATACCATTGCATCTTCCCGAAATTCTCAAGGGATATATACTCATTTTCGTTATGTATCGTACGCTGCTCGTACTGGTTCAGACAAATAGGCAAGAAACGGTAGATGTCATCGCTCACCGTCTGATATTTGTAGGAATCGGTACCCCCGATCGTAATATAAGAGGTAACGATAGCTGCGGGATATATTTTTGCCATCTCTTCCTTGATAATCCCGAAACCTCTAACGTTTTCAGGAGAAATGCTTGAAGGCTCACGTTCCGATACCACATGGATGGCAACATCATAGCCTTCACACAACTTCTTCACATGCTCTATCACCCCGGCAACCGATTCACCGGGCAAAATGCGGAAGTTTACAGTAACCTCAGCTTCCGAAGCCAATACATTGGCCGCATCGCTGCCTTTAGCCATCGTGATGGCGGTTGTGGTGCGTACCAGCGCATTGGAGGCGGGAGATTTTTCCATAGTCTTCAGCAGCAACGGTTCGAGCAGCCATTGATTGGCTATCGCCATCCGCGAAAAGAATCCCATTTCCCCTCCTACATTATCGAAAAATGCAGCTATGGGAGAAATGATTTCTGCCGGGAACTGGTTGTCGTTCAGCTTCTCTATGATTTCTGCAGCATACACCAGAGAACTCTTTGAAGGTGGCATCGAAGAATGACCTCCCATCCCTTTTATCGTAAGGCGCAAGGTCAGAAAGCCTTTTTCTCCCACTCCCACCAATGCCAACGGTTCTTGTATGGATTCTATTGCCGAACCGGGAGCTGCAATGATGCCTCCTTCGTCATAAACCGCACTGAAGCGCAGCCCTTTCTGCTTAAAATAACCGGCTATTTTGAAAGCTCCCTGACGTCCGCTCACTTCCTCGTCTTGCCCGAAAGCAAACCAGATATCTCTTTCCGGTTGGAAGCCTTCGTCTATCAGGTTATCCGCTCCCTCCATCAGCGAGAAGAGCATACATTTCATGTCAAGTGTTCCACGACCGTATATGCGTCCGCCTGCAACAGCTCCCGAGAAGGGAGGATAATCCCACTTCTCCGAATAAGTCCCGATGGGAGGCAACGGTTTGTCGTGAAACCGGAAAACCGTATCTGCAACAGTCGCCGTAGACGGATCATATCCGACTACCGGAACCACATCGTAATGGGACAAGAATAATATCGGTTTCAGATCACTGTTCCTGCCTTTCCAATGAAACACCAGCCCATATGTATTAATGGTATCTGCATCCATCACCCTATATACCTCCGGATAAGAATCGGCCAGGTACTTCATAAATTCATCGAAAGGCTTGAAATCAGTCTCTTCATACACTTCATTACTGATTGTCGGGATTCGTATTCCTCCGACAAAACGACGCACGGATTGCTCCGAAGGAGCTGTGTTCACCAATTCTTTATCATCCACATTCCTGGTCACTTTACCAAACTTATAGGTTACGGTCCGTACTACCAAAACCAGAATAAGTATAAGCAACAGGATGAATAAAGCTGCTAAAATCTTTTTCATTTTCATATCTCAACGTTTTATAATATTCATCCGCATCACAGTATATTCAGATGGAATATATGGGAAATGCCTGTCACGGAAATCTGTATACCAATACAGAACGTAAAAAAGCAACGAGTCTATTTATGATCTGATTGCCTGCCGGTCCCAGTCTCTGAATAATCCTCTGCCCCTGCGAAAGGAATACATACAGGATAGCGGGCATGCAAAGATACCTTATTCAATATCCGTATATATGTAAAACATAAATGGAATCTTATTGTTCTGATACCAAAGTAACTTATCATAAACCCTTAACTGAAAATTATAATTATGTGCACAAGAGTTGTTTATTCGGGAACAAATGGAATGGTGGCAACCGGTCGGTCTATGGACTGGAAGACAGATATGCATAGTAATCTTTGGGTGTTTCCCAGAGGTATGGAAAGAAATGGAGAGACGGGAGAAAACTCCTTGAAATGGGTCTCTAAATATGGCAGTGTGGTGACTTCCGCTTTTGAAATAGCCAGTACGGACGGAATGAATGAGAAAGGACTGGTCGCCAATCTGTTGTGGTTGCCCGAAGCTAAATATCCGGCAAGAGATAAAAGCAAGCCGGGACTTGCCATTACAGCATGGGTACAGTATATGCTGGATAACTTCGCCACTGTAGACGAGGCTGTCGCATTCATTGACGAGGATACTTTTCAGGTAGTATCGGACATGATGCCGGATGGTTCCCGTCTGGCGACCCTGCATTTATCAGCTTCCGATGCAACAGGTGACTGTGCCATATTCGAATATACAGACGGAAAACTGACTGTCTATCACAGCAAGGAATATAAAGTAATGACCAACTCCCCCACTTACAACAAACAGCTGGCCCTTAACGAATATTGGAAATCAATAGGTGGATTGAGCTTTCTGCCCGGAACCAACCGCCCGTCAGACCGCTTTGCCAGAGCCAGCTTTTACGTAAACGCACTGCCTGAAACGGATGATGTGAGGATCGCTGTGGCAAGCGTATTCAGTGTTGTCCGCAACGCATCGGTCCCGTACGGCATATCTACTCCCGAAAATCCGGAGATTTCAACGACACAATGGAGAACGGTATCGGAAAGCAAAGACCTGATGTACTTCTTCGAATCAAGTCTGACACCCAATACTTTCTGGGTGAATCTGCGGGAAATGGATTTGTCAGAAGGTGCTCCGGTACTTAAATTGTCTATTTCCAACGGAGAAACTTATCATGGTAATACGAACAAAGAATTCAAACCGGCGCAACCGTTTAAGTTTATGGGAGTGAGAGGGTGAGAAAAATAAGAAGCGAATACGGGAGGTTGTCTTCATTAATCAAATGAAAACAGTCTCCCGCATTATATTACTAAATATTAATTGAAGTAATACAGGAACACTGCGATTCCTTCCAGCGCTTTTTTGGGCTGGTCTTTGATTTCAATAGCAAACTTGATTTCTGCTTTTGCCACACCACGCAAGTTAGTCAGTGAGTGTAAAGTAGTCACCAGACGAATACTTTGTCCGGACAGCACAGCCTGACCGAATTTCATCTTATCCATACCGTAGTTAATCATCATTTTCAGATTATTTACCTGAATAATCTGATTCCACAAGTAAGGAAGCATAGACAATGTCAGATATCCGTGAGCAATTGTGCTATGATAAGGACTATCCACTTTAGCACGTTCTGTATCTACGTGAATCCATTGATGGTCCAGTGTTGCATCTGCGAAAAGGTTGATGCGTTCCTGAGAGAGTTCGACATAATCGGATACACCTATCTGTTGACCTACTAACTTTTCAAATTCTTCATACGAGTTGATAATAACTTTCTCCATAGTCTCATCATTTTATGGGGGTTCTACATATAATTATGAGGGCAAAAATAGGAAAAATAAATGATATGCCGTCTATTTACCGCACAAATGCAAAAACAAAATACAAGAAAATGCTTTATCCGTTGACTGCCTTTTTTAGTGCATCGCTCAGTATGCTGTATCCTTTACCATTCAGATGTAAATCGTCAATTGTCAGCCCGGGATTCAATCGCCCGTCCTGAAGTAAACGGTCGAACACATCCAGACAGACAATTTCCGTTCCTTCCAGTCTGGCATGTATCTTCTGATTAAGCATACGGATAAACTTGTTTACTGCCGTACTATAATCATCATAATCGTTGCGGGGAAAAATACAAAAGAGATAAGTTTTCAGAGAAGGAATGGCAAGAACAGCCTTCACATAGCGTTCCACATATTCATCTGCATTTTCATCGTTCAACCGGTAAATGTCATTGGTACCGAACTGGACTACCACATAACAATCGGAAGTATCCACCGAAAAGGATTCGACATATGCCAAACCTTCTCCGGGAGCACCGTAATTCATACATTCCCATTGAGGAAAATAAATATTCAGTGCCCAGAATGCCATGTGACTGTTACCTACGAATGCAAATTTGGGTCTGTCTTCCATCTTATTGTTCTATATTCGTTCCAATTACAGAACAAATATAGAACAATATTTCGTAGATTTACCTTATTTTTGTATCCATAATTCTGTTATGACGAATCAATGATACATTTTTTCGACCAACCGGTTTCCCATATTGCACTACCGGAAAGGTTTACATATCCTTTCAACTATACTCCTCATCCGCTATGCGTATTAGCGGCTGAAGAAGTCAAAGCATATATTTCGACACAAAAGGAGTGGCAAGAGGAATTGGCTCCCGGCAAAATGTTCGGAGTACTCATAGTACAACCCCAAGAGGAGGAACCTTCCCCAATTGGCTATCTCGCTGCCTTTTCGGGCAATCTGGCAGGAAAGAACCTGCATCCGTACTTCGTACCTCCTGTATATGATTTGTTGCAACCACAAGGATTCTTCAAAATAGAAGAAGAACAGATTTCTGCTATTAATGCCCGTATCAGTGAATTGGAAGTTAACCCTCATTATCTGCATTTAAAAGAAAAGCTGAATGCAGAAACAGAGCAAGCCAATCTGGAACTGACTCAAGCCAAAGAAAAACTAAAGGCAGCCAAGGAAGAAAGAGAACTTCGCCGCAACTCATCCCCTGCCCTGTCAGAAGAAGAACAGGCCATTCTTATTCGCGAAAGTCAATATCAGAAAGCGGAATTCAAACGATTGGAACGGGGATGGAAAGAACGGATCAAAACTCTGGAAAAGGAGATCGCCACTTTTGAAACGGAAACAGATAAGCTGAAGACCGAACGGAAGAAACGCTCGGCAGCCTTACAACAAAAATTGTTCGAACAGTTCCGCATGCTGAATGCAAGAGGAGAAATTAAAGACTTGTGTACTATCTTTGAGCAAACCGTGCACAAAACTCCCCCTGCCGGAGCAGGAGAATGTGCCCTGCCTAAATTGCTGCAATATGCTTACCTTCATCAACTAAAGCCATTGGCAATGGCAGAGTTCTGGTGGGGAAACTCTCCGAAGACGGAAGTCCGGCATCATGGTTATTATTATCCTTCGTGTAAAGGAAAATGTGAACCGATTCTACAACACATGCTGCAAGGATTGAAGGTAGATGAGAATCCACTCTCGGCCAATGCCCACAAGAAAGAAGAATTAGAGATTGTATTTGAAGATGAATGGCTGGTGGTGGTCAACAAACCATCCGGCATGTTATCCGTTCCCGGCAAGGAAGAAGAGACAGATTCCGTCTATCACCGTGTAAAAGCCAGATATCCGGAAGCTACAGGGCCAATGATCGTACATCGGCTGGACATGGCAACTTCCGGATTGTTACTGGTCGCCAAAACTAAGGAAGCTCATCAACATCTGCAAGAACAGTTCATGAATCGCAGTATCAAAAAGCGTTATGTAGCCTTACTGGACAGGAGCGAACTGAATGGATTACCGGCAGAAACAGGAACCATCAATCTTCCTCTTTGCCTCAATCCGCTCGACCGTCCCCGCCAAATGATCAGTGAAGAATACGGCAAGCCGGCTGTTACCGAATACCGGATTCTGGACTATTCCGATAAGTACATACGCATCGCCTTTTATCCATTAACAGGACGTACCCACCAACTACGGGTACATGCCGCCCATCATCAAGGGTTGAACTGCCCCATTCTGGGCGATGAACTCTACGGAAAAAAGGCGGACAGGCTCTATCTCCATGCCGAATATCTCGAATTCCGCCATCCCGTTTACGGAGATATTATCTGCATACAGAAGGAGGCGGAATTCTAAGAATATTTTCTTCGGCTGTTTTCTTTTAATTATGAAACGGCACTTGTCAGCACCTGCCGTTTCAACCTGCGATAGACGTAAATAAATGCAGGTATCAGAAACAAATCAGCTGCTACCCATGCCATCGGATCACCGAAACAGACGGCTATAAAGCCAAAAGCCGGTACGGCACAAATACTGACAAGAATACGTGCAATCATTTCCGACACTCCGGAAAACATGGCAAGATTGGTGTAGCCTACTCCCTGAATAGTATATCGCAGGATACAGAGTAATCCAAGCATCGGAAAGAAAGAGACTGATATATGCAGGAAAAGTTCTGTTTTCTCCAGAATCTCAACTTCCGAAGGGTCTACAAAAATCAGAGCAAAAGACTTGGCTCCCACCATCAGGATCAGGAAAGTCACGGCTGTATAGACAACCATCATCAGCGTACTGGCTTTAATCCCCGACCAGATACGTTCAGGCTTTCCGGCACCGTAGTTCTGGCCGCTAAAGGTAGCCATAGCCATACCCAAACTCTCCAATGGACAGAGGAAGAACATCTTGATGCGCATGGCAGAAGTAAATGCCGCCACACATGCCGTACCCAGCGCATTGTTTGCACTCTGAAGCATGATACTTCCGATAGCCGTAATGGAGAATTGCAATCCCATGGGAACACCAATGGAAAGTAACGTTTTCGCCAGTTTAGACTGATATTTCCGCTCTTTCGGTGTGCCGCGCAGGATGTCAAACTTCCGGTACATATAAATATAGCAAAGTAAAGCGGAAACTCCCTGCGAAAATACCGTAGCAATGGCAGCTCCCATCACTCCCCAGTCTAATACCAGAATACAGAATAAATCGAGAATGATATTGAGTATCGTAGCCAACACCAGAAAATAAAAAGGTGTCTTGCTATCCCCCAAAGCACGGATGATACTCGACAACAGGTTGTAGAAGAACGTACAAGGTATCCCGATAAAAGTAACAAGCAGATAAGCGTACGCCCCTTCAAAAATATTCTCCGGTGTACGCATCATCTTCAGGATATCCGCGCAATAAATACTAGTCAGAATAGCAATAACCACAGACATCACAACTGCGAGTTGCAGACTGACAGAGACGTAGCTACGCATCGTACTATAATCTCTTGCCCCGAACTTCTGAGCTACGGGGATACCGAATCCTCCGCAACATCCGTTGCAGAAACCCAGAATAAGGAAAACGACTGATGTGCTGGCTCCGACAGAAGCTAACGCATTAATTCCCAAAAACTTTCCAACGATTGCAGCATCAACAAGCGAATACGTTTGCTGCAACAGATTGCCGAACAAAAGCGGCAGAGTGAAATTAAAAATCAGAGGTAATGCCGGCCCTGCCGTCATCTCTTTAGAAGTTGCCATACGTCTATGTCCTAAAAATTGGCTGCAAAGATACTGAAAAATCCGGTTGAGAGATTCTAAACCTATGCCCTCTTTTTATTGACATAAGTCAAAAAAAGACGAAATGGCGGAAATCTCCTATCTCTTCACCAGTCTTTTCGGCGAACCATGCCAGGAACAGCCCAAACAATAGACCTCCGTCATATCAAAACCATCGGTAGAAGCTGCCGGATCTTTAGGCACGACTTCTCCATTTTCGAGTACATAGACCAAAAGGCGCTCTTTACGGTCATTCACTACATATAGGGCAGCAATCTTGCACTGCGGACATAATAACTTTCTCATGCCGCAAAGATACGCATAGTTTCCAGCAACAACAACCATTCCTCTTGAAGTTATTTGCAGAATATGCAATCCGTTTATTATCTTTGCCCTATGGAAACTGATAAAAAGCCACGTATTACTCAGGAAAAGAGAACAGTAGAGATCATGATTCGTCTCTATTGCCGGAAGAAAGAGAAGAATGCAACTCTTTGTCCGGAGTGCGAAGAACTGCTCCGCTATGCACATGCCCGTCTTGATCACTGTCCCTTCGGAGAGAAGAAAAGTTCGTGCAAGAAATGTTCCGTACATTGCTACAAGCCTGCTATGCGCGAACGGATGCGGGAGGTTATGCGGTTCTCCGGTCCCAGAATGTTGCTCTATGCTCCGATGGAAGCGATACGCCACTTATTCTCCTGACCGGTAAATTTATCCTAATGATTTTTCCAGAATCCCGGATAGAAAAGTAACAGCACACTAAAAAGTTCCAGTCTGCCTATCAACATCAGGAAAGAAAGAACCCATTTGGCCAAGTCCGGCAGAGAGTTCCATGAATATGCCGGGCCACAGCCACCCAATCCCGGTCCCACGTTACCGATGCTGGAAATTACCGTACTGACTGATTCAGAGAAACCTACTCCTAAAAACAAGAGAATCGCCCAGCCTATCAAAACAATAATCAGGTAAAAAGCAAAGAACAGTAATACGGTCGTTACAATGGACGGAGATACCGTCTGTTTGTTAATCCGCACCGGAAGTACCGCATTGGGATGAAGCAGATGCTTGAATTCATTTCGGATGGAACGAGCCACAATCAACAGGCGCATATTCTTGATACCTCCACTGGTAGAACCTGTACAACCTCCCGAAAGCATCGCTATAAATAACAATAACCATGTAAAAGGGGGCCACAAATTATAATCATCCGTGGCAAAACCGCAGGAAGTATGTACCGTAGCTACCTGAAACAATGATTTACGAAAAGCCAGTTCCCAACCATAATTATTCTGAAATACCAGTGCCAAAGTGATCAGCAGTGTCAATATCCCGACAGATGCCAGAAACCAATGCGTTTCTTCATCCTTAAACAAACGGCTCACTTTCCCTTTCAGACACATCAGGAATAAAGAAAAATTAATGCTCGAAATAATCATGAAGATAGCAACCACATACTCTATATACGGAGAATTCCAGTAAGAAATACTGTTTTGTTTGGTAGAATACCCTCCGGTCGCAGTAGTAGCAAATGATTGACAAATGGCATCGAACAAGTCCATTCCTCCGAACATCAGCAGAATGGTTTCCGAGACAGTCAATATCAGGTAGATAGTCCACAGCCATTTGGCCATTACATTAATTTTCGGATGTGTGCGGTCATGAGTTACTCCGGTAGTCTCAGCAGAAAAAAGCTGTACTCCGCCCGTAGTAAAGATAGGAAGAATGGCAATCGTAAAAAAGACAATCCCCAACCCGCCGATCCATTGCGTGAGGCTACGCCAGAAAAGCATTCCATGCGAAAGAGATTCGATATCATCGAGTATTGTAGCTCCTGTGGTGGTGAATCCGGACATCGTTTCGAAGAAAGCATTGGTAATGGTATCAATGCTTCCACTAAAATAGAAAGGCAGCATCCCGAAAACCGTAAAGAATAACCATGAAAGAGTTACCACGCAATACCCGTCCCGGCGACTCATCCGGTTCTCCGCTCCCCGTCCGTAAAGTAACAGCAATCCACCTGCTACGGCATTAATCACACAAGTATAAAGAAAATACTTATAGTCATCCTCTCCGTATCCCAACGAAATACCGGCGCACAAAAGAAACATTCCCAGCTCAATAAAAAGCAATGCCCCAAGCACTCGCCCTATCATCTTCGGATTGATCATACTATTGCTTTTGGCACGTGCATACACACTATTATCTGATATATACTCTTCCATAACTCATGAATTACTCTGCACGACTCCCATAGCCAATAGTATGCCAAAACAACGGCATTCTTTTTAAACAGCTATCTATCAGCCCAATATTATTTCCACTTTGAAAAAGCATAAAGCCTCCACCCTACCAAAATGGAAAGGTTTCCTATCAAAATGAAAAGGAGGACTTTCAAAATGGAAAGTTCCCTTTCAAAATAGAAAGATTTGATTATCTTTGTTCCAAAAAAATGAAACGAGCCATTATCATAGGTGCTACCTCCGGTATCGGGAAAGAAGTTGCCAAATGCCTTTTATCCGAAGGATGGCAAATCGGAATAGCGGGCAGGCGCCAGTCAGCTCTTGATGATTTCCGGCAAATCGCACCGGAGCGGATAAAAGTTCAGGCGCTGGATGTCACTCAGGAAGACAGTGCCGGAAAGCTGGATGCGCTTATTCATCAGTTAGGCGGCATGGACTTATTCCTTCTCAGCTCCGGCATCGGTTTCCAGAATATGAACTTGAATATGGAAATCGAGTTGAATACTGCACGTACCAATGTCGAAGGTTTCACACGGATGGTGGATACCGCATTTTCCTATTTTAAGCACAACGGAGGCGGACATCTGGCTGTCATCAGTTCGATTGCCGGTACCAAAGGATTGGGAGTTGCCCCTGCCTACTCTGCCACAAAGCGTTTTCAGAACACTTACATCGATGCTCTTGAACAACTTGCCCATCTGCAAAAGTTAAACATTCACTTCACCGATATCCGACCGGGATTTGTAGCTACCGACTTACTGAATGACGGAAAGCATTACCCGATGCTGATGAAAGCCGGTCAAACTGCCCGTCACATTGTCCGTGCACTTCATCGGAAACAGCGGGTAGCCATCATCGACGGACGCTACCGCATACTCGTATTCTTCTGGCGAATGATTCCCCGATGGATATGGAAACGGATGCCGGTAAAAACAAAATAGCAAGATTGGATAACCGAATACCGATGAAAAGCAACTATATTTGTAAGCAGATAAAAGAGAGTTATTTATCATACTTTTAATCACTTAAATAAATAAAAGATGGAACAGAAAATTTGTCAGAGTTGTGCTATGCCGATAGATGAGTCTACATTCGGAACAGAAGCCGATGGCAGTAAAAATCAAGAGTATTGCCATTATTGCTATGCAAACGGGCAGTTTACCAAAGAATGTACCATGGATGAAATGATTGAGCTCAACCTGAACTACCTTGATGAGTTTAATAAGGATTCGGAAGTGAAGTACACGATAGATGAGGCGCGGGTAACGATGAAAGAGTTCTTCCCTCAACTTAAAAGATGGAAACTATAAACTAAAAAGGGACTGACCCGAAAGTTCTTCTTCCAAACGTTTCTTTGTTACCAATATCCATTGCCACAAAGAGAAAATAACTTTTCGTTCTTTTAGGTCAGCCCCTGTTTATCTAATTATCCGCATTCATCTCCGGATGGCGTTCAAGCCATCTCACAGCATAAGAGCAGGTAGCTTTCGGCTTCATCCCGTTGGCGAGTGCAAAGTCATAAGCAGCTTTCACCAGTGCGGCAGCAATCCCCCGTCCTTCTATCGGTTTGGGGACGATGGTATGAATAATATCGAGATAATCACCTAACAGGCGATATTCTACAAAAGCGGTGCGACCGTCAACTTCCGTCTTGAACAGTTTCTGTTCGGGCTGATGAGTAATTTCGTAATCCATGATGTCTATTTTTTAAGTTGTTCAATCCATTGCAGCCGGCTCGTATCATAACCACGACGTTCGGCGGCAGTGACCAATTTCTTTTTTATTTCTTCCGTCAACTGCGGGGTACGGCTCAATATCCAAAGATATTTATCGGTACTGCTGCCGATAAGGGCATAGTTGTAGTTCTCCTGATCCAGTTCCAACACATAATAGTCAGAATAGAAATTCAGAAAAAAAGAAACTTTCAGCTTACCGGGCTGCGCGGGATCGGGAATCTTGGCATGTCCGGTGGCTGTCCGGCAAATATCGTAAGGTGAGTTACGCTTGCAACCCCGATTCTCTACGCGGATCGTCCCATCGGGACGGAGGATATAAGTGGCAGTCACTTCTGTCAGTCCACGTTCAAAACGATGGTCATACCGGGCGATCTCGTACCAGAGCCCCATATATCGCTCCAAGTCAAGATGCTCTACCGTATGACGATCCGTTTCTTCAAAAAGCTTCTTGATGGTGGGCACGGAAAAGTGAAATCCGGCTTCCAGCAAGCGCGTAGGACGTACATTCTGTCCGGCTGTCAGAAAAGAGGCGGCTTCACCATACAGTAAACGAAAGACAGTCTGAGGAACAATAAAAGTAGTCCAGGCATGATACGCCTTTCCCATCGCGCGTGTAAATGAGAGTTGTGAAACGGATTGAGGAGCAACCAGATTGAAAACACCTCTCAGTTCTTCATTCTCTATAAAGAAGACCATAGCGCGACAAAGGTCGTGAATGTCTATCCACGGAAAAGGTTGCGTACCCGGCCCTATGGCGGCGGCAACTTTCGTTGCACGCAGCGGTCGGAGCATCTGCTGCATCGCTCCTCCATCGGGAGAAAGCACGACCCCGAAACGTGTAATAACAAGTCTTGTCGGTTGCGGACAACGTTTCGCTTCCTTCTCCCACGCATAGCAAAGGTCAGACAGGAAACCATCGCCACGAGTCTGAGTATATTCGTCCGATTCCACCAAAGAAGGATAATAACCTACGGCGGATGCCGAAATCATCAGTTTCGGTTTGGTTTTGACAGCATTCAAGGCACGGATAATACGGTGTGTCACTGTGATCCGGCTATTGAAAAGTTCTTGCTTATGCTCCGGTGTCCAACGCTGATTAATGGGAGCGCCTGCCAGATTGATAATGACATCGCAATGCGTCAGCGTCTGAACCAAAAGTCCGGACATACCTTCCCGAAACATCGCCCTTCCCAGAGGAATGATCCGGTGTCCACCCTTTTCGGTCAGATAGCTAGAGAGATGTTTGCCTATATATCCGGTGGCTCCGGTCATTGCTATATTCATCTTGATTCTTCATTTTTTCAACTATACTAGAAAAACGTATTAAAAGCAGAAAAGGTTCTTTTATTATACGAATAAATATTATTCTAATAAATAAACCTTATCTTTGCACAGACATACAAACTATAAAAACAAAGACTTGTGACTAAAATACACATACTTCTAGTTCTATCGATATTCTTACTCTATTCCTGCTATTCAAGAGAACAGACCGAGGCATCATTCATACAAGTTGAATCCCTGCTAGAAGAACATCCCGACAGCGCATTGCAATTACTTCAAACATTGCCTACACTGCAAGAGCTTTCTCACAAAGAATCTGCCCGCTATGCCCTACTTTTAGCACGTGCAACAGATAAATGCGAGAAATCACTGCTACCCTGTGATTCATTACTGAATCTAGCTTTGCGTTATTATGACGACGACGAGAAAGAGCGGGCTGTAGCTTTACTTTATAAAGGACGGTTGGAAATAGAAATAAATAGCCCCAAAGAGGCTATTACCCATTTGCAAGAAGCGCTGACCATATTGAAAGACTATCCGAAAGAAATTGAGATCAAACGACATACGCTCAGCTCATTGGGAAATCTTTATTTCGACGTAAATTACTATGACGAGGCGTTTAAAGCATATCGGGAACTATATAAATGCTGCATCACAGATAAAGATAAATCTGTTGCATTAAATAGTTTTAGTTTATATTATTGTACACAAGACCAAAAAGATTCGGCAATAATAATCCAACGTAAAGCACTTGACTATGCGTTAGATTCAGGTGACTCTTCTATGATAAGCATATCCGAATTCAATCTAAGCATTAGTTACGATGAATTTGAAGAAGCAGATTCGGCATTGTATCATGCACGCAATGCCATTAAATGGTTTCCACAAGGAAAGATACCAGGAAGTTATTATGGTCATCTTGGAAGCTTATTGTACGAAAGAGGAGAAAATAAAGACTCTGCCATCTATTATCTCAATAAAAATTTAGAAGATACTAAAAATATAGCAGGTAGAGGCGCTGTTTTATTAAGTTTGTATGATATTGAAAAAGATCTAGGAAACTACAAAGCTGCATCTGCCTATTTAGAAGAACATGTAGAAATTTTAGATTCTATGTATAGTACAGAACAATACAGCGAGCAACAACAACTCATTAATAAATATAATATCAAAATTCATATTAGGGAAGAGCAAATAAAAGAGCAACATCGACTTCAGCTCATAATTACACTCTTCATTTTTTCTTGCTTACTTATTATATTGTTCTATCAATACCATATTAACAAAAGAAAAAGAATACAACTTCTATATCAACAGAATTTAAAGCAAACCCAATATAAACTATCTTTAACGCAGACTATCATTGAAGATAATCAATCAATAATCAGTTTGCTGCAAGAAGAACAACGTAATCTGAAACAAGACCAAGCGAATAAGATAGATGAAATACAGGAAAGAGAATCTACAATAGAAAGACTTAGACAAGAAAAGCATGAACTGAGAAATTGGTTATTTACCCAAAGTGATATATACAAGAGAATTATCGCCCTTTCGAAACAAGAAGTATCTGACAAAAAAGCAATGAAGGTATTAACAAATGCAGAACTAAAGAAACTTCAAAAGACTATTTTCGAAATTTATGCCGATTATATATCATACTTACAAAAAAAGTATCCCAAGTTGACCGAAGAAGATATTTTATATCTCTGCCTAAATGAGGCAAAATTACAACCTCTAACTATTGCACTTTGTTTCGGTTATAACAATACGCATCCCATTAACCAGCGTAAATTAAGAATAAAAGAGAAAATGAAAGACGAAGAAATGTAAAGTGTGACTACTGATTTCATTATTTCACTAGTTATCAACATATTACAAAACAGGAATGTGACTGCAAATATTATTCATCTATACTAATACTCCATACCTTTGCCTCCATAAATCAATAAAAGAATTGAATATGAAAGCAAAGTTTTTATTTATCTTATTATCGGTATTATTTATTATACCAACGAGTGCAGCAATACTAAATAAGCATAAGCACAAAATTCGCCTTACCTCATTTACTCTAAGGAACAAAGCAACAACTCGTTCTCCTATTGAATTTGATATGGATGTGCAAGAAACCGACAGTTGCCTACAAATCATCTTTCTGTCACCTCTGCCGGATGCAGAAATAACTATTACAGATAAAAACGGGAAAACCATAGTTCATGAACCTCCTACCTTCATAAACAAAGGTCAAACATTGTATATAGAAACTCCAAACGGTTATCCTTATACAGTAAAGATTATCTCTCCCATAATGGATATAACCGGAGATATTGTAGAAGAAGAAAGCGAATAAAAAAATAAAAAAAGATGAGACTAAACATTTATTTGATCGGAGCATTCTTCGGAATGTTTATTCTATCATCGTGCGGGAACGATGATAATGAAACTCCTGCTCCTAAAGATGATTCATGGTATTGGGGATACTTTAAAGGTACTATAAACGGAAAAGAAATAGCAGTAGAAAATGTAGGACATGGTGATTGGCCAGTTCGTACATCTAAACATATTTTAAACTATTTACCTTCTGAAGAAGATGAGCCTAATTCCATAAAAATGAAAACAGTGATAGGAATGTCTACAGGGATAAAATATAGTGAAAACGAATCAATGGGTATAAATATCTTTGATTTATACATGGGAGTACGTTATATTACACTTTCTACAAGATCAGATTTCATTTATGATGGAATACAAATAAGTCGAGATACACAAAGCGATGAATATGAAAATAGATATATTCTTTATATTCCCAAAAAGGAGAACCCGTTCCGAGCAGAAGTCATCAATCTGACTTATGCAGACGACACTCATCCTATTCTTGAAGTAAAACTTGACGGAGTACTTTATCGTTTAGATAATCCAAAAGATTCTATTATAATCAATGGTTCTTACGGAACCAGATAATTTTTATCTATTACTAACTTTCATAAAAAACATGCATTATGAAAAAGGTTTTATTAATGCTCGCAAGTGCATTTTTCATGTTTTCGTGTTCTCAAGAGGAAGGAACTTCTCCTATCAATGAGAATACAAGTAATTCACCCGTATCAGCAACTGCTGATGCACAACTAAAGTTCGCCAAATTACTGTCACAAGCCGCATCCAGCAATGTTGAAGTACGTAGCTTTTTAAAGAAAGAAGCTTTAGCACAATTCGACAATGACTATGACATTTTCTATCCAATGATTAAAGATAAAAAAGTATTCGGCGATCAAAGTTTCAGAGATGTATTGCTATCCTACTGCAAAGAAGCAAACGAACTGTCTGAAATAGAACAGTCTCTTCCTCTACTAAATATAATGATTCCGGATTTATCTCTATTCTGGGATTTTAATGCAGCAACTTGGGATACAAGCGACAAAGAAGTAGCTGTATTATGCAGAGATGACAAAAACAACACACTGTATGAAAATGGTGAAAACATTGGTAATATGGTAAAAGGAGATATTCCCGATTTTCCTTGCCTTGTTGTGAAAAACAACGAACGCATGAAAGTTACTAGTATTAATACCAGATCAGGAGAGGCTACTTATGAATTTATAAGTGACGCTTTTGATGGGAGCAAAAAGGTGCAAACCCGGCATTATGATGCTGACAATGATTTAGAAGCAACCGAAGATTTGAATAAATATGTTAGCAAAGATGTAGTAGCCACAGCTATTAACGCCTGGCGAGAATTCAAAAATGTTCCTAATGCCTGCCAAAGAGATTATATTTATTATGGTATTAATAAAACAAATACTCCCGGAACCTTAAATAGAAATATCAGAGAAAAATTATACCGATTCAGAATTAGTGCTACTGCATTTGGAAGAATTGCAGATGCTGACGGTGATCAAAGATTACAAAATTTAACCCAAGCAAAACGCTACCTTTCAAATGAAGAAATTCTTCAAAAGATATGGACGGATGGTAATTTTGAATTCCGTTTCAAATCGTATATTGCCGGAGAAACAAATAAAGATGCGATGGAACATAAGCTTGTATTTTCTATAAAGGCAAAAGATGTGTTCTCTATAGAAAAAATACATCTTCATCATAAAAACGGCACAGCATTCAGACAATCAAAAAATTTCTATTCGGTAGATATCAATAACCTAAGATCAAAATGGATTTACCCAGAACAGCTTAATGCAAATATTGACAACAAAGTTTTCATGTTACCATGGGATTTATATAATAAAGCCCTTTCCATTCATATGTATGTTGAGGAATTCGATCCCGATCAAACAATAGAAAAAACAGTAACTGTAGTAAATGAATTCACAAACAAAGCCGATTTTTCACTTGAAGGAGGTGGTAGCATAGATAGTGTTAAATTATCTGCCAAATTGGGATATGGCTTCTCTCATACCACTACCTCGACAAATACCACTACTGTTAAAACTTCAGTCGGTTCTGACGAATTGGGAACTCTTTCCTTCTTCTTCTACGACCCTATTATCAGAGCAGAATCTAATAATACCTATAAACTATATGACGTATCTAGCGGTGATGTAACAGCAACAATCTTACCGATTAATCTTATCACTACTAAATAAAAGATATAAATACAACATATATAGTTTATAAAATAACACTTAGATTAGATACTTACTGACTATCTATAAGCCATCTATATCAAATAATAAAACTAGACTTTAACTTGATATTCAGAACATTGTGAAGGAATTTAAACTTTAAAGCAAGATTAAATCCTTCACTCTGTTTTGAATATTTTTATATATCTGTACAAGAAGCAAACCTTATATCTTTTTCCTCCGATCACATATAACTATTGTATCGTTAATGCCGAAATATAAGGTAGTACATATTAGAATAAAAGCCAGCCACAACAATACATAAAGAACGCTTCACCAACCTTCTATATCAGTAATATTTTCCAGTTTCATATATGTGAGCCATTCAGACCATATACGTGAACCGATGAGACCATGCATGTGAATCTATTGATTCACGTACGTGAAACGAATCTACATTACTATCAAAAGATATTAATGTAACATACAAAACTGCTTAATAAACAACACATAGCCTATTAATGCAGGTATATCATCCTACAAAAGGAGCCAGAATTCCACTACTTAACAGTGACAATAGAAAAGCAGAGGTCCTTTTATTGTCACTCTATTATCACTACTTATTATCACCGTCATGTTATTGGTTAATAAGCTTCTAAGTCTAAAAAGTGATAAGTGATAATAAGAATCACATTAAAATGCCTGGTCCTTCGTCACTTTTTGTTCAACCGGTTTAGTTTAGTTCTGACTAATAAATATTATATTTGCATGAGAACATTTATAAAATCATAAATAGAGACTATATGATAGAAGCACCCGAAGCCCGTTATCTCTGCGAACAACTCACTGAGACAGTTGTAGGAAAAAGAATAACAGATGTATTTATTCAATTCAGCCCTCACAAATTCGCTTGGTTTAACGGCAATTCCGATGAGTTTGCCGAATGGCTGGTCGGTAAGAGAATAAACGGTGCACAGTCTCAGGGAGGCATGGTAGAGATAACAATAGAAGATAAAGTGCTCGTACTCACAGACGGAGTAAATCTGCGTTATCTGACTCCGGGGACCAAGCTGCCGGCCAAGCATCAGTTACTTATCGCATTCGAGGATGAAAGCTGCCTGATAGCTTCCGTACGGATGTACGGCGGACTCATGTGCTATGACAAGAATGCCGCTACGGGCATGCTTTCCGAATATTACCGGATAGCGAAAAGCAAACCGCAAGTGATGACAGATACCTTCAGCAAAGAATATTTTCTCGGACTGATTAATGAGGAAGGCGCACAGAAGAAATCTGCCAAAGCTTTTCTTGCAACAGAGCAGACTATTCCGGGATTGGGAAACGGTGTATTACAGGACATCTTGTATCATGCCCACATCCATCCGAAGAAAAAAATAGCCACATTAACAGACAAAGAGAAAGAAAATTTGTTCTATCAAGTAAAGGAGACCATGGACGATATCTACCGGCAGGGCGGACGAAGCACGGAATCGGACCTATTCGGAGCGAACGGCAAGTACGTTGCTTGCCTCTCTAAAGATACGGCAGGCAAAGCCTGTCCCCGCTGCGGAGAAACCATCGTCAAGGAGAATTATCTTGGCGGTAGCATTTATTATTGCCGTGGTTGCCAGATATTGGAATAAGAACCCAACCAATGACTAAAAGAAAACAGAAAATGAAGAAATTTACCAAGATCAACTACATTCTAACCTTTATATTAGTATTCTGCATCGGAGCTACCCTCCCCATCCTGATCGGTAGCAGCCATGTAGACGAGCAGCATTCCGCCAAATCGGAAGTGCCTTATTGCGTCACCCCACCCACCGTCCCCGAACAGGTCACCTTTGACGGAGAGACAATCGACCTCCGCCGCTACGACCGTCGTGAGCGGATGGACCGGGAGATGATGGCATTCACCTATATGCACTCCACCACTATGCTACTCATCAAGCGTGCCAACCGTTACTTCCCGATAGTGGAACCGATTCTGAAAGCGAACGGTATCCCCGACGACTTCAAATACCTGATGGTTATCGAAAGTAACCTCAACAACATAGCCCGTTCTCCCGCCGGTGCAGCCGGATTATGGCAGTTCATGCCCGCTACCGGACGCGAATTCGGACTGGAAGTGAATGAAAATGTAGACGAACGTTACCACATCGAAAAAGCAACGGTAGCAGCCTGCAAATACTTCAAACAGGCTTATGCCAAATACGGAGACTGGATGGCAGTATCCGCTGCCTACAATGCCGGACAAGGACGAATTTCGTCCCAACTCGACCAGCAGCTTGCCAGTCATGCGATGGACTTATGGCTGGTAGAAGAAACTTCCCGGTATATGTTCCGCCTGCTGGCAGTCAAGGAGATATTCAACAATCCGCAACGATATGGATTCCTGTTGAAAAAGGAACACCTATATCCGCCTATCCCCTACAAAGAGATCACCGTCAGCACCCCCATCGCCAGCCTGAGCGATTTTGCCAAACAGCAGGGAATCACGTATGCCCAACTTCGGGATGCTAACCCTTGGCTGCGCGAACAAAGTCTAAAGAACAGGACCGGAAAAACATACGTTCTCAATATACCGACACAAGAAGGAATGTATTATGATCCAAAGAAAACCGTGGCATACAACAAGCATTGGGTAATAGATTGAGAAGCAAGCATTCTATGAATAACAAGTAACTGATTATTCGCATGAGACTGAAAGAAAGAATCCATCATTTCCTGCATAACGAAAAACTGAAACATAAGTTATACGTTATCATTTTTGAGTCGGACACTCCTTCGGGAAAGCTGTTCGATGTGATTCTTATCGGTTGTATCCTTGCCAGTGTGTTGCTTGTCATTATAGAAAGTCTGAAAGGACTCCCCTCCTGTCTGACCACTCCATTTGTCGTAATGGAATACCTATTTACCGGTTTCTTTACTTTTGAGTATCTGACACGGATCTATTGTTCTCCCCGTCCCAAGAAATACATCTTCAGTTTCTTCGGTATCGTGGACCTGCTGGCTACCCTGCCGCTTTATATCGGTTTACTGTTTCCGGGAGCACGCTATCTGCTTATCATCCGCGCATTCCGGCTGATACGGGTATTTCGTGTCTTTAAACTGTTCAACTTCTTAAACGAAGGCGAACGGCTGCTCACCGCACTGCGGGAAAGCAGTAAAAAGATTGCTGTATTCTTCCTGTTTGTCGTGATACTGGTTACTTCCATCGGAACGCTCATGTATATGATAGAAGGGAATATTCCCGGCTCTCAGTTCAACAACATCCCGAACAGCATTTATTGGGCCATTGTCACGATGACTACCGTAGGATACGGAGATATCACTCCTGCCACCGGACTGGGAAAGTTTCTTTCAGCATGTGTCATGCTGATCGGCTATACCATCATTGCAGTACCTACCGGCATTGTGTCCGCCTCTATGATGAAGGACTACAAACGGAGAAGAGACAAAGAATGTCCGAACTGCCATCGTTCCGGACACGAAGACAATGCGAAGTTCTGCAAGTATTGCGGACATGATTTAAATCCGGACCTGTGATTCAGGTCAACGTCGTCTGAATATCCGTTCAAACAGGAAAATAAAGATACATCCTGCCCCATAGCAGACGATATCTTTCCAATCGAACGTAGATCCCAGAATAATTCTTAATGCACGGTTGGTGATTCCCAGCGTTTCCACCAATTGAAAATATTGCAGAATTTCGACAAAGCAGGCGAACAGGAAGACATAAAACGGCAGGCGGGGAATCCCTGTCGGGATGAATATACGCACGAAGCTATACACCAGTACTACCACCAAAGCATCTCCCATATAAGGACGTACGAAACTATCACGCACATACAAGGCTATGAGCACCTCTATACAAAATATCATCAGAAAACTAATGATGTAAAATATCCTTTTCTCCATTTCTTATTCAATCTTTGGCGTGATGCACGGTTTTGACTGCGAATATACGATAAAATGCAGACGCTACGTTCAAATATTACTAAATTAATAGCACAAAAAGAGAAAAGAATTGTATATTTATAGGACTAACCGTTTTTTAAGAAAAAGACAGAAGAAACAAAAGAACAGAAGAAATAAGAACAGAAAAACAAGAACTAAAGAAAGAAACAAACAAAGAAAAGAAAGGAGACCGAACCTATGATGTTGAACGTTGATTTTATGTTAAGATTACTGGTCGCAGGAATACTGGGAGCCATCATCGGACTGGACCGTGAATACCGTGCCAAGGAAGCCGGATACCGCACTCACTTCCTCGTATCATTGGGCAGTGCCCTGATTATGATTGTTTCGCAGTACGGATTTCAGGAGATCATCAAAGAAAACAGTGTGACACTCGACCCCAGTCGTGTAGCGGCACAAGTAGTAAGCGGCATCGGATTTATCGGTGCGGGAACCATTATCCTACAGAAACAAATCGTCCGCGGACTGACTACAGCCGCCGGTATATGGGCCACAGCCGGCATCGGTCTGGCAGTCGGCGCAGGAATGTACGCCATCGGCATAGCCACTACCGTGCTGACTCTGATCGGACTGGAACTACTCAGCTATATCTTCAAAAGCGTAGGCATGAAAAGCTCAATGATCGCATTCTCTACTAACAACAAAGATACTTTAAAGCAGATAGCAGACAGATTCAATTCAAAAGATTATATGATTGTCTCTTACGAAATGCAAACACTACATCCGGGTGAAATGGAATCCTATCAGGTCACAATGGTCATCAAATCGAAACGGAACAATGATGAAGGACATCTGCTTTCGTTGATGCAGAACTTTCCGGATGTAACGGTGCAGCGGATAGAATGAAGAAATTCATCATTTCTCATTTCCCTGCTTTTCCGTCAAATACTTCCAGTAGCGAACAGGCATATCCTTTTTATGCTTTCTCGGATTCATACGTTCCTTGATGCAGATAGCCTTGAAATACGTTTTCCAGAGTTTCTGAAAGATCTTCTCGTTCTCATCCATCAGACTCTCGTCCAGCATGCCCGTAATCAGATGAGCGGCCTTGCTGTCGTCATCAAAAGAGATCGTAGTCACTTCCTGCAAATCATAGTAAAAGCCATAACGTCGCTTCATATCATAGACAATCCACTTCTGATCGGCAAAGCGGTCCTTGAAGTGCTGGATAGTCAGTGGTAAGGCATTGTACTGCGGTTCAAAGGCAGCAAAGAAAGTACCGTCCGCCGCTTTCTGAAAACGTACGAACTGCATCAGATGCACCCGTTCACCATCCACCTTCTTCCAAATCTGAGCAAGCTGAAGTACATCCGGATCACCGAAGTTAGTCTCGATAGAGCGAGGAGCGTCAATCGCCTTACGGATATAACGAAAAATAAGCATCCCTATATTCGGCAATTCCGACAACCAGCTCTGGGTGAGGCAGCCGAGCGCGGAAGCGGAAACCTTCTTCTGCAAACCACGCCACACACGGGCGGCTTTCTCTTCGTCGGTGACCACCGTATGCAGCTCATCGTAAAACAAAGGCAACGCATCCCCTTCCGACAACAGGAAATCGGGAAAGGTCTTACGAAAATAAGCGTCGAAGACAGCAGTCAGCAACCCGTCAAAGGTTTTATCGTAGATATAAACATTCATTATCTCCCGGTTTTACAATACATTCCAGACATCTTCTTTATTTCTATTCTCCGAAATCCAGTACCAGCTGCCGGTCATCCACCTTCTTCTTCGGCTTCGGGAGCAGCAGGCTGCGTACCCGCTGCGGAGAAAGCTCGTTCACCGTCTGCATCTGCAAAGGCAGTTCCCTGCACGTAATGAAGTACTGCGCTTTTTTCATCACTACGCCTATCTTCTTCAATTCATAAAAGCCCAGACGGGAAAAACGGCGGGATGCCACAATCAGCTTAGCCGACTTCACCCCGATACCCGGCACACGGAGCAACAGTTCATAATCTGCCTTATTGATATCGACCGGAAACAGTTCCGGATGACGCAAAGCCCATGAGAGTTTCGGATCTATCTCCAGGTCGAGATCGGGATAAGCGTCATCCACTATCTCGTCCACTTTAAACTGATAGAAGCGCAGCAGCCAGTCCGCCTGATAGAGACGGTTCTCGCGTACCAGAGGCGGTTGTTTCAGTGCGGGCAGCCGCGTATCGTATGTGTTCACGGAGACATATCCGGAATAGTAAACACGCTTCATCGTCGGTCGCCCATAGAGAGCCGACGAAAGGAAAAGAATATCTTTATCCGACTCGGAGGTAGCTCCTACAATCATCTGCGTGCTCTGTCCCGCAGGGGCAAAGCGCGGAGCGTGGCGAAACTTCTGCCGTTCTTCCTTGCTTTCGAGCACTCCTTGCTGAATATACTTCATCGGGGCGAACACACTCTTATGGTCCTTTTCGGGAGCGAGCAGTTTGAGGTTTTCCTCTTTGGGTATTTCTACGTTGACGCTGAGACGGTCGGCATACAGACCGGCTTCATTCACCAGTTCCCGGCTCGCTCCGGGAATGCTTTTCAGATGGATATATCCGTTGAAGCGGTGCACTTGACGCAGATCTTTCGCCACGCGTACCAGCCGTTCCATTGTATAGTCGGGACTACGGACCACACCGGAACTGAGAAACAAGCCTTCGATATAGTTTCGCCGGTAAAATTCAATTGTCAGTTCCACCAGTTCGGACACAGACAGGGTGGCGCGGGGAAGATCATTGCTGCGCCGGTTGATGCAGTAGGCACAGTCGTAAATACAATAATTGGTCAGCATGACTTTGAGCAGGGAGATGCACCGTCCGTCTTCGGCAAAACTGTGGCAGATTCCCCATCCTCCTACGGTATTGCCCAGCATGCCCGGTTTGTTGGAGCGCACTGTACCGCTGGATGCACAGGATACATCGTACTTGGCGGATTCTGCCAGAATCTTTAGTTTAGCGAGGACATTTTCGTTCATGGACTCAATCTGATTAGAGTCGCAAATATACGATTTTAATCGGAATGCTTGGGTGATAATGAACCAAATCACACGCATTTTGTTCTTTATAAACAAAACAATCAGTCTCTCTATATATAAAAAAGAGGATGCCCGTGGGAAAATGTGAGGGGCATCCTCTGCAAAGAACAGAAGGCGGAAAAAAAGACTTTCACAAGCATCGTTTTCCATCTGTTCACGTGGGGTTTTTCTTCACATTTAAGTGAAAAAAAGGGTTCATTACAGAAGTCCGGGCTTTCACAAGCACGGGCTTCCTCTTTTTACTCATCATGCAGGGTACCTCATCTTATTATTAATAGAATAGAGGAATAGGGAAAACCCCGCACGAGAAGTGGGAAAATATTATTCCGCAATACAGATACTTACCCGGTTTTCTTCCGGCACGCGGTAAGGCTGTACAGTATCTCCTTTAAAGTCCGTTACGATTCTGCTTGCTGCGATGCCTTTGGCTTTCAGTGCGTCGGCAACGTTCTTCGCACGTTTCTCGGATAAGGCCAGGTTGATTCTCGGATTACCGGTTTCTTTGTCGGCATATCCGGTGATGGCAACTTTGCTGTTCGGATACTTTTCCATGTATGCCACCATCGCGTCAATCTTCGACAACTGGTCATTCTGAATTTTCGCAGAATTTAAAGCAAAGAAAATATTTTGTTTCATCGGTTCCACTACTACTGCCGGTTCCGGTTTCGGCTGTGGCTTTTCTACCACAGGCTGAGGTTTCGGTTGCTCCACTACCGGTTCCGGTTCATAGTATACCGGGGCTGTTTTCTTATAGCTCTTGCCTAATTTGATATTCAGACCAACCAGAACATTGAACTGCCAGTCACAGTTGCCTGCCTTTTTGGAATTGAATTTGTCGGAAAGAGCATTTGCATTTCCTTCAATATTGATAGCCAGCCGGTCATTGAGGCGCAGGTCGCATCCCAGTCCAAAGCGTCCGGCTACAAGGTTTTGTTTGTCTTGCCACAGATACTCCAGTTCGTGAGATCTTGTGTCCAGTGCATTTGCTTCGTCGTTATCGAAAGCATGATTCAATCCTACGCCGCCAAAAATATATCCGTTGAATACACGTTTCGGATTAAAACCACAAAATAAAGTACTGAGGTCTGCCATAAGGTCCAGATTGCCTTGCAGATATTTGTATTGATAGGTTTGAGAAGGAGTGACCCATCCTGCCTTTGCCTGCCAACCGCTTACGCCTAAACGGGCTCCAAATGCGGGTGCAAACTTATACCCTACATTGACGGCTGCTGCCGGAGAGATCAAATCGGTAAAATCGGCTTCGCCTACTGTGTGAGCGGCTCCCGCCTGTACTTGCATAGACCAATGAGGTTTGAACACTGTCTTACCTTCTTCCTTGATTCGCTGTTCCTGAGCGAACGCCATAGTACTACTGACAGTAAGCAGAGATAATAATAGCAAATTTCTTATTTTCATAATATTTTTATTTTAAGTCTTATGAAAAACTTTGTGAAAAAGGGGGGGCCCTTCTGTAGAGCCCCCTTTTAGATTTATTCTGTCTAAGAATCATTTCAAAGACATTCACACATTATCAACTGTTACTTAACAGGTTTCACCAAAATAGTCAACTGAGAAGTAGCAGTACCCCAACCGTAATTTACAGTAGCAGGGATGAAGATCTTATATTCAGATCCTACCGGTGAATTAACATTCACATACTTAACAGTATTACCTTCCTGAACCAAAGTAGCACCGTTAGGCAACTTACCATTAGCCAAATTGGTAGTAGCTTTCGTTACATCCAATTTAACTTCACCGAATGGGCCATAGAAGTACCAGTATTGTCCAGCAACCCATTGATCAGTTGTTTCTGTGTAAGTAGTCCATACATAGCATCCGCATCCAGCAGTTTCTCCATCAACTGATCCGTTGAAGTTAGGATAGTCAGAATGTTCATGTTTAACTTCTTCCCAAGTACCATCAATCCATTCGTACTTAGCCGGAGTATACTCGATACCTGCTACGTAAGTGTATTCAACGAGTTGACCTTCTAAGATAACTCTATTGGTGTATTCAGTTTTTCCAATCTGATCTACTTTAGCAAAAGGATGAATTTCCCAACCCTTAGCGCGAAGTTGAGCTTCAATAGCCTTATCAGCATCAGCTTGCGTTTCTGCTTCAGCAGTGAAAGTAGCTCTATCTTCTTCAACCCACTCATACTTCATGAAACCAACTTTCTTATATTTAAGATAGCTATATGTTGCAGTTGCAGTATACATAGTTACAGGCTTAACAGCTGTGAAAGAAACTTTCTTAGTTATCACATTCAACTTAGCTTCTTGTGTCTGTACATAGTGGCCGTCAACATATTCATACTTCGGAGTATACTTGAAGTCCCAATAAGATACACTTCCTGTAACAGATTCCTGATAAGGAGCAGTAATCGCTTCACCTCTCCAGTCTGTCAATAATTTATTATGCTGGAAGTTAGCGATATCACCACCAGTCTTAGCATCCTGCAAAGAAATTTCACCTGGCATATTCAGATTAACAGGACGGATAAAGTTAACCACGAAGCTATGTTGTGAAAGCTCATCACCGCTCTCCAATTTATAAACATGTTTAACTACAGCCTGCAGACCACCTTCGCTATTCAATGCTTTCTTAACCGCATCATCATTCTTATCCAAAGAGATTACAGTTCCATTGATCTTAACACCTGACAATACAGTCGTAGTAGCCTTACCATTAGATCTAGTTTCGATTATCTCATAGTAATCTTCAACACATTTAGGAAGTCCGGTTACTGTATGTTCTGTATAAGCTGCTTCCAGATCTTGATTGAACTGGCAGTTTTCAGGATCTTCATCATTATCAGTCGGAACTGTTACATTCACATCAAAATCATCAGCTGAAGTACCGGCCAAGGTCCAATAAGTATCATTCTTAACCAGTTTTTCTTCAAATGTCGGCAACTTCACATCAATTGTGAATTGGAATGTTACAGCAGCAGGATATTCAGAAGAAGCCAGTTTGTTCTTCACTGTAATGCTTGCTACGAAAGTAGAAGTAGAACCAATCTTACCAAGTTCACCATGTTTGAATGACCAAACAATCTTCTTAGTTGCAACTCCGGCTGAAGTAGGACCGTCTACGATGCTAGGAGCTGACATTCCATAAGCACTACCGTTCTTCGTTACAGCAGTTGTAGCAGTAGAAGCGTCATACAGATTCCAGAATTCTTCGTGGCTCATACCAACTTCACCAAGACTGTTTGCAATCTTACGGTACAGGTTCTCACGAATGTATTCTTCGTTCATTTCATAAGTAGCAGCAGTTGTTGAGCACTCGTAAGTCAATGTTCCCAAAGTCATAGGCAGAGTCATATCATCACTCTTAGTAACTCCGATTTCTACTTTCACGAAACCACGACGTACTACATTACCGTCAGCATCAACCAGTTCAACTTTCAAGATCGGAGTACGACCGATAGCTTCTTTGCTGAAATCTTCTGCCTGATACAAACCAGCTTCAGCATCATTACATTTGATCCATTTCTGCTGGTCAGTAGTAGTAGCACCTGTTTCAATCTCATATTTAGAACTTGCTACAGCAAATCTATATGATAAGCTGTAGTCCTCGATCGGGAATTTACGGTGAATATTAGTTTCTTCATTGTCACCGAAACAAGTTGCAACCAAGTCTTTCAAGTTGAATACTTCGTTGTAATACATCTTGTATCGAGGTTCTTCTAGTTTACAAGCATCAAATGTTGTTGCGTAATGAGCATCAGCTCCCCATTCTGTTAAAGTAGCATCATCGGCAATACGTACATCTGATGCATCCAATATATCATCGTAGATAGATACGTATGGAGAAGTTACCACTGCACCTGTTTCGTCTTTATCAACAGCTTCACCTTTCAATGTAGCCTGCAAAGCGATCATATTCACATCGCTCTTTTCCGGCTGAGTTGAGTGAGCGTTCAGACGAAGCAGTTTGAAGTCAACTGTACCCTTTTCAGCATTAGCAACCGGTTCGCCACTGATTTCAACCCATTTGCTGGCAGCAGCACGAGTGTTGATCACTGTAACAGTGCGATCAATGTAGCTATAGTCAGCGTTAGCCAACTTGAAGCTAGCCGGATTGAAGTGGTAGCTGGCAGTTGCCAAAGCAGCTGTAGAGAATTTATAAGTAGTAGGGATTTCTGCATTTTCACTCTTGTCCATCGCACCATACTTCAACGAGCTGAACTTAATAGCTTCAACACCGTCTACAATATAATCAGGAGCAAATGTGATGCTTGACAAACGAGCTACAACCAATATGTGCAATTGATCCAAGTCAGGTTTGATTTCTTCTCTGATTTGTTTCTGAATTTCAGCAATAGCCGGTTTGATATTGTCCTTGATATCATTTTTAATATCAGTCAACTGATTATTGATACGTTCTTCCAGATTAGCCATATCTGTAGCAGTCTGGTTCTTCAGATTTGTAATAGCTTCTGCATTACCGTTAATCAGTTCTTTCAGTCCGCCTTCACCGTTGATTTCATTCCACAGTTTCTCAATTTCTGTTTGAGCAGTGGCGATATCTTCTACGGCTTTCTTTATAGCTTCAGCATTAGCAGTGTAATCAAGACAAGCTTCTTTATATTCTTCTAATGTAGCCGACTGAATTTTCAAGTTTTCATATGCCGCCATCAAAGTTGCAATAGCCTGCTTCGCATCGCGCATGTCTTCGGCCACCTGATCCGGATCCAGATTGTTCAATCTTTCTTCGATACCCTCAATTTTACCTGCAATTGCAGTTTGGGCTGCTTCAAAAACTTCCCTGTCAACTTTTCCGTCGATAGACTCTTGCAACAGTACCTTCAACGCTTCCACCTGCTTTTTAGCTTCTTCTATTGCTTCAGCTTTAGCATTAGCAGCAGCCTCCTGAGCGGCAGCAGCATCAGCTTTCGCCTGAGCAGCATCAGCAGCAGCCTGGTCACCGGCAGCCTTAGCAGCTTCAGCTTCAGCCTTAGCAGCATCAGCAGCTTCTTTGGCGGCATCGGCAGCCGTTTGTGCAGCCTTAGCAGCAGCATCTAACGTAGCCAGCTGTTTTTCAAGAGCTGTAACGGAGCTTTGATTTCCGTCAATTTGTTCTTGTAGCCCCTTGATGTCGTCATCATAGTCTTTACAAGAAGTAAATGTACCCGCTGAAGCCGCTAATAGCGCTCCAAACAGGACGACACTTAAATACTTTTTGTTCATAATAAAAAAACTTTTAATTTATAAATTAAAAAAATAATAAAAATATAGTCTTCAAATTCTTCTTCTCAAAATTCATTTCTCATTCCTTTCATTCCTTGTGCGACCTCCTTTTCTTAATTCATTCGACCTTTATTTCCCTTATACAATACACTTAAAAGCATATTCACCATACAACTTCAGCCCGTTACTTTGTAGGTAACGGGCACACCTTTGTCCCGGCTTCCGAAAAGCCGCTTTTATGAAAAACCAAGCATTTTGATCATGAAACATTTTTACCCCTGCTTTTGAGCTACGGCAGAGGGGAGGAAATTCTTTGTATCTTAATCAAAGGTTAATAAGGCCCTGGCAAAAGAAATCCGTCGTTTTATCGTATTATTTCTCTTTTTTTAGTAGTTTATCAGAAAAAATATCTTTTTTGTTTGCATGTTTTCCAAAATATATCCATCTTTGCAACGCCATTTGGCTCCGTTACCTACAAAGTAACGGTCTAGTTATCAGCAGCCTACTCCTATAATAGATCGTTTTACAAAATTAATAATCTGATTATTAGCTTCATCAATTTTCTTACTACGGAAAGGCTTAAGATACGTCTCGGTCACCGTAATCGAGGAATGCCCCATCGCTTCAGAGATAATACCCGGATGAATCTCACAATAGTAGGCTGTCGTGGCCCATGTATGGCGGGCTGCGTACGAGCTCAACCTATCATTCAACCCCAGCATTTTGCCCAACAACATGAGTTGCTGGTTGAAGCTGCGCAAGGCCAACTGATACTCGTGATAGGCTTCCTTCGTTCCTTCACCGCTTTTCAACAGCGGGAAAAGATAAGGAGAATCGGTATCACGACTCATATACCTTTTCAACAAGATCATCGCTTCCGGTGTAAGTGTCACCGACAAAGGGCGCCCCGTCTTCCGCCTGCGGTAAGTGATCACGTTATCCCTCAAATCACTTTTACGCAGATAGGCAAGATCGACAAACGGCAAGCCGCGAAGCAAAAACATTAATATAAACAGTTCTTGTGCGCGCCGTACAGTAGTAGGTACGGCAGAAGATGAAGATAGTTTAGTAAAGACTTTCTTCATGTCTTCATCACACAGTGCCCTCTTATGGTCTGCACGCGTACCTGTATAGACGTAACGGAACAGATGAGGTGTATAAATAATCATCCGACTATTAACCGCACGGTTGTACACCGCACGGAATGTCCTTAGATAGGTAGAAACGGTATTCCAGCTACATCCTCTCCCACGAAGGTGTACCTCAAACCCTTTTAGCCACTCCGGGGTAACTTTATCAAAAGAAAAATCCCCTTTCCCACAATAAGCAATGATGGCATTGGTACTGCTACGATACACGTGCGCAGTACCAAAGCTTCCCCCCATCCGTAGCTCTTCGGCTACCTGCTTCATAAATGCTACTACTTTTAACATTGTACTAAGTATTAAAATTTACACTCTAAATATACAAATATTTTAGTAACTTGGAACCTTATATATGTATATTTTATTCATTGTTTTGACTTTCGCCGGACAGATGGATTTGATCCGGCAGAAAAGAAAAGAACAAACGAGAGAGAGGTTGAGTTCACGATACCCCTAAAAGCCCTAAACTCCCAGTCTACGAACATGCGAACAGGGACTAAAGAAAAAAATCATGAATATATCTACACAAAACAACAGGGAAAAAGAAGAATTGAAAGCTATGCTTACAGAGGTGAAATTTAAAATATATTTTTAATTACAAATATAAGAATTAACCAGAAAATAATTTAAATATTTTATTGTAACAAATATATTTTTAGTAATTTTGCAATGTCTTTACAGAATTGCACTACATATTTGTAACAATAAAATTATATTAAAATGAACTTAGAAAACGAAAACGGAGAGATTACATGGGACATCAAAGGATTCAAGGCTTTCTCCGACCTGGCGATGACATTCTTTCCGGAATACAGTAACATAGACGCGGCAAGCAAAAGAATGCGCGCAGAAATAGAAAATGACGAATCACTATTCAATGCCCTAAAACAGGCACACTATACGCACAACACCACACGTCTCAGCCCTAACCAGCAATATATACTGATATCCCTCTGGGGACCGTCTCACATTCATCTGCACTTCCGCTTCGGCACGCAAGAAACAGGGGAAGAATGAAAGGGGCAAAAAACACAGAAAAAGTGAGTCGTCCGAACAATATTAATATAGATAATTATATTTATTAATAATATATGGGCGGGTGTATGGGCGGGTCTCTTTTTTTAATGCTCATAACAGACTAGATTTCAATCAGTTGCATCCACTCAAAAACGGGCGGTTGTATGGGCGGCTTATTTTTCTGCAAATCCTCAAAATAGAGGCTCTAATTTCATCAAACAGAACCTCCATTTCTACTCAATAGAGGTTCTATTCTTAGCCAATAGAACCTCTATTTTTCCCGGCGACTTTCACCGCAACCCTCCTGCCCTCAAATACAAGTTTACACTCCATCTCCTCTTTTTGGCTTTTCCCCATACCATTCAAGTCTTCCTTCCTGTCACTCTCCCCTGTTTTCGACATAAACCGAATGCTATTCTCATTACATTCCAACATTATTTTCAACTCGTTCCGTCCAAATACGCCAGCACCGTCCATATTCGCCAAAACCGTCCATACGAACTTGACAAAAGATTCTCAATTTCGTACCTTCGGGCCGGATTTAAAGATCATTTGTCCACAACCAATAATATTAATTTAATAACGATTCAATGAAACAAATTACCGAGACATCCTTTCAACAAGGCTATTTCAAAATTCCCAGAACACTACTAAAACAACAGACAGGAAGCGGACAGCTGGAAAATATGGGAGCTTTCTTCCAAGTCCTCTCGCACGCCAACTATTCGGAAACAACCTACAACATTCACGGACTGACGATCTTTTGCCAACGTGGCGAATCACTTATCAGCAACCTGCATTGGAGTATTTTATTTGGATGGACCCGGTATAAGACCGCCCGTTTCTTCAAAAGGCTGGAACGCGAAGGCATCATCGAGATCCTCCCCCACCCGGAGAAGACTTTCCATATCCGCATCATCAACTACGACCTATGGACTGGAAGTGCACAGCCTGCCGACTCCTCTCAGAAAGAGGAAGAATCATCCAAAGCTTTCCACACCTTTTGGGACAACTACCATCAGATCATGCGGAAGCCCAAAGTCAACGTCGCCCGTGCCCGCCACGAATGGGAGAAGCTCACGAAAGAAGAATGGCAACTTGCCATCGACCGTATCGAAGATGTCTACTACCACACCAACGACACCCGCTTCATCGCCCACGCCTCCACTTACCTGAAAGACAAAGCTTTCCTGAACGAATACATAGACTAACCCCGACACCTCAAACATCATGAACCAACAAGCCACCGAACTCGAAGAAGCCATCATAGGCGCCTGCCTGATAGAGCAGGAAGCCCTGCCACTCGTCGCCGACAAACTACGTCCCGAAATGTTCTACGACAACCGTCACCAACTGATCTTCGCCTGTCTGACAGCCATGTATCAGGCCGGCAAAAAGATCGACATACTCACCGTCAAGGAAGAACTCGTCCACCGGGGCAACCTGGAAGAAGCAGGCGGCGCATTCGCCATCGCACAGCTGAGCAGCAAAGTCGCCTCTTCCGCCCACATCGAATACCATGCGCAGATCGTCCATCAGAAATACCTGGCACGCGAAGCCGTTCTCGGCTTCAACAAGCTCCTCGCCTGCGCCATGGACGAAACAATGGACATCGGCGACACACTGATAGACGCCCACAACCTCCTCGACCGGCTCGAAGGCGAATCCGGCCACCAAGACCACATGCGGGATATGGAAACACTGATGGCCGACGCCCTCAAAGAAGCCGAAGACCGCATCGCCAAAAGCGTGAACGGCGTCACCGGCATTCCCACCGGTTTGAACGAACTGGACAAGAAAACAGGCGGTCTGCAAGACGGAGAGATGGTGGTTATCGCCGCCCGTCCCTCGGTAGGAAAGACGGCCTTCGCCCTCCATCTGGCACGCAGTGCAGCATCAGCAGGAAAAGCGGTAGCCGTGTACAGCCTCGAAATGGAAGGGGAACGCCTTGCCGACCGGTGGTTACTCGCTGCCAGCAACATCAATCCATACCGGTGGCGAAACGGGCTTGCCAATCCGCAGGAAGTAGCGGAAGCACATACCACCTCCGGCGAGTTGTCGCAACTGCCCATTTACGTGGACGACAACTCCTCTGTCAGCATGGAGCACGTCCGCTCCAGCGCACGACTGCTGAAAAGCCGCAAACAATGTGACATGGTCATCATCGACTACCTGCAACTTTGCGACATGACTACCAAGCAGCTCAACCGGAATCGTGAACAGGAAGTAGCGCAAGCTACCCGAAAAGCGAAGTCGCTTGCCAAAGAGCTGCATATTCCGGTCGTACTGCTGAGCCAGTTGAACCGTGAGTCGGAGAACCGTCCCGGAGGCCGTCCGGAGCTGGCACACTTACGTGAGAGCGGGGCTATCGAGCAAGATGCGGATGTTGTAATGCTGCTCTACCGTCCGGCACAGCAGCGCATCACCATCGACAAGGAAAGCGGGTATCCGACAGAAGGATTGGGAGTGGTCATCGTAGCCAAACAACGCAACGGGGAGACAGGAAACGTCTACTTCGGGCACAACCAGTCTATGACAAAAATATATGATTACGTTCCGCCATTGGAATATATGATGAAACATGCCAGATAGGGAGATATCAAGTTATATATATTATTACATTTTATAGTATAAATACCGGCTCTTTTCTTTTCTATTTTATTTTATATATTAGGGGAAAATAAAGTGCTATTTACTTGACTTCGCCTCTCAGATTTCGTATCTTTGTATTGTTAGAAAAAAGCATCACATAAGTATTAACCAAACCTTAACTTTTTAGAAATTATGAATGTATTAGTAGAACGCTATCAACGCAGAAAGTATGTAAACCAGGAGAATGCTCCCATGTTGTATTACATCCGTCAGAAGTCGGGCAATGTGAGGGTGATGGACATCGACACGATAGCTACCGCTATCGAAAGCAAGTCGGCACTGACCGCCGGAGATGTGAAGCATACCATCGAGGCTTTTGTGGAACAACTGCGGGCATCGCTCACACAAGGCGACAAAGTGAAAATTGACGGACTGGGTACGTTCCACATCACGCTGACCAGTGACGGTACGGAGCTGATGAAGGAGTGTACGGTACGCAGCATTCGCCGTGTCAATGTGCGGTTCGTTGCGGACAAGGCGCTGAAGCTGATGAACGCAAGTCACACCAGTACCCGAAGCGAGAATAATGTGGATTTCGTGCTGGGTGGTAAGAGTGACGAAGACGGAGGCGGAAACGGCGGCAATGGTGGAAACGGCGGTTCGGGCGGCAACACTCCCGGAGGGGATGATGGAGACGAGGCACCGGACCCGACAGTTTAAGACTGTAAACTACACATGGCGGGGAGATTTCAGCTCCGCCATGTTTTTTTCACTAATATGATTGATCACTCTACCCGATTCTATTTTCTTTATTCACCAATGATTCAATAAATATATGTTAGACAAAATACTTGATATTATTATGACGATTCTCCCTTTCTTCGGAGGTCGCAAGAAACGCCAGCAAATGGCGCAGGAAGTGAAAGAGTTCAGCGAACTTGTGAAGGAACAATACGGCTTCCTGATGGCACAGCTCGAAAAGGTATTGAAAGATTACTTCGACCTGAGCGACCGGGTGAAGGAGATGCATGCGGAGATATTTTCCTTGAAAGGCAGGTTGTCGGAAGCGATGGCATTGCAGTGCGTCAACAAGGAGTGTATCCAACGCAAAAACAGTACGGACGCATGAGGACAATCAATCTAATTGTCGTCCACTGCTCCGCCACCCGGGAGGACAAGAGCTTCACCGAGCATGACTTGGAGACGTGTCACCGCCGTCGCGGATTCAACGGAACGGGGTATCATTTTTATATCCGCAGAAACGGTGATATCAAATCTACCCGCCCTATCGGACGTATCGGTGCTCACGCACGAGGTTTCAACAAGGAGAGTATAGGGATCTGCTATGAAGGTGGGTTGGACTGTCGGGGAGTGCCCAAAGATACGCGTACTTCGTGGCAGAAACATTCGCTACGGGTGCTTATCCTCACATTGCTGAAAGATTTTCCCGGTTGCCGCATTTGCGGGCATCGTGATCTCAGTCCCGATCTCAACGGGAACGGTGAGATAGAGCCGGAAGAATGGATCAAGGCGTGTCCTTGCTTTGAGGCAAGTAAGGAGTGGAACCGGGAGTAAATAAAAGAATTCCCCTTATCTCTCGCCTGTCCGGTTGTGAGATAAGGGGAATTTTCTTTTTTCTGATATCTTAGTAGACTTCCAAATCTTATTTCTTAGAAGCTTCCAAAGATGCTTTACGGAATTCTTTCATTGCTTTTTCGATTTCCAAAGAAGCTTTACGAGCGCGAGTTCCTGCTGCTTTGTTACCGTTTTCAATCTGAGCGTTAGCATCTTTTGCGAAGTCAGCATACAGAGCTGCTACTTTTTCTACCAATTCTTTCATAATCCTTTTATTTTTTTCGTTAATAATGTGCCGCAAAAATACACTGTTTCCCGAAATAAACGCATAAAAACGATATTTTTTTTGAATTTATCTGCGAAAATAAACTAAAAAAAGGGCTTTTCGCCATTTTTCCCTACCTTTGTAGCCATGAAAACGCTTACAGATACGGATTATATACATAGTTTGATAGCTGAAGGAGAGCATCAGCAACAGGACTTCAAATTTGAAATTTCAGACGCACGGAAAATCGCAAAAAGCCTCTCGGCATTTGCCAATACCGACGGAGGGCGGTTATTGATAGGCGTTAAAGACAACGGACGGATAGCCGGAGTACGATCTGAAGAAGAAAAATATATGATAGAAGCCGCTGCACAACTTTATTGTATTCCGGAAGTTGAATATACTTTACAGACATTTATCGTGGAAGGCAAGCAGGTACTGGTGGCCACCATCGAAGAAAGCCCGCACAAGCCTGTGTATGCAAAAGATGAAAACGGGAAACCTCTCGCCTATCTCCGCATCAAGGACGAGAATATCCTGGCGACGCCTATTCATCTGCGTGTATGGCAGCAAAGTGACAGTCCACGGGGAGAACTGATCCGATACACGGAACGGGAACAGCTCCTGCTCGACCTGCTGGAACAGGGTACTTTGCTTTCTCTCAACCGTTATTGTCGCCAGACCGGACTTTCCCGACGGGCAGCCGAACATCTGCTCGCCAAATTTGTTCGTTATGAAATAGTAGAGCCTGTATTCGAAAATCATAAATTCTATTTTCGGATAAAAAGCGAATAATGCAAGAGTTATCATTTTAGAAATGAACTAAATTATAAATTGAGGATTAGGCACGGATTACACGGATTAACACGGTTATTTTACGTAATCATAGCACTAAAACCGTGTTAATCCGTGTAATCCGTGCCTAAATATATTCTTTTCCATACAAATATGAACTTTATCAACGAGATTAACGATATTCTCTGGACTTATATCCTGATTATCATGTTGCTAGGCTGCGCAATCTGGTTCAGCGTGCGGACAAGATTCGTACAGTTCCGCATGATTCGCGAAATGATTGTATTGCTCAGCGAATCTGCCGGAAAAGGAAAGCACGGAGAAAAGCATGTGTCTTCTTTTCAAGCGTTTGCCATCTCCATTGCCAGCCGCGTAGGTACGGGAAACTTGGCAGGGGTTGCCACCGCCATCGCTATCGGAGGACCGGGAGCCGTTTTCTGGATGTGGGTCATTGCCCTGCTGGGAGCTTCAAGCGCATTCATCGAATCTACACTGGCGCAGCTGTATAAAATACGCGGAAAGGATTCTTTCGTCGGAGGCCCTGCCTATTATATGAAGAAGGGATTGAAACAGCCTTGGATGGGGATGCTCTTCGCCGTACTTATCAGTATTACGTTCGGTTTTGCCTTTAACTCGGTACAAAGCAATACAATCTGTGCCGCTGCCGAACATGCTTTTGGTTTCGACCATACGGTGTTGGGAGGGATACTTACCGCACTGACTCTTCTCATCATCTTCGGAGGAATTCGCCGCATTGCCCGGGTAAGCAGTATTATCGTACCGATTATGGCATTGGGATACGTAGGACTGGCATTGGTCATCGTATTACTCAATATTACTCAGTTGCCGGGAGTCATCTCACTGATCGTAAGCCACGCTTTCGGCTGGGAACAGGCATTGGGAGGAGGAGTCGGAATGGCACTGATGCAAGGCATCAAGCGGGGACTTTTCAGCAATGAGGCGGGTATGGGATCGGCACCGAACGCGGCGGCAACGGCAAACGTCACTCATCCTGTGAAGCAGGGGCTGATACAAACGCTGGCTGTATTCACCGATACACTACTGATTTGTACTTGCACGGCGTTTATCATTCTTTTTAGCGGTGCTCCGCTGGACGGTTCTGCCAACGGTGTTCAACTAACTCAGCAGGCGCTGACCAATGAGATCGGCGCATCCGGAGGGGTATTTGTTGCCGTAGCACTGTTCTTCTTCGCATTCAGCAGTATTCTGGGGAATTATTATTATGGAGAGGCAAACATTCGCTTCATCACCGAAAAGAAATGGGTACTGCACTCCTACCGGATATTGGTAGGCGGCATGGTACTCTTTGGCTCTGTTGCGACTCTTGATATGGTATGGAGCCTGGCAGATATCACGATGGCGCTGATGGCTATCTGCAACCTGATTGCCATTCTTTTTCTCGGGAAGTACGCAGTACGGCTGCTCTCCGACTATCGCGCCCAAAAGAAAGCAGGCATCCAAAGTCCCGTTTTCAAGAAAGAGACTATGCCGGAGATCGAAAAGGACTTGGAATGTTGGTGAAAACCAACAGTTTTTACTACCTTTGCGGCAATTTAGCGGACGACTTGTTTGATAGTATCTTTCCGCAGACTCTATCTGTAATTTGTAAATCATAAAATTAGATATAGGACAATGAGCTTATTTGGTTTATTTAAAAAAAAATCCGATGAAACAAAAGTCGGCAACGTAGAAGATTTTATATCACTGACAAGGGTTTATTTCCAGTCAGTCATCGCTACCAACTTAGGTATCACTAATATCCGTTTCTTGCCGGATGTAGCAAACTTCAAACGTTTGTTCAAAATACCGACGCAAGGCGGCAAACTGGGACTGGCAGAGAAATCGGCTTCACGCAAAATGTTGATGCAGGACTACGGATTGAACGAGAGTTTCTTCAAAGAGATAGATGCTTCTGTCAAACGTAACTGCCGCACACAAAATGATATTCAGTCTTATCTGTTTATGTATCAGGGCTTCTCGAATGATTTGATGATGCTAATGGGTAACCTGATGCAATGGAAATTCCGTATGCCGTCTATCTTCAAGAAGGCTTTATACGGGATGACGCAGAAGACGGTTCACGATGTTTGCACCAAGCAGGTATGGAAGGCGGATGATGTACACAAGACAGCTGCTACCGTACGTCAATACAAGGAACGTCTGGGATATTCGGAACAATGGATGACGGATTATGTGTATAATATCGTTCTTCTGGCCAAGAAGGAACCGAAACGGAAAGAGGATGACACGGAGACGAAAAAATAAGTCGCTCGAAATGTTAGAAAGAAAAAATAAATCGTAAAGAAATACACGATTGGAAAAGCGGGGCTTTTGGGGCTTCGCTTTTTTTATTATCTTTATGTACTTTTCTCTTTTGCCTTGATGCAAAAGAAAAAGTACCAAAAAGAAAAAATCAAGGCTGCGTCTGCCCGGCTACTCAGGTCTCATTCCCGGCTAAAGGGCAGAAACTCGCTACGCTCAAACAGTCTGCCCTTCTTGACGCCGTGAATAAGACCTTCGCTTGACGCCGGGCAGACGAGGCCGGGGGGGGGGACCTGCGGGGTGTTGGAGGTGTTGGGGCTGCTGGTCGTTAATTTATTAGTCGATAATTTACTACACTAGTCAATAATTTGCTAGTCGATAAAAAGATAGGATGCTTATGAAACAAAAGAAAATGCTTGTACTTACTTTTTCGCAGTTGAAACAAATCTATAATCAGGAGATGCCGGAGTTGGTGAAGATGGCTGTAAAGAGTCCTACGGTGGAGGATTTTAAGGCCGGGTTGCTGATGTATCTGGATGCTTGTGAGGTAGTGAACGAGACGGCGAAGGAGGCGAGGGAGCAAATTCGACTCTTACTCCATTATGATGGACAGGATGTCCATGAACTGTCTACGGGACAGGATATGTCAGTACAGACGATTCGGTTGCTATATCAGTTTCTGACGGAAAGGTTGGAGAATATAGAGATGCCGACGGATTTGTTTATTGAATTGTTCCAGTTGTTTAAACGCTTGCAGGGGGAGACTGTTCCTTTGCCGTCGCCGCAACGTATCAAGAGCCGGAATGACCGGTGGGCTACGGGGCTGGATGAAGAGGTGCGTGAAGAACGCGATGAGAACAAGGAGCGGATGTTGCATTTGCTGATTCAGAAGATAGAGAACCGGAAGTCGAAGCCTTCGGTACGGTTCCATTTTGAGGAGGGGATGAGTTATGAGGAGAAGTATGAATTGGTGAGCAAGTGGTGGAATGATTTCCGTTTCCATTTGTCGATGGCGGTAAAGAGTCCGGCAGAGCTGAATCGTTTTTTGGGGAATTCGCTTTCGTCGGAGACGATGTATTTGCTGAATAGGGCTCGCAAAAAGGGGATGCCGTTCTTTGCTACCCCTTATTATCTGTCGTTGCTGAATATTACGGGATATGGGTACAATGATGATGCGATCCGGAGTTATATTCTTTATTCACCGCGGTTGGTGGAAACGTATGGCAATATTCGTGCATGGGAGAAGGAGGATATTGTAGAGGAAGGGAAACCTAACGCGGCAGGATGGCTTTTGCCTGACGGACATAATATTCACCGGCGTTATCCGGAAGTGGCGATCCTTATTCCTGATACGATGGGACGGGCTTGCGGAGGTCTTTGTGCGTCTTGCCAGCGTATGTATGATTTCCAGAGCGAGCGGTTAAACTTTGAATTTGAAACGTTACGTCCGAAGGAAGCTTGGGACAGTAAGCTGCGACGGTTGATGACGTATTTCGAGAAAGATACGCAGTTGAGGGATATTCTTATCACTGGCGGAGATGCGTTGATGAGTCAGAATAAGACGCTCCGGAATATATTGGAGGCTGTCTACCGCATGGCAGTACGTAAACAAAGGGCGAATCTCGAACGTCCGGAAGGAGAAAAGTATGCGGAACTGCAACGGGTAAGGTTAGGTTCTCGCTTGCTGGCTTATTTGCCGATGCGTATCAATGATGAACTGGTCGATATTTTACGTGAGTTTAAGGAGAAGGCTTCGGCTATTGGTGTGAAGCAGTTTATCATTCAGACGCATTTTCAGACACCGCTAGAGGTGACTCCTGAAGCCAAAGAGGCGATCCGGAAAATTCTTTCTGCCGGATGGATCATTACGAATCAGTTGGTATATACGGTGGCTGCTTCGAGAAGGGGACATACGACACGGCTTCGCCAAGTGCTTAATTCGTTGGGAGTGGTATGTTATTATACTTTCTCTGTGAAGGGATTCAATGAGAATTATGCAGTGTTTGCACCGAACAGCCGTTCGATGCAGGAACAACAGGAGGAAAAGATCTACGGTCAGATGAATCCTGAACAGGCGGAAGAGTTGTATAAGCTGCTGGAAACCAAAGTGGATGCGGAAGAAAAAGAGGATGTTGCCAGACAGATAAGGCGCTTTATGAGAAAACATCATCTGCCTTTCCTTGCTACAGACCGTAGTGTATTGAATTTACCCGCCATCGGCAAGAGCATGACTTTCCAGCTAGTCGGATTGACAGAAGAAGGAAAACGTATTCTGCGTTTCGAGCATGACAGTACCCGTCATCACAGTCCTATTATTGACCAGATGGGACAGATCTATATCGTAGAGAACAAATCATTGGCTGCCTATCTGCGCCAACTTGGCAAAATGGGGGAAGATCCGGAAGACTACGCATCCATCTGGAGCTATACAAAAGGAGAAACCGAACCTCGTTTCAGCCTTTACGAATACCCCGATTTCCCCTTCCGTATCACGGATAAAATGAGTAATTTAGGTATTAATACCTAATACCTAGTTCTTCACCCGTATTACTATATTAGCAATAATTGCAGTCAAACCTCCAGTGGTGATTCCTGAGGAGAATATACTCCGAATCGCTTCTGGAGCTTGTTTTAAAACATCCGGCATCAATTCTACACCCAGACCTAAAGAGAGGCTGACTGCCAATACCAGGGTTTCTTTGCGTCCTATTTCCTGCGAAGAGACGATACGGATACCTGCGGCTGCTACGGTACCGAACATCAATAAGGTAGCACCACCCAATACCGGATCGGGCATCAGGGAAAAGACGGCTCCTACAATGGGGAATAATCCGAGCAGGACAAGCATGCCAGCAATATAATAGCCTACATAGCGACTGGCAACTCCGGTCAATTGAATGATACCGTTATTCTGTGCGAAGATGGAGTTCGGGAAGGAGTTGAAAACGCCTGCCAGGAGAGAGTTGAATCCATCTGCCATCACACCGCCGGAAACACGTTTCAGGTATGAATCCCCTTCAATCGGAAGTCCGGAAATCATGGAGTTGGCTGTCACATCCCCCGTAGCTTCAATGGCGGTAATCAGATAGACCAGACCGATGGCGATAAACGAAGAGATATTAAAGTCAACACCATATTTAAAGGGCTGAGGGATGTTGAAACTCATCAGCATCTCAACATTGAGCGCACTCATATTCACTTTGCCCAAAGCGAAAGCCAATCCATAGCCCAGACAGAGACCGAAAACAATGGAACTCATGCGCAGGTATTTGTTTTTGCATCGATTGAAGAATAAGACGCTCAGCAAGACGAGTGCTGCAATAGAGAGATTTTCCCACGAGCCGAAGGAGCCGTCATCCATTGCACTATATCCGCCGCCACAAGAAACAATACCGACTTTAATCAGACTCAATCCGATGAGCAGCACGACAATACCGGACACCAGCGGAGTGATAATATTGCGAAGATACTTGAAAGTACGGCTGACAACCATTTCGATGGGAGCGGCAGCTATACAGGAACCGAATATAAGGGGAAGTCCGCCTACCAATCCGGTAGCTATAATGGGCCCGATAAAAGAGAAACTAGTGCCTTGAATACAAAGTAACCTGGCCCCTATCGGACCAATTCGACGGCATTGTATAAACGTGGATACACCCGAAGCAAAAAGGGACATAGATACCAGAAAGCTTGTTTTTTCAACATCCAGTTTCAACGCACCTGCAATGATAAGAGGAGGTGTTATGATGGCTACAAAGATGGCCAGCAGATGTTGCAAGGCAGCAAACAGGGCATCTTTAAATGGAGGGCGGTCTTCTACGCCATAGATCAAATCTGTTTTCATTCGATATTTTATTCAATAATTTATGTATATCCGTTTCGGGATTTCGTATCTTAAAGTTTAGTTTAACGTCCACTTCAGAGCCAGTGTCGGAATCACATAGAAGCCGTCACGACCACCGAAGTTATTGCTCAGTTCCACTTCGGAGCCAACACTCAGGTTAAAGTTTTTATTTACTCCTTTTATACGGTTCAGGTTTACCCAGAATTGAGGTTCGGACAGGAAGATTGTTTTTCCATAGTTCGTTTCTTCTCGCCACCAGTCGGCAAAGCCGGAGAAGGTGAGCAGGTTCTTGCAAAAGTTCATGTACCAGGTTCCTGTCAACTGGAAGTTATTCGGAGAGCGATGTTTCTGAATATACTTGTACATGGCTGTCAAGGTGAAGCCTCTTGAAAAAGAAGCGTTATTATAGGTATAGGTGGCTCCTGCCAGATAAGCGTTATTGTAGGAGAATCCTTTTGCTAATCCGCCATTGTATTCGAGATGGGCAGAGAAAGGACCCTTCCAGAATTTCAGTTCGCGGGCTATCTCCCAGTATGCGGCAGCGACACCTTCGGAAGTATAGTCCATATCAATAAAGAAATAAGTACTTCCCCAGTTATCGGGATGGAACTTCTCCACTGTAGAAGTTTACAATGGACGCCCTTTCAAGTCTTTATCATACAGGGAACGTCCGAAATCATAATGTAACTGAATGTTTTGTGCCTGTAATTCCGGTACGGCAGAAAGCAGCATACACAGGAAAAGAGCAGAAATGATCTTTTTCATGACAAATGTGTTTAAATGAAGGTGCAAAAATAGTTAAACCTATACATATATTCACATTCTGACACTACTATTTTAATCCAGACGATTATTTCCTGTATCCCACCAAAGTCGGGTACCTCCATGATCCGGTCCGTTCAAGGCCTCAACAAGAGCTGAGTATTGTTCTTTATCTTCTGTCTGCAGGGTACCGGGGAAGTTGAGACGGCGTATCATCGTCTCCGTATCGATACACCCGTTTCTGCTATGGTTAAAGCGTACCGGAAACAGACGCGGATATCCCGTACGACGTTGTTCAGCCCATGCCTCACAGCCCTCCGGAAACATGGCAATCCATTTCTGTGTAATGATCTTCTCCAGTTTCACTTCTTTATCATCTGCCGGATTCCATTTAGGAGAAACCCGGCAACGGGCAGGAATGTTGTTTTCAGCATCATACGTATCAGTAAAGTCAGCGGCTGTTCGTTCGCTGTTCAGATAGTCGTCCATCTGATAAATCCCGTGCTGGTGCAAGGATGCTTTTATACCATTCAGATAACATTCTTCTTCATCTTCCGGAGTCCAGCCACGCAAAGCCGCTTCGGCACGGAGAAACCAGATTTCGGCAGAGTTCATTAAAGGAGCATCCGTACTCTGATCGACAGCCAATTTAGATAATCCTGCATAATGATTGTGTGCAAAACAAGTTCCCTGACGGATTCCACGATACTCCCCTGCATAAGCCTTGTCGGTACAGGCTTCAAAGTAGACTTTCAGCCGGGGATCATCATAGCCTGTGAGAATAGATTCCATTGCAGCGCTCATATAAGTTTCGTTCCATACACGGTTGAGTTCTCCCAACGGATTGGTAAATCCGGATTGTGTCGAGACCGCTACCCGCTCATCTTCGGCTTCAAAAACACCAAATTCGTTCTCCAATCCTTTCCGAAACTCGGTATATGCCTTATCCGGATCAACTGCCGAAATACGCATTGCCAGACGCAGACGCAAAGAATTGGCAAACTTGACCCAAGAAGAATACTGACCGTCCAGCAACAGATCAAAACGGGAGAATCCGTTGGATTCAGGCCTCTTTTCTATGTAACCGACAAGAGAGACAACAGCCGAATCTAGTTCATTAAAGAACTCATAGTAAACTTCTTTCTGCGTATCAGGGCGATATTGATTTCGGGCATTCGCAAAGTTCTTATAAATAATAGGGCCGTAATAGTCCGTCACCCGATGCATAACTTCTACTTTCAGCACTTTGGTGATACCGAATAAAGCAGGTTCTGTATCACGGGTGGCATTCTCCGACTGATAGATTTGTGGAAAAATATACGAATACATATGTGTCCACATGGCACTGTTCCAGCCATCCTGCATGTTATAGTCCGAGTTATGCGTACCTCCGTTCAGCGGTTTGGCATCGTGCATATAGCCGGAGAACATATCCGCGTTCAGATTCTGTATCAATTGGAAAGGCCAGTTCTTGCCTTTACCGAAATCGTAGTTAAAGTAAATACCTTGCTGGATAATTCCCAGACGGATGCCGAAGCCATTATCATCAATCACCAAATCCTCATCCGTAATACCCGACTGATCGGTATTAAATTCACGGAACTTCCCTGTACAGCTGACAGAGAGCAGCAGAATACCCAACAAGTATATATAAATATGTCCTTTCATCATCTTCCCTCCTGCTCTTAAAATTCACATTTCAACGTAAAGCCCAGACTGCGGGTGGTAGGCATGCCAAACACTTCAATTCCCTGATTGTCATTTCCCGTAGAAAGTACCAGATCAGGATCGAAAGGGGCTTTCTTGTACAAGAAACAAAGGTTACGGGCTACAAAGGAAAGTTGCAGGTCCTTCAGTACGTTCGTTTTCTGTATCCATTTTCGGGGGAAGCTATAACTCAGTGAGACTTCCCGCAGACGGAGGTTGGTCGCATCATACATATAGTATTCGGTCACTCCGGCACGTCCGCCGACCACATTCTTATAGAATCCCTTTACATCGCTTATCTGCCGGCCTTCCAACGAGACATATCCTTTATCACGGGCTTGTGCCGTAACCTTCGAAACTCCATAAAGATCCATCTCCGCCTGAGTCTGCGAAAGGATTTCACCTCCATATCGCCAGTCGAGCAGGAAGTAAAGGCTAAAACCTTTGTAAGAGAAAGAATGATCCCATCCCAACATAAAAACAGGATTGGCATTTCCCACTTTTACGGTATTCCCGTCACCCTCTACCAACGGAAGTCCTTTATAATCTCCCTCCGTTCCATACAGAATATGACCTTCTTCATCACGTATAAAGGCTTTACCGTAAATGTCGCCGATCGAACCGCCTTTCACCAGTTTCATCGCATAACTGGAAGAGAAGCTGGTAGGTCCGTAAGCAAACTCCTTCAACTCTTCATGAAGTTCTACGATCTTATTCTTATTGGCAGAAAAGTTCATGGAAGTCTTCCATGTAAAGTCAGAAGTCAGTACCGGAGTGGCATCCAGCGTGATCTCCCATCCCTGATTCTGAATGTCTCCCGCATTTACATATCGATAGGCGTATTTATCTCCAGCAAGTGCCGGGAGTTTGAAAAACTGTTCATAAGTGTTGGTACGATAATAAGTCAGGTTCAATCCCAAGCGGTGCTGCAAGAATTTCCATTCCATACCCAGTTCGACAGAATGTGTCATTTCCGGTTTCATCTCCGCAAAAGGAGCGGCATCACTTGCCAGCATTCCTCCGCCGGCAGTCACATACGATACGGGATAAGTAATGAAGGGAGGTACCCCGTTGCCTACAATGCTATAAGCTCCGCGTAACTTTGAGAACGAAACCCATTCGGGCATCTTCACCCACTTATCGGGGAGAAAAGATACTCCGATGGAAGGATAAAAGAATCCCTTCTTTTCGTATTTTGTATAAGCTAGTGTAGATGACCAGTCGTTACGTGCGGTCAGATCTAGAAAGACTCCTTCTTTATAACCAGCCTGTGCTGTTGCAAAGACAGATTGCAGTTGGTAGTGAGCATCTATTTTCTGGTCAATACTGGCAGAACTGCTCATCACGATATTGGCAAGGTTGAACACATTGGCAAATTTTAGAGAAGCATTCTTCGAATCAATACGGGTGGAGTTAACAACCTTATCATTGATACTGCCGCCAATAGCTATATCCAACGTAAAATCATTCAGTTTCTTCTTAGCCATCGCCATCACGTCTCCATACATCAGCGTTTCCTGATAATCCATTTCAATATAACGCCCGTTCATTCCACACAGTGCCGTAGCGGTAGAGGCATAGAATTTCTGACGTAGTTTATCGGCTGAATAATCCATATTACCACGAGCTTGAAGCGTCAGCCAACCGGTCACTTTCAAATTGGCGGAAAGAGAGAGGATCAATCGCGTACGCGCTTCCTTACTCTGTATACGGTTTTGTATCCAATACGGGTTCTGCTCGAAGTCCTCAGTAAAAGTATGCCAGTTTTGTGTATTCAGTTTTCTTTCCTCATCATAGTGTTCATAGTTATCTTTATAATATGACAAGTCTTCGCCACGAGGAAAGCGGTAAAGCCCTACCAGCGGATTCATATAGAAACCTCCCGATACAGGTTTATTCTTCACCGTCTGCCTCATGACGTTCACATTACCATCCAGTTTCAGCAGGCTATTGAAGAGTACAGCGGTCTCCCTCAGATTGATATTGTGCTTGGAGAGTTTGTTTTCATTCAGAATGCCACGCCCGGTCGTATTGGCATAGGAGAAGTAAGTTTGCAGTCTATCGTTTCCGGAGTTGACGGATACGGAAGTGATCGACGTCAGTCCGGTACGGAAAAAGTTATTCAGATTATCATAAGCCATGAGGTTTTCTTTCTCCCCCCAACTGTCTGTCACATCACTTACCCCATAGTTATTCTGCATTTTGGGCAGACAGAAAGCCTTCTCAAAAGTCAATCCGGTAGAGAAATGAATATCTCTCCGCCCTACGGAGTTTCCTTTTTTGGTCGTAATAAGAATAACTCCGTTGGCTGCCTGACTACCATACAAGGCTGCGGCTGGAGCTCCTTTCAGGATGCTGATACTTTCCACATCTTCCGGATTCAGATTGGAGATACCGTCGCCTCCGTCCCTGTTTCCGGCATTTGCCGTACCGCCAATAGCCGAATAAGCCTGTTCCGAAGTGGAGTTCGACATAGGAACTCCATCTATCACATACAAAGGCTGATTGTCTCCGGCTACCGAGCGCACCCCACGAATACTGACTTTCGCCGACCCGCCCATACCGGAAGAGTTCTTGCTGACCTGCACACCGGCTGCCTTCCCCGCCAAAGCAGTGATCATATTCACTTCTTTCACGCGATTCAATTCTCCTCCCCTCACCTTCTGCACAGCATAGGCCAAAGAAGATTCTTTCTTTTCAAGCCCCAAAGCGGTAACAATCACATGATCAAGCAGCTGAATGCTTTCCTTCAGACATATTTCAAGCATCGACCTGCCCTGTACGCCGACTTCCTGAGACTCGTAACCCACGAAAGAAATTTGCAGTATAGCACTATCCGGAACGGATAAGAAGAAATTCCCCTCAACATCTGTCACTGTTCCATTCGCTCCGCCTTTCTCTCTGATTGTCGCTCCGATCAACGGTTCACCATACACATCAATAACCCGTCCCCTCACCGTAAAATTAACAGAAGAGACTCTCACATTTTCTTTCGGTTCTGACTGCGAAGCATAACAACCTTCTTCAAAGAAAAATAACAAGCCTATAAAACAGCAACTTATAAGTATTCTTGTTTTCAAAAGTATTCCAATATGTTGTTTTGTCATTACCGTGCAAAAATAGCCAAAATTTTTTAAAACTGTTTTTTTCTGTAACTATTTTGAATGAAAAGAATAGATTCGTTATTTTTGTAAGAAATTACAGAAGCATGGAAATTGAAATCGAAAAACATCCGCTGGAACCTTTTCTTCCCCCGAAAGCAAAGCTGCTGATGCTGGGAAGCTTTCCGCCACAAAGGAAACGGTGGTCGATGGATTTTTACTATCCGAACCTGAATAATGATATGTGGCGCATTGTCGGACTTTTATTTTTCGGAGACAAAGAACACTTTCTGAATGAGAGCCGGAAAGCATTCTGCCGGGAACAGATCGTTGATTTTCTAAACGAAAAAGGAATCGCCCTGTTCGATACCGCCTCCTCTATCCGGCGTTTGCAGGATAATGCTTCGGACAAGTTCCTCGAAGTAGTACAGCCGACGGATATTGCAGCATTACTCCGCCAACTGCCCGAATGCAGGGCCATCGTCACCACCGGACAAAAAGCGACGGACACACTCCGTGAACAATTGGAAGTAGGCGAACCCAAAGTAGGCGATTATGCAGAATTCGTATTCGAAGGACGAGCGATGAGACTCTACAGGATGCCTTCTTCCTCACGGGCATACCCTCTTGCCTTAGACAAAAAAACGGCTGCCTATCGGATTATGTATCAAGATTTGCAGATGCTTGTTTAAGTATTAAGTTCTGAGGTTTGAGTTTTTAAGTATGAATCAATAAACAACATATAGTATGACACCTTTATTTTTGCAATATCCGGCATGCAGCACATGCCAAAAAGCCAAGAAATGGCTAACAGAAAATAACATTGAGTACACTAACCGGCTTATTGTGGAAGATAACCCTACGGTGGAGGAGTTGAAAGCATGGATTCCGCGAAGCGGACTACCGATAAAGAAATTCTTCAACACTAGTGGTTTGGTATATAAAGAGCTGAAACTGAGTGAGAAGCTGCCAACTATGACCGAAGAAGAGCAAATCACCTTATTGGCAACTAACGGTAAATTGGTGAAACGTCCGTTAGTAGTGACCGACAGCTTCGTTCTGGTAGGTTTTAAGCCCGATGAATGGGAAAAATTAAAATAATTGGAAATTTATTTACCCTAACATTTGCAGGTTCGGAAGTTTATACTACCTTTGCAGCCGCAAACACGGGAGTAGCTCAGTTGGTAGAGCACCGGTCTCCAAAACCGGGTGTCGGGAGTTCGAGCCTCTCCTCCCGTGCAGAAGTAAACCGCAAACAGTCCATGACTATTTGCGGTTTTTCTTTTTATTACCACTTCCTTTCATCCGCATTGCAATATTCATTCTTATTTCATACTGATTTTGGAACGAACTCAAATTAGTTAAACGAAATAGTTATCTATTCGATGATTACATCTGTTTTTACCAGTGTTCTATCAATCGACTCATGTAGGCTTTAATCCTTAGGTGTTATCCCTTTAGCAGTCTCAACCAGACGGACAAATTCTCTTCTGTATCCTTTATCATCATTATTCAGTCCTTGTTTGGCTAGTTCAATCACCTTATCATAGCTTGCATCCCCTTTGAAATCAGAGTTCCGGAGCAACTGACCGAACATAGCTACGGCAGAGGCAAAGCGGAAATCGGAAGAAACATTATTTCCTTTGTTATCCACGAAGGGAAGCTCCATCTTTTTGCTGACGTCTTTATCCGGAGCTTTATAGCGTAATTTTACGGTCAGCAATTCATTGGAACCGGTTGGTTTCACCGTTTCTTTTTGTTTCTTTTGATATTTCAGATCATCCACCTTTCCTACATAGTCATTCTTCACGCCTACGGGAATCACTTCATAGAAAGCGGTTACCGTATGTCCGGCTCCCAGTTCACCGGCATCCTTGGCGTCATTATTAAAATCTTCATCTTTCAGCAAACGACTCTCATAACCAACCAGACGATATGCCTGTACCTGAGCAGGATTAAATTCGACTTGCAGTTTCACGTCCTTGGCTACCGTATGAAGTGTAGCTCCAAACTCACCCACCAAAACGCGATTGGCTTCCTGCAAGTTGTCTATATAGGCATGATTTCCATTTCCTTTTTCAGCCAAAGCCTGTCCTTTGTTATCTTTGTAGTTACCCATTCCATAGCCCAACACACTCAGAAATACTCCGCTTTTACGTTCTCTTTCTATCAGTTGCTCCAAGCCTTCCACAGAAGAAACACCCACATTGAAATCGCCGTCGGAACAAAGAATAATACGATTGTTTCCTTTAGGAAGGAAGTTTTGCTTAGCCACCTTATAAGCCAGTTGGATACCTGCACCACCAGCGGTAGAGCCACCGGATGTAAGCTCGTCTATCGCATCTCGTATTTTCTGTTTGTCACTGCCCGGAGTCGATTCCAGTTTCACACTGGCATTGCCTGCATACACTACAATCGCTACCCTATCCTTATCACGCAAGTTGTTCACCAATAACTTCAGAGACGACTTTACCAAGTCCAAACGGGTAGGTCCCCACATCGAGCCGGAAACATCAATCAGAAACACCAGATTGGATTCCGGCAGGTTGTCAGTCGGTATTTCTTTCGCTTTCAGTCCGATACGTACCAGACGGTGAGCCGTATTCCAAGGGCAAACACCTGCTTCCATGGTTATCTTCACCGGATCAGTTCCGGTCGGCTTTGCGTAATCGTAAGAGAAATAATTCACTAATTCTTCTGTACGGACAGCATCGGCAACGGGTAATGTACCGCTGTTGATAAAGCGGCGCATATTACTGTAAGAAGCAGCATCCACATCAATGGAAAAAGTAGAAAGCGGAAACTCGCCCACTTGCTTGAAACCATTTTCATGGATTGATTGATATTCTTCCGTATTTACCGCGTCCATATATACAGCCGGTTGTCTGAGGCTTGCCAGATCTACGGTCGAGACAGCTCCGGTGACTGTCATCTTCCGTTGAGTGCCGTATCCAACGACAACACATTCTTCCAGTATTTCCGACGAACTTACTTTAAGGCTTACATTGATCTTTTCCGAACGCACGACCCTTTCTGCTTTTTCAAAACCAATATAACTAAAAACAAGCGTTTCTCCCTTTTTTGCCTCAATACTATACCGCCCTTGCAGGTTTGTAATAGCCCCGCGAGAGGTTCCTTTTACAGTCACCGCACATCCTACTAACGGAGAACCGTCCGATCCATCTGTCACCGTTCCCTTTACAATCAAAGGTTGTGCCCATACCGTACCCAATGTGGTAATCACTAACATCATTGCGAGCATCATTGCTCTGAATTGGTTTGTCTTCATAACTTTATCTTTTTAAAATGTTACAACTAATTCGCTTTTACTATAGAGATGCAGATTCCACACGGATTCCATAAACCAATCGAAGTTTTTTTTATTTTTCTTCTACACGTTGCTATTTCTAATTGCTATGTCTATCTTTGACAGCAAAAAAAGTTCTGTTTTTCAAAAGAAACATATCAAAGTTAACGGACGAGGAACTACTGACGCACTACATGAAGTCCGGGGATTCGGAATATTTCGGTGAATTATACAACCGTTATATCCCGTTAACGTACGGACTGTGCCTGAAATATCTGCAAGATGAGGACCGGGCGCAAGAAGCAGTCATGCAGATGTTCGAGGACTTGCTGCCTAAGATTAGTAACTATGAAATAAAAGTGTTCAGGCCGTGGCTCTACCGGGTAGCGAAGAATCACTGTCTGCAACTGTTACGAAAGGAAAACAAAGAAATTCCGTTAGATTACACCATTAATATTATGGAATCCGACGAATTTCTGCATCTATTAAGTGAAGAGGAAAGTTCGGAAGATCAGCTAAAGGCATTGCATCATTGTCTGGAAAAGCTGCCCGAAGAACAACGGACCAGCATTACACGTTTCTTCTTAGAAGAAATGTCGTATGCGGATATTGTGGAACAAACCGGATTTACGCTCAATAACGTGAAAAGCTATATCCAGAACGGAAAGCGAAACTTAAAAATTTGTATCAAGAAACAAACCCTATGAAACTATTGGACTACATACGAGGACTCCGCAAAGGAAAAGAGGCGCATCGACTGGAAAAAGAGTCGATGAAAGATCCTTTTCTGGCCGATGCTATGGATGGGTACCACCAAGTAGAAGGGGATCACGAACAGCAGATTCGTCAATTGCGGATGAGGGTAAACGCTCATTCGGCCAAGAAAAGAAATAAGTATGCCATCACCTGGAGCATCGCTGCCTGTCTGATGATAGGAATCGGAATCAGCAGCTATTTTCTGTTACTGAAACAGAGTATAGAAGATAATGTATTAGAGCAAGTTTCTTCCGTATCCATACAAAAGATGACCCCAGATTCCAGCCACATCCCTACCGAAAAGGAAATAGTCGGAAAAGATATAGTGGCCAAGACCAAAGAAGCTTCTAAATCCCGAGAGATTCCTGCCGCAGCAACTCCCGCAACAATACCTGCCAAAGCATCTACGACCGTTCCTACACCAGCTCCGGTCATGGAAGAAGTGATTACTCCAGCTGAAGTTTCGGAAGAGGTGACTGTAGCGATGGCTACAGATACTTCAGTCTCCGAGTCTGACAGAAAAAAGATGAAAATTACTAAATTGACTGCCCAAGCCAACAACATCATCAGAGGAAAGGTAACAGATGAAAATGGAGAACCACTCGTTGGAGCTAATATCTGTTATAAAGGAACCAATATCGGAACCATAACAGACCTCAACGGAGAATTCTCATTGATCAAAATGAAAGGTAATGAAGATTTAACCATCAATTATATCGGTTATAATCGCATTGATATGCAAGTAGACACCAGTCAGACAATGCTCATAGCTATGAATGAAAGTGACAGACAAACACTGGATGAAGTCGTGGTAGTAGGATATGGCACACAGAAAAAAAGGACTGTAACAGGAGCCGTCTCCACCGTTTCAATAGAAGACTTGAAAAAGGCTCCGGGTATCTTGCAAAACTCCGATACATCAAAAGAATCTGATACATTAAAAGGCTCTGGCAATTCGCAGAGTTCTGTTGCTCCGAAGCCCGTGATGGGAATGAAACAGTATAAAAAGTATCTCAAAAAGAACTTGATTCATCCCACAGACGAAGCTTGCGCTAAAGTCAAAGGAAAGGTTGTATTGACTTTCCGCGTAAACAAGGAAGGGCGTCCTTACTTTATCAGAGTCAAAGAAAGTCTTTGCAAATCATTAGATAAGGAAGCTATACGCCTGATTCTGGAAGGACCAGACTGGACTTATGGAAACAAAATTGCAGAAGTAACCGTCAAATTCTAAGCAACATCAAAAGTTTGATTCATTTCTGTATGGAAATGAATTAAATAAAAAAGTAGGCAGTATCTTTATTGGGGCCGACTAAAAAGTCGTTAGTATCTTAAATCTTCTCCCTTCGGGAAGGAGGAGTACCCGTAGGGGGAGGTGGTAGGTGAGTATATTAGTCCTTCGCATCCTCTTGTTACAAATCAGAAGTTAAAAACATCTATTATAGGGGATATATACATTCGAGAATTAAGTAGATTCTATTGTCATCTGTCAGCTTTTAGTATTTAAACATCTACAAAACAGTCGTTTATATCATGACAATAAGACCTGATAATAAGGCTGACAATAGAAAAACAGGCGTTTTATTGTCAGCCTCTTTTTTCAATTCTGATAGGAGGCATCAATGATTTCTCTTATTCTTGCGAATCTTGAAGGGGATAAATGACTGGGCGGATGTTTTTGCTTGCTCATCTGTAGAAAGCTGCTGTTTCGTGTTTATAGAATTGTCGTTTCCTTGCTTGGAACTGTTGTTTCTTCTATTGGAAACGGTTGTGCCAAAGGCTTGGCACAGTTGTGCCATCGTGTTGGCACGGTTGTGTCACTACGTTGGCACAACTGTTTTACCGGTATGGCACAACTGCTTTGATTGGTTGTCATGAGCAAAGTGAGCGCTCAAAAAATACAAGGAGAAGGAGAGGATATTTAAATTGCAGGATTTATCTTTGGGTAATGGGCTGACAATAAAACGCCTGTTTTTCTACTGTCAGCCTTATTATCAGGTCTTATTGTCATGATATAAACGCCTGTTTTGTAGATGTTTAAACACTAAAAGCTGACAGATGACAATAGAATGCCCGAAAAACTCTTTATGTAGAAGCAACTCGGACCCGTTGATTTCTCTATATGAAATAGGGGATCAATCCGAAATCTCGGTCGTTTTCAGTTTGTTTCTTTCGGTACGGTTTTGAATGATGAATGAAGAATTACTTTGCAGCGTGATAGCGCAGCCAATTCTTCATTCTTCATTTCCGTACAGTATGGAGCTCAAACAGGGGTTCCGGACTGACGGATATATTGCATCAGTTTACGGTAGAATGGATGTTGGGCAAGAGTCGTTGCATCTCCCAGAATTACAAGTTTCATCCGGGCGCGGGTAATGGCAACATTCATTCGTCTTAAATCATTGAGAAAGCCGATCTGTCCATCTTCGTTTGCCCGTACGAGGCTGATAAAGATGACATCCCGTTCCTGCCCTTGAAAGCCATCGACCGTATTGACTGTGATGAGGCTGCGAAAAGGGCGTAGAAAGCTGTTTCCTCTGATTTTGCTTCTTAAGTATTGCACTTGTGCCTTGTAGGGAGAAATCAGACCGAAGTCGATACGCTCGTCCAATATGCGTGTTTTGCCGATCCGGTTAATATAAGCTTCCAGTTCCTGCAGCAATAAGTTGGCTTCCTGCTTGTTGATGCGTCCGAAACTTTCGCCTACAAATTCCTCATGGAAATCCATTTCCGAGGTATCTATCCAGTTCATGGGAGTGTCGAAATCAAGAATACCCCGGTTGCGCACTTCCGGTGCGGCTTCCAGTTCCCCGTTGTAGAACCATTCGGAAGGAAAGCGCATGATTGCCTCATGCATCCGGTATTGCACTTTGAGCAGCGAAACGGCAGAAGGTTTTTGCTGCACGACTTTTTCCATCAAAGTGTGATCCAGTCCGCCACGGGCAGCTTCGATACATTTGATTGTAGGAGGAAGTTGGCAATGATCTCCGGCAAGGATTACGCGGTCCGCTTTCCGGATGGCGATCCAACAGGCAGCTTCGAGTGCCTGGGCGGCTTCATCTATAAACAGAGTGGGAAAGCGCCGTCCGTTGAGCAAACGATGGTTGCTGCTGACCAGAGTAGAAGCTATCACACGGGCACTGTCGAAAAGATCGGCATTGATTAAGATTTCCAGTTCCGTGGCACGGTCGCGGAGACGGCTCATTCTGCTGCGCATACCTTCCCTTTCGGAATAACTTCCCCGACGCATCCGGCTACCCATTTCACGGATTGATTTACGGATTCCCCAGAGTTCGGGGTATGCCGGATGGCTTTCAAAGCGGCGTTCGTAGGTAGAAGAGAGCATTTTGTCGTTTACACGCGTGGGGTTGCCAATACGAAGTACGGCTACTCCCCGGTCTGCCAGTTTCTCGCAGATCCAGTCCACAGCAGTATTACTTTGAGCGCAGACCAGCACTTGCGGTTCGCGGTGAAGCGTTTCGTAAATCGCTTCCACGAGGGTGGTAGTCTTTCCGGTTCCCGGAGGACCGTGGACAATGGCGACATCGCGCGTACATAATACTTTATTTACAGCCGTTTCCTGCGTACTGTTGAGCCACGGAAAGCGGACGGGGTACAATTCACGAAATCCGGGTTTTTGTGTTCCCAGCAATGTATCCCGTAGATCGGCAAGGCGGTTTCCTTTGGCACGGATGGTATCTTCCAGTGCTTCGAACATGGCACGATAAGAAGTTTCATCGAAATAAAGTTGTACTCCCAGCACATCTTCTGTCTGCAGTTCCATCAACGCGCCTGCTCCGGGAAGTACGACTACCATCCGCTCTTCGTCCGCATAACTGACCGTTGCAATGAAATTCATATAACTCACTTTTCCATCAAAGGACTGCCGGAAAAAACAGACGGGACGACCGAATTCGAAGGAGTGCTCGATTTCTTTATTTTCGGTTCGTGTAATATCTATTACAAGTTGATTCAGAGAATTGTAGTAACTTCGACCGGGAGAGGTGGGATACCAACAAAGACCACGTTTTACTTTGCGGGCGACTCCCATTGTTTCAGTCTGCCGCTTGAATTCCTCCTTTTCGTATTCATACTCCATGCGTAGCAGGAGTTGCTGTTGTTGAAGGTCGATGATTGGACTTTTCGGATGATTACTCATAATAGGTGCAAAGGTAATAAATCTTCTTCCTGAGACGAAAATATATTTCATTTTGTTAAACATTCCTCGAATGCCGTTCGTTATTTTTATAGATAGACTAAAAAAACAAAAGCAATATGGTGTATGATTTGACTATGTTAGAGGCTTTTTATTCTGCTTATAAAGGAAAAGTAGAACACGTACGGGCTGTTTTGAAACGGCCTTTGACGTTAGCCGAGAAAATTCTGTATGCTCACTTATTCAATGAGGGTGACTTGAAAAATTACAAGCGGGGTGAAGACTATGTAAATTTCCGTCCCGACCGTGTTGCCATGCAGGATGCGACTGCTCAGATGGCATTGCTTCAGTTCATGAATGCAGGAAAAGAAAAAGTAGCTGTTCCTTCCACTGTGCACTGTGATCACTTGATACAGGCATACAAAGGAGCGAAAGAAGATATCGCTACTGCAACCAAAACAAACGAAGAAGTTTACGACTTTTTGCGCGATGTATCCTCTCGCTACGGTATCGGTTTCTGGAAACCGGGGGCCGGCATCATTCACCAAGTAGTGCTCGAGAATTACGCTTTTCCCGGTGGAATGATGGTGGGAACCGACTCACATACTCCGAATGCCGGAGGACTGGGCATGGTAGCTATCGGCGTAGGCGGCGCGGATGCCGTAGACGTGATGACGGGCATGGAGTGGGAGCTGAAAATGCCGAAAATAATCGGTGTCCGCCTGACCGGAAAACTGAGTGGCTGGACTTCTCCGAAAGATGTGATTCTGAAACTCGCGGGGATTCTGACCGTAAAAGGAGGAACCAATTCCATCATCGAATATTTCGGACCGGGAACGGCTTCTTTGTCGGCTACCGGCAAAGCGACCATTTGCAATATGGGTGCCGAAGTGGGAGCTACCACTTCACTTTTCCCGTTCGACGGGCGCATGGCTACTTATCTGAGGGCTACCGGCAGAGATCGTGTCGTGGAACTGGCAGAGGCCGTTGACTGTGAACTCCGTGCGGATGAGCAAGTAACGGATGAACCGGATAAGTACTACGACCGTGTCATCGACATCGATTTGTCCACGCTTGAACCTTACATCAACGGACCTTTCACACCGGACGCTGCTACACCTATCTCTGAATTTGCAGAAAAAGTATTGCTGAATGGCTATCCGCGTAAAATGGAAGTCGGACTGATCGGTTCGTGTACCAACTCTTCTTATCAGGACTTGAGCCGTGCCGCTTCGTTGGCAAGGCAAGTAAAGGAAAAGAATCTGAGTGTAGCTGCTCCGCTGATCATCAATCCGGGTTCCGAACAAATACGCGCTACTGCCGAAAGAGACGGAATGATGGATACCTTTACGGAAATCGGAGCCGTCATTATGGCAAATGCCTGCGGACCTTGCATCGGTCAGTGGAAACGCCACACGGACGACCCGACGCGAAAGAATTCAATTGTTACTTCTTTCAACCGTAACTTTGCCAAGCGTGCGGACGGCAATCCGAATACGTATGCCTTTGTCGCTTCTCCCGAACTGGCGATGGCACTGACAATTGCCGGTGACTTATGTTTCAATCCTTTGAAAGACAGGCTTATGAACCATGACGGCGAGAAGGTGAAACTGACAGAACCGGTAGGAGACGAGCTGCCATTAAGGGGCTTTGCTTCCGGTGATGAAGGCTATATCGCCCCCGGTGGAGCAAAAACAGCGATCAATGTCAACCCGGAATCGCAGCGCCTGCAATTGCTGACTCCTTTCCCGGCGTGGGACGGACAAGATATACTCAATATGCCTCTGCTGATGAAGGCACAGGGCAAATGCACTACCGACCATATTTCGATGGCAGGGCCGTGGCTGCGTTTCCGCGGACATCTGGAGAATATTTCGGATAATATGTTGATGGGAGCCGTGAATGCGTTCAATGGAGAGACCAATAACGTGTGGAACCGTTCGACAAATACATACGGGACCGTTTCCGGCACAGCCAAAATGTATAAATCCGAAGGAGTGCCTTCTATCGTCGTGGCCGAAGAAAATTATGGCGAGGGTTCCAGTCGCGAGCATGCCGCTATGGAGCCCCGTTTCCTCAATGTGCGTGTGATTCTTGCCAAGAGCTTCGCCCGTATTCACGAAACGAACCTGAAAAAGCAGGGTATGCTTGCTCTTACGTTTGCAGACAAAGCGGATTATGACAAGATACAGGAGCACGACCTCCTTTCGGTCATTGGCCTGATAGATTTTGCACCGGGGCGCAATCTGACCATCGTTCTTCATCACGAAGACGGCACGAAAGAGAGTTTTGAAGCGCAACATACATACAACGAACAGCAGATCGCTTGGTTCCGTGCCGGTTCTGCATTGAATGCCAGATAATTAAAAAGATAGAAATGAGCAAAATAACCATGCAAAAAGATGGTACGCTTTTAGTGCCCGATGTGCCTGTCGTACCTTATATTACCGGAGATGGAGTAGGAGCCGAAGTGACTCCGTCGATGCAAGCCGTTGTGAATGCGGCTGTTCAGAAAGCATACGGTGGCAAACGCCGGATTGAATGGAAAGAAGTGCTGGCGGGCGAACGCGCTTTTAACGAGACAGGTTCGTGGTTGCCGGATGAAACGATGAAGGCTTTTCAGGAATATCTGATTGGCATCAAAGGGCCGTTGACAACTCCTGTCGGCGGTGGAATCCGTTCTTTGAACGTAGCTTTGCGCCAAACGTTGGATTTGTATGTCTGTCTGCGTCCTGTTCGTTGGTATCAAGGCGTTCATTCTCCGGTGAAAGCTCCGGAAAAGGTGAATATGTGCGTGTTCCGTGAAAATACGGAAGATATCTATGCAGGCATCGAGTGGGAGGCAGGTACTCCCGAAGCAGAAAAGTTCTGTCAGTTTCTGAAAAATGAGATGGGAGTGACGAAAATCCGTTTCCCGGAGACCTCTTCTTTTGGAGTGAAACCTGTTTCCCGTGAAGGCACGGAACGCCTTGTGCGGGCCGCTTGTCAGTATGCCCTCGACCATCACCTGCCTTCTGTGACTTTGGTGCACAAGGGAAACATTATGAAGTTCACCGAAGGAGGCTTCAAAAAATGGGGCTATGAACTGGCGCAACGTGAGTTTGGCGATGCTCTGGCAGACGGCAGACTGGTGATAAAGGACTGCATCGCCGACGCTTTCCTGCAAAATACGTTACTGATTCCCGAGGAATATTCCGTGATAGCTACCCTGAACCTGAACGGAGACTACGTTTCCGACCAGTTGGCTGCAATGGTAGGCGGCATCGGCATTGCTCCGGGAGCAAATATCAACTATAAAACGGGGCATGCCATTTTTGAAGCGACGCATGGAACTGCCCCGAACATTGCCGGAAAGGACATCGTGAATCCTTGTTCTATTATTCTTTCGGCAGTGATGATGCTTGAATATCTGGGATGGAAAGAAGCGGCTGTCCTTATCGAAAAGGCTTTGGAACAAAGTTTCCTCGATGCCCGTGCCACGCACGATCTGGCTCGCTTTATGCCGGGAGGTACCTCCCTGTCTACTACCGCTTTCACACGCGAAATTGTGGAAAGAATCGAAAAGTAAATGTAACGATTAAAAACGAAGTATTATGAAGAAAGAGTATTTGATTTACAAACTCTCCGAGGAGATGAAAGAGGCTACCCGGATCGACAATGAATTGTTCCCCAAGTTTGATGTGAAACGTGGACTGCGTAATGAAGATGGCACCGGCGTGTTGGTAGGTCTCACTAAAATAGGTAATGTAGTAGGTTACGAACGGGTCCCCGGCGGTGGACTGAAACCTATTCCGGGAAAGTTGTTCTATCGGGGCTACGACGTGGAGGATATTTCTCATGCCATCATCAAAGAGAAACGTTTCGGCTTCGAAGAAGTGGCTTATCTGCTGCTTTCCGGTCGCCTGCCGGACAAGGAAGAGCTGGCTTCATTCGGCGAACTGATTAACGACAATATGGCGCTCGAACAGAAGACGAAAATGAATATTATCGAGCTGGAAGGAAATAATATCATGAATATCCTGTCGCGTAGTGTGCTCGAAATGTACCGTTTCGACCCCGATGCCGATGATACTTCGCGGGATAACCTGATGCGTCAGAGCATTGACCTTATCTCCAAGTTCCCCACTATCATTGCGTATGCTTATAATATGCTTCGCCATGCTACATTCGGACGTTCGCTGCACATCCGCCATCCGCAGGAAAAGCTGTCCATCGCTGAGAATTTCCTCTATATGCTTAAAAAAGACTATACGGAACTGGATGCCCGTACGCTCGACTTGCTGTTGATTCTACAGGCGGAACACGGTGGTGGTAATAACTCGACTTTCACGGTTCGCGTTACTTCTTCCACAGGGACGGATACGTATTCGGCAATCGCCGCAGGTATCGGTTCGTTGAAGGGTCCGCTTCATGGAGGCGCGAATATTCAGGTTGCCGACATGTTCCATCATTTGCAGGAAAACATCAAAGACTGGAAAAGCGTGGACGAAATAGATACTTATTTCACACGGATGCTGAATAAAGAAGTATATAATAAGACCGGGCTGATTTACGGTATCGGTCATGCTGTCTATACGATTTCTGACCCTCGCGCGCTGCTGCTGAAAGAACTGGCTCGCGACCTCGCCCGTGAAAAAGGGAAAGAAGAAGAATTTGCTTTCCTCGAACTACTTGAAGAGCGTGCTATCGCTACCTTCGGGCGGGTAAAGAACAACGGAAAGACGGTGTCCAGCAATATCGATTTCTATTCGGGCTTTGTCTATGAGATGATCGGCTTGCCGCAGGAGATTTTCACTCCGCTGTTTGCCATGGCCCGTATCGTGGGCTGGTGTGCGCACCGCAATGAAGAATTGAACTTCGAAGGCAAACGCATTATCCGTCCGGCTTATAAAAATGTTCTTGATGATTTGGCTTATATTCCCATTAAGAAACGCTGATAAGAACAAATCCTTTTTATGCAATAATGGCTTGTTTTTAGAAAGAACATCCGATGTTCTATTAACATTTAACACTTTGCGGCTGTCGTGTTTCTCTCCCGATGGAGGCTAAGGCATTTATCGTTGGTAGAAAAGGCGCAGCCTCGTATGTAGAAACGCCCTTTTAACACAGCGTTAAAAGGGCGTTTCTACATACGAGGAATTATATATTCTATTTCTTTGTATATCAGTGAACTATGATCTTTCCCTTTGCTGGAGGAGAGATTATGGACAGGTGACCTGTTGAGAACAAACTTGTTATTTTAATAATTACCGTCGATTGAGTCTTTGCTGCTATTATTGGGATAAGGCATAATGTCTATTAAATCAAAATACATTAAGCGTGTTTTTAGATGCGTTCCGGTTTCAAAGCCTGTATATTCCACTTCTTGCGCTTCCGTAGAGAAAAGGTATTTGAAACCGTTTTTCAGATAATAGTTCAGAGGAATATTTTCATTGTAAGCGTCAACAATTAAAAAGCGACACCCTGTTTTGTTTCCCGCATCAATGAACCATGATTTTATGAAAGTCATCAGATCACTACCTATACCCTGATGCTTGTATTCTTTATTGATTCCAAGTCTGCCGATTAATACACCCGGATAGCGGCGCATTTGTTTGGCTCGGGGAATGTCTTTCTGAACTTTCTTTTCCCTGCTGTTGGGGAGGATATTTACTCTGATACTATCGTTAGAAACAGTGAAGGCACACACTATGTCCGAAGGATTTTTATCTGAACGAAAACAGTAACTTTTTCCTAATAGTTGTGCATTATAGAGAGGAGCATCGTTATGAAAGAAGTCGTCTAAGTCTTGGTGCCCACATGAGAAAGGGTCACATTCTTTAATCGTATCCTCATCAAGTACGGCAAAAGTACATTTCTCAAAAAGAAATCCCATGTTTTATAACATTTTAGCCTTTTTGAGCACAGCACGGGCTTCCAGCACATGTTTGCTGAAGTCTTGTTTGTTTTGATTTTTATAAGCCTTGTCCGCTGCCTTAACGAAGTGTTCCGCTTCTTTTCCTTTTAAGGTCGGTATGGCTTTAATTTCCATTGCCATTGCTTTTTCTTTTTATTTAGTTCATAACCAATTGCAAAGATAGCTGATTTTTAATGAATAAACAAAGAATGCCGGAAGTCTGTTGTCGTTTGATTTGTTTTTTATTTGAGTTATTTTTGTGGCCATTCTTTTCTTTTTTTGTTATTTTTGTGAATCTCAAAAGAAAATCAAGATGAGTATAGCTGCCTTTAATCTATTTTTGGGCGTCATGAGTCTGATAGCTCTGATTGTTTTCATTGCCCTCTACTTTGTGAAAGCCGGTTACGGGATATTTCGCACCGCTTCCTGGGGAGCCGCTATTTCCAACAAGCTGGCTTGGGTGCTGATGGAAGCTCCCGTATTTCTGGTCATGTGCTGGATGTGGATGCATTCGGAACGTCGTTTTGATCCGGTCATACTAACATTCTTTGTATTTTTTCAGATTCATTATTTTCAGCGTGCTTTCGTCTTCCCTCTGTTGCTGACCGGAAAGAGCAAGATGCCGTTGGCAATCATGTCGATGGGAATTCTTTTTAATTTGTTGAATGGCTATATGCAAGGTGAATGGATTTTTTATCTGGCACCCGAAGGGATGTATCACTCCGGGTGGTTTACTTCTGCATGGTTTATAACGGGCAGTCTGCTTTTTTTTGCAGGCATGTTTATGAACTGGCATTCGGACTATATCATCCGTCACTTGCGCAAGCCGGGTGACACCCGTCATTATCTGCCTCAAAAGGGCATGTACCGCTATGTTACTTCCGCCAACTATCTGGGCGAGATTATCGAATGGGCAGGCTGGGCAATACTTACCTGTTCGCTTTCCGGACTTGTATTCTTTTGGTGGACAATGGCCAACCTCGTTCCCCGCGCCAATGCGATATGGCATCGTTACCGCGAAGAATTCGGTTCGGAGGTGGGAGCGCGCAAACGTGTATTTCCTTTTATATATTGACTTAAAATAGCGTACTATGGAATCTAAACTTTTTACTCCTGTCACTTTCGGTCCGTTGACGCTGCGGAATCGTACTATCCGCTCTGCCGCTTTTGAGAGCATGTGTCCGGGGAATGCTCCTTCGCAGATGTTGCTCGACTATCACCGTTCGGTAGCTGCCGGCGGAGTCGGGATGACGACTGTTGCTTATGCAGCTGTGACGCAAAGCGGACTTTCTTTTGACCGTCAGTTGTGGCTGCGTCCGGAAATTATCTCCGGCTTGCGTGAAGTGACCGGGGCGATACATGCGGAAGGGGCGGCTGCCGGCATCCAGATAGGGCATTGTGGAAATATGTCTCATAAAAAGATTTGCGGGACCACCCCGGTTTCAGCTTCTACCGGCTTCAATTTATATTCTCCCACATTTGTACGCGGCATGAAAAGGGAAGAATTGCCGGAGATGGCGAAAGCCTACGGACAGGCTGTTAACTTGGCACGCGAAGCCGGCTTTGATGCTGTTGAGGTACATGCCGGACACGGATATCTGATCAGCCAGTTCTTATCTTCCTATACCAACCACAGAAAAGATGAATATGGCGGCTCGCTCGAAAACCGGATGCGCTTTATGGGAATGGTGATGGATGAGGTGATGAAAGCGGTGGGAACCGATATGGCTGTCATTGTGAAAATGAATATGCGTGATGGCTTCAAAGGAGGAATGGAGATCGACGAAACCCTGCAAGTAGCAAAACGCCTGTTGCAACTGGGAGTACACGCGCTGGTCCTGAGTGGAGGTTTTGTCAGCAGAGCTCCGATGTACGTGATGCGGGGGGCCATGCCTGTTCGTTCGATGGCTTATTACATGGATTGCTGGTGGCTGAAATATGGAGTCCGGATGTTTGGAAAGTGGATGATTCCGACTGTTCCTTTTCGGGAAGCTTATTTTCTGGAAGATGCGCTGAAGTTTCGGGCAGCACTTCCGGAAGCTCCGTTGATTTATGTGGGGGGACTGGTGTCCCGTAAAAAGATAGATGAAGTCTTGGATGCCGGCTTTGATGCCGTTCAGATGGCACGTGCTCTGCTCAACGAGCCAGGGTTTGTCAATCGGATGAGGCGGGAAGAGCAGGCGCGTTGTAGCTGTGGACACAGCAACTATTGCATTGGTCGCATGTATACCATTGAGATGGCGTGCCACCAACATCTGAAAGAAAAACTGCCTCCCTGCCTGCAACGGGAGATTGAAAAACTGGAAAAACGATGAGTGAAGAGAAATGGGCAATCATCACCGGCGCCGATGGTGGCATGGGAACGGAAATAACCCGTGCCGTAGCCGCAGCCGATTACCACGTTATAATGGCTTGCTATCACCCAGAAAAAGCAGAGTTGGTACGGCAACGTTTAGTGAACGAGACGGGAAACACAAAACTGGAAGTCATGGCAGTCGATCTGTCTTCCATGTCATCGGCAGCCTCTTTGGCCGATCAGATTTTGGAACGTCATCTCCCCGTTTCTTTGCTGATGAATAATGCCGGAACGATGGAAACCGGACTTCACATCACCGCTGACGGCTTCGAACGTACGGTGAGCGTCAATTATCTGGGACCGTATTTGCTTACCCGGAAACTCCTTCCGGTAATGACGCGTGGAGCGCGTATTGTAAATATGGTTTCCTGCACGTACGCGATTGGCCGTCTCGATTTTCCGGATTTCTTCTTGCAGGGAAGAAAGGGAGGTTTCTGGCGTATCCCTGTTTATAGCAATACGAAACTGGCTCTGCTGCTGTTTACAATGGAACTTGCGGAACGTCTTCGCGGGAAAGGAATCACGGTCAATGCTGCCGATCCCGGAATTGTTTCTACCAATATGATTACTATGCATCAATGGTTCGATCCACTGACGGATCTCTTTTTCCGTCCTTTTATTCGTACGCCACGGAAGGGGGCTTCTACTGCCATCGGTCTTTTGCTTGATGAGAAGGAAACTGGAGTGACCGGTCAACTGTATGCTGGCAATCACCGGAAAGAGTTGCCGGACAACTACGTTCATCATGTACAGAAAGAACAGTTATGGGAAATAACGGAGCAATTGCTGGCGCAATGGTTCACATGATTTAATCATTTGGGAGATCGCACGTGCATCTGATCGTTATCCGTTTGATACAGCGCAAATGATGAGTAAGAAAAAATGACTGTTCTGTCTTCTGCCGGAGAAAAAGAAACCGCTTGGAATCTGTGGCATGGATATAGGAGTCAGTCCGAAAAACCGGCTTGAGCTCCATATTGTACGGAAAAGAATATATTTAGGCACGGATTACACGGATTAACACGGTTGTTTTACGTAATCATAGCACTAAAACCGTGAAATCCGTGTAATCCGTGCCTAATCCTCAATTTATAATTTAGTTCATTTCTGTACAGAAAGAAACAAACTGAAAACAACCGGGTTTTCGGATTGATCCGGATATAGGATGGATTGAAATAAGAACGGTGGACAATTGAATAGCTCAATTCGTCCACCGTTCTTTATATTACCTTTATAAAAATAAGCTTCTGTTCTATTGACAGTCTCTATTAAATAGAAAGTTCTTTCAGTACATTGACCAGATCTCTCTTGACTGGCTTATCGTTTTTGATAGCCTTGCTGAATGGTACATAAACGATTTCATCATGTTCGATACCTATCATTACATTACGCTGGTCTTCCATGATAGCGTCGATAGCAGCGGCACCCAAGCGGCTTGCCAGAATACGGTCGTGAGCTGTAGGACTGCCACCGCGCTGCAAGTGTCCCAGGATCGTTACACGTACGTCATATTGCGGATATTCATTTTTTACACGTTCCGCATAGTGCATGGCACCACCTGTCAGTTCGCTTTCCGCTACCAACACGATACTACTGTTTTTTGATTTACGGAATCCGTTCTTGATAAATTCTTCCAGTTGGTCGACTTCCGTACTAAATTCCGGTATGATGGCTGCTTCAGCTCCCGACGCGATGGCACCATTCAGTGCGAGGAATCCGGCATCACGTCCCATCACCTCTACAAAGAACAGACGTTCGTGTGAAGTGGCGGTGTCGCGGATTTTATCTACTGCATCCAGAATGGTATTCAATGCTGTATCGTATCCGATGGTGGTATCTGTGCCATAGAGGTCATTGTCAATCGTTCCCGGAAGTCCGATACACGGAACGTCAAATTCCTGCGCAAAGATTCGGGCACCTGTCAGTGAACCGTCACCACCAATGATGACCAAAGCATCAATGCCTTCTCTCTTCATATTATCATAAGCCAGCTGGCGACCTTCCGGTGTAGTGAACTCCTTACAACGGGCTGTTTTCAGAATCGTTCCGCCCAGTTGGATGATATTACTTACGTTTTGGCTCTTGAACTCTTTGATTTCGCCTGTCACCAGACCTTTGTATCCTCTATATATACCTTTTACTTGTAGTCCGTTGTAGATAGCCGCACGTGTTACTGCGCGGATAGCCGCATTCATACCCGGGGCATCACCTCCGGAAGTCAAAATACCGATACATTTAACTGTTCCCATAACAATCTTTCATTAATTAGTTTGACGTGGCAAATGTACAACAAAAAGTTGAAAGCGGTGTTTCATAAGTTTTTTTTCGTGTGTCGAAACCATTAAAAATATTCAAATTGTTCCTTCTTTCTTTCTTTTTATTCTTTTGGGAGGGAGAAAATACCGGTCCTTTGACACATTGTTAATCTTTTATTAATAGCCGGATATGGTCATGTATTTTTTCCATCAGCCATTTGGGAGTGGAAGTCGCCCCGCATACTCCGATAGATTCCACATTCTGAAGCAAAGAAGGGTCGATTTCTTTCTCATTGTCGATCAGGTGTGAGTTCGCATTCACTTTCAGGCATTCTTCAAAAAGCATTTTCCCATTCGAACTCTTTTTTCCGCTGACGAAAAAGATAAGATCGTGTGTAGCCGCAAACTCTCTGAGATTGGGCATACGGTTGGCAACTTGGCGGCAAATCGTATCATAATATTCGAAAGTGGCATCCGGTGAAATGTGGTGTTTGATGTATTCCACAATCTCCTGAAACTCATCCAAAGATTTGGTGGTCTGCGAGAAAAGCCGGATACTTTTGCTGAAATCAAGCTTTTTGGCTTCTTCCGCACTTTCGATGACAATGGCTTGGCCACCCGTTTGTCCCACCAGTCCCAGCACTTCCGCGTGACCGTTTTTGCCGTAGATAACAATTTGCTTTTCTTCAAAGTCTTCTTTTCGGAACTCTTGCTTGATGCGCTTTTGGAGTCTCAGTACAACCGGGCAGGTAGCATCGATGATTTCAATGTTATTTTCTTGGGCAATCTGGTAAGTTTCCGGTGGCTCTCCGTGCGCACGGAGCAACACTTTGGCATTGCGTAATTGTCTGAATTCATCGCGGTTGATGGTAATCAGTCCCATCGCTTTCAGCCTGTCTACTTCCCGGCTGTTGTGTACAATATCCCCCAGGCAATAGAGGGTTTCTCCTTTTGCCAGTTCTTCTTCCGCTTTGTGGATGGCTGTGACCACCCCGAAGCAGAAGCCGGACCCTTCATCTATCTCTACTTTTATCATACACTCAACTTCTGTCCTCTACTTATTAACAATTTTCCCGAACTGTTCCGACAGCCATTCTTTCTGTTGCTCAATACTCAGATTGGAGTTGTCGAGCAGTAAAGCGTCATCTGCCTTACGCAATGGGCTCACTTCGCGGTGCTGGTCGATATAATCCCGTTGCTTTACGTTTTCCAGAATTTCTTCAAAACTGCCTTCCTGTCCCTTTGCTTTCAGTTCGTCAAAACGGCGTTGGGCACGAATCTCCGGAGTAGCCGTTACGAATATTTTCAGTTCCGCATCCGGAAAAACGGTGGTCCCGATGTCACGTCCGTCCATCACAATTCCCTTTTCTTTTCCCATGGCCTGCTGCTGTGCCACCATCGCTTCGCGTACAAAATCAAGCGCACTGATAGGACTGACCTTTGACGAAACCCCCATTGTACGGATTTTATTCTCCACATTCACCCCGTTGAGGTAAGTGTCCGGGCGTCCCGTTTCCGGATTCGGACGGAAGGAAATCTGAATATCCTTGATTGCTTTTTTCAACTTCTCCGTATCGATGACATCTCCGTCGAATATCCCGTTCTCAATACTATATAAGGTGACTGCGCGGTACATGGCTCCACTGTCTATATAAATGTATCCTACTTCGCGGGCGAGGTCTTTGGCCATTGTACTTTTTCCGCAGGACGAAAAACCGTCGATTGCGATTGTTATCTTTTTCATATTTATCTGGTTCTTATTTTACTCGCCAAAGATACGCTTATTTTGAAAATCCGCCATAGATTTGACTGTAAAAGCAACTGAATGAGTATGAAAGAATTAAAAAAGTTAAAAAGCCGGATAAAAAGAGACGAAGAGACGGACGGTTATCTGAAAATGTACTATATTTGCCCAGAGACACATAGGAAGACACTTTTTTTTATTAATCATTATATTAACAAAATTATGGAAGTTAAAAAATCACCCAAGGCAGACCTGGAAGGAAAGAAGTCCACATGGCTGCTGATCGGTTACGTGGTGGTATTGGCTTTTATGTTCGTGGCGTTCGAATGGACCCAGCGTGATGTGAAAATCGATACAAGCCAGGCAGTAGCTGATGTCGTTTTTGAAGAGGAAATCATTCCTATTACCGAAACCCCTGAACAAGCAGCACCACCACCACCCGAGGCTCCGAAGGTGGCCGAATTGCTGGAAATTGTCGATGATAAGGCAGATATTGAAGAATCAACTACCATTCTTAATGAGGATAACACACCGAAAGTAGAAGTAAAATACGTACCGGTGCAAGTAGTTGAAGAAGAGCCGGAAGAACAGACTATCTTTGAAGTGGTAGAAAACATGCCGGACTTCCCGGGTGGACAAGCAGCATTGATGCAGTATCTGGCTAAAAACATTAAATATCCGACTATCGCACAGGAAAATGGTACTCAAGGTCGTGTTATCGTACAGTTCGTTGTGAACAGAGACGGTAGTATCGTAGATGCAAAAGTTGTACGTAGTGTAGACCCGTATCTGGATAAAGAAGCTCTCCGTGTGATCAACACGATGCCGAAGTGGAAACCAGGTATGCAGCGTGGTAAACCGGTTCGCGTTAAATTTACAGTTCCTGTAATGTTCAGATTGCAGTAATTTGTAACACCAATACATTTAAGAGGCTGCGAATGCAGCCTCTTTTTATTCATTAATCTTCATTTTCATCATGTTTACAGCATCTCAATTACTTGATAAAATAAATAACCATATTTCTGAACTTCAGATAACCCGGACTCCGAAAGGACTCTATGAACCAATCGAATACATCCTTTCTTTGGGGGGGAAGCGGATACGTCCTGTATTGATGCTGATGGCATATAATCTGTATAAGGAAGATATTTCGTCTATTTATGACCCAGCTACTGGTATCGAAGTTTATCATAACCACACTTTGTTGCATGATGATTTGATGGATCGCTCGGATATGCGTCGGGGAAAGCCGACTGTGCATAAAGTCTGGAACGATAATACTGCTATTTTGTCGGGCGATACCATGTTAATATTGGCTTTCCGGTATATAGCCGGCTGTGCACCGGAGCACTTGAAAGAAGTTGTTGACTTATTTAGTCTGACTGCATTGGAGATTTGTGAAGGACAGCAGTTGGATATGGAATTTGAGTCGCGCAGCGATGTTGCAGAGGACGAATATATTGAGATGATTCGTTTGAAAACAGCTGTATTGCTTGCCGCAAGCCTGAAGATTGGCGCGATTCTGGCAGGAGCATCTGCCGCTGACGCGGAGAATCTTTATAATTTCGGAATACAAATAGGAGTTGCATTCCAGTTGCAGGATGATTTACTGGATGTTTATGGCGATCCGGAAGTGTTCGGAAAGAAAATCGGTGGAGACATCCTTTGCAATAAAAAGACATACATGCTGATCAAAGCACTGGAACGCGCAGATGGAAAGCAGCAGGAAGAACTGAACGGTTGGCTGAATGCAGAGAATTGTCAGCCGGCAGAAAAAATAGCGGCAGTTACCGAAATCTATAATCAGCTGGCTATCCGCAGCGTTTGTGAAAACAAAATGCGTGAGTATTATACACTTGCTATGGAAAGCCTTGAGGCAGTTGCGGTTGCCGGAGAGAAGAAAAAAGAACTTAAAAGTTTAGTGAAATTGCTAATGTATCGGGAAATGTAGTAAAGTGGGAGAGAAATGCCTTACAGACGATTGCCAAATACGGATCAAGCCAGAGTACGGGCGCTGAAAGCAGCGGTCGAGAAGGGTGATGTGTATAATGTGCGGGATCTGGCTATCTCATTGAAAACATTATTTGATGCCCGTAATTTTCTGTTGAAGTTTGAAGCTGCGCAAATTTACTATACACAATGTTATGATAATCAGTCGAGAGCCAGTCGCAAGCATCAGGCGAATGTGAGAATGGCACGGCTGTATATTTCTCACTTTATTCAGGTGCTCAATCTTGCAGTGCTCCGTGATGAGATCAAACCGGTGCATAAAGAACTGTATGGGCTTCCCGAAGCGAATGTGGTGCCGGATTTATTAAGCGAAGCATCTTTGGTAGAGTGGGGGAGGAAAATCATTGATGGCGAGCAGCGGCGAATCTCTCAAGGGGGAATCCCCATTTATAACCCGACTATTGCACGCGTAAAAGTGCATTACGATATTTTTCTGGATAGCTATGAACGTCAGAAAGGATACCAGTCCGCAACAAACCGGAGCTTGGATGAGTTGGCCTCGATGCGTGACCGTGCTGATGAACTGATTCTGGATATATGGAATCAGGTGGAAGCCAAGTTTCAGGGAATAAATCCCAATGAAACCCGATTGGAAAAATGTCGTGACTATGGGCTGGTATATTATTACCGCTCCAATGAGAAAGTGAAAGAAGAAAGCGAATTATCATGTTAATAGATACTCATTCCCATCTGTTTTTAGAAGAATTTTCCGATGACCTGCCACAGGTAATGGAGCGTGCGCGGCAAGCCGGCGTTTCGCGTATTTTCATGCCCAATATTGACAGTACGACAATTGAACCGATGCTGTCGGTCTGCGCGGATTATCCGGAATATTGTTATCCGATGATCGGGCTCCATCCTACTTCGGTGAACGAGTCGTATAAACAGGAGATGGCAATTGTCCGGGAGCGTTTGGAAGCCCCTCATCACTTTGTGGCCATTGGAGAAATCGGACTTGACTTGTATTGGGATAAAACATTTTTGAACGAACAATTGTACGTTTTTGAGAAACAGATAGAGTGGGCGCTCGAATATAAATTACCTATTGTGATCCATTCGCGGGAAGCATCCGACTATATATATAAGGTGATGCAACCTTATAAAAACACAGCTTTGACCGGTATTTTTCATAGTTTCACCGGGAGTGCGGAAGAAGCAGCCCGATTACTGGAGTTTGACGGTTTTATGTTGGGAATCAACGGAGTGGTCACCTTCAAGAAATCCTCTCTGCCGGAAGCCTTGTTGACGGTACCTTTGGAGCGAATAGTGCTTGAAACGGATTCCCCCTATCTGACCCCTGTACCCAATCGGGGAAAAAGAAATGAAAGCGCGAATGTGCGCGATACCTTCCTGAAGCTGGTTGAAATATATCAGACCACCCCGGAGTACCTTTCACAAGCCACTTCCGAAAATGCACTAAAAGTGTTCGGAATGGTCAAATAAGGTTCCAAAGGTTTTAAATTATATTAATTTGCAGTATTTATTTAAGATAAAAAAGGGATAATGCTTTAGGAAAAGAAAAAAAAGGATACATTTGTAGCTGAAAATGCGGAAAACTCATAAGGAGAGGTGCTCGAGTGGTTGAAGAGGCACGCCTGGAAAGCGTGTATACGCCAAAAGTGTATCCGGGGTTCGAATCCCCGTCTCTCCGCAAAACAAAAGTTGAAACGTGAAGTAAATACAATAAATAATAATCAATTAATTAATCTTAAAAATTAGACACACAATGAAAAAGTTATTTGCAATTGTTGCTGTGATTGGGGCCTTTACATTTGGCTCAATTCAACTTGCTCAGGCTCAAGACGCTCCTGCAGCAGAACAAACTGAACAACAAGCTGCTCCTGCTGCTGCTCAAGCTGCTCCGGCTGCTGCCCCTGCTGCAGAAGAAGGTGGTATTCACAAAGAAATCAAAGTTAAATTCATCGAAGGTACTGCATCTTTCATGAGTTTGGTTGCTATTGCTTTGGTAATCGGTTTGGCTTTCTGTATCGAACGTATCATCTATTTGAGCTTGGCTGAAATCAACACAAAAAAATTCATGGCATCTATCGAAGCTGCTTTGGAAAAAGGTGATGTTGAAGCTGCTAAAGACATCGCACGTAACACCAGAGGTCCTGTTGCTTCTATCTACTATCAGGGTTTGATGAGAATCGACCAGGGTATCGACGTAGTTGAGAAGTCAGTAGTATCTTACGGTGGTGTACAGGCTGGTTACCTTGAAAAAGGATGTTCATGGATCACACTGTTTATCGCAATGGCTCCGTCACTCGGATTCTTGGGAACTGTAATCGGTATGGTGCAGGCATTTGATAAGATCCAGCAGGTAGGTGATATCTCTCCGACGGTTGTTGCAGGTGGTATGAAAGTTGCCTTGATTACAACTATCTTCGGTTTGATCGTTGCTTTGATTCTTCAGGTATTCTACAACTACGTACTTGCTAAGATTGAAGCTCTTACAAGCGAAATGGAAGATTCTTCTATCTCTTTGCTTGACATGGTAATCAAATATGATCTGAAATACAAAAAATAATTCGAAATGAGTAAGTTAACATATAAAGCATCGTACTACGCGCTGTATGCGATGTTTGCCATCATACTGATCGTAATGGGTATCTTCTTCTTCGGAGGAGACGCTACAGGCGATGCAGTAATTCCGGGAGTAGATCCCGAAATGTGGCAGCCGGCTCAAACAGATGCCTTACTCTACTTGATGTATGTTTTGTTTGGTTTAGCTGTTGCAGCCACTATTATTGCTGCTGTATTCCAATTTGGTGCAGCTTTGAAAGATAATCCGGCAGGCGCTATCAAGTCTTTGCTTGGTTTGGTTCTTTTGGTTGTTGTTTTAGTTGTAGCTTGGGCTATGGGTGACGGAACACCGATGAATATTCCTGGTTATGATGGTAGTGACAACGTTCCTTTCTGGCTGAAAATAACTGATATGTTCCTTTATTCCATCTACATCCTGTTGTTTGTAACAATCGTTGCAATCATCGCGAGTGGCATAAAGAAAAAAATATCATAATCAATTGAGGATACTCAATTTAATAAGTAATAACAATGGCAAGAGGAAAAAGAAAAGTTCCTGATATTAACTCAAGTTCTACGGCGGATATCGCTTTCTTGTTGCTGATCTTCTTCTTGATTACAACATCAATGGATACAGACCGTGGTTTGGCAAGACTTTTGCCTCCACCACCCGAAGATCAAGATCAAAAGAATACGGATAAGATTAAAGAACGTAACATTTTGCAGGTATACTTGAATAAGGATGATGCTTTGATGTGCGGTAATGATTATATCGGTGTTGATCAGCTGAGAGAAAGAGCTAAAGAATTTATTGCGAATGCCGGTAATGCGGAGCATATGCCTGAAAAGACACAGAAGAATGTGGAATTTTTTGGTACGACTCTCGTTAACGACAAGCACGTAATTTCTTTGCAGAATGACCGCGGGTCTTCTTATCAGGCATATATCAGCGTGCAGAACGAACTTGTTGCTGCATACAATGAATTGAGAAATGAATTAGCTCTTCAGAAATGGCAGAGACCTTATGAGGAATTGAATGACGAACAGCAAAAAGCAATTCGTGAAATCTATCCGCAGAGAATTTCTGAGGCAGAACCTAAAAAATACGGAGAAAGGAGGTAAGTAATGGGAAAATTTAATAAAACTGGTAAACGTGAAATGCCGGCATTGAATACTTCTTCATTGCCTGACCTTATCTTTACTTTGTTGTTCTTCTTTATGATTGTAACAACAATGCGTGAGGTTACTTTAAAAGTACAGTTCACACTTCCGGAAGGTACTGAGCTCGAAAAACTGGAGAAGAAATCACTGGTAACATTCATTTATGTGGGTGAACCGACTCAGGAATATCGTGCGAAAATGGGTACTGAAAGTCGTATTCAGCTCAACGACAGCTACGCTGAAGTGGGCGAAGTACAAGACTTCATTTTCCAGGAACGCGCAAGTATGAATGAGGGTGACCAAGCTAAGATGACTGTGTCTCTGAAAGTAGACCAAAAAACAAAAATGGGTATTATCACTGACGTGAAGAATGCTCTTAGAAAATCTTACGCTTTGAAGATTAACTATTCGTCTACTAAACGTGGTGAGAAATAAACAGTTAATTTGATATATAAGAGAAGGGTGTCCAAGCAATTGGACACCCTTTCTTTTTTGATGCTGTTTGTATTTTGTCAGGTTTTGCCTGAACTTATATTTCAAGTTGCTTTATTCTTTGACTCCATAAACTACTGTGTGAAGTTTATGTCTTATTTCTTCATAATCCTTTTCTGCATCCAGATTACCGTGCACCATCAGATACATGGGCAGGAAGTCATCTCCTGCTTTGTAGGGTGGTTGATAGTAATCTTTTTCCCAAAGTGTGAATCCATGGCGTTGGTAGAAATTGATACGGCGTTTAGCCATCTCCTCTACCGGGCGTTCCACTTCCAGAACAATGGGGTATTTTAGGTGTTCACACAGGTGCTCTAAAGTGCGTTTGCCGTAACCTCCGTTGCGCAATGCCGGATTGGTGGCGAAATGCTCTACATAGTAGAATCTGTCGAAGTCCCAATATGTGATAAAGCCGATAGGCAGGTCATCATCAAAAATGATATTATTATGGAAGTTGCCTATCCGGTCTGTGTATTCACGAAGATGCTCCAGTTGGCGGTATTCTTCCGGTGGAAACGATTCGACAAGAAGTTCTTCCATAAATTTGTAATGTTGCACGTCCGATGTAGTAATCGGTTGAAATCTGATCATACGGTTTGGGTTTTTAAGTTTGACAATATTGCTTTTCTGTTATTATATCAGTTGTTTTTATATTAGTTGTTTTTATACCAGTTGTTATGATGCCGGTTGTTTTTATATCGGTTGTTTTTTTATATCGGATACATAAGATTTCTGATCGAATTCTTATGACTGCCTGTGACTAAGGAACATAGAACTCGATAATCCGTTGGATAGCACGCCGGCAGACCGGGCAAAATTCGGGATATTCGTTCGTTTTCATACGGCAATTGAATGCGGGACGGTATATGCCTTTGGCTGAGTAACCACCGCCTTCATATACACCTACCGGATAGCTTTGGTGCTGTGTGGCAGGGGTGGGGACAGGTGTATTCGGTGCAAGCATATCCTCCCATTTTGAGGCGAAGTTTACCCGCGTACTGATATTTTGTTCCCATGGTTCTACATCCAGCGGATAGGTGTCCGTCATTACATCGTCTTCATAAAAATACTCATCCGCCAAGCCCGCAAAACTATGTCCGAATTCGTGGACTACTACTGGCTTGAACATGGCATGGTGAGCAGTAGTCAGCGTATATGAGTTGTAGATTCCTCCTCCACCGTACACATCTGTATTGGCAAGAATAATAATGTGTTCGTAAGGAATACCTGCCAAGGCATTATGGATGGCTTTCACCCGGCTTGTAGTCAGATAACGGTCTGAGTAAAAAGTATCAAAATGGGAATGAACAGCCGTGTGCTTCCATTGATTCTCGCGGGGCACACTGACTCCGCTGTCAATAGACGGGCTGGCTACAGCCACTATGTTGAACTTGTTTTTCATTGACCGGAATGGTTCATGAGAAAACAGGCTTTCACAGGCTTTCTGCGCATCCTGATAGAATACATTCATTTCTTTTTCCGTATATCCCTCTGCCAAGATAGCTACATCTATGCACTCTTTTTCGTTACCGCTGCGAAGCATGTATCGATGTGGGGTGACATGTGTTGTTCCGCGTTTGTGAATCAAAATATCTTCCGGGCGGACAATATGCTTAAAACTGGTCATCACTTCCTTGCGGGGAGTAAATAGAACAACTTCTACTTCTGCCGGCTGTTTGGGATAGGGAAGTAAGAAACTGTTTTCGAAGCCCCGTGCCGTTTCTTTGGCTTCATCGGTGGACAACCACTCTTGAAACAGTGAAGAAAAGGAATGCTTATAAATACATTGTCCCGTAGCGAGATCTTTTACGATGATCTGCCCGTTGCCTTCCAGCGGAAGCTCGGACAGATGATGCTCACGACCTGCCCAGGAAGGAAGTTGTGATAACTCATCCAGATAGATGGCTTGCTGTTTATTGTTTCCGGTGAAAATGTAGTCCACCCTCAGCGTTTTATTCTGAAAATAATCTGCAAAGTTTTGCGCATAACTTCCTGCTGATGCCAGGAAAAAAAGAAGAATACTGCAAATTTGTTTCATATAAATAGTATATTTATGTTTTTCACAAAGGTACGAACTATTGTTGACTTATTCGATATTTGCAAATAAAAGTAATAAATCATAGTATTTGTTGCCGAAAAATAGCTAACTTTGCATGAAAGATTCATTGATTAAAACAATTTGATTCAAAAATGGGACATCATCAATTAGATGCTTTAGATGAGCAAATTCTGAAATTAATAGCAGGGAACGCGCGTATTCCTTTTCTGGAAGTAGCCAGAGCATGTAACGTTTCCGGGGCGGCTATCCACCAGCGCATTCAGAAGTTGACTAATCTGGGAATATTGAAAGGGTCGGAATATGTCATCGATCCTGAGAAGATAGGATATGAAACTTGTGCTTATATCGGTATATATCTGAAAGATCCGGAATCCTTTGATTCGGTAACAAGAGCTTTGGAAGCAATTCCGGAAGTAGTCGAATGTCATTTCACTACAGGTAAATATGATATGTTTATCAAGATTTACGCGAAGAACAATCACCACTTGCTGAGTATCATCCATGATAAGTTGCAGCCTCTGGGGTTGGCGCGTACTGAAACATTGATCTCCTTCCATGAAGCCATAAAGCGGCAGATGCCCATTATGGTCGACATAGAAGATGAAGATTAATTGTATTAAATAACAGACTTACTGTTTCACGTAATCTACAAAAGCATACGGGCAGAGATGTTTCTCATCCACAGGATGAGCCTCTCTGCTTTTTTCGTGCCATTGAGCGGGAGATACTTCCGGGAAGAAGGCATCAGCTTCGGGAGCAAGGTCATTTATTTCCGTCAGGCAAAGCTCATCGGCAAAGGGAAGTGCCTGTCTATAAACGCTTGCGCCTCCGATGATATATATATGCTCGTCTTCCTTGCAACTTTGCAAGGCTGCTTCCAGTGATGGAAAGACTTCTGCACCGGGACATACTGTTTCCGGTCGGGAGGATAACACAATATTCCTGCGGTTGGGCAGCGCCCCTTTCGGGAGCGATTCAAAGGTTTTTCTTCCCATGATAATCGTGTTTCCGGTGGTCAATGCTTTGAAACGTTTCAAGTCGTTGGGCAACCAGAAAAGCAGTTTATTCTGAAAGCCGATAGCCATTCGACGGTCTACGGCGGCGATGATTGATACTTTACTCATGTCTTTTTTATACCGCTACTATTCCGGCAATATGTGGATGCGGGTCGTAATTCACCAGTTCGAAGTCTTCGAACTTAAAGTCGTAAATACTCTTCACATCCGGATTAATCTTCATTTGAGGCAATGCGCGTGGTTCGCGGCTGAGCTGTAATTTAACCTGTTCCAGATGGTTCAGGTAGATATGGGCATCACCGAGTGTATGAATGAAGTCTCCCGGTTTCAGTCCTGTTACTTGCGCCATCATTTGCAACAGGAGCGCGTATGATGCGATGTTGAACGGAACTCCGAGAAATATGTCCGCGCTGCGCTGATAAAGTTGCAGACTCAGCCGACCGTCTGCCACATAAAACTGGAAGAAGGCATGGCAAGGAGGGAGATTCATGTTCTTTAAATCAGCTACATTCCAAGCACTTACAATGATACGGCGGGAGTCGGGATTGTGCTTGATGGTCTCTACGGCTTCGCTGATCTGGTCGATGAATCCACCGTCGTAGTCGGGCCACGAACGCCATTGATAGCCATAGATATGTCCTAAGTCACCGTTTTCGTCCGCCCATTCGTTCCAGATGCGCACGCCGTGTTCTTGCAGATATTTCGCATTCGTATCCCCTTGCAGAAACCAGAGCAACTCGTAGATGATTGATTTCAGATGTAGTTTTTTAGTCGTCAGACATGGGAAACCCTCGTCGAGGTTGAAACGCATCTGATGCCCGAATACGCTGATCGTTCCGGTTCCTGTGCGGTCACTTTTTTCCGTTCCTTCGGTTAGTACGCGATGGAGTAAATCTAAATATTGTTTCATAGCGAATAATTTTCCAATAAATGGGTGCGATGCAAAATTACAAAAATGGAGTGAATAAATTGGCAAACCATCCGACGAACTTCTTCCACGGTGAGCGCTTTTTCCAGAACTCGGGTGTCAGTTGCGTACAATGCTCTATATCGTTCCGGAACATTTCGTTCAGTTCCCCTGTGATTTCCTTGTTAAAGATGAAAGCATTCGTTTCGTAGTCGTACCGGAGGCTGCGGCTGTTCAGGTTGGCGGTGCCTACTGTGCAAAAAATGTCATCGACCATCATTATTTTAGAATGATGGAAGCCGCCATTATACATATATACAGTGGCTCCTCTCTTCATCAGTTTATGGAGTTTGTAGAGGGCGGCATCCGGTGTAAACGGGATGTCGGAGGCGGAAGAAACCATGATTGTCACATCTACACCACGTTCGATCGTGCGCTGGAGCGCTTTGTTGATGGAGGAAGTCGGTACGAAATACGGATTGACGATGTGCACGTTCTTTTGTGCCGAATAGATGGACATCGCATAAGCATGACTGAGCATGCGGCTGTTTTTCTTCGGTGTACGGTCGACAATGGCGACTACTACCTGGGTGCTGTCCGACTGCCCCTTGTGGAGGGGGAAGTAGGCTTCGCCACCGATGTTTTGTTTAGTCTCTTTGTTCCATATGGTGAGAAATATTTCTTGCAGATCATTGACAGCATCCCCTTCGATTCTCATGTGCATATCACGCCATGTACCGATTTTGGGGAGTCCGTTGATGTAATAGTCGGCGATGTTCATTCCTCCCGTATAGGCGACTTCACCGTCGATAACGGCTATTTTCCGGTGGTCGCGGTGGGCCGCATGGTTGATATATGGGAAGGTGAACGGATCGAATTTGACAATCTCGATTCCCTGTTCGCGTATTTTCTTGAGATGCTTTTTTTTGAGCGGTTTGTTGTTCGACCAGTTGCCGAACGCATCGAACATGGCCCGTACTTCCACCCCTTCTTTCACTTTTTCGGCCAGTAGGGCAAATAACGCATTGGCTATCGAATCGTTGCGGAAATTAAAATATTCCAGGTGGATATGATGTTTGGCCTCACGGATGGCGCTGAATAAATCGATAAACTTCTCTCGTCCGCTTTTTAGCAGCTTGACTTTGTTATTGTCGGATATAGGAATCCCCGACTCTGACAAGAAACGTAATACAAGGGAATCGCTTGTCAGGGCTATAGAGTCTCTGGGGTGTGTCATCAAACTGTCGATGACATCCGCTTGAGCACGGAATAAAGACAAAAACAGGAATAAAATAAATATACGTAGTTTCAAAACTCTTCTCGCTATTTTAGTTTACAAGGTAACAAAGATACAACATCTATGTTTGGAGCTATCGGGAGATAAGGATATATTTATTATAATTTAACAGAAAAAACAACAGGGAATCTCTTCAATAATAACGGAGCCCGGTGTAATAGGAGCTGATCAGACTGCTCTCTATTCTAATGTTTCTTCAATGATAACTTGAGTCCGATGTAATAAGCACTCGTCTGTTTTTTCCTTTTTTTGGGGGGGAAAGGAAAAGGTAAAAGGGGGCAGTCCGGAAACCCTGTTTGAACTCCATACTGTGCTGATATGAACTAATGATTCTTTTTTTAGACATAAGCCCCAAAGAACAAATTTGCTATAAAAGCTATGCAGGAAATATGTTCTTTTGTTCTTATGTCTAAAGTCGATTCAAAACGAATCGGAAAAGAATATATTTAGGCACGGATTACACGGATTTCACGGTTTTAGTGCTATGATTACGTAAAACAACCGTGTTAATCCGTGTAATCCGTGCCTAATCCTCAATTTATAATTTAGTTCATTTCCGTACAGAAAGAAACAATCAGAAAACAACCGGGGTTTCAGATTGATCCGGTAAAAGCTTTGTAAATAGGTGTCAATAAGTTCTTTACCTGTTTACAAAGCTTTCTGTTTCTGCTTCCGTCGTAGTGTCACAGCAGTGCCAAGGTTTGTCACGGCTGTTCCCTTCGGGTGTCAGGGTTGTGCCAACGGGCTGTCACAGTTGTGCCACCGCGATGGCACTGCTGTGCCAATGCAATGGCACAACTGTGACAAGCCGTTGGCACAAGGTACGGCAATGCTTGTTATGCCAGCGATACTACTTTCCGTCCGGCCATGAAAAGCAGGACGACCGTTGCAATGATGATTGATTTCGGATCGAGGCTGGCTGCACCGTGGTTGATCATGCCGATCAGTACTTCCCTCAGTGTTTCCCATACAGCTTGCAGTCCGCCCAGAGTGATGAAGAGCACTGCTCCTACTGTCATTACAAATAGCGTCCAAAGACGTGCCAGTCGATTGCTGCGATCGGGCAGTTGGTGCATGACGCGACGGCTGAATCCGTTGTCGGCTATTTCCCGCTTGTTCTCTGCGAAGAAATCTTTCAGAAGTTTATCATTATCTATTTCCGTCATAACCGTTTCTTGTTAAATACGTTGCTAATTTCTCTTTTCCACGCGACAGGTGGCTTTTCACTGTTCCTGCCGGTATTCCCATGATTCCTGCAATCTTGTCGATGCTTACATCTTCCATGTAAAACAGCGTGATGCAGGTTCGTTCCACTTCCTTCAGCGATTTGAGTGACTGATAAACATCCATTGTCTGCCCTATGTTCGCTTGTTCCGTGTAGTTGGCAGCGTCTACTTCCCTGGTATCCAGGTCCGCCATCTCCTTTCGGCTGCGAATATAGTCATAAAATATATTATAAGCAATACGATACAGCCACGTAGAGAAACTCGACAAGTTTCGGAAAGAAGCCAGATTGGTGTATGCTTTGATGAAGGTATCTTGCGCCAGATCGTCACTCAATTCGTTGTCACCGCAGGTCAGATGCAGGAAGAAACGTCTGACAGGCGACTGGTACTTTTGCACCAACTGGTCGAAGGCCCTGGTGTTTTTGAACACCACGACCTGTGCGACTAGTGATATATCGTTGAGTTGGCTCATTTATTTTCTTCGTTCTTCTCTTCGTCGTTTTTCTCCGGGATTCTTGTTTCGTTCCTCTCGGTGGCGGACTCTGACTCTGTATTGACAGCTTCGTTTTTTTCTTCGGTGAAGCGAGTGTTGAAATTGCCGGTTCCGGTGTTCCTGCCGTTTTTCTCTCTGTCTGTGAATGAGGTCCGGTAGGTGGACTCTTGGTTATTTTGTTGTTTGTAGCCGACCAGCCATTGCCCGATTCCCATGAACATAACGAGCAGTCCGATCGCTCCGATTCCGAATTCGCCGGTAATCGCCCAGAGGAATATGAAGAGTCCGATGCCTGTGAAGGTGTTTCTGATACCTTGCGTGCGTTGATCCGTCGGTTTGCTTTCCCGGATGAATCCTTCCGGCAGCGGCTGTCCGGCTGCAAGTGCCTGTTCGGCAAGGCGATAACGTGCCTTCCGGTTCTTGTAGCGGAAGAAGAAGACTACAAATATGATGAATACCGGCATTCCGAAAATGGCAATGATGCTGATAATGGCTACCAGAATGCCTCCTCCGACTGCATTTCCGAAATTATTGAACGGGAAGTCGTCATCGTCAGAAACGATGGAGATACTTGCTTTTCCGTGCGGTCCGCGAGGGGTGCTCGCTTTGCTTGTACTTACATGGGTGGTATCGGCGTCTTCGTCATCCATACCGACTACTGTCACGGCAGTATTGCCGGCATTTGTTTTTGCATCTTTGTCCTTGGTTACGGTCACTTTTACGTTTCCGGTAGAATCGTTGATAACAGTGGTCTGTTTCTGGGCATTTGCCAGAGAAAAAATGGTCATCAGGACCAGTAAAGCAATTACAATTCGTTTCATATGATTATTTTTTATTTGTTTCTTTGTCTGTTAGACGTAGTTCGTATGTCAGAAAGTTGCAAAGAGACGAAATATTTTTGATATTTGCAGGAATTAATAAATGAAAAATGAATTTACCCGCTTCTTTTATCGACTACACCCGCGCCTTGTTGGGCAACGAAGAATATGAAAAACTGGCTGTCGCCTTGCAGCAAGAACCTCCTGTCAGCATTCGATTGAATGAAAAGTTGGGAGCACTTTCACAAAATGCCGGCGCAGCCCATTCTTCATTCTTCATTCATCATTCTTCATTAAACAAAGTTCCTTGGGCATCCGGCGGCTACTACCTTGATGAGCGTCTGACGTTTACGTTCGATCCGTTGTTTCATGCCGGTTGTTATTACGTGCAGGAGGCGTCGTCCATGTTTGTGGAGCAGGTGTTGCGGCAATATGTCAGTGCTCCGGTGATGATGCTCGATCTTTGTGCGGCGCCCGGCGGGAAGTCTACTCATGCGCGTAGTGTGCTTCCCGAAGGAAGTCTGCTTGTGGCGAATGAGGTGATCCGAAACCGTTCTCAGGTGCTGGCGGAGAATCTGACTAAGTGGGGACATCCGGATGTGGTCGTAACCAATAATGATCCGGCTGATTTCTCGGCACTTTCGTCTTTCTTTGACGTCATTCTGACTGATGTTCCCTGTTCGGGTGAGGGAATGTTTCGTAAAGATCCCGTAGCTGTGGAGGAGTGGAGCCCGGAAAACGTAGAAATCTGCTGGCAGCGTCAGCGGCGGATTATTGCGGACATTTGGCCTTGTCTGAAACCGGGAGGTATATTGATCTATAGTACGTGTACCTATAATACCAAAGAAGATGAAGAGAACGTACGCTGGATTCAGGAAGAATTTGGTGCCGAACTGCTGCCTTTGGATGTCCGGGAAGAGTGGAATATAACGGGGAATTTACTCGGTGGAGAGGGCGAGTCTCTGAAGGGTTTTCCTGTCTATCATTTCCTTCCCCATAAGACAAAAGGCGAAGGTTTCTTTTTGGCCGCACTTCGCAAACCGGAAGTGGAAGAGGAGGAGAATGTTGTATTTTCTTTTTCCAAAGTGAAGGCTGCAAAGAAGAAAGATAAGAAAGGAGGGGCGGTGACTTCTTCTCCTGTTTCGAAAGAAAATAGGACGTTGGCAGGCAGTTGGCTGAACAGTGAAAATGCTGAAAGATATGCTCTGTTGGCGGAAGAAAAAGAGGTAAAAGCCTTTCCGCAGCAATATATGGATGAGCTGGCTGCCATGAAGCAGTATTTGAAAGTGGTGCAGGCAGGTGTACTGATAGGTGAGGTGAAGGGAAAGGATCTGAGTCCTGCTCATGCGTTGGCTATGAGTGCTTCACTTTTGCGGCAGGATGCTTTTGATACGGAAGAAGTGAGTTATGAACAAGCTATCGCTTATTTACGAAAAGAGGCTATCGCCTTGTCGGAAACAGCCCCTCGCGGTTATGTATTGCTTACTTACCGGAATATTCCTCTCGGATTTGTGAAGAATATCGGTAATCGGGCCAATAATCTTTATCCGCAGGAATGGCGCATCCGTAGCGGGTATTTGCCGGAGGAAATACGGACTTTTTAAAATGAAGAATGAAGAATGGGCTGCGCTATCCACGCTGCACAGTAATTCTTCATTTAGTTCATTCTTTATCAGAAAAGAATATATTTAGGCACGGATTACACGGATTAACACGGTTGTTTTACGTAATCATAGCACTAAAACCGTGAAATCCGTGTAATCCGTGCCTAATCCTCAATTTATAATTTAGTTCATTTCTGTACAGTTTTGAATGAAGAATGGGCTGCGCTATCACGCTGCACAGTAATTCTTCATTCATCATTCTTCATTTAGTTCATTCTTAAGGAAGTATTCCGGTAGGTATTTCCTTATAATTCAGCATGAAACCGATTTGTCTGCCTGTTCCCGGTTCTCCTCCTTCCGTAATTTCTTCCAATGTATAGGATGGAGGCGGCTCGGGCGATGTCCGGGTATCTTCGAGAGGCGGTGTCCCCCAGTTCAGTTGCAGGTTCTTGTCCAGTCGGTGAGATAAGTAGGGAGTTCCCCATAAGATGAATTTATGTTCTGAGGGCGGTGCTGCGTCCAGCGAAAAAGTAAGGCTTAATGTCAGTCTATCCTCCGTTCCTTGTTCCAATGCATAACTTCCCTTGGTGATTAACTCCAGTCCTGATGAAAAGGCAGTTTGCTTTCCTTGTTTGAAGAAGTAAGCGTCCCGGGCAGCGTTGCTGATGAGAAAGATGTCGTCGATGCCGGGCAGGAGATTCTTGTCTATGTTGGGACGTATAGAGTTGCGAATCAGATTTATATCTTCGTAGTTATCCACTACTTTGATGGGCAGGGTACACGTTTCCTGTGTGGCATTGTCCGTCACTTTCAGGTAAGTGCTTCCGGTGAGAATACCGGTTACGTAAATCTGGCATCCGGCAGGAACTCCGCTCCAGCCGATTTCTGTTCCGGCGCTTGCGATGTGAGCATTTCCAATTTCCAGTGAGTAATCTCCGTTTCCGCTTTCAATTCCCAGGTAGCGTCTTCCACCCATGGGCACCTCGTATTTGCTGTCATAAAACCGGAGAGGAGCGTCGGCATCCTCTTTGCAGGCACTCCATAAAAGAAGAATGCAAAACAAAATGGAGGAGTAAGAGAGGGTTCTAGTTTTCATAATAGTTTAGTGTTTTTATACTCCCCAAATGTAATGCATTCTTTTTATTTATTCAATCATAAAGACGAAATAAAGAAGAATTTATAACTTGCTTTTATAAATCCGTGCCATCGCCTTTTGATATTGATTCTCCAATTGGAGATAATTCTGATGACTTTGATAAATGACGGATACTTCCACAAAATACTCGATCATACTGATTTGTCCCCCTGTCAGAGCTTGTTTCAGCAGGGCGAGGTCTTGTTGCGCCTGAAAGGTTTTCCGGTATTCCTCCATCGAAGTATGCAGTGTCTTGGCTTCCCGATAAAGCTGCGCCAGTTCAGATTCCACTTGCAGGGCGGCGTTGTCTTTTTGCAAGTCGATGTTCAGCGCTTGTGCTTTGGCTATCTTCACTTTGTTACGGTTCTCGAAAAGCGGGAAGGAGAAGCCGACTACTACTCCGTTGAATGGAGTTCCGGTTTCCGTGTTCCGGCGATAGCCGAGTTCCAGCTTCGGGAGCCATTGCGATTTGTTGACGGCGATCTGCTTGCGGGCAACGAGGCTTTCGTTGTTGAACGCCATCAGGGTGCGGTCGGCAGAAAGCACTTCCGATTTCAGCATCTGATAGTCGGCGGGGAAAGGCGTTGCGGGATACGCGCTTTCTTCGAAAACTACGGGGATGTTGCCGTTCAATGTGTTCAGTTCCTGCAGTTTATTACGCAGGGCGGTCTCATTGAGCGAAGTTTCCGTTTTGACATTCAGCAGTTCCAGATTGATTTTATTCGTTTCCAGTGCGTTCGCATCTCCGGTTTGCAGGCGTTTAGCGTACATTTTGGCGAGTTCTTCCGCATTGCGCAGCCGTTCCTCCAGAATGTGCTTTTGCTGGCGGAGCATAATAATGTCCAGGCACACCTCTTTCGCCAGCAGTAACTTTTCCTGCCGGAAAACGATCGCCTGACTGTCAAAAGCACCTGCCTTCAGCCGATTCAGTTTGTTGCGGGTGGCGTATAAACTCGGAAAATCGAAGCTTTGCGAGACAACAAGTTCGCCAATCGTTTCGTTTTTATCTTTCGCGCCCCAAAGGTGAGCATAAGACAATGTCGGATCAGGCAGGTTGTTGTCCGTTTTGGCTTCCAGCTTTTGCGAAGCGATCAGCTGGGCATTTGCCTGCAACTCCTTATTGTTGGTTTCAATATTCTTCAAAACCTGTTCGATACCGCTTTGGGCGCGCACTTCGCCCGTCGGGGCGAGAAGTGCGCAACTTATCAAAGAGCCTATAATGATGATTCGTTTCATACTTTTTTCTTTATTCGTTTCTATTTATCCTCCGTAGCCGGCTACACGGTTTCTGTTGCAGCCTCTATCGTTCCTCCCTGAATTTCAGCGACTTCACCTTCTTTTTTCCGGTGCATCATCAGATAAACAATCGGAACGATGAAACCGTTCAGGAAAGTCGATGTTAAAAGTCCGCCCAAAATTACCTTCGCCATCGGGCTCTGGATCTCGTTGCCCGGCAAATCACCGCCCAAAGCCAACGGAATCAGTGCCAGGGCAGAGGAGAGAGCCGTCATCAGAATCGGGTTCAGACGGTCGAGAGAGCCTTGTATCACACTGTCGTACACGTTCAATCCCTCTACCTGTTGCAGATGGTTGTAGTGGCTGATGAGCAGCATACCGTTACGGGTCGCTATGCCGAACAGAGAGATGAAACCGATAATTGCCGGAATACTCACTTCTCCGGTCGTGATGACGAGAGCAAAGACACCGCCGATCAACGCCAGCGGCAGGTTCAGCAAAATCACACCCGATTCTTTGACACTGCGGAATTCGTGGTAGAGCAGCAGGAAGATAATGACGATGCTCATAAAAGAGGTCAACGCCAAGGTGCGGCTGGCTGCCTGTTCGCTTTCAAACTGGCCGCCATATTCGATGTGGTAGCCTTCGGGCAACTGAATGGAGGCATCAACCTGCTTCTGAATATCGTTGACAACACTGCGGAGGTCACGGTCGGCTACATTCGCGGAGATGACGATTTTCCGTTTTACGTTTTCGCGGTTGATCGTGTTCGGTCCCATCGAGGAAACGACTTCCGCTACGTAGTTCAGCGGAACTTTGCGTCCGTCGTTGGTATCCACCATTAAGTTACGTATTTTCTCCATTTCGTCGCGTGCGTCGTCCTTCACCTTCACGATGAGGTCGAAGCTTTTGCCCTGCTCGTACACTTGCGAGATGACTTTTCCTGCCAGCGCCACGTTCACGTATTCGGAGAATTCCGGCAAGGTGATGCCGAATTTCGCCAGCATTTCCCGTTTGGGCTGTATTTTCAGCTGCGGGCGTTCGATTTGCTGTTCCACGTTCAGGTCGGCAATTCCCGGAATGTCACTGATGGCTCCCTTGATCTGATTTCCCAGTGAGAACATCTTGTTCAGGTCATCTCCGAATAGTTTGATGGCGATATTTGCTTTCGTACCGGACAACATCGCGTCGATACGGTGGCTGATGGGCTGACCAATTTCGATGTTCGCTCCTGTGATCGTTCCGAGCTTTTCGCGTACCTCGGCAACGAGTTCGCTGCGCGGGCGGTCTTTCAGTTCGAACGGGGCCTCTATTTCCGAAACGTTTACTCCGAGCGCATGTTCATCCAGTTCGGCACGTCCCGTTTTGCGGGCTACGGTTTGTATTTCGGGGATGGTGAGCAGCAGTTCTTCGGCACGGTGTCCCATTTTGTTGCTCTCTTCCAGCGAAATACCCGGCAGCGAACTGATATTGATGGTAAACGAGCCCTCATTGAACGAAGGCAGGAAGCTGCGTCCGAGTGTGAAGAATACCCCCAGAGCAACGAGAAAGAGGGCGATTGTACCTCCCAGCGTCGCACGTTTGTGTGCCAGCACCCATGTCAGCGCTTTCTCGTAAATGCCTTTCATCCAGCGGGCTACGAACGATTCTTTCAGTTCTTTATTGGTCTTGTTGCTGCCCAGCAGATACGAGCAGAGTACCGGAGTCAGTGTCAGGGCAACCACCGTAGAAGCGAACAGCGCCACGATGAATGCAATGCCCAGCGGCACCAGCATGCGTCCTTCCATTCCGCTCAGGAAGAACAAAGGGATGAAGCTGACAACGATGATCAGCGTTGAGTTAAGAATCGGCATTCGCACTTCCTTCGAAGCGTTGAATACCACTTCCAGTGTGCTGAGTCGTTCAGCTTCCGCTTTCTGACGGTTTTCCCGCAGCCGCTTATATACATTTTCCACATCGACAATGGCGTCGTCCACCAGCGAACCGATGGCAATCGCCATACCTCCCAGACTCATCGTGTTGATTGTCAGCCCCATGTAGTGAAGCGTGAGGATAGAGACGAGCAGTGAGAGAGGCAGTGTCACCAGTGAAATCAGTGTGGTGCGCACATTGGCCAAAAACAGGAAAAGTACGATGACGACGAAGATACCTCCTTCGAAAAGGGACTTCTTCACGTTGCCGATAGAGCTTTCGATAAAGCGGCTCTGGCGGAAAATGTCTGTAGAAACTTTTACGTCCGCAGGCAGATTCTTCTGAAGGTCTTGCAGGGAAGCTTCCAGTTTGTCCGTCAATTCCAGTGTACTGGTGGCGGGCTGTTTGGTGACGGTCATTAATACCGCGGGTTTGCCACGTTCCGAGGCAGTACCCAGTTTCGGGGCTTTCGGCCCAACTTTTACGTCGGCGATATCTTCCAGTGTCACCGGAAAGCTGTTCACCGTCTTCACTACCGCTTTGCCGAGTTCTTCCACTTTTTGGGTGGAAAGTACTCCGCGCACGATGTATTCATTTCCGAATTCATAAAGTACGCCTCCGTTGGCGTTCAGATTCATATCTTGGGTGACAGCCATTACTTCGCCCATCGACACCCCATAGTGGCGCATCCGTTCGGGGTCCAGCTGAATCTGGTATTCCTTGATATCACCTCCGAGCACTGCTACTTGTGCCACCCCTCCGGTGGAGAGCAGGCGCGGGCGGATGGTCCAGTCGGCAATCGTCCGGAGATCGAGCATAGAGGTGGAGTCGGCGGTCAGACCGACAATCAGCATTTCGCCCAGGATGGATGACTGGGGGCCCAGCGTGGGTTTGCCTACGTTGACAGGAAGTGACTCGCTGACTACCGCCAGTTTTTCGCTGACGATTTGACGGGCGAGGTATATATCTGTGCCCCAGTCGAATTCTACCCAGACAACGGAGAAACCGTTGGTCGACGAAGAACGGACACGGCGCACGCCGGTAGCCCCGTTTACGGCTGTTTCGACGGGGAAGGTGACGAGCTGTTCCACTTCCTCGGCTGCCATACCGTTGGCTTCGGTCATGATGACCACTGTCGGGGCGTTCAGGTCGGGGAACACGTCTACTTCCGTATGCATGGCGGTGTAAGTTCCCCCGATGAGCAGGAGAATGGCCGCGCAGAGCACAACCAGTCGGTTGTGCAGGGAGTAATGTATGATTTTATTTAGCATGATATTTCATTGATTAAGTTTGGTTCCCCCGTTCACTTTTGAAGAAGCTGTGCAGGGGGTAAACTTGCGTAATTATAACTAATTCTGTGTGCACTACAAGGAAATCCGCTTACGGCACCTTGCTGCTGCCGCTAATGTTCGTGGCTGTGCGCAGGTATGGCGTTGCTTGCACTTGCCAGACGAACCTGATAAGCCCCTTCGGTCACTACGCGGTCTCCGGCCTTGACTCCGGTCAGTATTTGTACGCTTTTGCCATTGTCGGCACCGAGAGTTACTTCCTGCTTTTTATAGCCTTCTTCATCCAGTTGCAGGTATACGAAGAAGATACCTTGCTCTTCCGTTAAGGCGGTGCGAGGTAAAGAGATCACGTTTTCCAGTTCAGAGGAAAGCAGGTAAACTTCGACAAATGATCCCGGAATCACTTCGCCTTTATTGTCAAATTCGAAAGTGACGGGCACATAGAATGAGTTGTCTCCGGACGTTTTTCCGAAGGAAAGCAGTTTGCCGCTCAGTTCTTTCAGTTCGTACACCTTATTATTATAAGGAGTCTGGAAATTGGCGGAACTGATAGTGCGCAGGTATGGATAGTATTTTTCCGATACTTCAGCGCGGAGGAAAAGCCGGCGGTTCTGCGTCACGCTGACCAGTGGCTGACCGATGGTGACGTAGTCTCCCTCGTTGACCAGAATGCTTTTCACGTATCCGGCAATGGGCGCGGTGATATTCTGGCCTATGGCAGAATGATTTTTGGCAAGTGCTTCGTAGCTGAGACGCGCATTCTCGTAGTTCTGCTCCGCTTGTGCGAAATCTTTGTCAGACACAATCTTGTTTTTGACAAGTGACTTCATTCGCTCGTATTCCTTTTTAGACACCTCATAAGCGATTCGGGCACGTTGTACCGGATCACCGTCGGCGATGTTGTGCGAAGAAATGGTAATCAGAGGAGTGCCGCGGCCAACGCTCATTCCTTCCGTCACTTTTCCACGGAAAGAAACGACTCCGGCTACCGTAGCTACGGCAACCGATTCGTCTCCTTGGGCAGCTAATACCTGTCCGCTTGTTTTGATGACTTGCTGGAAGGGGGCCGGTGTGATGGTGCTGACCTTCACACCGGCTGCGTCGGCTTTCGCTTTCGGGAGAATGATTTCGTCGCTGTGTTCTCCGGCTGGTTCACTGTGTTCGCCGGCAGCCTTACTGCTCTTTCCGGCATCCTTGTCGTGGTCGTGGCCTCCGCTGCATTCACCTTCGTGTGAATGGTCGGCACCTTCGGCTTCGTGGTCATGTCCTTCTGTTTCGTGATCATGTCCTTCGTGCTCATCATGATTGTGTGTGACGGTTTCGTGGTCATGTCCTTCATGACCGGTCTTTTTACTATTGCAAGAGCCAAGGGCGAATAAGCCCAGCACTCCTATAAAGATAAGTTTCTTCATAAATGTAATTTCCCTACTAAGTTTTACTGTTTATTTTACGCTGCAAAGATAGAGTAACGCAGATGCAACTTGCTTGCATTTACGTCTTTACGCAAAAACAGAGTAGGGAGGGGCGCGAAGGGAGGAGGTACGAGGAATTTTCGTACCATGCAGGGATTCACGATAGATGTAGTAGTTCTTGACTCGTCTTTCCTGCGGTCGTAATAAATGTTCGATGATCACATCCGTAAACAGGGTGGCGATGAATACGTAGTTCGGACCGCTGTCAGTGTGTACGGAGGGGATAGGAGAATGGAAGCGTGTCATGCATTCGCTGCTGCAGCATGAGTCGCTGGCGGGGTGATGATGGTGGTTGGGGCATTGCTGCTCAACCGGTTGGTCCTGCTTCATGCAGATCATCCCGTTGGGGTGGTGATGATGGGGAATAACGGCGGCTACCAACATAATAATGTTGATAATGAACAGCATCGTTACTATAAATCGTTTCTTCCCTTTCATCCTTTATTTTACAAAAATGCTTTCAAATTTAGTGAAACTTCCAATATATCTTTAATTGTAAAACTTCATTATTTCTTTTCCGACCCTATCCTTTTCTCTTTCTCTTGTTCCTGCAAGCGTTCGAGCAATTCTGTGGCGGAAACGTAAATCACTTTTCCATCGGGCGTGCCTTGGCTAAGGAGTTTACCGTGGCGGGCATTTTTTTCCAGTAGCCGTTGTTCGGCCAGTTGAAGCCCACGCCGCAGTTTATCACTCAATTCTTGCATTTCATTATTTGACATAACTTTTGATGCGATTAAAAAGTTCAAGTTCGTATATCCGGTCCTCACCTTGTTGGCAGCCTTCGGCTACGATTACTCGGGGAGAGACACTGTTATCTGCTAATAACCAATAATCTACACGTGACGCATATATTCGGAACAGGTTGTTTATGCCTGCCTGATAGCGGCGGTAGATTGTATCTATAGGCACATTGTGCCCTCCTTCGTTGACCCGTTGTAATACACGGTTGACTGCTAATTCCGGAGAATTCAGCCAAAAATAGATCAGGCTTACTTTATATCCGGCATTTTGTGCTCTCGTAATGAGTCGTGTATACGAGCGAGTCGCTAATGTCGTTTCAATGGAGAAACTAATTCTTGCTGCCAATAGCTCGTCAATACGTTTCAACATTAAACGTCCGGCTTCTATAGCCATACTTTCCGGATTGAACGGTGATAACCCTTTTGCAATCTCATCAGCATTGACAAATTCTTTGCACAATAATATTTCAGGCAATACAGTGTAAGAAGCTGTTGTTTTTCCAGCTCCATTGCATCCGCTTATAATATATAATTGCCTTGTTTCATCCATTTCAAATTATCTGTTTCAGATATAATGTGACAAATATACAAATACTTTTCTTTTCACCTAAAGCAGATCATGTCTTTTTATTGTTTATTATTTCTTTTCCAGTTCCTGCAACGAGTCCATTTTCTTCTTTTCGAGGAATTCGTAGATGCCGCAAAGATGCTCTGTCACCTTCTTATTGCCGAATTCGTAAACTTTCGTCACCAGTCCGTCAAGGAAGTCACGGTCGTGCGAAACGACAATCAGCGTACCGTCAAAATCCATCAGCGCTTGTTTGAGGATATCTTTGGTTTTCATGTCGAGGTGGTTGGTCGGCTCATCCAGAATCAGTAGGTTGACCGGTTCCAGCAAGAGCTTGATCATTGCCAGACGGGTACGTTCCCCTCCCGAAAGCACTTTGACTTTTTTCATAGACTCCTCCGGTCCGCCAAACATGAATGCACCGAGCAAATCACGTATCTTGTTGCGTATTTCTCCTTTGGCCACATCGTCAATTGTCTGGAACACTGTCAGGTTTTCATCCATCAGCGAGGCCTGGTTCTGGGCGAAATATCCGATTTGTACATTATGTCCCAGTGTCAGTGTGCCGTCATGGTCGATCTCGTTCATGATACATTTGACAAGCGTCGATTTTCCCTCACCGTTCTTGCCTACAAAAGCCACTTTATCGCCACGTTCAATCGTCAGATTGGCATTGCGGAATACGACATGGTCTCCGTATGTCTTTCCTACGCCTTCCATCGTGACAGGATAGCTGCCCGAACGGGGCGAAGGAGGGAACTTCAGCCGTAGTGCCGAGGTATCTTCTTCGTCTACTTCCAGCAGCTCCAGTTTCTCCAGCATCTTGACACGGCTCTGCACCTGTAAAGTCTTCGAATACGTCCCCTTGAAACGTTCGATGAATGCTTCCGTCTCGGCGATGAATTTCTGCTGTTCGTCATAAGCCTTCTGTTGCTGTTCGCGACGTTCCTTGCGCAGTTGCAGATATTGGGAGTAGTTAACTTTGTAGTCGTAGATACGTCCCATCGTAACTTCGATGGTGCGGGTGGTGATGTTGTCCACGAATTTACGGTCGTGGCTGATCACGATGACCGCTTTGCCGTTATTTATCAGGAAATCTTCCAGCCACTGGATCGATTCGATGTCCAGATGGTTGGTCGGCTCGTCGAGCAGGAGTACGTCCGGTTTTTGCAGCAACAGTTTGGCGAGTTCGATACGCATGCGCCAGCCACCGCTGAAGTCGCTTGTCTGCCGCTGGAAATCTTCGCGGGTAAAACCGAGACCAAGTAATGATTTTTCTACATCCTCTTCGTAGTTGGTGGCGTCGATGGAGTAAAATTTTTCGCTCAGGGCGGATACTTCCTCTATGAGCGCCATATAACTGTCGCTTTCGTAGTCTGTTCTCGTTTCCAACTCCTTGTTCAGTGCGTCGATCCGTGCTTCCATCTCGTGCAGATGTGCGAAAGCCTGTGCTGTTTCGGCAAACACCGTTCTGCCGTCTTCCGTCATCAAATGCTGTGGAAGATAGGCTACCACGCAGTCTTTTGGGGCCGATACCTTACCACGGGTAGGCTGTCTGACCCCTGCCAGAATCTTGAGTAACGTACTTTTCCCCGCTCCGTTTTTTCCCATCAGGGCGATGCGGTCTTTTTCATTGATAACGAAAGAAATATCACTAAATAGGGTAGTGCCGCTAAACTCTACGGCTAGTCCGTCTATGGAAATCATACAATTCTTTATAATTTGAGGCGCAAAGATAGCGAAATATATCAATCTTTTTTATAACTTGCGGGCTGAAAAGCATTATTAACTGAAATATGTTGACTAAAAAGTAATTAAAAAGAATAAATTTAAAAATAATATAGAAACGATATGGAAGGCGGACAAACAAATGAATTCAGACCTCTTATCCTAGTGGCTGAAGACGACGACAGCAACTTCAAACTGATCAAAGCAATCATCGGAAAGAAATGTGATATACAGTGGGCGAAAAACGGTGAAGAAATCGTGGCACTGTTCAAGGAATACGGCAAAGAGGCCAAAGCGATCCTGATGGACATCAAAATGCCTGTGATGAACGGACTGGATGCTACAAAGATTATTCGCGAGGAAAACAAGGAAATTCCTATCATCATGCAGACTGCCTATGCTTTCAGCTCTGACAAGGAGAATGCGATGAATGCGGGAGCCAGTGAAGTGCTGGTGAAGCCGATTACGTTGTCGATTCTTCGCGGTACGCTGACGAAGTATTTTCCCGAACTTGTCTGGTAAGCCGTTTTTTCCCGGTAAATAGTCCTTTGCTTCGGTAAAAACGATCTTTATTCGGCAAAACGGTATTGAAGAGTAGAAATAAGGTATAACAACGCAGGCGTTTTTTCCTGTTTTGTATTTGTGATATTAACAAATGGCTGACGGGGATTATATGGATTCTTATATATGAAAATCCACATTGTCCCCGTCAACTATGTCCGGACGTTTCAGTGTAAACCGGGTTTTCAGATTGATCCTGTAACCCGGACGTTGGAGTGGCTTGCCCCTTTGGCGGGAAAAGCCTTTAAAAGTAAAATAGGCGAACCTCACGGTCAGCCTATTTCTGTTCGTTTCCGTTAATTTGTTAGAGTTCAGAAACGACTCTATGTAAAGCTCTCCTTTGAGAGATTTAAGAGCAATTTTTATCGGCTTCCGCCTGCCCACCAAACGGGTTCGGAATATACGTATTGCCCGTCACCGAAGGCTTCTTTAATGGCTACATTGGCCAATACGTCATCTGCTCCGTAACCAAAACGCAGCGGGAATCTGTTTGAGTTCAGCGGATTTTTCAGCTCCACTAAATTCTCGTTTGCGCCTTTCATACGACGATAATCGTTGTAAGCTTCCAGAGATTCGCCGGATGCTCCGAAGAATGCCAGATATTTTTGTATCATTGTTTCTTTTAATGGGTTAGCGGCAAAGAGAGGAGCTACTTCGTTGTCAAAATAAGCTTCAGCAACGGCATTACCCAAAAAGTCGGCTTTTCCACCTAACCAGTTTCTGGCAGCGTCGGCAACTGTATTTTCCAGATTGGAGAATGCGGCGACAACTGCATCTTTCAAAGCTGCTTTGGCATCATCAGTTCTGCCTCCAAGGCGGCACAGTGCTTCTGCTTCAAGGAATTTAACTTCATGATAGCTGATCAGTTGTGTAGGCGCAGTCATAGCCCATGAGGCCATAGACATGCCGTAATTATTCTGTAATTCCTGAGGGGTGCCGTTAGGAGCCACTTTGATAGCATCGATTGTAGTGGCTTGCTTTGCACCACCTCCGTAAGCGACATTTCCGCTCGGATCAGGTTGAGTAAATGACCGTGGGGCTCTCGGGTCATTTCTTTCTGCAAATTTCTCGATAAGGCTTTCGCTGGCAGCAAGACTGTTGCGGCTATAACTGAAAGCCCAGAGAGGATTTAACTGAGAGTCGCCGTCATAAATATCCAGTTTGCACTCTTCACTTGCATCTGTAAATGATTTGCTTACATAGGTCAGGATATTCCGGAGGTCAGTTGTCTGGTTGGCGCTTTTGTTGAGCAAGCGCATTGTATAGCGTGCTTTCAGGGCATAAGCCGTCTTGAGCCACAGGCCGGCTTGTGCATCCGGGTCCGACCCATAGATGAGGTCTTTAGATCCAACTGCACCGGACAGACCTTCGTCTTCGGCTGTTCCATCTTTCAAGAGCGTGATGGCGTCATCCAAGTTCTGCATAACTTCCTTGTAGATAGATTCTTGTGAATCTATTTTAGGCTGCATATACATCGGCGTACCGTCCGGATTCAAGATTCCTGTTTCGCTGAAAGGAGTGTCTCCGAACACATCGGCTACTACCGCGCCGTTGTAAGCCAGGAGGATTCTGGCTATCGCTTCAGTTACCACATTTCCTTTTTCCGAGGGATCTTCCTGGCATTTATTGATCACAATTTTTGCATTCTTAATATTGGCGTAAACGCTGATCCACGCATTATTGTAAGTGGTGGCAGTGGTCGGTTCACCGCTGCGGACTTCTGCGCGGTAGAGCTGGTTGCCGATGCCCGCTTCGTGTTCCATATAAACGGACGAATAGAGTGAAAAATCTCCCCCTACTGTACTGAATGCAGTGCTGACTCCCAAGTCGGTTATCAAAAATTTCGCCGGGGCATCCTGCGGATTATTGGGATTCTTGTTGACTTTGTCCATTGCATCTTCCGTACAAGCAGAAGCAATGACAGCAGTAAAGAAAGAAACTGCCAGCAATTTTCCTATTGATTTATATTTTTTCATTGTCTTGCAGATTAAAATTTAATATTAAAGCCGAAACCAAAGCTAGCTGTTTGCGGCATTGAATAGTCTTCGAAAGCTCCGGACATGTTGTTGTTTCCTTGGCTGGCTTCCGGGTCGAGGTCAGGCATTTGCGCCCAAACCAAAATGTTTCTGGCGAACGCGTTCACAGAAAGTTCCATCCATTTTTTCTGGAGTACTTTGTAGCTCACTGCAACTTCGCGAAGTTTGATGAAAGAATTGTCATATACGGAAGATTCATCAATATCGTTCAGACGGCTGTAGTACACTTGCTGTGCATTGGCTCCTGTGATGGCGATGTCGTTTTTGGTTCCATCCTGTTTGTAACCGTCAAAGATGATTGTTCCTTCACGGTTCTCTGTTCTTTTGCTTACACCGTAATAGTCGGACAGACCGGTGGTTCTGCTGTACATCTGACCGCCTTGTTTCCAGTCGAGAACGGCGCTGATGGTACATTTCCACAGGCGTAATGAAGTGTTGAAGCCCATTACGAAATCCGGAGAAACTTTTCCGATCACTTGCGCTTCGCCGGCGATGGGCAGACCGTTTTCGTCAACCAGTCGGTTGCCGTCAGCGTCTCTCTTGTAACCTACGCCGTAGATGACAGGGAATTTTTCTCCTGCCGATGCGCGAACCTGTGGAGTGACGTAACCTCCTAGTGAGATGTTTTCTACGCCCGGAGCCAGTTCGTCTACATAGTTGTCAATCTTTGTCCAGTTGAAAGCGAAATCCCAGTCGATATTCTTAGTGCGGATCGGGTTGAAGCCCAATGTGATTTCATGCGTGTCGGTATGAATTTTACCACCGTTGGTCAACAGTTTGCTGGCGCCGGTAGAAGAAGCCAAGGGAACTGAGAATATTTGGTCTGTAACGTTTTGGCGCGAATAAGTGTAGTTCAACGTGATCAGGTTGTTGAAGAAATTCACGTCAGCACCGATTTCGTAAGAACGTGTATTCTGAGGTTTCAGATTCGGGTCGAATATGGTGTAATAAGGGGTGTACGCAGTGGTACCTTTGATCGGGTACATAATGGGGTTCAGCGAGTAAAAACCTCCTCCGTACGTTGGAGTCGAGTAATAATTTTCAAGGAAATCCCCTGCCTGTCCTACTTCTGCATAAGAAACTCTCAGTTTGGCGTAATTGACCACGTCGTTTTTCAGTTCCTCGAGTTCTGTCAGGATGAACCCTGCTGACACGGAAGGATAGAAGAACGAACGGTTGTCACGCGGCATGTTGGATACATAATCTTGACGTCCGGTTACTGTCAGATAAAGCATGTTTCTGTACGCAGCCGATACGTTGGCGAAGAAACCGACTGTACGGTTTTTCCATCTTTCCTCTTCCGTTTGCTGAGTGGTGGCATTGTTAATGTGGTTCCACCCTGCGAAGTTGTAGTTTGATCCGTATTCGTAGTATTTCTTTCTGTTGCTTTGGATAAACTCGTTACCGACTACAGCATTCAGGCCCCAGTCGTCATTGATGTGCCAGTCGTAATTGATGGTCAGCAATGAGTTGTAGGTAGCGTTTGTCCAGCCGTAGTTTTCTATCTGGCCGCGACCGCCTCCGGTGTTGCTTCCGTATCCGTAGCTGTCGGAGTAGTGCGTGGTGTAGGCGTCAACACCCACCATGTATTTCGCATTCAGCTTATGGTTGGCGGTGCCGAAATCTGTTTGATAGTTGGCGTATATATTTCCGAAGAAACGGTTGGTGTCTTCCGTATATTTGTTGTTGTCTATCGCCCAGTAAGCGTTGTCAAAACTGCCGCGGAAAGAATTTTGCTTATAGATGTCACCGTCCACATGGCTGGGAATACCTGCCAGGTCGTAGCTTGCGGGAGATGCGTAAACGGTTCTCAGCAGACCGTTTCCGGAAGTTACCGCTTTGTCGATGGAAGTTGTGATGTAGTTTCCGGCGAAACCTGTCGTGAAATTATTGGTCAGCTTTGTTTCTGCGCTCACTTTCACGTTATATCTGTCCATACCTGTTTTGGGGATGATACCATCCTGATGCGTATTTCCCAGCGATACGGAGTAAGAGCTTTTTTCCAGTGTTTGCGCTACGTTCAGTGAGTTGCTCCAAGTCACGCCTGTCTCGAAGAAATCTTTTGCGTTGTCGTAAGCCTGTGGAGCAGCCCAAGGGTCGAGACCTGCTGAGGCGCGCTGCGGCACATAATATTTGCCGGATTGCTTGCCGTGCTTTTGGGTGAATTCATTGTCGGTGTTACCGCCGTAGTTGGAGTCGTTGGGCAGTTCGGAGATTTTAGGTCCCCAGGATAGCCCCGAAGTAGGGCTGTAATTGCCACCGGACCCTTGCGCATACGTTTTCTGGAATTCGGGCAGACGGCCAATCACGTCAAAGCTGACATTGGATGAGAAGCTGACCTGTGGTTTGCCTTTCTCCAGTCCCTTACCGCTTTTGGTGGTGATGATGATCACACCATTGGAAGCACGGATACCGTAAAGTGCCGAAGCTGCCTGTCCTTTGAGGATGTTGATGCTTTCAATGTCGTTCGGGTCGATGTCTACCGCACGGTTGGCAAAGTCCACACCGCTCACACTACCGTTGTTCTGTATCTGTGTATCCACGTCTGGGGTACTTGTTACCGCCATTCCGTCAATCACATATAGAGGAGTGTTGTCTCCGGAGAAAGAACGTGCACCACGGATCGTAATCTGCGAAGATGCCCCCGGCATACCACTCGAAGGTTTGATATCCAAACCGGATACTTTTCCTTGCAGCGCTCCTGCCAGACTGGAGTTGGAAGCTTGCGTCAGTTGTTCGGATTTTACATCCTGAACGGCATATCCCAATGCTTTCTTTTCGCGTGAGATACCCATTGCCGTTACTACTACTTCATCCAGTGCTTTGGCGTCACTTTTTAATACTACGTTGATAACTCCTTGTTTGATCGTTACAGTTTGCGGAACCATTCCTACATAGGAAACGCGCAAAGTTTTAGAAGAACTTGGTATAATGGGGGATTCTCTTTTCCGGAAGCGTTAAGTGTTGTTGAGGCTATTTAAGCATAAAATGATAAAAAGATACCATTTTGAATGATTTCCTGATGTTTTTTTTATGATAATGCCGGTTTTAACACTTTCTTTATGTCGCACAATGTTGCTCAAATATCTCAAAATTAATAATAGAACCTTCTTGTTGTATCTGTTTCTTTGATAAATTCTTTCAATATGCTACTTTATAGTTAAAAACGTAACACTTTTTTAATTTTGATATAAATAGTGTTATCTTTGCAGCCTGTTAGAGACTAGAAGTTTATTTATAGGTTAAATTTAAGAGAGAATTTATGAAAAGAAAATTGATGTTCTTTATGACCTTCCTTTTTGTGGGTATAGGTCTGGTGACAGCGCAGACATCCCGAGTTACCGGTGTGGTAACCGCCGAGGAAGATGGCCTGCCTGTTGTGGGTGCCTCCGTATTGGTGAATGGTACTACTCTTGGTACTATCACGGATATTGATGGTAAGTTTACAATTACGAATGTACCAAGTTCTTCTAAGACTTATTAATATTTTAAAGTCCCTCTTTTTTCTCTTTTTCTGCCTTATCTTATTGTAAATCAGACTATAAATACTGCTTCCGCAACTAGGTTTCACGACTCCCTTACTGTAATCGCAACTTTATCTTCCTCTTTTTCGATATCAGTGTTCTTTTTCGGGCAGGGCTTCGCTCGTTTTCAAGACGACGGATGCTTAGGTTCTACCTTATTATAATATAAGAAGGGCTGCCTCATTTCTATTTGGGAGCAGCCCTTCTTGCTTTTTCCGGTTTATCTCTAATGCATACTTTGATTCATTTGGATAGACTTTTTGAAGATAAACCCTTTTGTTGTGTGCTTTGGGGATGAGCAGCCTTACGGCATTTCTGTTTCCATTTGGAATTTACGGCTTACTTTCATCAGATTAATGATGTAAGTCACTACATTTTGCGCTTCCTGCACCATAGTCAGATAAACCATACTTACCCGGATGCTGCCCGCTTGACTCTGGATGCGTTGCAATTCTTTGCGTTTCAGTTGCGAGAGTTGTCCGTTGAGGTCGTTGGCACGACGGATTTCTTCTTCCATATTCTGATAATCGTTGTTTTCCAGCTTCTTGCGGCATTGCTGAATCAAGTAGGTGATGTCTTCGGCTACATCGCTGAATTCACCTTTTTGAATGGCGTCAAGAGGGTTGAAGTTATTGTCGATGTGTTCGAGGCAAGGCTCGCAGAGGCGCGAGATGCTGTATACCAGTTCGCTGGCGAAGTCGTTGCCCTGGTAGTAGTAAAGCCCTTTTTCGAGCACGGTGTTGTTGTCGAGACGGCACATGGCTACGGTTCCGGTGCGTTTCATCTGTTTGATGAGTTGCTTTTCGAATTTCGTAGAGCCCATGGCACGGCGCAGTCCGCGCAGGTTTTCGTGAATGAAGGAGGTGACGGTCAGTTCGAAATTCGTTTCGGCGTATTCCAGTACTTTGGCGAGTTCCTCCCGGGTATGTTTACGCATCAGTTGCAGGGCCTCTTCGCTGTCGGAAGTTTGCATCAGTTGTTTCAGCGTTTCGTTGCCTTGCTCTTTCGCTTTGCGTTTTTTGTACATCACTTGGCTGCGGATCAGGATGAAGATGGCGATTCCGATCAGTGCGATGATGGAGATGTTGCCACCGTAGTGCAGCACGAGAGCTACGAAGAAACAGATGGTGAAGGCGGCTCCGGCAGTGATGAACCAGCCACCGATGACGCTCAGAACGCCTGTGATACGATAAACGGCAGAATCACGTCCCCATGCACGGTCAGCGAGCGAGGTACCCATCGCTACCATGAAAGTGACGTAGGTAGTGGAGAGGGGCAGTTTCAGTGATGTTCCCAAGGCGATGAGCAGTCCGGCGAGAACGAGGTTGACAGAGGCACGGACGAGGTCGAAAGCGGCTCCGTCGGCTATGATGGCTTCATTTTTACGGAAACGGGAGTTGATCCATTGTTTTGCGCCTTCGGGCATGATGCGGGAGGTTCCGTTGGCAAGAGCCATGCTGAAACGGACCAGTGTGCGTGCCATCGGTGTGCTGCCGAAGTTTTCTTCTCCTTCGTCCTGTCGGGAAAGGTCTACCGAGGTTTTGATAACGGCATGTGCCTTTTTAGAGGTACAGAGGGCGAAGACCATGATGGTGCCCGCTCCGATCAGGAAGTACCAAGGGGTTTTGGCAGGACCCAGCAGCGAAGTCATCAGGAAGCTGTCCGGGCTTGTTCCTGTTCCGTTGGTGGTGTAATCTATGAAGGAGGAGTAGCCTGCGAGAGGAACTCCGATGAAGTTGACAAGGTCGTTACCGGCGAAGGCGAGGGCGAGGGCGAAGGTTCCCATCAGTACCACTACTTTGAATACGTTGACTTTGAACCAGTGGAGCACTTGCATCAGTATTGTGAAGAAGACGAAGAAGCTGCCGATCAGCAAGAGGGTGTTGTCTTGTATCCACTGTTTGTTTTCGGGAGTCATGAAGGAGCTGTCTTTCAGCCCTTTGATCAGCATGAAGTAGATGATGGAAGTAGCGGCTATGCCACCGAACAGACCGATGCTGTATTTGATGTTTTTCGTGTAGTTGAACGTGAAGATGATGCGGGCGAGCCACTGTACTAACATACCAAAAAAGAAGGCAATGGCTACGGACACAAAGATGGCCATGATGACGGAAAGGGCTTTGTCGGTATTGATCAGGTCGCCCATGGCGAGAGTGGCGTCATTGTTTACTTTGATCAGGGAGAGGGCGAAGGTGCCTCCGAGCAACTCGAATACCAGCGAAACGGTGGTGGAGGTGGGCATCCCCATCGAATTGAATACGTCCAGCAGGACGACATCGGTCAGCATGACGGCGAGCAGGATACACATGATTTCGGCAAAGTAGAAATGCTCGGGCTGGTAGATGCCGTGCCGGGCAATGTCCATCATACCATTGGACAGGGAGGCACCGATGAAAATACCGATACCGGCAATGAAAAGGATGGTTTTGAACGAGGCGGCCTTGGCTCCTACCGCCGAATTCAGAAAGTTGACTGCATCGTTACTGACACCGACTATCAAGTCGAAGACGGCGAGGACGAACAGGAAAATGATAATGCATAAGTAAATTGTCTCCATAAAGAAAGTTGTGTATGTTATTTTTTTCGGGTGCAAAGGACGGGATTTGAGGTTGCAGGGGGATGTCATACATGTTACATTTGTGTTACAGCGTTCTTTCTTTTGTCTTGAAACAAAAGAAAGAACCAAAGAAAAATTCAAGGCTTACTTTTTTCTCCTACTCGCTTCCTTCACTGCGCTAAAGGGCAGAAACTCGCTACGCTCAAACAGTCTGCCCTTCTTAACGCTTCGTTACGGGCGCTCGCTTGACGGAGAAAAAAGTAGGCCGGGGGAACCATGCAGGGTGGGATGCATGCGGGGGGATGTTTGAGAGGGGAGTATGTAAGATGATAGGGGGATGTGGTGCGGTGGGGTTGTTTTTTGCTATATTGCTTGTGTGGTTGTAGGGCGTTTGTTGCTGATGGCTTGTTAGTTAGAAAAAAGATGTGGGAAAGAAACTTCTTTTTTAATGGATTGTATTGTCGTTTATTTTTAGGGGGAGTTTGAATCGTTGAGTTGGTTTGCTATTGTAACTGGTCACTTATTTATGTACGGATTTGAGCTAGCTGTCTGCATGGATTTGAACTGACTATCCGCATGGCTTCCCCTCTTTCCCGAAGGAGGAGATTTGAGATACTACCGACTTTTTATTCGGCCCCAATAAAGATACTGCTAGCTTCTCATTTAGCTCAAATCCGTACAGAAATAAACTAAATTATAAATTGAGGATTAGGCACGGATTACACGGATTAACACGGTTGTTTTACGTAATCATAGCACTAAAACCGTGTTAATCCGTGTAATCCGTGCCTAAATATATTCTTTTCCGATTCGTTTTGAATGAAGAATTGGTTGCGCTATTACGCTGCAAAGCAATTCTTCATTCTTCATTTCCAAACAGCCATTTGTAGAAATCGTATTGGGCACGGACGTTGGGTGTGCCGGGTGTTTTTTTCTTGAATACGTTTTGCAGGTTTTCGTCTACCAGGCAGGCTTTTTGATTGTCGGCGAGCTGGATATTCAGCATTTCGATCAGGCTGGTGCGCAGGTCGGGATCGAGGATGGGAGTGACGGCTTCGATGCGGCGGTAGAGGTTGCGGCGCATCCAGTCGGGTGAGCCCATATACACTTTGGGGCGGCCTTCGTTGCCGAAGTACCAGATGCGGGCGTGTTCCAGAAAACTGTCGACAATGCGGGTAACACGGATGTTACGGCTGTATGACTGTCCCGGGATGAGGCAGCAGATACCGCGGACGATGAGGTCGATTTGTACGCCGTGCTCGGAAGCCTCGTAGAGTCGGTTGATCATTGTTGGGTCTTGGAGGGCGTTCATCTTGAGGATGATACGTCCGCCTTTGCCTTGGTCGGCAAGGGAAATTTCCCGGTCGATGAGGCGGTTCAGTTCCGGTATGAGGTTGAAGCGGGCGACAAGGAGGGTGGTGAATTTCGGATCTTCCTTGCCTTGCAGGGTGCGGAAGAGGTTGTAGAGGTCGTTCACTATTTCCTTGCGGCAGGTGAAAAGTCCGCAGTCGGCATAGAGGGTGGCGGTCTTCTCGTTGAAGTTGCCCGTGCTGATGTAGGCGTAGCTGGGGATTTTCTCGCCGTTCAGCCCACGACGACGAACGAGGGCTACTTTGGCGTGTACTTTCAGGCCGGGGATGCTATAAATGATTTTGATGCCGGCAGCTTGCATCATTTCGGCGGTGGCGAGGTTGTTCTCTTCGTCGAAACGGGCTTTGAGTTCGACAAATACAGTGACCTTCTTGCCGTTTTGGGCAGCGGCTATCAAGGTGTTGATAACAGCGGAGTTTTCGGCTACCCGGTATTGGGTGACCATTATTTCACGTGTTTCCGGGTTGTGCACTGCTTCGTAGAGGAAGTGCGTGAAGTGCTCGAAGGAGTGGTACGGATAATATAACAGCAGGTCTTTTTTCGCGACGTAGTTGAAGATGGATTCCTTTTCGTCGAGGATGGTCAGCTTCATCGGTTGCGGCTTTTCGATGCGGTGGAGAGACTTGTTCGGGTTGGGCAGATGACGCAGGTCCTCCAGATTCAGATGTTTGTCACCGGGGACAAGTTCGTCACGGTGGATGCGGAAGGCGTCGATCAGAAAGTCGAGGAAGTCCTCCGGCATGGCTCGGTCGTAGACGAAGCGGCAGACGTCGCCTATTTTGCGCTTTTTTACTTTCTTTTTCAGTTGTGCCACGAGGTCGGCGCTGCTGGCGGTGTCGTCTATCAGGATATCGGCATCGCGGGAGATTTTGATGCAGTAGCTGGAGTCGACGTCGTAGCCGGGAAAAATGAGGTTGAGGTTCGCTTTGATGATGTCTTCGGTGAACATGATATAAAAGTGGTTGTCATGGGACGGAAGTTCGATGAAACGGGGCACTTTGGCGTACGGCTGTTTCATGACGAAATAAGATGGCTTCCGGTTGGTGGCGTTCTTTTCATCTTTCAGATAAAGACGGATAGCGAGGTAGAGCCGGTTATCCCGGAGGAAAGAGACAATTTTGTCCTTCGATACGGGCACGGGTTGCAGGTAAGGGAAGATTTCTTCCCGGAAAAAGTCCTTGATAAACTGCTGATGGAAAGGTTCTACATGTCTGTCTTGGTAGAATATGATATGGTTTTTGCGCAGGGCGGGCAGTATCTTTTCTTCATAAATGCGTACACGGTCGTCCAGTTGACGGTTTACTTCATGATTGATTTCTTCTACGAGTTCACGGGCCGATTGTACGGTTTCTTCATCGCTTTCGGTGGCACCGGATGCAACGGCCTTGTGGTCTGCCACCCGAATTTTGTAAAACTCTTCCAGGTTGGAAGAATAGATGGAGATGAAGTTGATGCGCTCGTATAGCGGCAGACGCTCGTCCAATGCTTCGAGCAACACCCGATAATTGAATGAGAGCCAGCTGATATCACGTTTAAAATAATTATATTTGCTTTCCATGTGCTTTAAGATTTTCCCAAATATAGTATCTTTGCAGGACTAAACAAAGAAAATTATGACAAGAATTGGATTATTGTCCGATACCCACGCTTATTGGGACGAAAAGTATCTCGAATATTTTGAGTCATGCGACGAAATCTGGCATGCCGGAGATATCGGTTCGGTAGAAGTGGCCGAGAAGTTGGCGGCTTTCCGTCCGCTCCGGGCGGTTTACGGAAACATAGACGGGCAGGAAATACGGAAGATGTTTCCGCAGGTAAACCGTTTCACGGTAGATGGAGCCGAGGTCTTGATCAAGCATATCGGCGGTTATCCGGGCAAGTACGACCCTTCCGTCATCGGCAGCCTCATGGCTCGTCCGCCGAAACTTTTTATCAGCGGACACTCTCATATATTAAAGGTGAAATACGATAAAACGTTGGACATGTTGCACATCAATCCCGGTGCCGCTGGCATGTCCGGATTCCATAAAGTGCGGACAATGGTGCGCTTTGTCATCGACAACGGAACGTTTAAGGACTTGGAAGTAATTGAACTGGCAGGGTAGATTTCTTACAATTCATTTTGTCACGTCAGATTTCTTTCCGACCTTTGCACGCAGTAAATGAATAACTCAGACGACAATGAAAGGAATTATTCTAGCCGGTGGAAGCGCCACTCGTCTTTATCCGCTTTCCAAAGCGATTTCCAAACAAATCATGCCCGTATACGACAAGCCGATGATTTATTATCCGCTGTCAACGCTTATGCTGGCAGGAATACGGGAGGTGCTGGTCATCTCTACTCCGCGTGATTTGCCGATGTTTCAGGACTTATTGGGCTCAGGTGAGGAGCTCGGAATGTCTTTCTCTTACAAAATACAGGAACAACCTAACGGACTGGCGCAAGCCTTCGTGCTGGGAGCTGATTTCCTGAATGGTGAGGCAGGTTGTCTGATTCTTGGGGACAATATGTTTTATGGACAGGGGTTTTCCGCCATGCTCCGGCGCGCTGCCAGTGTGGAAAAGGGAGCCTGCATTTTCGGCTATTACGTGAAAGACCCTCGGGCTTACGGCGTAGTAGAATTTAACGGGCAGGGAAAAGTCGTTTCTCTGGAAGAAAAGCCATTGGTGCCAAAGAGTAATTATGCCGTTCCCGGACTTTACTTCTACGACGCTACCGTAACGGAAAAAGCCGCTTCTCTCCAGCCTTCGGCTCGTGGAGAATATGAGATAACGGACTTGAACCGCCTGTATCTCGAAGAAGGCACGCTGAACGTGGAACTGTTCGGACGCGGATTCGCTTGGCTGGATACCGGCAATTGCGACAGTCTGCTCGAGGCTTCCAACTTCGTGGCCACCATTCAGAACCGGCAAGGCTTCTACGTCAGCTGTATCGAAGAAATAGCTTGGCGGCAAGGATGGATTTCGTCCGGACAATTGCTGCTGCTCGGACAGAAGCTCGAAAAGACCGAATACGGTAAATACCTGATAGAACTCTCAAAACAACCCTTGAAATAAACATAAATAATCATATATGAAAACTTATCTGGTGACCGGTGCCGCAGGATTTATTGGCGCCAATTATATTAAGTATATCTTGGCCAAGCACAGCGACGTAAAAGTGGTAGTTCTTGACGCCCTGACGTATGCAGGTAATCTGGGAACTATTGCCAAAGATATTGATAACGAACGTTGTTTTTTTATCAAAGGAGACATTTGCAGCCGCGATGTGGTAGACAGCCTCTTTGCCGAATACCGTTTCGACTATGTGGTGAATTTCGCTGCCGAAAGCCATGTAGACCGCAGCATCGAGAACCCGCAACTGTTTCTGATTACAAACATTCTTGGAACGCAGAACTTGTTGGATTGTGCCCGTCGTGCCTGGGTAATGGGTAAGGACGAACAAGGATATCCTACTTGGAGAAAAGGAGTTCGCTACCATCAGGTATCTACCGACGAAGTGTACGGTTCACTCGGAGCCGAGGGCTACTTTACGGAAGAAACTCCGCTTTGTCCGCACAGCCCGTACAGCGCTTCCAAGACAAGTGCGGACATGGTTGTCATGGCTTATCACGACACCTACAAAATGCCGGTAACGATTACCCGTTGTTCCAATAACTACGGTCCCTATCATTTCCCGGAAAAACTGATTCCGTTGATTATCAAGAATATACTCGAAGGCAAACATCTGCCTGTCTACGGTGATGGAAGCAATGTACGCGACTGGCTTTATGTAGAAGACCACTGCAAAGCTATCGACCTGGTAGTGCGTGAAGGCAAAGAAGGCGAAGTGTACAACGTAGGCGGCCACAACGAAGAAACCAATCTTGAGATTGTGAAACTGACCATTGCCACCATCCGTAAACTAATGACCGAGAAACCGGAATATCGTCAGATCCTCAAGAAGAAAGTGAAAGGCGAAGACGGAGAAATATCTATCGACTGGATCAACAACGACCTGATTACTTTTGTCAAAGACCGTCTGGGACACGACCAACGCTATGCGATTGATCCTACAAAGATCACCAACGCTTTGGGCTGGTACCCCGAAACAAAATTTGAAGATGGCATCGTGAAAACAATCGTGTGGTATCTGGAAAATCAAGACTGGGTAGAAGAAGTGACCAGCGGAGACTACCAAGGATATTACGAAAAGATGTACGGAAAATGATTTAAATGAAGAATTAAGAATGAAGAATTAAGAATTATTATGCAGTATAATAGCGCAGCCAATTCTTCATTCTTCATTCTTCATTTAGTTCATTCCTCATTCTTAATTTAAAAAGAATCCTATCGATAGCAAAATACCCATTAACAGCATATTACGTGAAGTTTCGCCTAATATGCTGTTTAGTTTTTTGCCACTGTGTATCCGGACCATTCGTTTCCATGTGAGGAAGTGAGGAATCAGATAGAGTAATGGAAGGAGGGCGGCGTATAAGTGTCCTTCGAAGAGAAACCAAAAGCACAGAAGGCTTGCTGTCATCCCCAGCATCAAATAAAGATAACTTCCGAACTTCTCGCCAAAACGGACGATGACCGTTCGCTTTCCGCTTCGCGCGTCCGCTTCCCGGTCACGGTAATTGTTGACTACCAGTAAGGTATCAATCAGCAGCCCACATATTAAAGAAGCGATTGTGGTGTCTGTCGTCCATGTCAAGGCTTGTACGTAGTACGTTCCGCCTACGGGGACGAATCCGAAAAAGACGATGACCAGAATATCTCCCCAACCGTTGTAGGACAATGGATAAGGCCCTGTGGTATAAAGGAAAGCGAATAGCACGCAGAGAAGTCCTACTATGATTAGCTCCCATCCGGCATAGAACAACAGCGAAGAGCCGATCAGACAGGCAAATAGTACGGTGATGATGATTCCGTTTCGCATGGCTTTCGGTGAAATCCAGCCTTGTGCACAAGCTCGTTCCGGTCCCAGCCGGTCTTCGCGGTCGGTTCCTTTGAGGTAGTCGAAGAGGTCGTTGATAAAATTGGCGGCTATTTGCATCAGGCTGGCGAACAGGCAACAGATCAGAGCAGGCAACCATTGAAAATGTCCATCCATATAGGCAAGTGCACTACCGATCATGACTGGCGTGATAGCTCCTGTCAGAGTTTTAGGACGTGCTGATAATATCCACGCATACAGTGAGTTACGTTTTGCTTCTTCCATGATTTAATATATAATAATAAGTTTTGGCGGACAAAGATACATGATTTTTCCTATCTTTGCGCCTCAAATAGTGGGGGAATGTGTTATTGGTATTCGTTCGCCATCAGTTTGTAATATCAGTTTATAATGTATGAGCCGGTCTGGCATTCGGAATGTAGCCAATAAACTAACGAAAGAAGAAGTGAAAAATAAAAGAAAATGAAGAAAACAAATATCCTGTTCATAGTATTCGTATTGTTCCTGTTCGTTTCTTGTAAATCGAAGAAGAATGTCGTATCGACTTTGCCTCGTCCTGTTCTCAATGTCGATTCTGTCCGTCCTGACAGCTCTGCCATTATTGACGGTCTGTTTACTCCGGATCATTCGCAGCTTGCTGATCTGAAAGTTTCGACGAAACAGCAGAAGAAAACAGTAAAGAAAGAAACCGTCTCCGAACAGGAAGAACGTAACTTAGTTCTTCGCGGAACGAAGATCACGTCCTCCACCGTGAGTGCTTCTTCCGCTTATAGCGGCATCGACCGTGTGGTAGAATATGATTTCACGCACCGTGATGTTCCCGAAGCCTTCGAAGGTTTCCGTATCGCTTTTATTTCCGACTTGCATTACAAAAGCCTGCTGAAAGAGAAAGGCTTAAATAACCTTGTCCGTCTTTTGAACGATCAGAAGCCGGATGTTTTGCTGATGGGAGGGGATTATCAGGAAGGCTGTGAATATGTGGAACCGTTGTTTGCCGCATTGGCCCGTGTGAAAACACCGATGGGGACTTTCGGAGTGATGGGAAATAACGATTATGAACGCTGTCATGATGAAATCATCCGTACGATGAAGCATTACGGAATGCGCCCGTTGGAGCACGAGGTCGATACGTTGCGCAAAGACGGCCAGCAGATTATTGTTGCCGGTGTATGCAACCCTTTCGATCTGAAACAAAATGGCGTGTCGCCTACGCTGGCGCTTTCACCCAACGATTTTGTCATCTTATTGGTTCATACTCCGGACTATGTGGAAGATGTTTCAGTAGCTAACACGGACATTGCTCTGGCAGGGCATACTCATGGCGGACAAGTCCGTGTATTCGGTTACGCCCCGATACAAAACTCTCATTACGGCACTCGCTTTCTGACCGGGCTGGCGTATAATTCAACAAAAATGCCATTGATTGTCACAAACGGAATCGGTACTTCTCAAATGCCTGTCCGTATCGGTGCTCCGGCAGAAATAATAATGATTACCCTTCATCGCCTGAAGGAGTAGATGAACTTTCGTTTATTCCTTTTTGCCGGATATATTCTGTGATGTACTCCCAAACTTTCGGATGTAAAAAATATCTTATATCTTTCTTCTCGTCGAGTGCCTGACGAATAAAGGTAGAACTTATCTCAAAGGTAGGCGAATGAACTAAGCGGACTGTCTCAGGCAGTCCGTTTTCATTTACCGGAAATCCGGGGCGGGGATAGACAAGAATCCGGTTTTCTTTGACAATGCGTTCTGATTGATACCAGCGGTCGAAACGTGTCCAATTATCCGAGCCGATAATTAAATAAAATTCTCGTTCCGGATAGGCTTCGTGTAGCTTTTCCAACGTATGTACGCTGTATGAAGGGCGTGGCAGATGAAACTCAAAGTCCGAGGCATGGAAATGGGGGTATCCTTCTGTTGCAAGCTCCACCAACCGGAGACGCAGCTCATCCGGCCATAGCTCCGTTCCTGCTTTCAGTGGATTTTGCGGGCTGGTCATAAACCAGATTTCATCCAGACCTTCATACTCACAGAGGTAGTTGGCCAGAGCCAGATGTCCGATATGAATCGGATTGAACGATCCGCTGAATATTCCGGTTTTTAGTTTGCTGCTTTCTGCCATTCTTGCCTTTCCTTCTTTCTGATGCTCGTTTTATCTCCTTTTTACTCTTCCTTCTTTGCTTCAGGTTATTCAGCCTTGACTTCTTACTTCAATCTTTTGGCTTCCTTTTCCATCTTTAGCTTCTTTCTCCATTTTGGGAAAACGATTGCTTGTCTGACAGCAATTAAGAAAAAGATGCCAGCGGCTATCCAAAAATGCAGATAAAGCGAAAGAATACCGAATACTATATCGACAATGCCGATAATACCGCACAGATACATAAACTTTTCAGTCGCACCTTCTTGCTTTTCTATGCTTTCTATTCGCTTTTTCAGAGGCTCTTTCATTCCTTCTCCAGAAATTCCCGGATCACTTTCAGCGTTTCAGCCTTTGCTGTCTCCAGATCATCATTGACAATCACCCGGTCAAACTGGGGAGCAAAAGTCATTTCATATTCCGCTTTTGCGATACGGCATTCGATTACTTCGGGATCATCCGTGCCCCGGCCTGTTAGCCGGCAGCGAAGTTCTTCTATGGAAGGCGGTTGTACAAAAATAGACAAGGCACGTTCACCGTAATACTTTTTGATGTTACATCCGCCCACTACATCCAAGTCGAATACCACATTCTGGCCTTTCTCCAGTTGCTTTTCCACTTGCTCTTTCAGTGTTCCGTAATAACGGTCCTTGTACACTTCTTCGTATTCCAGAAACTCGTTGTTCTCAATACGGCAACGAAACTCTTCGGGAGTGAGGAAGAAATATTCAACTCCGTGTTTTTCCGTTCCGCGTGGAGGACGGCTGGTTGCAGAAATAGAGAATACGAGATTTAAATCCTGCGTCAACAGATAGTTGATAATGGTAGATTTGCCCGAACCAGAAGGGGCAGAAAAAATAATTAACTTACCAGTCATGTTGAATGAAGAATGAAGATTTTTTTTACATCACGTTCAGCACTTGTTCCTTGATCTGTTCCAGCTCATCTTTCATCTGCACGACGATTTTTTGCATTTCGGCGTGGTTGGACTTGCTGCCAAGCGTATTGATTTCACGTCCCATTTCCTGAGCGATGAATCCGAGCTTTTTGCCCTGTCCGTTACCGCTTTCCAATGTGCTGATAAAGTATTTCAGGTGATTGGTAAGACGTTGTTTTTCCTCGTTGACATCCAGCTTTTCGATGTAGTAGATCAGTTCCTGTTCCAGCCTGTTTTTATCGTAATCCATGTTCAAAGTCTTTTCGAGCGCATCCGTGATACGTTCTTTGACTTTCTCCACCCGTTCTTTTTCGTAAGGAGTTATCTTTTCGAGCAGTTGGGAGATGTTGGCGATTTTCTCACGGAATTTCTTTTCCAGTGCAGCGCCTTCCTGTTTGCGGAAGTCCACCAGATGTCCGATTGCTTCGAGAACGGTGGCGCGTACCATTTGCCATTCTTCTTCCGAAAGCTCCTGAATTTCAGTTTTAGACATGACATCCGGCATGCGGAGCAGCGTCTGAAACCAGTCGGTCGGTACGGGGATACCGAGGTTTTCCGAGATAGCCTGAATTTGCTTGTAATAGCCTTCCACCAACACCTGGTTGATCGGAGTTGCGCTCTCCGCACTCTCTTTTTTTTCGATCCAGAGGCTGAAATCCACCTTTCCGCGCTCCAGTACTTTGGAGATCTCGTTGCGGATTTCTATCTCTTTTTCACGATAAGCCGGAGCGATGCGAGTGGAAAGATCCATTGCTTTGCTGTTGAGCGACTTGATTTCTACGTTTATCTTTTTATCTGGAAGTTCGGCCGTAGCTTTGCCGTATCCTGTCATCGACTGTATCATAAACTTAAAGTTTTGTGCAAAAGTACATGAATATTTTAAGAATTGGAAATAATCATGTAAATTTGTATGTATATCTGATTATCAGAGACTTATGCGTACTGTTCTTAAAGTTGGTTCATATCTGTCCTAATAAACTAGTCGCAAATATAGCTATTTTCAATGATACATTTAAATAATAGTTGTAATAAAAGACTTTGATTGCAAAAAAATAATGCAAGAAGTATTAGGTTGATGAAATGTAAGCTCTGATCTATTTGGGGCCAAATAGAAATAGAGAGCGTAAGTAATCCAAATAATGAATTGGACTAGATTGTTGCGCTGGAAATAGTGTTAGCTAATATTGGCAGTGAAGCAGTCTCTATTCATAAATATAATAAAAAGGAGAAGAATATTGGGAAATGCCTACTTTTAATGATTCGGTTAAGCAGATTGGAAAGAGTGATGCAACTTCAAAGACAACAGTTTCACTGGTGAATGTGAGGGCAAAATTCTATAATGAAATTGATATCTCCAATGAAGTTTATACGTAGCTTATTAGGAGTAAATATAAAGATGACGTTAATGATAAAGAATAGTTTACTAAATAAGTGCTTTTTTTCAGTACGTAGATAATATGGTGTAATTATATTTTTTTCTTATATTTGGGGCGGTTCTCGGAAAATAGGGTACCATTTTTATTAATTTAAAAAATAATTATATGGAAAACGCAATTGGATGTATCGTAGGAAATGCATATACCTCCATGTTATCCTCCACAGGTAGACATCTTTCTTCTGCCATATGGGGGAAAGTTAGTTGTTTTGTTGCTGGTGCAGTTGCGGGAGCGGGTGTCACTTATTGTGTTATCAAAGGTAAGGAGATAAGAGAAAAATTGCTTACCCTTATGGTAGTTGATCCTAAGATTTCCAAGACATTCATTTTGGATAATCTTTCTCATAAAAGTTGGAAGCATGCAGGGAATATATATAAAATAAACAATTGTACTACAGTTCATATCAGGCTATCTGTTCCTGAGGATAACGGACGCTTTTCAAAAGGTAACAATATTGAGCCGTTGCATAAGTCTTCGGCAGAGCAGACCGTTGGTGCTTCTGATTTATTTGCCGGAGAAGTGCCTAAAGAGCATGACTTGTTTTCTTGCACCCAGCATCTTGAAACAATGTCTCCCCTTCCTAAAGAAAATGCGGCTGATGGACAGCGAACCAGTGAAGTTGTTATTTCTTATCCTGTCTTTTCTAATTCCACTTTTTGCCTTCCTCTGAGCAATGAGATTATTGGTAAATTGTTTAATGGAATGCGGGGTAAGTATTTTCATGAAAAGACATCTCTAGAATTGTTGACTTATGTGTTGACTGGCAGGGGTGAGAAGTCTGAGGGTACCATATCCATTGAATGGATTGCCTCTCCCAGGAGTTTCTCACTGTTCATTGGCATTGTATGTGCTCCATATCACAACAAATGGAAAATGGGCAAATCTCTCTTTACCGGGCGTATAAATAAGAATCCCTCATGTGATTTCTCTAGAATGACCGAACTGGGTTTAGTGGATGATAACAGGGTTTCTCCTGCACTAAAAAAGAATAACTATTTTGTAAGAGAGAAAGATAAGGACTTGAAATTCCTTCTTGTGTTTCTTTATGAACTCTTCTGAAACCATCATTCTGTATTGCTTTATCCACTCCTCTTGTCCCTTCCCAGACAAGGGGAGTTTTTGTTTCCTTGTAAATTATTCCAGCTATTTTCTTGCTATATTTCAGCTATTCTGTATAGCTCTGTTTTAGCTTTTATATATCTGAATATTAGCTTGCTACATCAAAGACAATGTCTATATTTGCCCCGTTTTCAAGCTTGATTACATTATTAAATATAATAAATATGAGAATGGAAAAAAGTATTTTAGATATCCTTGGTATGTCTTTATTCCAGACTACACTCTCTGATTTTTTGGAAGGTCTTAAATTCAGGATGCAGAAGAGTGGTAGCGGAGAAGTCAGGCCGGTAGCGACTTCTTTAAGTAATAAAGGATTGGTATACGGCACGTTCGGACTTGTCTTCGTTCTGGGGTGTTCGGTTTCGACAGCTCAACGCATAAAGAGTAGCGGTGTCATTGATGCAGCTATTTCCCAAAACGGTAAGGTCGTTGTAATTGATGTTGAGCGGGCTTTGGACATATTGAGAGTGTCAAATAAAAAATGGGGGCGCAAGTAGTCTCAGGTAATTAACCGGAATAGACAGTTTCGCTGGAAAATACGCCGGCTGTTTTCAACAGTGGAGCTGTCTGTTCATAAATCAAGAAAGAATCTATGAAAAGTCAATTGACCTTCAATGAAGTTCATACGTAGTTTAATAGGTACAAATCTATGGATGTATAAGATAACCTACTATCAGGTGTATCTTTGTGTAATAGCTTGATTTCAAAAGGATTACCCCTTTGTCTTATTGTTTATATTTGCTCTCGAAAATTTAGAAAGCAACCACTAAAATCTTAGAAGATGGACAGAAATTGGAATCTGTAAATGGCGCAGCACTTCAAAATGATAAGAACGCCTTAGTAGAGTTTCCAAAAGCTGATAAGGAGGCTGAACAAAAAGAATCTTATAATTAACCCGGAGTGATTGCTGGTAGTACATGAGCACTCCATAAAATTAAATTATATGTTGAATAATATAGACATCAAGAAACTCTATGATACTGGAGGCAAATGCAAAGGTTTACCCTCGTTCCCTAGTATCCTAAAATTGGGTAGTAGATACTTAATTCTAAGTGTTGCTGGCTTTGGCCTTTGTTGCCTTCATCATAGGTACAAGAAGCAAATTGAACTAGATGAGGAGGTTTACGCGAACAATGCGGCACTTCAAATCAAGTTGAAACTTAATAATGTTCATATAAATAGTCTAATAAATAAAAGTAAATTACAAAAATGAGATTAATACCTGATTCAAACAACATTGCTCGAATCATCGAGATACCGGGAGTTAAGAAGACAACCGAATACCTTTTTATAGGGACAGGTTTCGCATTGGTTGCTTTAGGTTCTGTTTGTTATCTTATAACGGCGATTAAATCCCACGGTAGGATAAAGGAGCAGAATGATGTATTCGCAAACAAGCAGAGGGAGATTGAAATTGCTTCTTTATGTAAAATGCAAGAGAACGAACAATTTCACATTCATCGTATGCAGGAAGAGCGTAAGCGGATGTCAACAGGTACAAACTGGCAGAATATAAAGAGCGATAACTGTATAAAACGGAATAGGGGAAGCCTAGAGGTAGTAACAGATTTAAGATATTCTTGGAGAATCTTTCAACTAACGACCGGAGGTTTCCACTTACCGAAGAAGGTCCGGGTTGTGAGCCGAATTAATAAGATTAGAACTACTTTTAAAAGGAATCAGTTATGAACTATACAACAACAATCGCATCAGTACTTGGCATAACAGCCGCAGGTTTTATTAGTGTATGGGTCTGTGACCGATTTGTCAAGAGACGTAAGCAGACAAAAAAGATGTCTATCGTATTTGATGATGTGGTGAATGATATGGAAACAGCTATACTGTTACAAACGGCTATTTCTCAAAAACGTACGAGAACTAGGATTACGTCCGGTATGATCAGAAAATGGAATATGATGGCTAAAAAGGGAACGTCCCATAAACAGATTGCCGCCGAGTATGGTGTATCATTGGTTAGTGTAGACAGGTATTTGGCCAGGTCAGGTAGAAAGAAGACCGCCAAAACCGATAAGGCCTATTCCACAGTCCAGATGATTAACAGTGAAGTTAAAAATAACAGATTATTAATTAATAAACATGAGTTATGAGTAATAAAGTAAAGGCAATGTCCCACTCTATAATCGATGTAGGAGGTAAAGTTGGACTAGGGGGAGTTAGTGGACGCTACAAAGGTGCTGCTTCAACTCTTTGGAAAATTGGTGGTTGTCTTGTTATTGGTATAGGTGTAATTGGAATATACGCTTTACCCGAAATTAAGAAAAAGCTTGGACAGGTTAAGATTGACGAAGAGAAAAAGAAAAACGAACTTGAAAATGACAAGGCAAGGGAAGCGAGCAGACTTAAAATGGAAGAAAAAGATCATCAGTGTGATCTGGATATCAAAAAAGCGAAGGAGATCAGTCAGGTAAAGACTGATGAGATATCTAGGGTTATTACGATTCGTCAGGATTTTGGTCTTATGGGAAAAAAAACGGTTGGCGAACAAACGATAGATAAAGAACCTGCTCTTGGTGAGTGGTTACAATGGTTCGATACTCAGTTCCCCATGCCGGGTTACTCCGCTATTCCTCACATCAGCACTATTCTGAACGGTTGTCCTAGTGGCTTCAGGCCTGCCATGCTTCTACATCTGCTTGGAACTTATGGTGCACTCTGTTTCTCGAATGTGCGTGCGCAATATATGGACGGACGGTCTCATTCTCCCAGTTTGCAGGTTGTGATTGTAGGAGCGCAGGGTTCGGGAAAGAGTATCTTTAAAAATGTGTATGAACAGGATCTCTTTCATCGAGTGGTTATGGAGGACCGAGAGAAGGCCAGGAGTAACAAGCCTGACCAGATTATCCAAACGATAGGCAGCGAGATCTCAAAAGCAAGATTATTGGAGCTTGTAGCTGGTAATCATGATGTATACTTCTATTCGATGGAGACGGAGATCGATACCGTACGTCAATCTTTCGCCAAAGGTGGCGGACTTTCCAGTGACTTGTTACGTAAAGCATTCTCCAACGAGAGTATTTCTTTGGACAACAAGCATACCCGTAATGAATGTCGCGGTACATTTCTCGTGTATTTCAATTACACCTTCACCGGGACTCCCAAGGCTGTCAGACGTTTCTTTAAAGAGGAGGAGTATGAAGATGGAACCGCCTCACGTGTTTGTTTTTGTGCAATTCCCGAACTGGGTCATTCAATTCCGGAGTTTGACTTACCGGAGGGTGAAGAACTGGAGAAAATACGTGACCGGATTGACAAGTGGCGTGAACAGTATTGCTTCAGAAGAACAAAAGAGGGTATTGATATTCCTGCCAACGAACACCGGACAGATCTCTCTTATGTATTCGGTACTCTGAAGCATTGGATCGAGAAACAGAAGGAGATGGGTGACGAGACAAGAAAAGAAGTTTCCCTTCGCATGGCCACTGTCGCCTTCCATGGTGCCATAGTGCTGCATATGCTCGCCGGTGAACCCGGGAAAGACGTTCCGAAGACATGTAGGGCGATTTGTAAGTTGACCGAATATCTTGCCAACCACTGCATGGAACGTTTTCTCTGCCAGTATTACAAGGGAGTGTACCCGAAGATGGGTATGCCAACCGAATCACGGCCGGGACGAAGATTAACAGACGAGGAAATTGACTGCTGGTATCCTTTGTGGAAAACTCTCGATGAAAATGGTAATCAGCTGGGTTATGGAAGGATAGCCAAACTGATTGGAGTGAGTAAGAATGATGTGAGAAATGCTTTTAGAAAGTATGAGAGAGAAATCGGATTAAGTTAATACGGATAAGGAGGACATAACCGAATGGTGTTCTCCTTTTTTCTTTTTTAGGGGTGTAAATGCCGTTTCATAGGGGTGTAAATGCTGAATGTATGAGTATTTTATTAATTCAGCATATTATAACGAATAGCATTGTACATCAATTACTTATAAATGAAAAGACTATCTATCCTTATAGGGTGTAAAACGCTACACCCTAAATATGATAATGGACATGATGACAATAACTCATACGCTCTTAATCTAGTAGTCAAAATAGAGTTTGTCTTTTGTCGAGTAAAGTCTTCTTAATCTGATTTCCACACTAGTGTAGTTCAATAATAAACTTATATATCTTTACTTGTTTCGAAACAGCACTAAAGGTCCTTGCTCAGGTGTATATTAAGGTGTACTAACCGATTTTTAGTATATTATCAATGGCACTTTGAAAACACCTAAGATAACTATCGAAACTAATTTCTCCCGATACTCACTGAGGTTCCATTTTCATCAACTCCCTTTTGTATTATGAGCAACCGGGCTCTGCATTGAATGGTTGTTAAGAACTGATCTGTCCAGCCCACCTATGGCTTATTTACGAAAAGTATGGAAATCCGGACAGGTTATTGAAACAGGTACCGGTGGACGCTATACAGGAGGGGAATGCGCAATATGAAATATTTGTAGAAACAACAGAAAACCAATTCGGGAGATATCTTTTTAATCGTCCGAATACTAGTATGAATAATTATATAAAATTAAAAGAAAATTATGAATAAAAACAATAAAAAACAGCCGTTCGAAAAAGAGATCGACGGCAGAAAAATGAGATATTGTGGAATATATAATATCTGGGTAAACCGTGAAGGTACATATGCCTATAGGGAATATAAAGACCCAGCCTGGAACCATGCCTTGCAAATCCATACCCGCCCGGACGGAAGTAAATATCTGGATACGAAAAGCCATGGAGAAATACCTCTTGATGAAGCTGTAGCCATCTGTTTCAGTCCTATGCCCCGGGATGGCAGGAAATATGTACCGGTTCATAAGGATAATAATCCGGGCAATTGTCATGCCTTGAATCTTACATGGAAACAGGTCCCGAAGTATTCTCCGATCGACAAGGAAAGAAAGCTGGATAACGGACTGGTGGTACGGTCGGATGGTACCATACTTGATAAAAGGAAAAAACTGTTTGTAGTCACGGTAATCGGTGACAGCGATACGGATCGGCTGGTTTCTGTGGATCCTTACGTATGCTATTATCGTAAGAACCGTTATGGTTCTATTGACGAGAGACGTGCGCGTGTTGATGCTCTTATGGCGGAAGCCGAATTTGTAGCCGGTGATAACTCTCTGATGAGCAGGCCGCGGGTACTGCATAAGGATCAGGATTACCTGAATTACAACTCCTTCAATCTTGAATGGGCGGAAGAGGACAGTCCGGAGTATCAGGCTTATATGTGGCAGAAAAAGGAAGATATGGACCGGTTGACCATTCAGGAGAATCCGAATCATCCCAATCCCTTAATGAAACCTCTACATTAATGCCAGTTATAAAAAACATGTCTTATGGATGAGAAGACAACTATTTTCCGGAGAGCCGTGAAAAATATGATTCTGTTGGACTGTCGGGAATTATAAACTGGCTATTAGTTGATATGACAAGATTAGTCGGTCGTAGGACTGGAACTGTGTATCAAGTATTAAATAAATTATTAACGACGAACTTTTAAAAAATAACTAGTATGGCACTGAATAAAAGTACAGGGAATATGTATGCTTTCGTTTCACATACATATAACCCGTTGAAAGGTGAATGTGAACACTCCTGTGCGTATTGTTTTATGAGACGTAAACTTTTCCTGCCTCCCTTGCATCTGGAGCTGAAGGAATTGAAAGTGAATCTGGGTGAAGGCAACTTTATCTTTGTAGGCAGCAGTACGGATGAATGGGCAGCTAATGTCCCGTCAGAATGTGTTCACCCCAGCAGGAGAATATTGGTCGTAACTCACGATACGACATTGCTCTCCCCGAGCCGATAGCAAATGAGCTAAGGATGTTGAAAGCAAAATTGGAGAAATCTACCAAATTGAGGTTAAGGCGAATGCTTTGTGTTGGATGAGATAGATATGTGACGGATTTTTTATACTGAAAAAAGAAATCTTAGGAAAGTTCAGTGAATCGGAAATCTGTTGTATGGAAAGCTTTGGGAGTATAAAAAACAAGAATTAGTTATTAAAATAAGGTAAAGCAACAAGTTATTTCGATTATTGTATGTTCTGTAGTGAAGAAATAATGAAATGTGAATTATGGAGAGTGATTATTGTTAAATTCAGATAAAACGTTTTATTCAGATCATTCAATATCTATAAGTTTACGTTTGATTATAATTTATTTAGAGAAATAATTTTGTATGGCAACAGTAAAAGTAAAATTCCGTGCATCTTCCGTTGCTACGAAAGAAGGTACACTTTTCTATCAAGTGATTCATAAACGTATAGTAAGACAAATACATACCGGATACAAGTTGTTTCCTGCAGAATGGGATGCGATACATTCGGAGGTTATTCTACCTTCAGCAACCAGTGAAAGTCGAAGAGATTACTTGCTTTCTTTGAAGAATTCTCTGATGGAGGATAGTATAAGACTGAAGAATATTATTACTCGTCTTGAACGTTCAGGCATTGCTTATACTTCGGATAGTCTGGTGGAGCTTTATTGTGCATCCACAGAGAATAATGGTTTTGTATCCTTTACTCTAAATCTTATCAAAGAGTTAAATCAAGTCGGGAAACACCGTACTGCTGAAACTTATATGACTACATTAAACAGCTTCATACGTTTCCGTAAAGGGAAAGATGTCCTGTTGGAAGAAGTTGATTCCAGTTTGATGATGAAATATGAGAGCTTTTTAAAATCTACTGGTATTTGTCCGAATACCACCTCTTATTATATGCGGAATCTTCGGGCTATTTATAATCGTGCTGTGGAGAAGGACTTGACGGTTCAGCGAAGTCCTTTTAAATATGTATATACAGGGATAGACAAGACGGTTAAACGTGCTATTCCGTTAGAGGAGATTCGCCGTTTGAGGGAGCTTGATTTAACAAAGAGTCCTTCTCTGGCTTATGCAAGGGATATATTTATGTTTTCTTTTTACACGCGTGGTATGTCATTCATTGATATGGCTTTTTTGAGAAAGAAAGACTTGCAGAATGGTATTTTGTCTTATCGCCGACAGAAGACAGGGCAACAGTTGTTCATCAAATGGGAGAAGCCAATGCAAGAAATAATTAACAAGTATGATACTCAGGGGAGCCCTTACCTACTACCTATTATACGAGATATGGAAGTGGACGGAAGGAAACAGTATAAAAAAACTGCCCATTTGGTGAATCTAAAACTGAAGAGACTTGGGATGCAGTTAGGATTATCCATACCTTTAACTACATATGTTGCCCGCCACGCCTGGGCTAGTATTGCCAAAAGTAAAAATATCTCCTTGTCTGTTATCAGTGAAGCTATGGGACATGACTCGGAGAACACTACTCGCATTTATCTAGCCTCATTGGATGCTTCTTTGGTAGACAAGGCGAACAGTCTTATTCTTAAGTCATTGTAGAGATGAGATAATCTACAATATAGCCATGAAACTGTAAATCGGCAATATGTATCAAAGGATATGTATGGTTTACTGTTATTTTTTTTGCATATTAAAACTTTCCTAAAGCAAGGGTATAACAAAGTAAAACGGGAATTCGGAACGGTTTAATAGTCATTAATGATATCGCACTAGCTATTAAAGAGAAACTACAAGAAGGGATAATATTGATATAAGCTAAATATGTTTAGCAAAATATGGTTCTCTCTATAAGAGAAATACTAACGGGCACAAAGGTACGTAATTTATTGGAAATAATAGCATAAAACATATATAATCTTGGGTAATTGCTTCTTCTAGAGAAGGATTTACTTAACAGATGTTTAATCATTATCAATTATATAATGATTATAACTATCTGATATTTAAACTATTGAATTAAATATTACATCTTTTTATTTATCTTATAGAGAGAAATAAAAAGTAAGGTTGTAAATAGACCTTGAATGCATCTTGTATGGTGAAGATGAAAAAGTTTAATAATAGTGGGGAGAGATCTCTAACTTTTGTGAAATATGATGATAACTACTTGATATATAGCGTTGTATGTAATCAGGTAGGATTAGAACTATTGGCTTGAGGTTTTATGGCGCTCCTGAAAGATGAACAACGGATGCATTGGTATGTGATGCGTGACCTCAAACGCCCTAACGCCAAGTTACCTGCTTATAAGCAGCTCAGTGATGAACATCTAGAAGTATTTACTCCTATGCAATGGCGGTTAAAGTTGAAAAATGGTAAACGAATCCGTGAAGAAGTACCGTTTATGCAGGACCTGCTTTTTATCCACGATACAAGAGAAGTTCTAGATATGTTTGTTCGTAAAATACCGACCCTTCAATATCGTTATCAGAAAGGTGGCGGTTATTGTCAGCCTATGATGGTTGCCGATTTGGATATGGAGCGTTTTATACGTGCTGTCAGAGGTTCGGAAAATCCTAAATATTATTTACCTGAAGAGATAAGCGATACAATGTATGGTCGTATGATCCGTATTATTGGAGGTCCTTTTGAAGGTTATGAAGGCCGTCTGCTTACTACTCGTGGTTCTAAAGTCAAACGTCTTCTTGTCGAACTGCCTAATTTCTTTTCGGTGGGTGTAGAAGTAAATCCTGATTTGATAGAAATAATATAATTATGTACGATTATATACTATTATTCTAGTTGTTTATAATCAGCGTTGTAAGAATATATGATAATTAATTGGGGGATTTAAATTATGAAACACGCATTTGACCGTTTTATTCATTATTTACAGAAAAACTACTTTAGCTATTGGGTTGTATTGGGAATCGATACATTCATAGCTTTACTGTGTACTTGGGTGTCATTTATTGGCATTCATTATATTACGGAAACTTCCAAAGAAATAGTTTCGCTTTTCCATATCTTGGCGGTTTCAGTTATATCGAGTGTTTTGGGGGCTACTCTATTTCATACTTATCGTAATACGATCCGTTTTTCCCAGTTGAAGGAATTATGGAGGTTGGCGGGAAGTGTGCTCATAAAGGCTGTCTGCATAGCCATTGTCATTTGGTTTCTTCTGCCACAGACGGGATTACATAACAGTCAGAAAATAATTTTTGTACTGTTTGACGCTATGCTTACTTTTATTGTTATGGTTGGGTTTCGTATACAGTTGATTATTGTTTATGAATTCTTGCTGAATGTACTGAATAAAAAGAATATGCGTATTCTGATTTATGGTATTGATGATAAGAGTGTGGCATTGAAAGTCCGGTTACTGAACAGTTCTCATTATAAAGTTGTAGGCTTTTGTATTTACGGAACAGGTAATTCTATTCGGCGTGTGGCTGATCTTCCTGTTTATTCTTTTAAAGATGAAGATTGTTTCAATAAACTGATTCATAAGAAATGTATCGGAGGCATCTTGTTTGCCCGCTATGAGAATACCCGTGAAGAGGAAGGACGTTTGCTTCAGTATTGTAAAAGAAACGGGTTGAAAACACTGATAGCTCCGAGTATTAGTGAGGCTGACGAAAACGGAAGTTTCCACCAGTGGGTACGTCCTATCAAGATTGAGGATTTGCTGGGTCGCTCAGAAATTCATATTAATATGGAGGAGGTGATGACAGAGTTTTGTGGCAAGGTTGTGTTGGTGACAGGAGCTGCCGGTAGTATTGGTAGCGAGCTTTGCCGGCAATTGGCTCAGATGAATATCAAGAAACTGATCATGTTTGACTCTGCCGAGTCACCTCTGCATAATGTCCGTCTGGAATTTGAGAAGAATTATCCCGGTCTTGATTTTGTTCCTGTCATTGGAGATGTCCGCGTGAAAGAGCGTCTTCGTATGGTGTTCGATATCTATCACCCTCAGGTAATCTTCCATGCTGCTGCTTATAAGCATGTTCCGTTAATGGAGGAAAATCCCTGTGAAGCTGTGCTGGTCAATGTGGTCGGTTCGCGTCAGGTTGCTGATATGGCTGTAGAATACGGAGCTGAGAAAATGATCATGGTTTCTACCGATAAGGCGGTGAATCCGACCAATGTAATGGGATGCTCGAAACGTCTGGCAGAAATCTATGTACAGAGTCTGGGATGTGCTATTCGTGAGGGAAAAGTGAAAGGTCATACCAAATTTATCACTACCCGCTTTGGAAATGTCTTGGGTAGTAACGGCTCTGTAATTCCCCGTTTTAAGGAACAAATCGAGAATGGTGGTCCTGTCACAGTGACTCATCCCGATATCATCCGTTTCTTTATGACTATTCCCGAAGCTTGTCGGCTGGTAATGGAGGCCGCTACTATGGGTGAGGGTAATGAGATTTTTGTCTTTGAGATGGGCAAGGCTGTGAAGATTGTTGACTTGGCTACCCGTATGATCGAACTGGCCGGTTATCGTCCGGGTGAAGATATTGAAATAAAGTTTACGGGATTACGTCCGGGTGAGAAACTTTATGAGGAAGTCCTGAGTGATAAGGAGAATACGATTCCTACTGAAAATAAGAAAATTATGATAGCTAAGGTACGTCATTATGAATATGCTGATATTCTTGACACTTATGCGGAGTTTGAGAAGTTGTCGCGTACAGTAAAGATCATGGATACAGTGAGGTTGATGAAGAAAGTGGTACCGGAGTTTAAATCCAAGAATTCACCTCGGTTTGAGGTTCTAGATAAATAATCAGAATAATCTATAACACTAACATAAATCAACAATGGATATGAAAGATTTAAAGATTGCTGTTGCAGGTACCGGCTATGTTGGTCTTAGCATAGCAACGCTTTTGTCGCAACATCATCAGGTGACGGCAGTCGATGTGATTCCTGAGAAAGTAGATATGCTTAACCGTAAACAATCGCCTATTCAGGATGAGTATATAGAGAAATATTTGTCCGAAAAGGCATTGAACCTAACCGCTACGCTTGACGGTGCCAAAGCCTACAGTGATGCTGATTTTGTGGTTATAGCAGCTCCTACTAACTATGATCCGGTGAAGAACTATTTTGACACTCATCATATAGAGGATGTCATAGATCTGGTTTTAAGTGTCAATCCTGATGCTGTGATGGTAATCAAGTCTACTATTCCAGTAGGATATTGTCGTGGACTTTATTTGAAGTATGCCCGAAAGGGAGTCAAGAAGCTTAACTTGCTTTTTTCTCCTGAGTTTCTTCGTGAGAGTATGGCCCTTTATGATAACTTGTATCCAAGTCGTATTATTGTCGGTTATCCAAATTTGATTGATAGCGAGCAGTTCGACGAGGAAAACGAAGCGATTAAGTCTATTGCGGATATTCCTGGCCTGGAGAAGGCTGCGCATACTTTTGCTGCATTGCTTCAGGAAGGTGCAATCAAGGAAGATATTCCTATTCTTTTTATGGGTATCAAGGAGGCAGAGGCTGTTAAATTGTTTGCGAATACCTATCTCGCTTTGCGTGTCAGTTATTTTAATGAATTGGATACTTATGCGGAGATGAAAGGTCTGGATTCTCAGTCAATCATACAGGGTGTTGGTCTAGATCCTCGTATTGGTACGCACTATAATAATCCTAGTTTTGGTTATGGTGGTTATTGTTTACCGAAAGATACGAAACAACTCTTGGCTAACTATCAGGATGTACCTCAAAACATGATGAGTGCTATTGTAGAAAGTAACCGTACAAGAAAAGATTTTATAGCAGATCAGGTTCTGGCTAAGGCTGGTTGTTACACTGCGTCCAGTCAATGGGATGTCCACAAAGAACAAAATATAGTGATCGGGGTATATCGTCTGACCATGAAGTCCAATTCTGATAATTTTCGTCAAAGTGCCATTCAGGGAATTATGAAGCGTATCAAGGCGAAAGGTGCAGAGGTTATTATTTACGAGCCAACCCTTGCTGATGGTGAAAGATTCTTTGGCTCATTGGTGGTTAATGACCTTGCAAAGTTCAAAGCATTGTCTAATGCTATCATTGCAAATCGTTTTGATGATTGTCTTATAGATGTAGAATACAAGGTATATACACGAGACATTTTTCGTCGTGATTAACGGTAAACAGAGAGCATGTACAGGTAGCTAAATGATCAAATACTCCATGTATTCCACAAAATAATATATTCAAAAGATAACTTATTAAATGCTAGATACGTCAGCAAATAACAAACGAATAGCGAAGAACACCCTGATGCTTTATTTTAGGATGGTTCTACTACTTGTAATCAGCCTTTATACCAGTAGAGTTATCCTGCGAGAGCTTGGAGTAGATGATTATGGTGTATACAATGTAGTAGGTGGCATTATTGTAATCCTCTCATTTCTTAATCAAGCAATGGCATCTGGAACTCAACGATTCTTAAATGTTGAGATGGGCAAAAATAATCAGAAAGCAGTTAACAAGGTTTTTGCAACAAGTCAACAAATCCATTTTGGAGTGTCCTTTTGCATGTTTATTATTGCAGAAACGGTAGGGCTTTGGTTCTTGAATAATTATATGAACATTCCAGAAGGTAGATTAGGAGCTGCTAATTGGGTATATCAATTTTCGATCATATCTGCAATCTTCGGAGTATTTACTGTTCCATATAACGCCACAATCATATCGCATGAAAAAATGTCGGCATTTGCATACATTAGCATTGTTGAAGCGGTACTGAAATTGCTTGTTGCCTTTGCCATCATTTGGGCTCCATATGACAAACTGATTATTTATGCAGCATTGATTATGCTAGTAAGTATGATTAACTGCGTGGTGTACGTAAATTACGGCATTAAGAATTTTGAAGAATGCAGGCATTTTACTCTTAAACGCAACAAATTGATGATGAAGCAGATGCTATCTTTCTCAGGATGGACAGTATTTGGAAATCTTGGTTATATTTTGCATACGCAAGGAATAGCAATTGTAGTCAATATGTTTTTTACTGTTGCTGTCAATGCTGCACAAGGTATCGCAAATCAAGTCAATGGTATTGTAACTCAATTTGCAAGCAATTTCCTTGTAGCACTGAATCCACAGGTTGTAAAGACATATGCAGCGGGCGAGTATATTCAAATGCATAATTTGATAATTAGAGGCTGTAAGATGGCTTTTTGCTTGATGGCATTCTTTGTTATCCCGCTTGTTCTTGAGGCTCCTACGGTATTACAGGTATGGTTAGGGATTGTTCCTGATTATGCTATTATTTTCATGCGTCTTGTATTATTTATTTCTTTGATAAATTCATTTAGTAGCCTGTTGGCAGTATCAAAAGGCGCTACTGGCAACATCAAGAACTACCAGATAACACTTACACTTATCGGAGCTTTACACATACCGTTTGCTTGGATTGCATTCGAACTTGGAGGAGGTCCAGAGTACTCAATGTATGTGTATCTTGCAATTGTTATTGTGCTTCAATCATTACGGATATGGTTCGTTTGTCGTAGTGTAAATCTTAATATCATTCGCTACGTAAGAGAAGTGTTGGTTAGGTGTATTATTGTTCTTGTTATATCATCTGCGATACCTATCATGATGCATATTTTGCTTATCCCATCAATTCTTACGACTTTGGCAGTGGGATCTGTTAGTGTGATAGGAGTAGTAATATCAACCTTGTTTTTTGGTATGACAACTCAAGAACGAAACGCAATAATGAAGCCTATTCTATTGAAAATCAAAAAATAAGTAATATACTATGTACGTTAATGACAAAATGGTACTTCAGCTTGTTGCTTTGCTGAAGAAGTTTGGGATTAAGAAGGTTGTAGTTTCTCCAGGAAGCCGTCATAATAAGCTAATAAATACGTTACAAGCCGATGGTTCGTTTAAGTTGTACTTAGTAGTCGATGAACGAAGTGCAGCATTTTTCGCTTTAGGCTTAATTCAGGAGTGTGGTGATCCTGTGGCCGTTACCTGTTCTTCTGGTACTGCTTGCATGAATTATGGAAGTGCGATTGTAGAGGCATTTTACCAGCGTCTTCCTTTGCTTGTACTATCGAGTGATCGTGTTCCTGAGTTACTCAACCAATGTGAGGATCAGATGTATGATCAGGCTAGTACTTTCATTGGTTGTACGAAATATCATTGTCAACTTCCTGTTATTGATACTCCAAGAGATGAATGGTATTGCAACCGCCTTATCAATGAGGCATTGATTGAACTGACTCATCACGGAAGAGGTCCAGTTCATATCAATATTCCATTTGCCGCCCATCATGGAACTGCATATGATGTTGAATCTCTCCCTGATGTCCGCAAGATAACACTCCATCAACTACCAATGAAGTCAGTCGACTGGAAGTCTGTATCTTCACGACTCAAAGGCAAGAAGGTGATGATCATCTGGGGACAAGCTGTTGTTCCACTCAAGGATGTAGAGGCTTCAGAGAATGTATTTGCAGAGAAATATGATGCAGCGGTTTTGACTGATAAAATGTCCAACTGCCATGCTAATAATGCTATTATCAACACAACGATTACAATGAGCATTATGAAAGAGCAACAAGCTCCTGCATTGCAGCCCGATGTAGTCATTTCTGTAGGTGCAAATTATATTTTTAACAACGAGATTAAATCTTATCTTAAAAATGGACATGCTGAGCATTGGCAAGTAGGAATGGAAGATAAGGTGTGTGATCCGTTCCATACTTTGACGGATATATTTGAGATGCCTGAAGCTTGTTTCTTTGAAATGCTTGTTGAGAATTGTGAGAGCAAAACTAAAGGTTCATATTTTGCCGAATGGAAGGCAATTGCGGATATTCCTACACTTCCAGACATGCAGTATTGCGAACTTTATGCTATAACCAAACTGATGAGTCAGTTACCCGCTAGTTGTGATCTCCAACTTGCCAATAGCCAGACTATTCGCATGGCACACTATATTCCTATAAAGGATAGTATTCGTGTCAATTGCAATCGTGGTGTTAACGGTATTGATGGTAGCATGTCAACAGCCGTAGGTTTTGGTGCTGATAGTGACAAACCTTTGTTTTATATCACAGGCGAGTTGTCTTTCTTTTATGACATGAATAGCCTTTGTATTCGTCATCTGTCTAAGAAAACTCGAATCCTTCTTATCAATAATCAAGGCGGTGCCGTTATGTATGATAGACCAAGAGGAACTGCAACTGCAGACCTTCCAATCTATCTTGCAGCTGGAGAAAACAAGATCGCTAAGGGCTGGGCAGAATCTCTTGGCTTTAAGTATTTGACTGCTACAAATAAAGAGGAAGTAGATGCTGGAGTAAAGGTTCTGCTTGATGGTAGTATTGATATGCCTGTATTATTGGAGGTTTTCACCAATCTTTCTGAAGATAGATACTGCATCAGCGATTATGTGAAAAGTCAGGATCAACGTTCTTTCAGTGAGAAAGTTAGTGGAAAATTAAGTAGAATATTCAAAAAGTAGCTTATGAATATAACCAAGAGAATTCGTAACAGAATCAACCTTCGCGGGCGGATTGGCAAATTTCTTCGTTCGCGTTATTCTTCTTTTCAAGTAACTCGTCCATATATAATCAAGGTTGATGAGCATACTGAACTAGATGGTAAGGTTGCTGTTATCACTGGTGGATCAGGAGCAATTGGGCGTGCGTGTGCTTTCCGTTTGGCAGCTGAGGGCGCAAAGGTATATGTGTGTGGTTCACGTCCTACAAGTGCACAGCCTGTAGTTGATGAGATTATTGCTGCTGGGAAAAAAGCTGTTGCTATTCAGTTGAATGTCCTTGATGCAATATCTATCGAAGAGACTTTCAAGAATATTGCAAATGAAAATGAAGGCCATATTGATATTCTGGTGAATTCTGCAGGAGGAAGTGCTAGAGGTAAAGCCAATAATGTTGTGGAACAGGATGTGGATGTGTTTGATGAGATACTTAACATCAACCTTCGTGGAGCTATGATATGCGCGAAAGAGGCTGCAAATTTTATGATAGCTAACAAATATGGTCGAATAATCAACATTACCTCCGTTATTGGACTTCAAGGAAAAGCAGGTTTCAGTGAGTATGCTGCTAGTAAAGGCGGAAGCATAGCTTTCGTCAAATCTCTTGCACAAGAATTGGGACGATATGGCATTACGGTCAATGGTGTTGCTCCAGGTATAGTACAGAGAGGAGAAGTAACAATGGATGCCATGGAACGTCTCGGAAATACAAATTGGATGAGAACATTTGGTAAGCCAGAGGATATTTCTGCTGTAGTAAACTTCCTTTGTAAAGAGGAGGCATCATTTGTAACAGGTCAGAACATAGCCGTTGATGGTGGTAGAAGCCTGGGGTTAAAGGAAAGTTAAAATATGAAAATCGGAATACTAACCCAACCGCTTCATGCTAATTATGGAGGACTGTTGCAAAACTACGCTTTGCAGCAGACGCTTATTCGTGCAGGTCATGAGGTTGAAACTATAGACTGGGGGGCACCAAAGGGTTTGCATGAAAGACTTTATAGAATGAAGGTACAGTTCCTATCAACTTGGTTTCCTGAAAAGAATCCAATTGCAAGATATCAACCCTCAAAGAAAGAACTGTCTGTGATATGGCGAAACACCAATCATTTTATTGATACTTATATTACCCATACAAAGCCAGTACATTCTTATCGTGAATTTCTGTTTTGTGCACAAAAGGGAAAGTATGATGCGTATGTCGTGGGTAGTGATCAGTGCTGGCGACCATGCTACAACTCATTTCTTAGTTCTATGTTTTTAGACTTTACAGAAAGAAAGAATGTAAAGCGTTTGTCGTACGCTGCAAGTTTCGGAACAGATAAATGGGAGTTCACTCCACAGCAGACAGATGTATGTGCCACTCTTCTACAGAAGTTTGATCTTGTTACTGTTAGAGAGGATTCTGGTGTGTCACTTTGTAATGAGCATCTTGGTGTAATGGCTATTCATGTTCTTGATCCAACGATGCTTCTTAGGAAGGAAGACTACATTAGTTTGATTAATGTAGAAAAAGAACCAAAATCTTCCGGAACTCTTTTTAATTATATCCTTGATCCTGATCCAAAGAAAACATCATACATCCTGAAAGTTGCAGAAGCGAAAGGTCTGAAGCCTTTTCAAGTTTTGCCTAAATGTCAGGCAGAAAACCGTACTCGTAAGGATGTTAAGACTCGTATTGAAGATTGTGTATTTCCTGGTGTTACAACTTGGCTTCGTGCGTTTATGGATGCAGATATGGTTATAGTAGATAGCTTTCATGGAATGGTGTTCTCAATCATTTTCAATAAGCCTTTTTGGGTAATTGGTAATGCCAATAGAGGAATGAGCCGTTTCACATCGTTACTTAAGGTATTTCACCTTGAAGATCGTCTTCTGGATATGGAGCATCTTGATGGTGTGGATTTTTCAAAACCTATCAATTGGATAGGTGTGAATACTATACTTGAAGAAAAGCGAAATGAATGTAAGACATTGTTGTTGAATCAACTGAAATAATATGCCAAAAGTAAGTATAATCATCCCTGTCTATGGAGTCGAAAAATATATAGAGCGATGCTCTCGAAGCCTCTTTGAGCAGACGCTTGATGACTTAGAATATTTATTTATTGACGATTGTACACCAGACAAATCTATTGATGTTCTAAAAAACATACTTGAAGAATATCCAAATCGCAAAAATCAGGTCGTTATTCATCGTATGGATCAAAATTCTGGTCAAGCTATTGTTCGTAGATGGGGGATGCTCAATGCTACAGGCAAGTATGTTACTCATTGTGACTCGGATGATTGGATAGATGTGAGGATGTATGAGGCAATGTATAATAAGGCGATAACTAATAATGCTGATGTTGTAGTATGTGATTATGAAATAACTGATGGCAATAAAGAATGCAAACGAGTCAATGCGTGCCATGCAAATTCTCCAAGACAACTTGTAGAGAACTGTCTATTGCAAATAGATCCATGGTCTCTTTGCAATAAAATGTTTAGCAGAATGTCTTATTATAATATTGAATTTCCCCAAGGTGCATTGGGAGAAGATATGGTAATTTGTATTCAGTCTTTATTCAATTGTAAGACTCTATCTTACATCGATTGCCCATTCTACAAGTACTACTTCAATCCAACATCCATTACAAAGACATTAAACAGAGAATCTTGTATAATTAGGTCAAAGCAATTGATTGATAATTCTGAAATATTACTCAGAGTGATTGATAATCACAAAAATGAAGGAGAGTATGATGTAGGAAAAATTATCTTTCAGGATTTTGTTAGATCGGTGTTATATCCTCTAATTCATGAAAAGGAGTATTACAATCTGTGGCGTAACCTATTTGGAGGAATCAACATTAAAGTATTGCTTTCGAAACACGTTAGTTTATCAAAAAAGATAAGAGTTATTTTGGCTACAATGCACCTTTATCCGAGAAAGAAAGGTCGTGTGAAATAATAAGCAACATTAACGAATTATGAAAATACGAGGAAGGAATATTAAAATCACAGTTTTTTTTTATTTGGCTTTATATTATGGAATAGCCTATTGGTTACCAGGTAGTTATAATGTAATACTTGGGGGGTAAGTAGAAAGATTCGATACTTCTTATGCCGTCACATCTTTAAGTATTGTGGTAAGAATGTGAATATTGAAAGGAAAGCAAATTTCGGGTGCGGTCTTGATATAGAATTAGGTGACGAGTCTGCTTTGGGTATAAATTGCACGATTCCTAGTAAAACGATAATTGGTAGGTATGTTATGATGGGACCAAATTGTTTTATTTTACAAGACAACCATGTTTTTATAAGGACAGACATCCCTATGTGTCATCAAGGTCACACGCCAATACTTCCTACTGTTGTCGAAGATGATGTATGGATAGGACGAGATGTACTGATAACACCAGGACGCACAATCAAGCGTGGTAGTATAGTAGCAGCAGGATGTGTATTATGCAAAAATTTTCCAGAGTATTCAGTCATTGGTGGCAATCCGTCGAAGTTGATTCGGTCTAGAATAATTAATCAAAAATGAAATCGTTAAGGGATTTTATAATAATTGCAAGTCTCTTTTTTGCAGCCGCTGTTTCGGTTAATTCTGATGCTTTAAATACAGTAGCATTATATATTGCGATTCCATTAGCTTTTTTATTAAGTTACATCCGCTCAGGCAAGGTTGCTCCAAACAAATATGAAGCAATCTTGATAGTAATTTATGTTTGGGATTGTTTTTCTGCATTATGGGCTGATTACCCTGCCTCTGCAAGTAGAGAGCTGCATAGAATACTTGGTGCCTTTTTGTTGACTTACATAATGGCATCAAATGGAAAATACTTTCAGGTACGTAAGTATCTTTATTTAACGTTCTTCGTATTGTATTTAGGGGCTTGGTATTATTCGTATAATAACGCATTGGTTGTTATGGAAATGTCAAGTGATGCAGACCGTTTGAACGATGCTAAGCTCAATGCGAACACTATGGCGTATTATACATTTTATGCAACGATGGCGGCTTTTTTGTTGTCTGATATGGTTCAGTCAATTAATTATAGGAAACTATTTAAGATTCTTTTTCTTGCAATGATTCCTATAAGTTTTTTTGTCGCTATCGTGACTGCATCAAGGCAGGTCTTAATAATTCAAATTCCTTTAATCTGTTTTTTAATATATGAGAGATATTTCAAAGAATCATCCTCTCGTACTAGAATGTTATTCCTGTTGTGCGCTGTTGTTGCTACAGTTGCTATTCTTCCTATGGCGTTGGATATCTATGATAATAGTTACTTGGCAATAAGATCCCAAAAAGAGTTAAAGGAAGATTCTAGATGGTATCTCATGTGGGATGCAATAGAAGTCGGATTTAATTATTTCCCTTTCGGTGTTGGAGCTGGTAATTACATTGATTATTCTATTAATAAACACTTTTCACATTGTTCTTATGCGGAGTTATTTGCAAACAATGGAATAGTCGGCTTGTTTCTATATTGTTATTTACTATACTATTTTATCAAGCAGCAGTGGATAAGATTTCGCTCAACATTAGATCGTAAATTTATAGTTTTCCTCGTTTTTGGAGTAATATTTGCATTTGATCAATTATTTTATGTATTCTATATTGATTTGTGGCTGATTGCATTTTTCATACTTGTTGCGACACATTCAGATGCATATTATAATAGCTTGGTTTTAAATCAACTTGAATATGATAACAAGTAAGCAAGAACTTAAATATTATCTTGAATGTGATAAAAAAGCATTAGGTATCAACTATAAGCGTCCTCGTATGTTTACGGACGAAATATGGAGATATCAGAGAAGTCTTCGTTGGCTAGAGTATTATACAAATGTAGGTGGAAGAAAGAATTTTATAATGAAAGTGATAGAAAAGTTACGTTTTCATAATTTGTCTATGAAATTAGGATTTTCAATTCCTATTAATACATTTGGACCAGGGTTGGCAATAGTTCATTATGGTACTATAGTAGTTGCAAAAGGTGCAACAATTGGTGCAAATTGCAGAATTCATGAAGGTGTAACCATTGGCGCAACAAATGGATCTTCAAGGGCTGCTACGATTGGTGACAATGTGTTTATTGGGAGTGGTGCAAAGATCATTGGTGATGTAACAATTTCGTCTAATGTTGCAGTTGCTGCCAATGCAGTGGTAGTCAATGATATTATTTGTGAAAACGGCTGTACTGTTGGAGGCGTTCCAGCTAAGATTATCAGCTCTAATAATTCTAGTCAAAATATTTATTTTTTGCGAAATGAAAATACTTCAGATACACCATTCCTTGGCCGGAGGGGGCGTTGAGTCAATGGTCTGCGGATTGGCAAACGAGATGATAAAGACCGAAGATGTTACAGTCTGTAGTATCTTTGAACCTAAACCAACAGATGTGTTTTGGTATAAACTCGATCCCAGAATAAAGAAAATCACTTTGGGGAAAAGTAAAGAAGGGTTTTCCTTAAAAGAGTTATTCTTGATTCTTTCTACAATACGAAATAACAAATATAATGTTGTTCATGTACATAGTAAATTCTACTACTATGCATTATCTGTGTTGTTCTTACATCGGAAAACAAAGTTTTTTTATACTGTTCATTCTGATGCAAAAATGGAAAATTTAGGATGGGATGAAAAGTTCTTTCCATGGAAAAAGTATTGTTTCAGAAAAGCACATATTCATCCTGTGACAATTTCAAATACTTCACAAAAGTCATTCGACGATCTGTATAATTGCCATAATGATTTAGTATATAACGGAGTGCCACGCCCCGTAATATCCAGTGAGAATCCAGTTGCTGAGTTTCGGCTTACAGACAAAACTAAGTTGTTCATACATGCAGGAAGAATAGATACGCCAAAGAATCAACTTGTATTGTGTAAGGTATTTAATCGACTTATCCAGGAAGGGCACGATATTGTTCTGCTAATTGCGGGATCTAAGCAAAAGAAGGAAATTTTTACCTCCTTAGAACCCTACCTCTGCGATAGGATTAAGTATCTTGGGGAAAGAAATGATATACCTCAAATTATGGCTCATTGTGATGCTATGTGTCTTCCTTCTATTTGGGAAGGTCTGCCTGTGACATTGCTCGAAGCTTTATCTGTAGGGTGCATACCAATATGTTCAAATGTTGGTGGCATTCCAGATGTGATTGAGTCGGGGATGAATGGCTTTTTATCAAAATCTTCATCAGAGTATGATTATTATAATACGATGTGTGAATATTTATCAAAATCAGAGAATGAATATGAGCAGATAAGACGAAATTGTAAACGCTCTTTCGAGAACTACGACATAGTAAATACCACAAAATCTTATCTAGCTTTATATAAAGCCTATTAGCTTATGCGATACTATATTGAAGACCTCTCGGGCAGAGTAGAGAGATATGATGAAGCTTTGGTTAGTGCGATACAACAATTGGTTTCAAGGGAATCAGTTAAAATGCTAAGACCAGGTAAAGGGCTTTTGTCATTGGTTCCAAGGAAATATAAGAACTCGGAGAATGTTTTCAAGAGGTTTACTAAGGCTGCAGAAGGTCTTCTGAATTATGTTTATACTTTGGTAATGGTTGCCTGTAAAAAGCCAGAAGTTCTTCATCTTCAATGGCTTCCATTTATGGAAGTTAATGGATGGGAAATCCCCATTCTGAAATGTTTCAAGAAACTATCGCGCAAAACACAACTTGTATTGACAATCCACAATGTCTATCCACATAATATGAGTGCGGAGGACAAAAAAGCATATAATTCAAGGTTTCGTGAGGCTTGTTTGCAGATAGATGCTTTTATCGTTCATACGAAGATTAGCAAGGAGGATGTGGTTCGAGAATTTGGATTAAATCCCAACACTGTCTGTGTCTGCTGCCATGGTGTATTTGAACCGGAGGGTGTAACAATGAGTTTTGGAAATAGAAAAGACGGGAAGTTACATATTCTTCAATTCGGTGGTCAATCTTACTACAAAGGAACAGATGTTTTGGTTGATGCGGTTTGTGGCCTTGATGAGGAACGAAAGGCAAAGATAGAAACTCGTATTGTAGGTGGTATCAGTCAAAGTTTATTGGAAGAGTTTAAAACTAAAGACAAAGATTCAATAATCAAGTGGAAGGCTTATTTCTTGGATGATGAAGAACTTCATCAGGAAATCAATGATTCGGACATTGTTGTGCTTCCATATCGTGCCATTTCACAGAGTGGAGTTCTTCTGTTATCAATCAATTTTGGCAAGTTGATAATCTGCTCCGATCTTCCATCGTTTATGGAGACGATGAGAGGTGAGGATGGTAATGAATTGGACGGTTGTTTATTCTTCAAAAATGAGGATTCTGTCTCGTTAAGGGATTTGTTAGTCCGTTACATAGATCAAACTATTGATGAGAATGCTATACGGGAAAGAGTTCAACATCTGAAGAAACTCTATTCTTGGAAAAGTGCGGCTAAAGCTACCCTAAATGTATATCAGAAAATTACGACTATATGCAATTAGTACTATTATCCGGTGGCTCAGGCAAGCGTCTGTGCCCGCTTTCAAACAATGTAAGAAGTAAACAGTTTCTTCCTCTTCTTGAGAAAGAAGACGGAACAATAGAATCGATGGTGCAGAGGGTAGTGCGTCAAGCAAAGGCTGCAGGACTGACTAACGCCATCACTCTTGCTACCAATACAAGCCAACTTGATATTATCACTAACCAATTGGGCGATACCGTTTCGGTAGTCACCGAACCAGAGTGCCGAGATACCTTTCCTGCTATCGCTCTTGCAGCAAGTTACTTGCATTTTGCAAAGTGTTGTGCAGACGATGAAGTTATTGTCATCATGCCTTGTGATCCCTATACTGAAGCTGATTATTTCGAGACTATCGGTAAGATGGTCGAGTGCGTGAAGCGGGATGTCGCAGAACTCGTACTCATGGGGATTACACCTACTTATCCTTCTGAGAAGTATGGATATGTGATGCCCATTGCTAGTGATAACGAGTATAAGATGGTTTCATATTTTACTGAGAAACCAACTGTAGAGCGTGCCAAAGAGCTCCTTGCCGAAAACGCATACTGGAACGGAGGAGTATTCGCATTCCGCTTGGGCTACATGATGAACATCGTGAAGAAGTACATTGCATTAAATTCATTTGAAGATACTCGTAATCGTTATTCTGAGTTACCAAAGATCTCCTTCGATTATGAAGTAGCAGAAAAAGCAGAATCAGTTGCCGTTGTTCCTTTTGCAGGAGAATGGAAAGATCTTGGCACATGGAATACCCTTACCAATGAGCTCCACAAATCTGTTTTTGGCAATGCTGTAATGGGTGCTCATTGTGAGAACACTTATGTCATCAATGAGTTCCAGAATCCTATCTATGTGAATGGCTTGAAGGATGTGCTTGTGGCAGCTTGTCCAGATGGTATACTTGTGTGTAGCAAAACGCATTTAGAGGAGATAAAGAAAGCTGTAGAGAATCTCATCTCTCGTCCAATGTGTGGAGAGCGTCGTTGGGGAATATATCGTGTGCTTGATGACTCCACTTACGAAGGCGGTCAGCACTCGTTCACTAAGAGTATTACTCTCAACTCAGGCAAGAACATTTCCTACCGATTCATCACTACCGTTCAGAGGTTTGGACTTTCGTACAAGGCAAAGGTATTTTTGTCCTTGATGGCGTAGAACAGAAAGTGAAAGCTGGAGATACAGTCGTTATCCCTGTAGAGCACCTCCATGCTATCACAGCTATCACTCCTCTTGTCTTCATTGAAGTTCAGAGTGGTAATCCACTCGTAGAGGAGGATATTGAGAGGTTTGAGTGGAATTGGAGTGAATAAATATGAAAGGGCTTATAATACTTCTCTTTTCAATTATCCCTATTACTCTAAAGGCTAATACTATATCGCCTCTTGAGTTTGGGTTGTCAGACGCTCAATCTGACGTGGACCGTTATCTTGTACTTCTCAAAACTCATCAAGAGGCATTGAAAACTGGTTCGAATGTTGACTACTTCGGCATTGGGGAATTACACATAGAGCTACCACAAGGAGCAAAGCCTATTCCGCTATGTAAGGAGACTGACTTCAAGGGACTGAAACTGTATGTGACCAACCGCACGAAGAATCTGTATATGTTTACTCGTGTGAAGGGACAGAAGAAGATGGACATCACAAAGGAAGAGTTTTATTCTGGTGCTTATCTGAAAAGGGATGAATTTCGAAGCGGATCATGTTTGCTGATTATAGAGGATGGCACTCCATGGGTGGAGAACCGTTTGGGATATTCGTATGGTGCTATAAGAAAGGATGTGATCCTGATTGTGGATGGAAGGGCGAAAAACGGTCCGGTGGCGTCTTATAATACAGAAGTATCTCAACCAAAGTTCAAATACTGCAAAGTGGAGAAGAATGGAGGTTATATTAGTAATCTCGATTTCTATCGTACGGAAGAGAGTACGTTCAAGACTTATCCTTTGCAGGTGAGTGGTCAGAATGCTTATGCGATAGAGAACGTAAGTGTCCATACGCCTGAAGCGGACCAGTATGGTGATGCTGCAATTTCTATTAGCGATTGTACCAATACGAAACTTAACGGCATAGGTATTTGGGGAGCTTATTCTTTAACGAACAAATACGGCTATGGTATTTCGCTAAACAATGTATGGAACACCATGGTAGAGAATATGCTGTCGGAAACAAAGTGGGGAGTATTTGGAACAAACAATGTGAACCTTTGTACACTTCGTAACTGCCAAATTAACCGCTTTGATATTCATTGCTATGGACGTGACATCTTGATGGAAAACTGCTATTTTAAAGGTCTCTACAATCAGTATTCATCAGTGTTCGGTACTATTTCGCATAAACGTTGTGTGTTTGAAGATCAAAGACCTTGTTTGATAGAATCATCGTATAATGCTTATACTGGATTTGATATCAGCTTTGAGGATTGCATTTTCAAGATGACTCCTACGAAGAACGAACTGGTGTATCTGATGAAGATGCCAACAGACATCAACTCTCGTCCAGAACTCAAGGAGAAGTGCTTGCCGAATGTAAAGGTTTGCAACTGCTCGTTTGAGTTTTCCGATGACATGAAAGAGTGGTATGTGTATCGTGTTGGAAACAAGACTCTTGATGAAACTATTGGGTATGTGACATCAATTGATATTCGAGACACTAAGCTTTCAAAGGGCGTGAAGTGTCAGATCTCAAACATAGATATTAAGACTAAGAAGGGTGTGAAGTATCGCATCAAACGATGGAAGACACCCAAAGGACTTAACTATAAGAATGAAATGGTGAAGAACTTAATAAAGAACTGAATATTATATGGAAAATAAGCATCATGAGACGTTATTGAGCCGTTTGTATTGTTTGGTTTGCAGGTAAATACTTGTATCCAATGTATTACTATTGCTGCTCTCCCTCGGTAATCATGATAAAACTAGCCTGCAAATGGTTTTCTGCAGTGGTAATACCTATTATTCCTTTTTCTAACCTGCGAATACAATGTTACCGTTGGTGTGGATATAAGATTGGTAAGAATACTTTCATTGGAATGCGTTGCTATTTGGATGATATGTGTTACAACCTGATAGAGATAGGCAACAATGTGACTATCTCGTATGGTGCGTGCCATGCTCGCAAGCAAGGACACAATAAGATAGTAATTAAGGATGGGGCATACATCGAAATTGTGAGAAGGCTGTGGTAGGCGCAATGTTTTTGGTGAACAAGTTTGTAGCGGCAGGAGCTACGGTAGTAGGAGTGCCGACTAGACCGTTGGAGAAGAATGTTTAACAATTTGCATCCGTACGCACAAGTGTAGCATTCTGTGATTACTTGATGGTACTCTCAAGCTACACTTGTCACTGTGGATATTGATGACTATTGTATATGTTGTTGAGAAGGATACAAGGATTTTCATCAAGTCAATTAGAGTGTTGGACAATCCTATCTATAACGGTGATTTCTCGAACGATATCTAGCAGTATTTTTCGAAAAAGTAGTCGAATGCAATTTGAATAGGTGGTATCTTGATTGCTTATGCAGTAGGTGGAAGAAAGATAATTGGAGCCTATAAGGTGACGAGTAAATCTCAGTATGATTAAGGCAATAAATGTTGGAAATGGTATGTGGAGACAGAGGTGTTCACTCCTCTTTTGGCAAATGAAGAATGGGTGAAGGTGGGAATGTATGTGATTGGTGTTGCCGATCAATAAGCGGAGACTCGCAACAAGCCTGTTTCTCATATTGGTGTAATGAACTTCAATGCACTGAACTCATGGTGGGATAGAGTTCAGTTGAATGACGAGTACGGTAAGTATTTACTGGATATGATAATGAGGAAAAAATAGAAATTAAAAAAATAACCAAATTGCGAGATAACAGGTTAACAAAATATGCAAGACTACGGATTAGTATCGATAATTACTCCCAACTGGAATTGTGCGAATTTGATTTTAGAAACAATAAGAAGTGTCAAAGCGCAAACATACCCAAATTGGGAGATTATCATAGTTGACGACTGTTCGACTGATAACTCAAATAAGGTAGTTGAATCTTATATGGCTGAAGATGGACGTATCCGATTCCTTAAAAATGACAAGAATTTTGGAGCTGCTTTGAGCAGAAACTACGCCCTTAGAGAGGCGAAAGGACGCTGGATTGCGTTTCTGGACTCGGATGACCTTTGGGAGCCCAAGAAGTTGGAGAAGCAGCTCAGGTTTATGGTGGAGAACGGATATAAGTTTTCATATACTGCTTATCAGGAGATGGATAATGATGGGCGGGAAACTGGTGTGGTGATCCGTGGCCCGAAGCATGTGTCGAAGCTCGGGATGTTTGCGTTTTGTTGGCCAGGGTGCCTAACGGTAATGTACGATCGTGAGGTGGTGGGCTTGATACAGATTGCTGACATCAAGAAGAATAACGATTATACTATGTGGTTGAAGATATGTCAAAAGGCAGATTGCTATCTTCTTGATGAGGTATTAGCAAAATATCGTCGAGGTCGGGTAGGGAGCATCTCAACGCATGGATATAGCACTATGGTAAAATGGCACTACAAATTATGGCACAAAGCAATGGGTAAAAATTTTCTTGCTTCTTTGTTTTGGACCTGCACGAATCTTGTATGTGGCGTTTACAAAAAGTTGTTCTACGTAAAGAAGATTTCTAAATAAGTGATATTTGATGACAAAAAATAACCAGTTATTCTATTTTCTCATTCGTTTTGATAGGAGTTTGTGATCAATTGATTGATAGTTCTTCAAAAGAAGAATGGTAAACATTATACGACCTATCAGAAAAGCAAGTGCTTACAGGAAATGTTCTCAAGGTGTTCAAGTATCTTTACCCGCTATCAAGACCAGAAAAATCTATCTATAAAATTGAAAATGTGGTGGTTGGAAATTGTTGTATAGAAACTATTGAAGATATAAATATTCACATATTATATGATACTTAAATGGATTTTTGATCGAGTGGTAGCACTTTTCGGTCTCTTGTGTTTATGGCCAGTACTTTTGGTCGTTGTCATCATGGTAAAGGTAAAGATGCCAGGAGGTCCTGTATTCTTCGTACAAAAGCGTGTAGGCAAGGATGGCAAGTTGTTCCTTTGTCATAAATTCCGTACGATGACCGTGAATCATAATGGTTCAACTGTATCTGTTGCAGGGGACTCTCGTATAACTCTCTTTGGCGCTACTCTCCGTCATTACAAGTTGGATGAGCTTCCTGGACTGTGGGATGTATTGATTGGGAATATGTCTTTTGTGGGACCTCGTCCAGATGTTCCGGGGTATGCTGACAGGTTGGAGGGTGATGAACGTGATGTATTGAAATTGCGTCCGGGGATTACAGGCCCTGCCACGCTAAAGTATCGCCTGGAAGATGAAATGATTGCTGAATACGTGGTAAAGAGACAAGCAGAGGGTGACACACGATCAATGCAAGAGATTGCCACAGAATATAATGATAATGTAATTTATCCTGATAAGGTACGTTTGAACTGCTACTACTATCGTCACTACTCTTTCTATAAAGATATAGAAATGATATTTGCGACGGTACTGGGCTTTAAGGTAAGGTTTGCGGGAGAGGAGGTATAAGTAATTTGCGCCAACATACTATAACCATAGAAACAGAATTGGGATGAAACTCATTTATTGCTATATAGAAAATTTTCGGAATATTCACAATCAGGAAGTGTTGTTGTCTGATAAGTTCCAATGTCAGTACAAGGATGGCAAAATGCAGATAGAGCAGTTGGAAGAAAATTCCATAGCAAATTATGTCTATGAGAATGACTTTATGCGTAATCTCAGAATTCTTGTTGGCAAAACAGGTTCAGGAAAGACCAATTTCCTACAGATGATAGGAATGGACTCATGGAGACGCATGGATTCTGCAAAGAGCGATGCCTATTTATGCTATATAAAATGGATGCTCCCAACGAGTTCTTTATAGAATTGGTAGGTATTTCTATACCTGATTTAGAAAAGCTCTGTGCGTCCAAGCGAACTTATTACCGCACTTCAGAGGAAGTCTATAAAATAGTCTATAATTTTGACAGTCATCGAGTAATAGATGTAAGGTTTGTAAATTATGATGATACCGAAAATACATATATCATCAATGCTTTTGATAGAAATGCCTTCGCAAATTGCCCGTACGAAGATGAAAGGCAAGAAGGTATTGTCAGTCATGACAGTTTTGTAGGCCGGATAATAACCCAATTCGGGAATGCGAGTGTTTCTATGGAATGTGATTATTTGAAGGAGTGTCTTGGTAGAATGCCACAAAATAGCCTAAAGAGAAATGCCGCCCTTGTCATTTGATGGAATAACTGGCAGAACAGACATGAGTTTGACTTGGATGAACGTCTGATAAAACGAGAATATTGGACATATAAAGAAAAGGCGGAGAAACAAAGAGAACATAATTCCAAGTATGGGAAGCCCTATGATCCCCCTATAGAATATCCCAAGGACTCCACACCCAAAAGTAGATTCCTCCATGATCTGATGACAGACTTTGCCATATATTTGAGAAAGTGCACAGAGTGTGTGGATGAAAATTATCCAGAAAAATATATTGATTGGGCTGGATATGTAGCAGATTTGGGCATTGATAATCCTAGAGTTCTTCCAGATGGAAAGAACATGTCTATTTTGAAGAGAATTGATTGGCTCTGTCAATATATTGATTATCATACAGATGAGATGTGTGCTAATCGAGGATTGCTTTGGCAGATTGGCGATGACATTAAAGATTTGTTCCATCTGTTGAATAAGATGGATGATAAATACTTTACCGATGAGGAGTTTTCCATACCAGTAATGGATATAGATATGTCAGAGGGGGCAGCAATGCGGGATGTGTTTGAACGTATGGAGTAGTACAGACCTGACCGGATAGGTATATTTACGAAAAGTTTGCTGCCCTATCATTGGACATGCGTAAGTTCTGGTGAGTACCAGTACGCCAAGGTCTGGGGCATATTAGAAGGATATGGTGTAAGGGCCAAGGTGTTGAAGGAAGGTGAAATATTTTCAGAAGCAGTGCAACCCAATTTTATATTGTTGCTTGATGAACCGGAGAACTATATGTACCCAGAGATGTGCAGGACTTTTATTCACAACTTGAATGAACTTTTGAAACAACGCTTTTTCGGATCGGAGTTTCAAGTTATACTCAGTACACATTCACCTTTTATGCTTTCAGACGTGCTTGCTAACCAAATAATCAAGATGGATTATGATGATAGGGGAATGTGTGTCATCGCTAATGCAGAAAAACCAAGTTTTGCTGCAAATATTCACAGCATTATGGCTGACTGTTTTTTCTTGAAATATACGATAGGGGAACAGGCTAGACTATGCCTTACGGAAAAATTAGGACTCTTTAAAGATATGTGACACGTCGGGAACGTTTGTCGGAAACAGACAGGGAAGAAGTCGCCCAAATGAAAAAACTGCTGCCCAATATCGGTGACGAGCTTATTCGTCATAGTATTGTTTCTATCATAGAAAAATTGCAATGATATGGTAAGGTTGTCATTTCCCAATGTGGAAGAATTAAAGCGGATGCATTATGAGGCGGTCAAAAGCTATGTCAGTGAGACCATGCATGCAAAAAAACGTAAGGGCTTTTATTACAAAGTAATTGAATTGGCGGGATTTGAAGCATATGAAAGGGATTATGATGAAGAAGGGGATACATACGATTGGCTGAAACATTTTTTGTTGGCAGATTGTGAAACTCTTGTCTCTTGGGTGGAGTATCATGCTGACAAGTTGAAATTCGATTATATGAAACGTTTGTATCTCAACCGGTTTTCCAAAAGTCCGGTTGATTATGTCGATAAAGAGGCGACATATAATGCCTATACTCTCTTTAAGAAAATGAACATTAGGGTATGTCCCTATTGTGAGCATGAATTTTTGGATGTGGTCTCTGTAAATCATGGCATGCAAACAAAGAGAACTGTAGAATTTGATCACTTCTATCCAAAAGGAGATGAAGATTATCCAGGATTAGCGATGTGTTTTTACAACTTGATACCAAGTTGCAAGCCATGTAATCAACTAAAAATGACAAATCCTGTTGCAGCCAATCCATATAACCCGGATATTGAGAACTTGACGAATCTTTGCCCAGATATTCCAGTTGGGATAAACATAGATGATTTGTCTGAAGCAGACTGTAAGATAAAGATTAATCCGATTGGATCTATGATTGTAAATGAAAGCACACTTGCCTTGGAACAGAGATATGACAGCCAAACATCTGTAGCTTACCAATTATTGAAATGTAAACAGGATTTCGATGATGATAAATTATTAGAATTAGAGCGATTGGGCATTGGAACGGTTAGTGAACTGAAGAGAGAGATTTTTGGAAAACCAAGGGATGAGGCCAGAGGCTTTGAACTGCATACCAAGATGAAATACGATTTGATAGGATATTAACGAATAATTAATATATAAAATTATGGTTGAAGAAAGAAATACTATCTACCTCTGTCTTGCTCACATGAGTGAGGCTGGTTTGGAACAAAAATATGTAAAGGAAGCATTCGATACCAATTGGGTGGTTCCGATGGGCCCTAATGTGAATGCCTTCGAGCAGTCCCTGTCAGATTTTGCCAATACCAATTCTGATGGAAGTAAGTTGGATCATAGGGTGGTTTGCCTGAGTGCCGGTACTGCTGCGGTGCACCTTGCTCTGATAGCCTGTGGCGTAAAATCGGGAGATGAGGTATGTGTACAGAGTTTCACCTTCTGTGCATCATCCCATCCTATCACTTATCTTGGTGCCAGGCCAGTGTTCATCGACTCGGAATGTGAAACATGGAACATGGATCCGGAACTCTTGGAGAAGGCGATTCTTGACCGTAAGGAGAAGACCGGCAAATATCCGAAAGCAATTATCCCAGTAGCTCTTTACGGTATGCCATATGATTGCGAAAAAATTATGGCAATTGCCAATAAATACAATATCCCAGTCATTGAGGATGCAGCCGAAGGCATGGGCTCTCGCTTCAACGGCCGGGTTCTCGGTACCTTTGGACGCTTTGGTGTCCTTTCATTTAATGGCAATAAGATGATTACTACTTCTGGTGGTGGTGCTCTCATCTGCCAGAACGGGGAAGATGCCAACAACGTGATGTGGCATGCAACTCAGGCCCGTGATGCTTATCCCTACTACCAGCATACAGAGATTGGTTACAACTACCGTATGTCAAACGTATGTGCAGGTATCGGACGTGGTCAGATGACTGTTCTGGATGCACATATCGCTCATCATAAACATGTTCAGGCACTTTATGAGGAATTGTTGGAGGATGTTTCTGAAGTACATATTCACAAACAGCCGTCGGATTCCCGTTACGATGCGAACTTCTGGCTCTGTGCCGCAACTCTTGATCCGGAGGTCAAGATCCAGGGTCAGGAGAATGCCTATAAGGAAGCCATCAAGACAGCTGTAGGTGGTGCAGCCGGTGTCATCAAGGCAGTTGATTGTGCTACCACTGACTGTCAGCCGAATGATAACGTGGAGGCTCTTCGTGTTTTTATGCTAAATAAGAAGGTTGAGTGCCGTCCTGTATGGAAGCCGATGCACAAGCAGCCTGTTTATGCTGATGCAGTAGCCTATATCAATGGTGTATCAGAAGAAATCTTCAAGGTTGGTTTTTGTCTGCCAGCAGGACCATATGTCACTGATGATGACGTACACTATATCGTAGATTGCATAAAAGAGGCTATTGTCAGGTGATGATAGAAAAATTCAAGAAAATAGCGGGAGGAATGTGCCGGTTGTGTACATTCTTTTTCTGCCTCAGAAAACGGATAATACGAGGTATGACCATTAACAGTGAATGAATGGCAGGAAAGAATGATCAGAACTTTATCGCCTTCTGTGACGAGTTAAGGGCGTATGTCCTAGAAAATCGTCACTTCCCGAACAAGCATACCCGTCTTTTGAACAAGATAAAATTTGTCCGCTGTAAGATCAATCAGGGTACGCTTGAAGAGTGGAAACTGAAGATGTTCCTTGACATAGCGGAGATGCGGGATATGGAGGGGCATACCGGAGGGTGAAAGAAGAAGGTACAGGAGGAAGAGTAAAGGTGCTTTGCCCGCTGTTTATCCAATTACGATATAAAAGAAAAATACCTTACCCGAGAAATTCAATCATATACCGTAATGACCGTGTTAAATGGGGTACCTGGTCTTGCGGAGAATTGTATAACCCCAGCAAGTAAAGAAATCTATGAAACGATTGAAAGAATTATTCTATTGTGCATTGTTGACATTAATGTTTACCGGCTGCCAGTCCTACAAAAAAGTACCTTACCTTCAGGATGCCGAAGTTGTATTGTATAATACCCAGGATGCGGAGCTTTATGATGCCAAGATCATGCCTAAGGACCTGCTTACGATCGTGGTGTCGTGTACGAGTCCCGAACTGGCCGCCCCCTTTAATCTGACGGTAGCCACACAGAGCAATGTCAGTGTAAGCACTACCACCATCCAGCCTGTATTGCAACAGTACTTGGTTGATAACGACGGTAATATTAATTTTCCCGTATTAGGTGAACTTCATGTTGGTGGTCTGACCAAGAAGGCAACCGAACAAATGATCGTTGAAAAACTGAAACCTTATATTACGGAAACTCCTATTGTAACGGTCCGTATGGTAAATTATAAGATTTCTGTGATTGGAGAGGTAGCCCGTCCCGGTACATTTACTATTTCCAATGAAAAAGTGAACATCTTGGAAGCTTTGGCTATGGCAGGTGATATGACTGTATATGGTCTGCGTGATGATGTAAAACTAATACGGGAGAATGCCAATGGCAAGCAGGAAATAATACCATTGGATCTGAATAAAGCTGAAACAATCCTTTCCCCTTATTACTATCTGCAGCAGAATGATATCATATACGTTACTCCGAATAAGGCGAAAGCACGAAACTCAGATATCGGAACTAGTACAAGCTTATGGTTTTCTGCTACTTCTATCCTTGTTTCTATTGCCAGCTTGTTGTTTAACATCTTGAAATAAAAAGAAAGAGTCATGAAAGAAGAAAATCAAAACGGGAAGGAACGCCAAATGGCTGAAGAACAAATAGATTTCCGGACATTGCTTTTTAAATATATTATTCATTGGCCTTGGTTTGTAGGGGCAGTATTACTATGCCTTGTTGGTGCGTGGTTTTATCTGCATTGGGCTACACCTATCTATAATATTTCAGCTACTGTCTTGATAAAAGATGAGAAGAAGGGTGGAGGTGCAGGGCTTTCTTCGGAATTGGAGGATATGGGATTAAGCGGCCTGATGACTTCTTCCAAGAATATTGATAATGAGTTGGAAGTTTTGCGTTCGAAAACGCTCGTTAAAGAGGTGGTTAATCAATTGGGGCTGTATATAACTTATGCAGATGAGGATGAATTTCCTGCTAAAGGTTTGTATAAGACGTCTCCGGTACAAGTGAGTTTGACACCTCAGGAAGCTGAGAAACTAAGCTCTCCGATGGTAGTGGAAATGACACTACAGCCTAAAGGTAGTATGGATGTGAACGTGACTGTAGGTGAGAAGGGATATCAGAAGCATTTTGAGAAACTACCTGCTATCTTTCCGACTGATGAGGGTACGTTGGCTTTTTTTCAGGAAGTTGATTCGGTAGCTTTGCAGGATGGGACGAAAGTACCTCGTATAGAGAAGGACGTGCGTCATATAACTGCGACTATCAACAAACCAATGAGAGTGGCAAAAGGTTATTGTAACAGCCTGACTATTGCTCCGACTTCTAAAACTACTTCTGTGGCCGTGATTTCGTTAAAAAATTCTAGTTTGCAACGTGGGCAGGATTTTATCAACCAATTACTGGAGATGTATAATCGCAATACGAATAATGATAAAAACGAAATTGCTCAGAAAACAGCAGAGTTTATTGATGAACGTATTGGCATTATCTCAAAAGAACTGGGAAGTACAGAAGCGGATTTAGAGTCTTTTAAGCGTGACGCAGGTATCACGGACTTGACGAGTGAAGCTCAGATAGCCTTAGCCGGTAATGCTGAATATGAAAAGAAGAGTGTGGAGAACCGTACTCAAATCAGTCTGGTGAATGACTTGCGTAAATACTTGAGAGGTAATGAATATGAAGTATTACCAAGTAATGTTGGTTTACAGGATGCTGCCTTGATTGGTGCGATTGAACGTTATAATGAAATGTTGGTGGAACGTAAACGTCTGCTACGTACATCAACAGAGAATAACCCGGCTATTGTGAATCTGGATACGAGTATCCGTGCGATGAAAGCCAATGTGCAGGCTACCCTTGAAGGAACTTTGCAGGGGTTGATGATAACCAAGTCAAATCTGGACCGTGAGGCAAGCCGCTACTCTCGTCGTATCAGTAACGCTCCGGGACAGGAACGTGCTTATGTAAGCATTGCCCGCCAGCAAGAAATTAAAGCAGGGTTATATCTGATGTTGTTGCAGAAACGTGAAGAGAATGCAATTGCGTTAGCTGCTACTGCAAATAATGCGAAGATTATTGATGAAGCGATAGCTGATGATACTCCGGTATCTCCCAAACGCTCTATGATTTATTTAATTGCATTGGTGTTGGGTGTTGGGATTCCTGTTGGCATCATTTACCTGATTGAACTGACGAAATTCAAGATAGAAGGTCGTGTCGACGTAGAAAAACTGACGAGTGTTCCTATTATAGGTGATATTCCATTGACTGACGAAAAGAATGATAAGAATGGTTCTATTGCTGTCTTCGAGAACAAGAATAATCTGATGAGTGAAACCTTCCGTAATATTCGTACCAATCTTCAGTTTATGCTCGATAATGATCAGAAGGTTATCCTTGTAACCTCAACCGTCAGTGGAGAAGGTAAATCGTTTGTTTCGGCAAACCTGGCTATCAGTCTTTCTCTTTTGGGAAAGAAGGTCGTGATTGTCGGACTCGATATTCGCAAGCCGGGACTGAATAAAGTATTCCATCTCTCCAATAAAGAGAAAGGCATTACTCAGTATCTTTCTAATCCTGAAACGGATCTAATGGAATTTGTTCAACCTTTTGATATCAATAAGAATCTGTTTATTCTTCCGGGTGGTTCTGTGCCTCCTAATCCAACGGAGTTGTTAGCTCGTAACGGTCTGGATAAAGCCATAGAAATCTTGAAGCAGAACTTCGACTATGTGATAATGGATACTGCCCCTATCGGTATGGTAACCGATACCTTATTGATAGGTCGTGTGGCTGATTTGTCAGTATACGTATGTCGTGCCGACTATACTCATAAAGCCGAATATACATTGATCAATGAGTTGGCTATTGAGAAGAAGTTGTCTAAGCTTTGTACCGTAATCAACGGTGTGGACTTGAAAAAGAGAAAATACGGTTATTACTACGGCTACGGCAAGTACGGTAAGTACTACGGTTATGGTAAACGTTATGGCTACGGCTATGGATATGGAGAAAAGTGACAGATAAATCTGTGATATATGAAAAAGACGGTAGTCGAATATATCACCAATACGCTTGAAGATATTCCCAAGCAATCTCTTCAAACCAATAAAAGGCGTTTACATGCTTTTTTCTCAGAACAGGAAACAATAGAGAAGCGGGGGACACATTTTGTATTCAGGTATGCTTTCTATTCTGTTGAAAAATTACGAAGACCTACGAAACAAAGCCTCTTTAAAGAATATAATATGTTGTGTTCTGACTTGAAAAGCACTCCTTCTGGGGAAATATCGGATATGGAATATAAAGATGTTGTATTATATGGTAATACTTCTTCTCCTGTAGTACAAGAACGATTGACAGAATATTTGGAACGGAATAATTCGTTAAAGATTCAATTGTCTTTTTGTGATGAAGAAACCTCAGAATGTAAAACAGGAGAAAATATTGCCTATGCAGAACTGCAGAAAGCATTGTTTTATTGTAAAAGGAAGAAGTATTTGCTTCTGTTCATTTCAGTTCGTGAGTTGATACAGGATATTCGCTTTTACGATCTGCTTGATGAATATCGTGTTGATTTCCGTTGTGTTGACTTTCCTTGGTTTTGCAGGGAGAATCTACGGTTGATAAAAGCAGTTATGTTATATGAGAAACTATCTTCTTAAATAGCATATTGATTTGAATATTAGTATTATATGTTACATTTTATATTGAATTGCTATATGTAGGTCCCTAACTTCATGCTACAGGATGAAGAACCCTACATCTTTCGTTGGTTAAGAAGGGCACAGCGGTGTATCTTAACCGGCACTTTCATATCGGTTTGATTTCCGATATGCTTTTTTTACCCCATATATCAACTGTCTGTGAAGATCGTTGATATATATTTTCATAGATAATTTGAAATAGACTTTACAGGGGAATTTTTGTTGTTGAATAGGAGAAGGTGAGATATGGATGCCCATGAAGAGAATCAATCTTGTAATTTCTAGTATTTCTATAAAACCAAAAAGTAGAGAAGATAGCCTCTAACTATCTTCTCTCTTGCTTTAAAATGTCAATCTCATTACTACTTTCTCCGGTTGCGCTGTGATCTTAACTCTCTCTACCTGATCCGCCCCAAGCATTACAGCCGAATTCCTGTAACACTTCATGAATTCTCTCTTCGGCATGAAAAAAGGGTAACCATACGGAACTCCTCCCCAATAATCTGGAACTCTAAAGCCATTAAAACTATGCCCGGTAATAATGTTGGCATCAATATTATAGATCTGCTTCGAATCATAATTCAGCCAGTCTATTCCCCCCTCTCTGTACTTACGGAGAAATGTTAGCTCCAATGTTTTCCCAGATACTTCTCTAAGCTTAATTTTGACTCCACCGGAATTAAAAATCTTATCCAGATCCGCCTGAACTAGTTTTTCAACCTCATTGACTCCTTGTGTACCCAAATCATACACCTTGCCCATAACGAATATTTTCTTTTTCATATTATTCTAGTTTTCTTTCTATTATTATTGATATTTCTCCTTGTCCGTCAGTTTTGAAACTTAGTTTCTCGTAATTAACAAGTTGGCATAACCGATCCTCATATGTATCTATCAGCCATTCTAGGCTAACCAATGAATGCCCATCTTCGTCTTCATATAATTCCCCGTCTTCATCCGCTATATCTGTCATATCAGAGGTAGTCAAACAGAATATATGAGCAGCCAGTTCTATAGAGATGTAATTAGTATCATCAGTCGCATATAACTTAGGGGGATATTTTATCTGGATGAATACTGCATTCTCAAAACAACTGATTCTGTGTCTTACCGGAATATCAGAGAGCCCGTCCATTAGAAGCTCGACTATGGGGTAATCTACTTCCCGTATATCTCCTGTATAATAACGCTTCATCATTTCCACTCTAAAATTGGCTATCAAAGACAAGTCCTGTATTGGCATCTTTGCTAGTCGGGGGTATAAGATACCGTTCTCATCAATATAGCTTTCGGGATCAGTACATTTCAATTCTTTATCTCTTGCTGTTGAAAATCTTTTTACTTTCATACTTCTTAGTTTTTTGTGATTTAATAATTAAGGTTGTGTTGTAATTCTCTTTCAGATATTCCTGGAGTTTTCCATATCTGTCTGCTCTACATCTTCCACGTGGACATAGAACAAATATTTCTTTAAGGCTTATTTCTAATGTTAAGTTATAACCCGTACTATCCTTTTTATTCAATAGAGAAGCCAGTTGAGGGAAATATTCTCCTAAAGCCTTTATATCATCGGAGAATTTATTCGTTGTCTCTTTCGAATCGGAGTATGATTCTACCGGAGTTTTTGATATGTCACTACAATCCTTGTTGAGCGAATACCATAATTGGGATGTATCTGTCATAAATTTAAGTGTTTAATTCATAGTTAGGAATTTCAAGGCTTCGTAGTAGAGTTTCGGCATTTTTTAGGGTAGGAGGAAATAAAAAAACGAGATACCAAATTAATGATACCTCGTTAATCTTTAATCAATCCATAATATAACTATTCGAATGGAGAATCATCTTTTTTCTCTTGAAATATAAATGGATCACTTCCTTCTTTTATAAGTTGCACTGTCAAATTGTCCAATTGCTGGTTGTAGACTATAGTGGTATTATTGGACATGCAATTATGTTCCTCACCACCTGAAACTTCGTACAGATTTGGGTTCTTATTGAAGCCTAGTTTTATAGGTGTTACAACCTGAAAATATGTTTTAATAAAATTATAATTATTATTTCCAACTAATGCTATTAAACGTGTTTTTAATAATGGAAATTCTAATAAATTTATATCAGATGGATATTTGCCCACATTCTTACTAAAAAAGGAGGATAAACTATTTGAGATAGAAGATGTATTTGACTTCTGATAACTATTAAATATTATATCTGAATCATTTGTTGCTGTAGTTTCACTATATAATTTAAATGGCATCTTTACCCCTTTATAATTCGTAAAAGTGCCGGAATAACTATTCAAACTCCATTTACCTTCAAATGTTCCTGTATTCTCCCCTGCCGAATTGTATTCTTTTAGTACCATGTAATCATTAGAATTCTTTGAACCAGATAATTCCAGTGTATTATTACTGCCGTTTTTTACATAATAATAACTGCCAACTATTTCACTTGGCTCTCTCCAAGCAAGATTCATCACTATTGGGTACTTTTCATTGATCATCCCGTAATATTCAAATCCAATAATAGTTGATCCAACTGTAGGGTTAGGGACATCATTAGAAACTTCTAAACCAAATTCTTCTTGTTCTTTTTCAATTGCATATTCCGGTGTTGCTCCGGAATATGTATCAATTGCCATCTGTCTTTGATATTCCTCTTCGATAGCAGTTGATTTATAGCTCCGATATCCTAATAAACTTATTAGACTCAATGCAATTATAGCAATAATGATAAGCCCCATTCGTTTCATACAAAAAAGTTTCCTATATAAAGGAAGCTTTCTTTTGACACTTTGTTGAGACTGATTGTTTGATGTTTGATGTTCTGAACATTCCTTCTGGTCCACCACTACTGATGCATATGGAATAATGATGTTCTCTATTTTGGGATTTAAACCATATTTTGTCCTATATTCTTCTTTCTTTCTCAGTGCGTTAAGATAATCTCGCTGTTCGATATACTCATTGATTAGATAGACATGCTGTTCTAATATAAGCTTTTCACATTCACGGATCAAGCTAAGACTTTCTTTGGAGGTAGCCATAGAAGAACTACGTATTGCATCTAAAGCTTCCTCATACTCACCTTTATTATAAAAGGATATTGCTTTATTATATAAATCGTCTGTCATAAAATTGATTGTAAAGCTCTTTTTTTATTTTTACATTTACCACATAAAAAAAAGAACTGTTGACAACATGAAATAAAGAAAAACTCCATAAATTCTTTTTCATGATAATCAAACAGTTCCTTTATTCTCTTAATAGATGTTTTATAGTGTCTATCGTTTTATTCTTTTTTTATCATATAAATTAATAATCGCATGACAATAAAAATAATCCCACTATAGTTTATACTGGAGTCTGTCGTAGGAGGTGCTTGCAATAATATGATTAAGTAATTCATGGCATATGGTATTAATGATATTTTTGGTTAAAGCTTTCATCACTCATACATAAATACATGATTCCTTCAATTAATCCTATCATTGCAGGTATCCATGTCCAACAGAAAATAAGATATAATATACCTAACCCCGTCTTTCCTAAATAAAAATGATGTACACCTAATCCACCTAAAAATATCGCTAATATCGCAGCTGTCGCTTTACTTTTTGAAGATATATGTTGGGGATAATATCCTTGTTGAACGGATTGTTGCTGAACAGGTTGTTGCGGATTAGGACCGACATTAACATTAACTGTGACCTTTGGTGCTGCTGACTCTAGTTCCGAATAATTGGTATGTTTCGGTTCATCTGGCTTTTTCACATTAAATGTGGTTCCACAATACATACATTTATATGTATTATTTCCACGATCACTAAATTTATTTCCTCCACATTGGGGGCATTTGATTTCTTCCTGCATAGTTATAATGTTGATTTAATTGTTTGTACGTAGTTCCTTAGCTGATTTATCTTTAAAGTAGTATGTGATTGCAATTCACCTTGTTCTGGTGAGCCTGCTACTTTCTGAAATAATTCATGGATTTCATTCAACTTTTCAGTCAGTTCATTTACAATCTCCGAATGCCTGTCAAGTTTATAGGCTGGGATCATGGATATTTTATCAAGTACTATCTTGAAGGATTGCAATGTCTTGTCTTTCCAGTCAGAGTTTATATTTTCCAGTTCATTTTTAGTTCCAATCCAATAATTATCAATTGATGCAGAAAACATCTTTTTATTTTCTATAGTACTTTGGATGTCTAATGCTTTTTTCTCTGTAACTCCACCAGCCATTATTACAGTTGCTCCATTGATAATAAAGAATATAATAGTAATTACTAGCAAGCCGATATATAGAGTTTTCAGATTACTATCCTGATCCATTAACAAACTACATCCAGCCGTCCATAGAAATATCACAATAGCAAATAAATTTAGAGATACGGATAATGAAACATTCTTTATGGTTAATAATTTCTCGTTTGATAATATCGGAATATTAGCCAATAAGATTATTTCTGCTAAACAAGCTATTCCTACATTGATATAAAAGAGTTTGTTTTGTTCCTCAAATAGCAATGTGTATATAATAATGGTACATACAATTACCAGTAACATTGTAATAATGAGTATGACTTTATTTTTCATAATATGTATTCTTTAATTAATATTTCTGTTATCTTTTGTAATATTGGCGTTAGGAATATTAATGACAAACTCCGGCTATATTATAGCTTTTAATAATTAGTTTTAATTCCTACTCCACCGACTTTATAAGCATGTTGTAACTATTCTCCTTCCTATTGTATCATGCAATACGATAGACAGTGTTATTCATCTATTCTTTTTTGCTATACTTAGTAGGAGCTATTTGCATCGAATCTCTTTGAAGTTCGATCAATGATTTCTTTAGAGAAGTAATATTTCCGTTCTCATCTACCATCCCAGATCTGATTGCTAGTTTTTTATTATTTATTGTAGATCTAAAATCTTTATCAAGAATGTCATCCAGCTTCTTATAATCAGTACTCACTATTTTCTTTAATTTATCAAGTTCTATTTGAGCAAGCGGTGTTAATCTAACTTTAAGATTAGTGAATAATGGATTCCAATTAACAACTACATCCAAAGGAGTCTTAAAATGATTAGGCCAATATAGATATTCTCCTGTTGTTACTTGTTTATTGTCTATCAACCAAGGATACATTATACTAGTTGTCTTGATTCTTACGACTCTTTTTCCATCCTTAGAGAAAAGAATACTATAATCAATTCCACCAATATCTCTATAAATCCACCGAACTTCAGGTAAGAAATTTTTAGTATCACCAAATTTTCCTAGATAAATCCATTTAGGTTTTCCATTTTCACTTAGATAATCTTGATCAGTACTATCTTCTTCATAAGAGAACAATGTATCTTTTGTGTTGGCATTAACATCAGCTTGTTTTGTCCTATTGTTGCAAGAAACAAAAAATGCCATAATAATTATAGTTATAACTGTAATATTCTTCATACTTTTCTAATATTTAATTTAACTCTCGTAAATGTTTTTACTTCAGCTTATTTCAAATTATGAAAGGCTAAAAATTGCTTTGCATTTTTCATAACCATTGAAAATGCTCCTAATCAGCCCTCTTCATCAGCTGAGAAAACACAAGTATTCATTTTTAATTGGTGTTTCTGTTTTCTATTTATAATGCTGGTGGTGGGGGAGGTGGCATCATTAGAGATAGGATCTTCGATATGTCAGGCTCTTCACTCGCCAGTATCCATGCTTGTCCACCGACTTTATAAACATAGGTTGTGGCTGTAATTTCTTTCTGTTGTATCATGCTTTGGATAATGTCAATACTATATGGTCCTGTCGTTTGTCCGCCTTTTGCTACATAATAAGAAGGTAATTGTGGTATCCCTCCTGTTAGTGGTGAAGTCAGACCGCTTTGTTTGATTGAATTTCCGACTACTTCTCCAAGATTGTTACCGACTCCTAATCCCATGCCTATTCCCATGAAATTTCCAGCTCCTTCATTTCCAGCTGCTGTCTGGGCAATATCAAGTTGTTTCTGCTGCAAATAGCTGACTCCAAGTTTGCTTAATCTGGCTTGTTCTGCTATTCCTTCCATTACAGTCTGATACCCTTTGTCATTCTCGTCAAACGATATATCTTCGATATTGAAATTAAGTAATTCAACTCCGTATTCGTCAAAAGCAAGTTGTAGGTTCTTTGCCGTTTCCTTTGCCAATCCTCTATATTCCGATCCTAGTTCATTGATATTAACTTCGTTTTCTTTCATGTACTTTGCAATGGAAACCTTAACGGATTCTACCACATCTATACGGAATTGGTCTTCTATCAATGATGTATCCCCGAATCCTATAGTTCCAATAAGCTTCTTAAGGAATACTCCTCCATCAGAGATTCTAATCCCATATTGTCCCCTAGAAGATAACTTGATTGGTATTTGGAAATATGGATCAATAATACGTAATCCACCAGTTCCCCAAAACATGTTTCTTTTTTCTAATTTGCTAATAAACCAAACTTCTGCCATGAAAGTGGTTTCACCTCCACTGGCTAAATTTACAAGTTTTTGTAATACGGGTAAATTGGCAGAAGATAAGGTATGTCTACCGGAAACAAATGAGTCACAAAGAGTTCCATTTTTAAAGAAAAATGCCTCCTGACTTTCATTAACAGTCAATATACTACCTAGGGTAATATTATTAAAAGGAAATTTGTAGACTAGTTCCTCTGGGTTGTCTTGTTCCCAATGAATAGATTTAATTATTGGCATATTCGTTGATTTTAAAGATTGAATCACCTCTTGTACTTCTTCAAGTTTCTAATTTCTGAATTTCGAGAGGCGATTTTCTATGATTTTGATTTTTAAATAAAATGCATTATTATTGTAATCAAAGTGTATATCAGTCCCGCTATTGGGTTTACAACAGATAGGATAATTAATTGAAAGATTTGTAGACCTTCTGATTTGATTGGACCTAGGATTGTACACATTATGATTTGTACCACTATACACAATACAGCTAATGCCACGAATAGAAATGAACGATTTGATTTACGTTTTTCCGTAGTAACTTCATTTGTTCTCATAATTCTGATCTCCTATACACCTATAAGTCCTTCGAAGTCAGCCTTAATTTGACTATACAAGAAAAGCGTGAGGACTTGTCCTGCTATTCATCAAAATCAAGCATCGCCAAACGCTTAGTAGGAATGAATATGAAGAAACAATACTCACGCTATGATGTTATGTATAGATACAACATTGACTGTATCAGGTACATATACAAAACAGAATGAGCGTTACATTGTCTCTATCCTCCTACTTTTGAAATTGGCGATTTCGATTTTAGGATAAAGCAAAAAACGCTTTCTATATCTCTGACCATTTCTCCGGTCAGCTTTTGCAAATATACGTATTTTTGTTCAATGTAACGCTCTTATATGAGTATTCTTTCTTCATACATAAGAGAATTAGGTCTTTCGAGGCGTAAAGATACACGTAAAATGGTATTAAAACGGAGAAAACGGTTCCTTATTTTTTATTTTTATTCCCCTTTCAACTTTTGATTCCTATAATTCCTGCCAGATTCTTTTTTCAGGTACAACCTCATTCTGTCCTTACCGAAGTCTCCCCTGTTGGCGTTATAGTTATTGATAACCATTCCTTTTATATCAGCTTTATCAATCCCGTGCAAGCCAAATGTTCCGGTGAGATATGCCAATGCATTTTCATAGAGCACACCATACCTGCATAACCTTTTAGCTCTGGCCAGGATAGACTGATGCCTGTGACCGTCCTCATAAGATTCAGGATATTCCAGGCGCCACTTTTTATCTATGTAATTGATCAGTGTCTTGTCCTTCCATTGTGCCTGAAAACAATTATTCTGGATTATTTCTGCCGAGGTATGAGTAAAGTTTCCACTTGTATAACCCTGATTATAGCTTTTCATGGGAGTTACTCTCACTGACGGAGAATGCTCAAAATGATAAGGGGTAAGAGAATCCCGTTGCGGATTGATATAGATCTCCGGATCCGAACTTAAGAAAAATGTCCGGCTAAGATTACCGCATTTATCATCAAACTGCACTACTCCTGCATAGAGTTGTTCTCTAATACATCTGAAGAGTTCATTATGATACATAGGGGTTGTGTTATCATGGAGCATTACCACTTTTACTCCTGATCCACTCGGTGAAAACCAAAGTGCATAGATATAAAGACGGTCTGCATTATCAATTAGGTTTCTTTTGAAATCCTCGGCATCAAAGTGGCTTTGGAAATGGTCAAAATCCAGAACCAACACATTGGAATACTCCTTGAGATTTTCCGGATCATCATTTCGGTAATCAAATACACCCGAGGGAGCAATCATTGGTAACAACTTCTTCGCCTGCTTGTATTCTTCTTCTGTCGGCATAGATCTAAGTCTTACCGTTTGCTGGAACAGTTCCTGATCGTCTCTAATCATCCCCAGGACATAATCAAGGTTATAGAATCTTTTACTCTTGGAATCATCTGCATTATTGTAGTAACTGACTGTTTTGTTAATCATCATATTTTGGATTTTTATTGTTGTCATTCTCTCTACACATAACCACTCTTTTTCATTGGAGGTGCTATGTTCAGTATTTATGGTAATAGACTGGAATAAAAGTAATGTGGATAAATAATTGAATAAACAAGAGAGAGACCACTTCGTGCTCTTTCCTTAGTGATAGAGAAGGGAGAGATAAAATGTTTTAAGTTTTTCTCTGTATCACTCGGAGAGACAGCGTAGCATGTCTTCTCTCTTTATACTATATCATTCACTTATTCTATCATTATTTATCTACCCCCTTTTTTTTTACTTCTTATATAATTTAACTAGTTTATCGAAAAATAGGGGGTAACTTACAATGTTATTCATTTCTATCTACCATTTCTATTTACCAACTATCTACTTACTTTTTTTTGATCCTTATATAATTTAACTAGCCCATTGAAAAATAGGGGGTAACTTATAATGTTATTCATTTCTATCTATCATTTTTATTTATCAACCATCTACTTACTTTTTTTTACTCCTTATATAATTTAACTAGCCCATCGAAAAAAAGTAAGTAGCCCATTTACTGTTTATATCAGGTTACAATACAAATAAGTGACAAACTTGGCAACCTTCCTATTTTATCGTTACGAATATCTTTATTTTAGCCAGGATATCGGTTAGATTTTTATATCTGCTTCTTGCTCTTACGCATCTCTTTATCCCCAAAGCCTCCAGATAATCAAAACTGACTTCTTTAGTGTATTCCCGATCCATACCGATAGCATTTCTCATATCCTCATCATCCATTGCCAATAGTACAATCTCATTTTTAAGATTACTGCGGATATTCATGTTATCTAGCCTGTTTTTCCAGTCACATAATTCCCGGCTGTATGACGAACTGATTACCCTGTTCTCATTGAAGTACGCATACATCCTACCTATGAAATCATACTTGAAGTCATCCGTATAATATACCGTATAAGTACCACCGTCGTGTTTTCTTATGCCTATTCTTGTGATTAGCTGACTGAAGAACCAGTCTTTCTGATTCTGTGTATCGGTAGTGGTTCCATAAGCCCGACGTATTCTGGCTGATTCTATATTGGGCAAGGTCCAGTCACCGCACATCACAATCTGGTCTATATCCCGGTAATTATTGGTACTCTTGTTATCCGAAGAACCATAATAGGTAACAGTGAACAGTTCCTTGGGGACACCCTTAAGCAGTAAAGCCTCACTGATCTGTTCTGCATATTCTGATTTACCCGGACCGTCATCACCCCCGTTGATATCCTTCCAGCATACGACCAGAGTAGGTTTGTTTATAAGCATGGCGATACGGCTGGTAAACTTGTCAAAACGTCGGGGATTGAGATTCCTTCTGAACAGTCCGAAGTCTATTTTCCGGAATTCAGTCACACAATTATATTTCCGGTCCACATCAAGAAGCCTGAAGTTCCTGGAGTCCTTGAACAAAAGATCACCTGCACCTTCGAAGATCAGTACATGCGTATTTATGTACACTCCCGGAGGACACAGGTCAACGGGATAGAATGTGATGCCTGCCTTGTCACTGTCGGAGAGCATCCATGAATCATAATACTTCGGAATCAGGTTTAATGCCACGTCACGCTTAATACGGTTAATCCGGTAAGACTGGCTGAAAAGATCATTCCTGGTATTCCTGATGAAATGGTCGTAATAAATTTCGATTTCTTCCGGTGACATACAAATGATATTGCCCGTATCATCGGTTTTACTGAATACTCCCAGGATTGTTTTATCGAATTCCACGAAAGGTCTGATAAAGGTGGGAGTCTCGTCAAACAGGATATACCGTCTAAGATCCGGTCGTATCATTAGTTTCCTGAAATCTCCGTCAAATGAATCTACGGGTGACTTTGGACGGTAAATGAGGAAATAATTGATCAGGTCAGTCCAGAAACGTACATGTGTGATCAGGATGATCTTTTTCTCCATAAGGATCTCGGGATTGTCTCTGTATTGATTCAGAAAGGATGAACGTTCCTTATCACTGGATATGATCATAACATCACTTTCTCTCAATATATCACCATACCCCAATTCCCTGTTCACCAGGTTAGCCAGAATCCAGTCATACATCTTACCCAGTTCGTCACGGGTATCGACACAATACAGAATCCCCGAGTTATATTTCTGGCGGATCAGGCTCTTGATTGACTCTGTTTTACCGCTACCACAACCTGAGGAAATGATATAGCCTCCGTTATCATCCGGGACATCGATTACGCCCGTACTGAGTTGCATCCTAAATCCATCACCAGTGATATGTGGGGTTATATTAAAAAGCTCTTTCATACATCACCTCCTTCCTGTATATCATCTATGACAATCCATTCGTCATGATATCTTTCTATCAGGAAATTCAGATAAGACAGTACGTCTTCTTCATCAAAATAGCCTTCGTCAATATCCGGTGACATTTCTTCCCAAAGTTTGAAATCCTCTCTGATCTGTTCTATGAGTTCCGATTTCTTAATAACTATTGTATCCATTTGTGTATCTATTATTTTAGTGTTATGTATCCGCCCAGTTTATCATTGAAGGCAAGAATATCTTTTTAATGTGATTTTATGCATAATCGTTATTTTAAGATTAATGGGGTAAGTCAGAGACAGAGAGCATACGATAGTAGAGAGTATGTAATACATAACCGGTAGGATAATGTAGATGTTATAAAATATACTACAAAAAATGTACTTCTATTATAAAATGTACACGATTTGCAAACTTTTTTATAACACTTTATCTCCCTCCGGGGAGTTATGTATGTCACTTCACTACGTTCCTTTACTCTTAGCCTCCAGCTAACTCCGGTTATACAAAATTTATGGTTTATCTGTCGTTTTATCCGAACCACCCTTAGTCTTTTGCGAGTAGATATTCAGGGTTACTCCGAAAGTACGCAACAGGTATTTCTTTAATCCCAGGTAGGCTTCAATCTTTGGATAATCCCTTTCACATATTCCTCTGAATTCTTTTAGAGACACATTAATGACCAAGCCTTCATGTAGATCATATTTCTCCTGTAACCTTTTGATATCCTCCCTGTATCTTCTAGGGATTCTCTGTGGAACTGTTTTTTCGTTAACATCAGGGCAGTTCGTAACCTGACGGTCGAGCATAGAGCTATCGTTCTTATCTGACAATATTATATTTGGTTTCATACATATATCAAGCTTTCGAGGGATTTGAACGGCAAAACAGATATTTTTTTGAAGGAAAAGAAATGGTCAGGCTAACCCTGAATCTCTTTTTATCCGTCTGTCCCGGGAAGGTGTCCCAGAAAATATGTATATTTTGGGATTTTATCTATGTGATGTAAATAATACGAAATAGATATTTGTATGTAATCTATTGATAATGTTTGTAACTATACAAATACTTACTATATCATGTCTGTAATTACGCTTATTCGCAAATGATAAAAAACATAATTTTGGAGGGTATTTTATATAAATTTCATGCCTAAAATACTGAAAAATGTGATATCCGGGACAGTGGGATTGTTAGTTCTGGGACAAAGGGACAGTGAATAACTCAAGGAAAACTTAGGAATCTTCAGATAAATAAAATCTCTAGCTTGAAGTTGCCGATTATTTATTTTCTGCGTAACTTTGGGAAGTTTTTCATTCTATAATTAGAGTTGCGAAATTCCGAAATAGTAACATGTCAAATTTTGTTTTGTTAAGAAAGGACTTCTATCTTAGCGGAGTATGGAGGTCCTTTTTATATTTATGGGGTGGTAGAATAATAAGAATTTGCCGGTATAATCCCTCAATAATTCAAATAGTCAATTGTGTAATGAAGCTGTTGTCCCGTCCCACCAGAGTTATTTTGATGGAGAATACAAAAAAATATTTTTTTGTTTTTATCAGGTGACATAGATGAGATTTTTTCTTTGTCCCACTTAATGCTGTCCCACTTAATGCTGTCCCACATACATTTCAATCATACAAACAAAATTTCTCAAAAATCTTGGTTATGAATTTGACGGTTAATGATTTTCTGTTTAATTTTGTATAGTTTGATTTTTTAGGAGTTGTGAAACTCTCTCCAAGTAAATAGAATAGTTTAGAAAACTTGAAGGGCTTCTGCCTCAGAGGAGGGTTATGAAGTCCTTTTTTCGTCCCACTTTAATTTTTCGTTTTTGTATTCTCTTAATCCAAAGAGTTTCGTATTTTTGCAATACTATTGTACCATTATTTATTTGTTTAAACATATGTCGTATTCAAGTCTTTGTGAAAAGGCAATTATAATTATTAGACTAGTACTTTAAATGTCAAAGCGGTGTGAGTTTTCCCTGAAGAACTTTCATCGCTTTATTTATTATGCAAAGGTGAGTGATTAAAGATTACACCCCGAAATTACACAATCTCCTGATAATATGCAAATGATTACTTGTCATATTTCAAAGTGTTGCTGATGATTGATGTGAACCGATGTTTTTGTTCTCCGTATTTCTTGTTTACTAAAAATATGTTTTTTACATTTGTATGTCGTTCTGTGGCATATGGGGGCATAGTCTTTCTCTTTCCCGTATGACCGGAAGCGTACTTTTATATCTTATATGAAGGTTTTTGATAAGACCGATTTCTTTGTGAAAAGAAGAAGTCTGTGTTGTTGTGAAGCGATGGGAGTCGGCGGATTCTTGTCGCTTTTATTTTTCTGTGATATGTATGGATTCTCTAGAAAATTCTGAATAAAATAGTTCCCAATCAATTATTTGAAGTAATTCTGGAAGACTTTTCTTAATGTCTTATACAAAGGACTTTGGGAGAATTACCCGTTTTTGAGGTAATGACTTGGCAACTGTGCCATCTGCAACGTTTTGCCCTGATTTGCTTTTCAAGCAAATCTTTTCAGTCGCAAAGTTAGCAAAAATAATCCAATACCTACAATGCGTGTCAAAGGAAAAATATGACTATTGATTTAATTTGTTTAATCGCATTATGATTGAAGTTTGGCTTCTGCCCATTTTGGTTGCAATGTACTTAATGCTTTTGCCCTCACTATGTAATTTCAATAGAAATTGGTCTGCTTTTCTCGTCCATCGCTTATTGGCGTTAGGATGTTTTTCATAGCTTTCCTCTGAGATTTTTTCGGGATGTAAAAACTCATCTACAAATACAGAGGGAAAACGCCTGTCATATAATACAAGTGTTTTCATTTTAGCCCTTGTTATTGCAACGTAGAATAATCTACGTTCTTCTCCGAATGGGAATTGGTCACTTTTAGTAAGTACATAGCTGAGTACCGGGTCATCGCTTACAAGTGAGGGGAAACCGTAAGTGTCTTTATTGCATTGCAGCAAAATCACATAATCTGCTTCAAGCCCTTTAGATTTGTGTACTGTCAAGAATTCGATTTTTCGTCCTCCTATCACATAATAGAACCTATTACCCTCTTTAATGGATTGATACATAAATGATAGATAATAATCATCAAAAGAATAGCGTCCCAATAAGAACACGGATTTGTCTGATGGAATAGAAGCTATCAGTTGTCTTATTGTGTTGCAATAATCACGTCTTTCGTATGGATGGAACTCTAATTCAGTTTTCATTTCAGAATTGAAAGAACGAATATTCTTTTGTATTTGGGCTTTATTGCGTTGTATAAACTGAGATGATAAGGCAACCAAAGGCTCTCCAAATCTGTATGTAGTCTCAATTTTGTTTATCTCAGTTGCACCAAAGTATTCGGGAAATTGATTAAAAAGTGCCATATCACTTCCCGAAAAACGATATATGGATTGCCAATCATCACCTACGCAATACAGCTTTGCAGGATGATTTCCCTCTCGTAATACTTTTAAGAAATTATAACGGTCAACTGATATATCCTGAAACTCATCCACAATAATATAGTCATATTCAATAGGGTGTGAAGTACGACATATTTCTGTGGCTTGAAGAATAGCATCTGTAAAATCTATTTGTTTACTCTCACTTAGCTTTTGTATATAACGCTCGTAAACAGGTTGAAATATATTCTTTATAATAAAAGCACTTCGTTCATCATTGGCATTGTATACTTGTTTTAAAACCTCATTAAAAGATTTACAGCTTGACTTGACCAATGTGGCGAAAGTAACAACAAGCCTTATGAATGCTTTTTCTTGTTTGCTGCCTTTGGGTAGGACTAAATCATATAACTCTTCATCTGTTTTTTCTTTAATGGGTACGCCTGCATTACTTAATAGCGTTCTAAGTTTATCCCTTATATCTGAATAATGGAAATTTGCACTTGATGTTACTAATAGCTGTGTTCCAAATTTCTCGTGAGCTGCTTTTTTCCAAGTTATCCCGTCATTATATTTTTGATTGGCTTCTTCGTATGTGATATTTTTATCTTTTGCAAACCAAGCAGGAACAAGACTATGGTCATCAATTCCAAAATGTTCCAAGTAGATGCGTTTAGTCTCTCCCTCTTTGTCAAAGTATATCGAAAAATCGGGACGATATTGAGAGTGCATTTCATCCGCCAATTGATGTTCATACGCTTCTTCATATCTGAATTTCACACCAAGCGAAGACAGTACAAAACATATCTTTTGCTCCTGTTCACTCCTAACATATATTGTTTTGCCGTCCATGTCAGGGAACATCGCTTTCAGTTGTACGTTCTTTAACTCTGATAATTGCTCTCGTCTTTCACTCTTACGTTTTTCCCAATCGGCTTCGTTGGTCGAGTAGTCTATGAAATATTCTACAACGCTTTTCTTAAAGGCGGCGTCTTTTAACAGGTTATGATATATTTCGACAAATAAGGCATCTGTGTTATCACAAATAGATGGTTTTATACCAGTCTCTTTTCCGATTATATCAAGTGCTAATTTATGAAAGGTATAACCTTTTAATCCGTTTGTTTCCATTCTTTCAGTTAGTTCAGCAGCGGCTTTATTAGTATAGCTGATAAGCAATATTCTTTGAGGGGCAATACCTTTAATTTCCGTAAGATATTTGACTTTCCCCACAATAGATGAAGTCTTACCGCTACCTGCGCTACTAACAACAAGACAGTTATCTTCTTCCGAAACAATGGAACGCCTTTGTTGCTTATCTAATGGATATTTCAGACAATGGTCAAAAAACTCTTTATGTGTATCAAGTATATGATTTATAACTGTTTCATTATGTAGTTTGACAAGCCTATTGATGTTCCCAAAATCACGGATTAGTTTTGAAATTGTTTCAGATGGGGTAATATGGAATGCTTCAAGTTTCTTGGCAAGTGAATGTGCTTCTTGAGAATATGATTTATAATGATTTGTGAAGTCTATTTCTTGCGTTGCTGATATTATCTTGCCATGAAATTTATTGCTTAGGTCAGTCGGAATATCAACAAATACAGCATCATTGAGTGCTGACAATCTTTCTTTAGCTTGCTCATAATTTGATTTATCTTTATATGAAAATATATGGCTTAATTTTTCAGAAAGTTCTTTGGACTTGTTTTTTAGGCGCGTTCGTACCATTGCTATCACAATAACCGAAATAGCAATTATACAAATTATCAAAATAAACAATGGCTGCATATTAAGAAGTAATATTTATCTGAATCTTTCAATCCATCTATAATCATCCCCTTTGGTACTCCACTGAAATTTCCACATATCACCTGTATTATCGTTTATAAGATAGTATTGATACATACTTGTCAGTGGCTGAATAGAGAATATACACCTTTCGTTATTTTCTACTAATTCGTATTTATTGATAGGAATACAAAATAGGTTGTCTAAATCTTGTGTGCTATATTGGACTTGCCATAGTCGCCCATTATATGAGTCCAACAATATAAATGTCCACATATTTTGAGTAGCAAACATCTGAAATCTATTAGCCCAATTTGAAGATTTTTCAGGATATGCAAGAGAAAACATATTGATAGGTGCAGTAAACATATAGTCTTCACCCTTGACACTAAACTGAACTTGCCAATTCTTACCTATATATGTATCAAGCATTATGAAAGTCCACATATTCTGTGTTTCATAAAGGCGAAATCGCCCTTCTCTATCTCCTAAAACTTCTCTTGCACTACAAATTTCCCAAGACTGACCATCATCTTGAATTTGTTGAACTTCACCTGTCATCGTGTTTAAACGAAGTTGATTATGGTAGTTTTGAGTCTTATACATCTTATATATTTGAGCATACGATGTAGAAGCGATAACCATAAAAGCAAGTAATACAAAAAGCTTTTTCATAATCTGTCGTATTATTGGGTTATTTCTCAGGGAATAAACTTGCTAAGGCTCTTCTAATGGCTTGACGAATATCATCAGCTTCTGTTTCGCCTTGTCCCTCTGCTGTACAAGAACATATCATTTCATTGGTTTTTGCAGAGCTAAACTGTATAGTTACTTCTATTGTATAACCTAAACCTCTATTACGCCTACCGCTCTCACCATAATTGACGATTAGAGTTTCATTAGATAATTCGGGTTTGAGTTCGGGTAATATAATATATCCCTCTTTTATTAGTATTCCTGCTATTACATCACTTGGATTAACACTTTTGGTGGTTGAAGAGCCATAGATGCCGTACTGCCCTCCGTATGTACCTCTTATACTTGATGTCAGTTCCTTTGTTGGGGAAATGTATGCGTATTTATACATTTCAATAGGAGCTTTCCTTACGATTATAGGCGTTCGGAGTGGTGCACATCCATTCACTAATAGAATGGTACAAATAATTAATAACCATTTTTTAATTGTGTTCATACATTGTACATTTTAATCTCTAGTCCCCAAAAGATTTTAATCTATAAAGAATGCGTGGAACTGTATGCCACATTCTTTACTTGAAGGTCGTAGGAAACCATAGATGTAACAATAGCAGCCCACGCTATATGCGTGAGAACCACTATGCTATCCTTGCATCTAATTGAAAATTTCCTACGTTTTCAAGTACAAGATAAGCATAACGCTTCTTCTTTTTTCGTATGTCTTTGGACAGAGTTGTCTCAATCCATTTACAAAAGTATAAAAAAGCCGTGATAATCCACACAATACAGGCAGATCATTACGGCTGTTCCTTTGATTTATAGTTTTATACCTCTATTCTGTCTCTGCTTCGGTATTCCGATGGCTTCTCTGAACTCATGCATTTTCTTTCCAAACCAGTTCACGTGTGAAACCCCATCTATCTTGAAATCGAATTTACCGCTTTCATCCTGTTTAATGGAGCAGACGGAATGTCGGGTATCAAAACTTCGGTTAAACTCGGTGAATAGAATAGTTAAGTCTAGTTTATTTATGTTGAAAGGGGTTCTGTCTGATTAAGAATAGGGAATCCCTTTCTTATTTCTTGAGGTTAGCTGAAGGCAAAGAGTAAAGGAACGCAGTGAATGATAATTACATAACTGAAAGACAAAAGCAAAGTGGAATAAAAAAGTGTGCAAATAGAGGTAAAATGTATAAAGAATAGTGTTTTGGGGAGAATAAAATATTCCACCCTTCGACTATGTATCTACTATCGTATACTCTCTGTCTCTGACTTACCCGATGAAGAAAGAAAAAAAAAGAAGCCAGGTCATTCCTTAGCCTCTCTTCTTATAAAGATTTTCTGTTACTTGAAACTCCATATCCCATTGATTGTCATATAACAGATTATAAACTTTCTCATTTCAGATTATACCTTCTGATTAATTTGTAAACCGTTGATTTGGAGAATCTACATCCCCTGGAAGTTACGAATCCCTCCCTGTTGAGAATATCCGCTACCTCCTGCAGAGTATGTTCCTCTTTGAGCAATGTACGCAGCATGGCGACAGCTCTCCTGTTATTGGGATTGTTGTCTGCTTTCTCCCTGCAGGTTCTGATACTGCTTCGGATTGCCTGCTCATGTTTGTCCATCAAATGTTCCGGATTGCCCAGTCTGAATCCCATTGCCTTCTTTGCCTGCAGGGCGGATTTTGTTCTTGCCGCTATCAGTTCCGCTTCATATTGTGATATCGCCGACAGTATGTGCAGCATCATTTTATTGGCTTGTGGGAAATCACAGAATACAATTTCCACATCATTCTCCAGAAGATTTGACAGGAAGGAAACATTTCTGGCCAGCCGGTCCAGTTTGGCAACGATCAGTGTCGCTTCCGTTTTTCTGCAAAGACTCAATGCTTCTTTGAGTTTAGGTCTGTCTTTTTTTCGCCCTGATTCAATTTCAACATATTCAGCAACCGGAGTTTTGTCACGAAGATATTTCTGTATAATTTCCCTTTGTGCTTCAAGTCCCAGTCCTGAAAATCCTTGTTTCTGTGTGCTTACCCGAAGATAAGCTACATATTGGTTGTTCATTGATTCTGATTTTTAATAGTTTTAACAGTGGTTCCGCCGACCAGACGTTCGTCCAATCTATGGAACCGGTTACATTATTACATAAAAAAAATCCTGTGAGTTTTTGAGTTTTCATATGCTCTACTGTCTCACAGGATTCCAGTTATTACAGATTCTGTTATTTCAGGGAAGTGTTATTCTCTTATAATCCCGTACTCTTCAGAAATCCTCTTCTCATAGTCATCCGTTTTCTCCACATTCTCATCTATCACAGAAACAAGCATGTCAAAGTAAACGTCTTCTATTATTTTCCTTTCTCCTTCAGAGTCGGGGATAAGATGAATCTCAAACAAATCCTTCCCTTCATCGAGGATAACCTGTACCATTCCTGTATGCCTGAATCCCTGCACATGAAATTCCAGGCCAAGATTTACAGGTCTGACCGTATTCGTATCTATTCCCCACGACATCATGACAATCGGTCGGGTTCTCAGGATACTCCATATATACCCTGCCAGTTTTAGATCATAATTGTTATTTCTTTCCATATTAATCCACATTGTGTCCTTCATAAAACTCAGTAAAAGTCAGGCCTCTCATAAGTTTCTTTTCCGGACAAATATAAAATCTGCCATATTTCGTATCTATCACGGGCCCATTGCCATGCCCGTTGTAGTATGTACTGTTCCGGCCTATGATCCCGACCCAGTTCTCTTTCATGTCAGCCTCCCCGCTTTTGATATACCGGAAGGTGTCACACATGTATTCCCACTCTTCAACTGTTGTAAGATGATATTTTCCTTTCTCGTTTTCTATACGTGCAAGAAAGTTCTCGATTATCTTTTCCATACATACTTCTGTTTTTAAGTTAATGATATTCTGTTGCTTTTTAGTCAATACCTCTATTCTGTAAAAGTTTTCACCGCAACTTCTGCATTGAAATGAGTCACCTTTTATTTTTGATTTACTCATCATGCGTCCACACTCAGGACAGAATCTTCTCGTCTTCATGTTCCTCCATTGGGTACAGGTTATAATATTCTGTATAGATTCTCTGGTAATCTTCCATGTTCAGGTCAGGAAAAACGGAGTGATACATGTAATACAGGTCTTCCACATTCCATATATCTTCCTGATCGAGCAGGGCGAATATTTCGTCTGCAGCTTCATCGAATTCATCATAGATGCCTTCTCGCCTTCCCTGTATTTCAGGTTGGTGGGGATAAGTTTCAGTACAATTCCCAATGATATGCTCCACCAGTCTCAGACACCCCATGAGATCTTCTTTCACCGTAACTTCATGATCCGTATGTGGCTCGTAATATCCGCAACTGAGATTGACGCAACTAATCCCGAGCCCTTTTTCTTTCAATGCAAGAATATCAGTCATCATCCCGTCCGTTTCCTTATATCCGAACTTCTCATGTCCGGTAGCTTTCAGGAAGTCAGGAGAACAGAGGGAAGTCCAGTTAATTTCAGTAATAATATCCTGACACCCTTTTCTGTCCGGTTCTATAACAAACCGGCAGTTAGCAAAGAAGTCAATCACCGCGTTCTCTGAACCGACACATCCTTTCTCTTCACTGACAAAGAAGGCCAGTTTCAGGATTTTGTACTTTTCCAGACATTTGAGCGCTATCCAGATTCCATTCTTGTCATCCGCTCCGAGTCCTTCCTGTCTCTTGTTCCGGGAGCTGTATCCGAATATAATTTCCTCCGTCTCAATAGCCGTGAAATCTTTTGAATGTAACCTCTGCACCTGGTCAAGATGTGCTACGATACAGGGATATGATTCCGCGTCTCCCTTTGTTATATACAGATTCCCGATTTTATCAATTTCAAGTTTTACACCGGGGATTCTTTTTACATAATCCCATATAAACTTTGTCATCGTCCATTCTTTTCCGCTTGGGCTATAAATCTTATATAATTTCTTAAGTAATTCCATAATTCTTATTTTTTGTGGGTTAAACAGTCATTTCATTCATCTCGTATGTATAAGGCAGTCCGGTTTCTTCATCTATTATGTCATAGAGTATACCGTCCAGTTCATGAAGCTCTCCTCCCGCCAAGAGTTTATTCCCGGACTCAACCGATATGTTTTTCTCCTCATATTCACAGAGAATATTGTTCCATACCCGGTATACGGTTATGTCTCCTGCATGCTCATAGTATTCTTCATCATAGTCGGAATAATGCCAGTTTTCTTTTTTGTATGTCTGTTCCGCTGTCTTCCGGCATTCTTCACAACAATAGTCTTCCTCTGTTATTTCTGAATGGAATGTATCCTTTTCCGGAAAATACCTTGTACATTCAGGGCATTCCATAACATCCGATTCATGATGGTATTCCCCGTTTTTTTCTATCCATACGAATTCATCCAGGTTCTCCACGTCACAGTAATACTCGCATCCATGGCAATATACGGGGCGTGTTTCATGACAATGGTAGCCATGAAAATCATCGTATTCCTCCTCCTCTTCTTCATCATTTATAGAACCGTCAGTAACATCCAGTCCAATGTCTCCATGTCCATAATTGTCAGCTACTCTATCGTATTCATCATACCACTTGAATGAGTCCTGATAACTAAGTGAATCGCCATAGTCCAGGTCACATTCTATTCTGAATTTCCTGTCTGACAATGAATTCTCCTCAAGGTCAACGAACTCTCTTGCATCACCTGCGCCTGCACCGACTTTTTTGTAACCGTCAATGTATCCCCCTTTGATCAGGGCATCTATCAAGGCACGCTTCAGGATATCATTTTCATCACTGGCATATTGTCTTTCAGCCAGTCTCCATTTGTTACCATCCTGATCCTTGACTTCATTATAGATAATACATCTTGCAATCACCATATCATCCTCATCGGTCAGGTACGCTGCACTTGCATTGACGGAGTCCATATAGAAATAGTAATAATCCTTGTCCGTCATGCATGAAGAGAAATCCCCTTTGCACCAGTCTGATGAATATATCTTCTCAAAGTCTTTATCAACGTGCAGTGTGTTTTTCGGGAGTCTGCTATGAGTATACACCTGCCAGTCTGCCGAAAATTCCTCACATAGATAGGTCACTACCTGTTCAGGAAGGGTTCTGCCAAATTCCGTTTCCTGTATGATGGAACGATAGAGTTTTCCCGCTTTCATTTTAAACACCTTTTCTCCGTTCCCATGATTAATGTAGCGGATTGCCTTAGTGTCCCCGTCTTCACAGAGCCCTTTCAGACTGTCCGTTTCAAGGTTTCTGGAGTAAAAAAAGTCTCCATCCAGTTCCAGAACATAACGCAGGGAGTTATCCGAGTGTCCGCTTATAATTATTCTTTGGGTAACGGTCTTTTTCAGTTCCGCCATTGAAGAGATATGAAGCAGCGTATAATCGTTTTTCTCTACCGCCTCATGTAATAATCTCTTGTCTTTCACATATGCCAGCAGTATCTTGTTCTTTCTGCTGCATACTCCGTTTCCATGCTTGATAATACCAAACATGTTTTTGAATTCTTCGTAATTTTGAAATTTATAGTATAACATAATCTTTTGTATTTTAGGTAAATAAAAAAAGGAGGACACCACGTTGATTGTGATATCCTCCTCAGATATAATTCCGGTCTGTTTCAACCGTTTCTCAAATGATCGGTATAGTCTCGTCAAGTACTCCTGATTCAACTATTTTCCGGGCTATCCTGTGTGAAGCCTCATTTCTCAGGTCATATCCATAGTCCTCTTTTCCCATCATCTCTATGACCTTTACCATAGTGCTGAACAGCTTTTGTTGGAGTGTCCTGTGATAATACCCCACTGACTCCGCAAACTTTTCACTGTTCCATGACATGTTGTTCAAGGCGTCTTCCAGTTCCTGTGCCGCCTTGAACTCTTTACTGTTTTCAAGTTCAAATCTTTCCATATTTCTTTCTGATTTGTTTTTAGTTAAAATATAGTTGTATTGGCCGGCCATTTTTCCGCGTCAGTATCAATGAACTGGTGCACATATTTATCTGACAGATACGCTTTTTCGGCTTTTAAAGTGGCTGCAATATAATTTGTTGCTTGTACCGTCAGCGAGGGCATCATTTCTATGAAGTCCTTGTACGTTTCCCCCTCTTCGGTAATTAAGGTATATTTGATTATATCGAAAGTGTAATGTGCCATACTTTATTCCTTTCCATTTTATTCAGAACCATTCCCGTTTTACTCACCGGTGTGCCCTGTCCGTTCATTTTCTTTTCTTAGCAACTGAAGTTCCATCTTCTCCGCATCAAATTCATAATTCATGCACTTTTTAAAGTTTCCCATTAAAAGAAGCAGGGGGAACAATATCCCATGCCTGCAATTCCTTCCGTGCTCGTCTAGTGCTGATTTACAAGTGTCACATTTGTATATGTCCTGTATGCATGTTATTTTCATATGTTTTTCTCCTTTCTGATTTTAATTCAACAAAAAAAGGGAGAAAGACCTTGTTTGTTATTTTTAGATCTTTCTCCCTTCATAGGATTTTGGGATGTCCCTGTCTATCCTAGGAACCATCCGTAATTTTCAGTGTCTTCTCCTCTCAAGGCTTTCTGAATGCCCACTGCAAAGTCTGTGGCGTTCTGATTCCTTTCGAGAAATTTGTCAATATAGGACTGTTTGGCTGCCTCGTTAAGAAGTTGCATCAGGTCCCAGCATGAAATTTTTGCTCTTCCGCGTAAGCCGAAGTTAGGGTTGTCAATATAGCCTTTGGTGGCTGCATTGATGTTTGAATCACCTAAGATAACTTTCGGCAATTCTTTCATCTGTGATGCCGGTAAAACCTGGTAAAGCCGTAAACGTCCGATTATCTGGCAGAATTGTTCCTGTGAAATCATCGTTCTTCCCAGATTCTCAAGAAGTCTCAAATTTTGTTCGGGGTTGAATTCCCGGAACAGTTTTAGGGCGGCTATATAGATATCCGTATCGCCCATCACTTCCAGACGTCCTGTCAAGCCGTCACATGTCAGCATAAGATTGCTGCATACCCTGACTCTCCATCCGATAAAGATTTTAAATTTTTCAGGGGATTTTTTTCCGTACAGGTTCTCTTCGTTCAGGCTTCTTACGCCGCCGATACAAAGATGCACTTCCTCACCGTTCATTTCCCGACATATGGTTCGGATATGAAAACAGAATGCCATCCTCTGATAATAGATGGTTTCGTCTTCAGGTTTGAGTTCTTCCTTCCTTTTTGTCAGTGCGGAAGGATGTCTGCCTAAAATCTTGTGTGAGACTCTGATTTCCGTATTACCGAAAGTTTCTCCTGCAAAAAATATGCTTGCCGCCTCCTCAATACGGTGTATAAAAGTCTGGTGGCTGATTGTAAGCTGGTTGTCTCCAAAGCTGGGTACAATACAGTTCGTTTCCAGTTCTTCAAGTGTAATGCCTGAAGTGTTTGATTCAATAAAATTGGGATGTTCTTTCTCCTGTTTCTTTTCCGATACAATTACTGCATCTTCGATAAAGGTTGGGTTGATTATGCCCATTTTTGTCATCATTCCTTGTTGTGGAACGACAGACAGTTCTCTTGTAGTTTCCATATTTTTATAGTTTTTAATTGGTTAATAAAATCCGATAAAAGAAAAAGCCAAGAGGTTTATTTCTTTGCTTTTACAAATATTCCTCTTAGCTTCTTTATTCCCTTGAGTATGGATGTTGTTACCTCAAGGATAGTTATAATTACGTCCTGTGCATTATCATAATCCATTCACTAGACGTTTCTATGGGTTTTCAGTTGCTACATTGCCTGTATCAACTTTACTTGCGGCGGATTTACGTTTGCTCCTACCACTATACTTCTCTACAAGTTCCACAATAGTTGAACCTGCCACGATGATCTCAGCAATGTATGCTGCGATTCTGATTCCTTTCATTAAATGTTTCATTTTTCTCTTGCTTTTTGTTGTTGGTTAATAATATGTTCTTGTTCTCTTGTCTTTTATTCTTATTTCTTATTCTTGTCATATATAAGGGTTTAAGGTGAAGAGAGGGGGAGGAAGAAGTGTAAAGAAAAGGAGAAGAAAAAAATAAAGAGCCGTTATCAAGACTCTTCGTCCTGACTTGGCTCTTTGATAGGCTATCATACTTTCATTACCCAGACTGTAGCTGTGATAATTACCGATACCGCTGCTATCCTTCGAATTGAATCGCCCAATGATCTTCTAAGTATTGGGGTCAACCCGGAAATTGTTTAATCTTGTTTGAAGCTTATGTGCACCATTTACTACCGGTGCAATCTCTACGCTTCAATTTATTCTCATCTATAAGAGTTTGAGGGGGTGAGAAAGGGAGAAATTACTATTTGTTATTGAGGTCTTTTTCCTCCACAGCTAAAGTCTTTAATTCATCCAACACTCGTTCATTCATATTTTGCATCGGGAAATATTGACCGCCTGTCATTGTAACACTAACTGACCCTATGATACCTGATGCCTCTAACATGTTGATGATCGTTTGGGCGGGAGTATTGTCTTTTTCTAAAGAAACCACCATAGCAATGAGTCTACGAGCATTGACAGGCCGTATACTTCTTTTATTAATGGTTATATACTGCATGACTTCTTTTATATCAGATAGTTCTTTATTTAATGGTTTTAGGCCTTCTTCGATTCCTTTCTTTATCACTTTGAGTACTTGATTACTATTTATTGGAATATTACTTTGGAGAGATGTTTCTTGGGATATCTTATTTTTTGCTCGATCTGCTTCCGTTTTAAGTATAAATGATGCAACATCTTCTGAACGAACTTTAATATATCTCTTGAACGCCTCTTCAGTAGTATGTCCAGTGATTTTCATCAATAAGTGACTATCATAGCCACGTTTGAGCATATTGCTTATGTAAGATCGCCGTGCGGTATGAGTACCTATTAGTTCCCAACGTTGTTTGATTGAATTAGTAACTTTGCCCCCTCTATCTTCTGTTACAATATGTTCTTCTGTAAGGCCGGCTTTTAATCCTATTTTCTTTAAATATCTCAACATCGTATTTTCTGTGATTTCAGGTAAATTGAAATCATATTTCTTCAGTATTTCCAAAGCTATAGGGAATAATGGAATAGTAACTCTACGGGTCTTTTTAAGCTGTACAATTTCTAGTACTTTTCCGCTGCTGGTTTCTTTTACGATACCTTCATTTAATGATTTTATATCACTAAATCGTTGTCCCGTCCAACATTGTAGGATAAAAACATCTCTGGCAACCCCCTCTTTATAAGGGAGTTTAAGGGAATATATCTTACTGATTTCTTCCTCATTTAAATAAATCTCATTTTCATCTCCTTGTCTGCTTTTGGGTTTGGAGTATTTGTCTAATTTAGCTTCGTGTATGTCTATCAGGTTATAAGGTTCTGCTCTTTTAATAATACCAATTAGTTGAACGCATTTATTGCCTACAGTACTTGTTGCAGTTGTTCGTTCACCTTTTACTTTTTTATTGAATAGGTATGTTTCATACTCTTTAATTAATGCCAGATTTATATCGTCAAAACTGATAGTATCTTGACCTTTTTCTTTTAGAAAGGTTTGGAAATCTTTTAATACAATTAAATACGTTTCCATTGTCGATCCTCTCTTATGTTCACCTGAGGTTTTGATAGTTTTGTCATTGGCAATAATATCTCGTAGCCAATGTATAGCGTTTATCTTATTAGTTCTTTGCATATTATTTTTGTATATGTATTTCCTTAATAAGTCCCAGCAATTTTTTAGTTCGCTTGGATTATCACAAAGATAACGCTTAAATTCTTCAAATTGACTTCTTAACTCTAACAATTTTTTATTGGTAATAGTATTATTTATATTGTCTGATTCTGTTAGGCGACAACTTATATACGCTTCTTGTTTTTTGATATTCCAATGTTCAGGATATACTTTTACTCCAGTCGACAATTTAGCCTGCTTCTGATTTATACGTACTATCAAATAAATATTAGTTGGTCTCTCACTTTTGGGTTGACGGAGGTTAAAATTAGCTTTTACAATTTCATTAATAAAGACTTGATGTGTCATAACCTTGTTCTTTGAATCGGTTCTTTAATTTGGTTCTTAAAATCCGTTCTTTTGGACTAAATATGATACTTTGTATAGATTAGAAGTGCTCTTATACCCCTTCTGAGAATATCTACGCAAATATTAGGTAGTTTCCGACAAATCATGTAAATTTGCGACAATTTAATAAGCTGATTTTTATGTCGTGTATACTGAATATTGAAACCTCTACCACTGTTTGCTCGGTAGCGGCCAGTCAAGACGGACAGACGATTTTTGTGAAAGAAGACTTGAAAGGCCCTTCACACGCTGTGTCTTTGGGAGTGTTTGTAGATGAAGCGTTATCGTTCATTGATAGTCATGCCATACCTTTGGATGCAGTTGCGGTGAGTTGCGGACCGGGTTCTTACACCGGACTCCGGATCGGTGTTTCGATGGCGAAAGGCATTTGTTACGGACGGAATGTGCCCTTGATCGGTCTTCCTACGCTCGAAGTGCTGAGTGTGCCCGTATTGCTGTATCACGATTTGCCGGAAGATGCGTTGCTCTGTCCGATGCTCGATGCCCGCCGTATGGAAGTATATGCTGCCGTCTACGACCGTGCATTGAACGTGAAACGCGCGATCGCCGCCGATATTGTCGATGAAAATTCCTATCTGGAGTTTCTGAATGAAGCCCCTGTCTATTTCTACGGAAATGGAGCTGCCAAATGCCGTGAGAAGATCATCCATCCGAACGCGCATTTTATCGATGATATCCATCCGCTGGCAAAGATGATGTATCCGCTGGCAGAAAAAGCAGTTGCCGGGGAAGATTATAAAGACGTGGCCTACTTCGAACCTTTCTACCTGAAGGAATTTGTAGCCTCGTTGCCTAAGAAGTCACTTCTTGGATGATCCCTTGAGTGGATGATCCCTTGAGTGAGTGATCCTTTTTTGTGAGTGATCCTTTTTAGCAAGAAGCTGTGACTTATGAGTGACCGTCGTCCTCCGACTTTTAATTTTTAATTTCAAAACTTTTAATTTAAAAAATGCAATACAATACCCAACAGAAAAGAATGCCGCTCCCCGAATACGGTCGCAGCATACAGAACATGGTAGATTATGCGTTGACCATTCAGGACCGTGCCGAACGTCAGCGTTGTGCTAACACGATTATCAACATCATGGGGAATATGTTTCCCCATTTGCGTGATGTTCCTGATTTTAAGCATAAACTCTGGGACCACCTGGCAATCATGTCCGGTTTTGAGTTGGATATTGATTACCCCTACGAAATCATCCGTGAAGACAACCTGGTGACCAAGCCGGAACCGATCCCATATTCCACTACCCGTATGCGCTACCGCCACTACGGCCACACGCTGGAAGTGTTGATCAGAAAAGCCTGCGAATTTCCCGAAGGAAACGAAAAGAGGAATCTGGTAGCCATGATCTGCAACCACATGAAGAAGGACTACATGGCATGGAACAAAGATACGGTAGACGACCGTAAAATAGCGGAAGACCTCTATGAACTTTCCGACGGCAAACTCCAGCTGACAGACGACATCATCCGCCTGATGGCAGAACGTCTGAACCAGAATTATCGCCCGAAAGTGAACTACAACAATAACCGGAACAGTAATCCGCGGAGAAGATATTGAAGTATTAGGTATTAAGTATTAGCGCGGCGATGTTGTTCGCTGCATGAGGTTTTGCACTTGCGGTCTAATACTTAATACCTAATACCTATTACCTATTACTTAATACTTAAAAAAAATGGCTTCATTTGTAATTGAAGGAGGACATCGGCTGGGCGGGGACATTCATCCGCAGGGAGCCAAAAACGAAGTTTTGCAGATTATCTGTGCCACGTTGCTGACTGCTGAAGAAGTGACTGTGAACAATATACCTGACATTCTGGATGTCAATAACCTGATTCAGCTCATGCGGGAGATGGGGGTAACAGTTGCAAAGGAAGGCATTGATACTTATAGTTTTAAGGCAGAGAATGTCGATCTAGCCTATCTGGAGAGCGATGAGTTCCTGAAAAAGTGTTCCAGTCTTCGGGGGTCGGTGATGCTGATCGGTCCGATGGTGGCGCGTTTCGGGAAAGCGTTGATCTCGAAGCCGGGTGGAGATAAAATCGGTCGCCGTCGTCTTGATACCCACTTTGTGGGGATTCAAAACCTGGGAGCCGATTTCCGCTACGACGAGGCGCGGGGAATTTATGAGATTACTGCCGGCAGGCTTCAAGGTAACTATATGCTGCTCGATGAAGCGTCCGTGACAGGAACCGCCAATATTCTGATGGCTGCCGTGCTGGCAAAAGGGACCACCACTATCTACAATGCCGCTTGCGAACCCTACTTGCAGCAACTCTGCCGCATGCTCAACCGGATGGGAGCAAAAATCAGCGGCATCGCTTCCAACCTGCTCACCATTGAAGGGGTGGAGGAACTGCACGGTACGCAACACACCGTATTGCCCGACATGATTGAAGTCGGAAGCTTCATCGGTATGGCTGCCATGACCAAAAGCGAAATAACCATCAAAAATGTTTCTTACGAGAACCTCGGCATCATTCCCGAAAGTTTCCGCCGTCTGGGCATCAAACTCGAACAGAGGGGAGACGACATCTACGTTCCCGCACAGGAAACATACGAAATAGAATCATTTATCGACGGCTCCATCATGACCATTGCCGACGCTCCCTGGCCGGGACTGACACCCGACTTGCTGAGTGTGATGCTCGTGGTAGCCACCCAAGCCAAAGGAAGCGTACTGATCCATCAGAAGATGTTTGAGAGCCGCCTGTTCTTTGTGGACAAACTGATCGACATGGGTGCGCAGATCATCCTTTGCGACCCTCACCGTGCCGTAGTAATCGGACACAATCACGGCTTCAAGCTGCGCGGTGCCCGACTGACTTCGCCGGATATCCGTGCCGGTATCGCCCTTCTGATTGCTGCCATGAGCGCTGAAGGAACCAGCACCATCAGCAACATCGAACAGATAGATCGTGGTTACCAGAATATAGAAGGACGACTTAACGCCATCGGCGCCAGAATCACTCGTATATGATAAAAAAAGAAGAAGTATATAAGATCGGACTATTCAATAAGCCGCACGGCATTCACGGCGAGTTGCAGTTTACTTTTACGGACGATATTTTCGACCGTGTGGACTGCGATTACCTGATATGCCTGCTCGACGGCATTTTTGTACCGTTTTTCATCGAAGAGTACCGTTTCCGTTCCGACTCCACCGCTTTGGTGAAGCTCGAAGGAATTGATACGGCGGAACGTGCACGTATGTTCACCAATGTCGAAGTCTACTTTCCGGTGAAACATGCCGAGGAAGCGGAAGACGGCGAGTTGTCGTGGAACTTCTTTGTCGGTTTCCGGATGAAGGATATCCGCCACGGTGATCTGGGAGAAGTCGTGGAAGTGGATACTGCTACGGTGAATACGCTTTTTGTTGTCGAACAGGCGGACGGAGAAGAACTGCTCGTCCCTGCACAGGAAGAATTTATCGTGGAAATAAATCAGGAAAAGAAGCTCATCACAGTCGAGCTTCCCGAAGGATTGTTGAATTTGGAAGATTTGGAGGAAGAATGAACAGATTGGTAAGCGTTTATGGGATCACAATTTATTGATAAAATATACTTTAGGCACGGATTACACGGATTTCACGGTTTTAGCTGCGCAATTTCTTAAAACCGTGAAATCCGTGTAATCCGTGCCTAAAAGATACTTAATTGGATATAGTAACTTAGTAATTAATAAACAGAATAATGGCAAGAAAACGGAGTAAAGCTTTCTGGAACAATTTCAAGTTCAAGTATAAACTCACTATCATCAATGAGAATACACTTGAAGAAATCGTAGGGCTTCGTGTATCCAAGCTGAACGGTCTTTCGGTACTGTTGTCCGTGCTGGCGGTGCTTTTTCTGATTGCTGCCTGTATCATTGCCTTCACCCCTTTGCGCAACTACCTTCCCGGCTATATGAACAGTGAAGTCCGCAGTCAGATTGTGGACAACGCCCTCCGTGTGGATTCCCTGCAGGAACTGCTCGACCGGCAGAACCTTTACATCATGAACATACAGGACATCTTCAGCGGAAAAGTGCCGATAGACAGCGTGCAGACACTGGACTCGCTGACTGTCGCTCGCGAAGACACCTTGATGGAGCGTACCAGACGGGAAGAAGAGTTTCGCCGTCAATACGAAGAAAATGAAAAATATAATCTGACTACGATTGTCTCGCAGCCAGATGTCAACGGATTGATTTTGTATCGTCCGACTCGTGGAATGGTCTCCGACCATTTCAATGCCGATAAAAAACACTTTGGAACAGATATTGCAGCCAATCCCAATGAAAGCGTGCTGGCTACGATGGACGGCACCGTCTTTCTGAGCACATACACAGCCGAAACCGGTTATTTGATAGGCGTGCAGCACAATCAGGATTTCGTTTCGATCTACAAGCACTGTGGCTCGCTGCTCAAGAAAGAAGGCGACCGCGTGAAGGGAGGCGAGGCCATCGCCTTGGTTGGCAACAGCGGAACGCTCAGTACAGGACCGCACCTCCACTTCGAACTGTGGTACAAAGGGCATCCAGTCAATCCGGAGAAGTACATCGTGTTCTAAAAAAAGTAATCATGTGAAGTGGGATATACGATTATAAGTGACAGAGGAATTAGATAAATAATGGATTCAGAAAATAAGAAGAAAAAACAAATAGCTATTTTAGGCTCTACGGGCTCTATCGGGACGCAGGCGCTGCAGGTCATCGAAGAACATCCCGACCTGTACGAGGCTTATGCCCTGACAGCCAACAACCGGGTCGAACTGCTGATTGCACAGGCACGCAAGTTCCAGCCGGAAGTGGTAGTGATAGCCAATGAAGAAAAGTATGCCGAACTGAAAGAAGCACTGAGCGACCTTCCGATCAAAGTATATGCCGGAATCGATGCGGTCTGTCAGATCGTGGAAGCCGGACCGGTGGACATGGTTCTTACGGCAATGGTAGGTTATGCCGGACTGAAGCCGACCATCAATGCCATCCGTGCGAAGAAAGCCATTGCGCTTGCCAATAAGGAGACGCTCGTGGTGGCGGGAGAACTGATCAACCAGCTGGCACAGCAATACCGCACCCCTATTTTGCCGGTGGATTCCGAACACTCGGCAGTCTTCCAGTGTTTAGCGGGAGAAGTTGGCAATCCGATAGAGAAGGTGATACTGACAGCTTCGGGCGGCCCGTTTCGTACCTGCACGCTGGAGCAACTGAAAACTGTGACCAAGGCACAGGCTTTGAAACATCCCAACTGGGAGATGGGAGCCAAGATAACCATTGATTCCGCATCCATGATGAATAAAGGCTTCGAGGTGATCGAAGCCAAATGGCTGTTTGGTGTGCAGCCGAGCCAGATCGAGGTGGTGGTACATCCGCAGTCGGTCATTCACTCGATGGTGCAGTTTGAGGACGGTGCCGTCAAAGCACAACTGGGCATGCCGGATATGCGCTTGCCCATCCAGTATGCTTTCTCGTATCCCGACCGCATCTGCTCTTCGTTCGACAGGCTCGACTTCACGAAATGTACGAACCTGACATTCGAGCAACCCGACACGAAACGTTTCCGCAACCTTGCCTTGGCTTACGAAGCGATGTACCGGGGCGGAAATATGCCTTGCATCGTCAATGCCGCCAACGAAGTGGTGGTAGCCTCTTTCCTCAAAGACGGCATCAGCTTCCTAGGCATGAGCGATGTGATTGAGAAGACGATGGAACGTGTCGCGTTTGTGGCGGCTCCTGCTTACGACGACTATGTAGCTACTGATGCCGAAGCGCGGAGAATAGCTGCGGAGTTGATTTCATGAATATAAATAAGTAATATAAATTAGAAAGTGCCTCGGTTTCCTCTGATGAGCAGAGGGTTTGGATGAGGCTTTAAATTGTAAATAAACTGTATGGAAACATTTTTGATTCGTGCCCTGCAACTGATCATGAGCCTTTCGCTGCTTGTCATCATTCATGAAGGCGGGCATTTCCTTTTTGCCCGGTTGTTCAAGGTGCGTGTAGAAAAATTCTGCTTGTTCTTTGACCCCTGGTTTACATTGTTCAAGTTCAAACCCAAGAGAAGTGATACGGAATATGCCGTAGGATGGCTGCCGCTGGGCGGTTACGTCAAGATTGCCGGCATGATAGACGAGTCGATGGATACCGAACAGATGAAACAGCCCGAACAGCCGTGGGAGTTTCGTTCCAAACCGGCTTGGCAGCGCCTTTTGATCATGGTGGGCGGTGTGCTGTTCAACTTCCTGCTGGCGCTTTTCATCTACTCAATGATTCTTTTTGCTTGGGGCGACCAATATATAAAGGTACAGGAAGCTCCTCTCGGTATGGACTTCAATGAGACGGCGAAAGCAGTCGGTTTTCAGGATGGCGACATCCTTTTGTCTGCCGATAATGTGCCTTTTGTGCGCTATGACGGCGATATGTTGAGCCAGATTGCCGATGCCCGTGAAGTAAGTGTGCTTCGTGAAGGTAAAAAGGCTTCTGTCTACATTCCCGAAGATATGATGCAGCGACTGATGGCGGACAGCGTTCGTTTTGCTTCTTTCCGTTTCCCGTATGTGATTGACAGCGTGATGGTTAATTCTCCTGCTGCACAGGCGGGCATTCAGCCGGGTGACAGTATCATCGCATTGAACGGAGCCCCCATTTCTTTCTCTGATTTCAAGCAGACGATGGCGGAACGCAAGAAAAACGCGGAAACCCTGCTGAAAGACAGCATCGACCCCCGTCTGATCACCCTGACGTATGTACGTGGCGGCGTGACGGATACGACCTCCCTGCGTGTGGACTCTGCTTACCTGATGGGTGTCACTGCTTGTGTGACAACAGATCGCCTGCTGCCTATGGTGAAGAAGGAGTACGCATTTTTTGAATCCTTCCCCGCAGGTGTTTCTCTGGGTGTGAAGACATTGAAAGGATACGTCGGCAACATGAAATACCTCTTCTCGAAAGAAGGAGCGAAGCAGTTGGGCGGTTTCGGTACTATCGGAAGCATCTTCCCCGCAACGTGGGACTGGCATCAATTCTGGTACATGACTGCCTTCCTCTCCATTATCCTTGCTTTCATGAACATCCTTCCGATCCCTGCATTGGATGGCGGACACGTGCTCTTCCTCTTCTATGAGATGATTGCCCGTCGTAAACCGAGCGACAAGTTTATGGAGTACGCTCAAATGACCGGTATGGTTCTTTTGTTCGGCTTGCTGATCTGGGCAAACTTCAATGACATATTGAGGTTCTTCTTCTAAAGCGGGAAGGCAAGCGGAGGAGATCTGTGTCGTCCGGGACAACCGGCAGGATGAGGCTGACGTTGGCGGAGATGCCGGCGGGCTTTAGAAGGGATCAGTCCGAAAACCCGGCTTTTCGAAGTTGCCGAAACAGCAACTCCACCCAAACCGGACCGCTTGCCGATAGCAGGGAAGTAGTAACGGTGAAGTGATGTATATTGTTGAAAAACAGTAAAATAGAGTGTGCTATTTATCCTATATAGAAACGGCGCTTTAACACAACGTTAAAGCGCCGTTTCTATATGCGATAAGTGCCTTAGCCTGCTGGTGAGAAAGCGCCGTTTCTCCAATTGACATCCTGTATGCGCGGAGAGAAAGGTTAAATCATTAACATTTTCTTTTCCCGTTCCAAGTCCGTAGCATCCAGTTTTGGGGAGGGCACTGTGCAGGTTTTAATATAATCTCCTTCCTGACAGGTGTAGTTGTAGTACACTTCCAGTTCCGGTGTCAACTCCGCTTTCGGCACCAGCCTGCCTTCCATCGTCAGGAACTCATTGACATCCGTACTGTCCGACTGCTTCACCAACACAATTCGCCGGGCTATCGGGTTGTGATTGTAATCCAGACAGAGATACAGCCCTTTCAGCATCGCGGGATATTCATAATGTGGAAGTTGCAGGTAAATGGTGACGAGGGCGAATTGCGGCAAATCCCTTTCGTTGAACATCAGATAAGAGTTCTGATGGTTGCTGATGATTCCGCCTCCCCAATGCACCGATTTATAGGCATTTATCATTCCTACCTTTACATATTCGCTGTTTTCGGAAGCGCTGATCAGATATGGTTCTATTTTCAGGCTGTCGGTAGAAGAAGAGAGGCTGTAACTGAGATACAGTCCGCTGTAGTTGAAAACATCCTGTACCGAGTCCTTCATTTCCTTTCCCAGCAGTTTTACCAGCGGGTTACCGCTTTCCGCTTCGCTTTGCTGTTCGGGTTCCATTTCGAGCAGCAGCAGTTTCATCGCGCCTACATTATTTAATAAGCGTTTTTTGGAGACATTGTTGACCAGTGCCAGCGCTTCGTCCAGTGCGTCGTCCGGTGTGCGGGTTTTCAGCAGGTCGATGTAGGCGGGAAGTACGCTGGAGTACAAAGCAGACAATACGCTGGGCGCCATGTCCACCCGGTCCGCTATTTCTTTCATCTTCACTCCGTTGTTGCGCAAGTATTCGATTCGCTTGTATATTTCTGTCAGTTCGTTCATGATTTGTGGATTGTAAAATTGATTTCGTTGCAAAGGAATGACTAATGTATTATGAATATGTTGCATGAATATTACATTAATATTACACCCTGCCGGAAAGCGAATATATACGATATGATTCATTGAAATTCATTTTTTCACTCGTCGGGACGTCCTACTTTTGCACCGGAAACAAAAAATAACGAATCATGAATTTCAAAGAAAAACTGTCGCCTTCGACTCAAAAGAAACTTTCCGATCTACTTTTCATTCTCTATGCGGGAGGAGCGGCACTGCTGTCTTATTCATTGGTCTATGCGCTCCGCAAGCCGTTCACTGCCGCCACATTCGACGGCATGGAACTGTTTGGTATGGACTATAAGATAGCGACCAGCATCATCCAGATATTCGGATATATGGTGTCCAAGTTTATCGGGATCAAACTTATTTCAGAACTGAAGAGAGAAGGCCGCCTGAAATTCATTCTTGTCTCCATTTTGGTTGCCGAGCTCTCTTTGGTTCTTTTCGGATGCCTGCCCCGTCCGTTCAATGTACTGGCATTGTTCTTCAACGGTCTGTCTTTGGGATGCATGTGGGGAGTCATCTTCAGTTTCCTCGAAGGAAGACGGGTGACCGACTTGCTCGCCTCCCTTTTCGGACTGAGCATTGCAGTGAGCAGCGGAACGGCGAAGTCAATCGGACTCTTTGTAGTAAATACGCTGAACGTGAGTGAGTTCTGGATGCCTGCGTTGATTGGTGCGGTCGCATTGCCCCTGCTGGCCGCGTTGGGCTATCTCCTCGACCGGCTCCCCCGACCGACAGCCGAAGACAAGGCTTTGCGCGTGGAACGTGTGACGCTCGACAAACAACAGCGCTGGAACCTCTTTCGCAGCTTTGCCCCCGTGCTGACGATGCTTTTCTTTGCCAATCTTTTCCTGACAGTGCTTCAGGATGTAAAGGAAGATTTTCTGGTGAAGATTGTCGATGTGAATGCCGCAGGTTTCTCCTCATGGATATTTGCCAAGGTGGACGGAGTGGTCACGCTGATTATTCTGGCGGTCTTTGCTTCGCTGGCACTGATAAAGAGTCATATGAAAGTATTGTCCATCCTGTTGGCGCTGGTCATTGCCGGGGCGTTTACTCTTAGCTTCGTCGCGTTCAATTATGATGCATTGCAGCTTTCTCCGCTGGTGTGGCTGTTTATTCAGAGTCTCTGCCTTTATTTCTCGTATCTGAGTTTTCAGACGATCTTCTTCGACCGGTTTATTGCCTGTTTCCGTATCAGGGGAAATGTAGGCTTCTTTATAGCCATGATCGATTCTATCGGATATACAGGCACGGTGTTGGTATTACTTTTCAAAGAATGCTTTAACCCGGATTTAAACTGGCTGGAGTTTTATAATACGATGGCGGGCACGGTCGGCGTTGTCTGCTGTACGGCATTTACGCTTTCTCTGCTGTATCTGATACAACGCTATCGGAAAGAAAAACGTGGAGAGGTGATGGATAAAGAACTGGCTCCGGGCTTGATTCCCGTTGCCGAACCTGCCATACAGCCGCTCAGGGCACAGTGAAAAGTCTCTTGCCGGACCTGCATTTACCGGCCCGAAGAAGGAGACGAGTAGAACAGAAAGAAAATTGAATCAATAAATTATATAAAGCAAGAATGAAAAAAATTGAATGTATTATTATGGATTGGGCGGGTACGGCTGTCGATTACGGATGTTTTGCTCCTGTTGCCGCCTTTATGGAAGCCTTTGCGGAAAAAGGGCTGGTGATTGACGTCGTACAGACCCGTAAGCCTATGGGATTGCCGAAAATTCAGCATATCCGCGAGCTGCTTTCAATGCCCGAAGTGAACGGACAATTTGTGGCCCGCTATCAGCGTGCATGGACCGAAGAAGACGTGGTGGAACTGAACCGTCTTTTCGAAAAGCACCTGTTTGCCTCGCTCGAAAACTATACCGACCCTATCCCGGGCGTTATTCCGACATTGGAAAAGCTGCGTGCCGAAGGTCTTAAAATCGGCTCCACTACCGGATACACCCGTGAAATGATGGATGTCGTTCTTCCGGCTGCACAGGCAAAAGGGTATCGCGTGGATTATTGCGCTACTCCGAACCTCCTTCCTTCCGGTCGTCCGGCTCCTTACATGATTTTTGAGAATCTGACGAAGCTGGCTGTCCCCAGTCTGGATGCCGTAGTGAAAGTAGGAGATACGATTGCCGATATCAAAGAAGGGGTGAACGCGAAAGTGTGGAGCGTAGGCGTGATTCTCGGCAGTAACGAGATGGCACTTACCGAAGAAGAAACCCGGTCGATGCCTGCCGGCGAACTGGAGGCCCGCATAGCGGAAGTGAAAGAGCGCATGCTTGCCGCAGGTGCTTCTTACGTCATTCGCACGATAGAGGAACTGCCCGCTTTGATCGACAAGATCAATGCCGGAAGATAAGGAAAAGAACATTATTCATTTTAAAAAGAACATCACATTATGAAACCATATTTATTACTGACTCCCGGACCTCTTACTACCTCAACCACCGTTAAAGAAGCTATGATGACCGACTGGTGTACATGGGATGAAGACTACAATCTCGGCATTGTGGAGGAACTGCGCAAAGAACTCGTATCCCTCGCCACTCAAAAGACGGAAGACTATACCTCGGTTCTTCTGCAAGGCAGCGGTACCTACTGCGTGGAAGCTGTGCTGGGCGCAACCATCACTCCCAAAGATAAACTGCTGATTTGCAGCAACGGAGCTTACGGCGACCGCATGGGAAACATTGCGGAGTACTATCATCTCGACTACGACATGTTGGCTTTTGAAGAGACGGAGCAGGTATCTGTGGAGTATGTCGACGATTACCTGAGCAATAATTCAGATGTGACTCACGTTGCCTTCGTACATTGTGAAACGACTACCGGCATTCTGAATCCGATCAAAGAACTGTCACACATCGTCAAGATGCACGGCAAGAAACTCATAGTCGACTGTATGAGCAGCTTTGGCGGTATCCCGTTGGATGTAAACGAATTAGGTATTGATTTTCTGATCAGCAGCTCCAATAAATGCATTCAGGGTGTGCCGGGTTTCGGATTCATCATCGCCCGTCGTTCGGAACTGATGCGTTGTAAAGGTGTTGCCCGCTCGCTTTCTCTGGATATCTACGACCAATGGGAGGCGATGGAGAAAGGACACGGCAAATGGCGCTTTACCTCGCCGACCCACGTCGTTCGTGCTTTCAAGCAGGCTCTGACGGAGCTGATCGAAGAGGGTGGGGTAGAGGCCCGTTACCGGCGTTACTGCGAGAATCACCGTATTCTGGTGGAAGGCATGTGCTCTCTCGGCTTTGTCACGCTGCTTGACGACAGCCTGCAATCGCCCATTATTACCTCTTTCCTCTATCCGCACGACGGTTTTGACTTCAAGGCATTCTATCTGGCATTGAAGAGCAAGGGCTTTGTCATCTATCCGGGAAAGATATCGAAGGCAGATACGTTCCGTATCGGTAATATCGGCGACGTACATCCGGAGGATTTCCGCCGCTTGGTAGAAGTGATTCGTGATACGGAATATTAATCCGTATCCGATAAGAGATTAGTTGTCATTCAGTACGTAGTGAAGAGTCTGCTCTCTGTGTGTATGGGAGAGGAGATTCTTTGCTGCGCTACGGATGACATCTTTTTTGTCATGGCCGATTCGTTTCCCTCTTCAGCGTAGATGGTTGCGACAGCCGCAGGCTACTGACAACAGCCGCCACAGCGGCAAACCCGCTTCCAACCATCAGGCAGACAGCCGTACTCCGGTCGTGCACGACAAAACTGAAAAGCAATGCTACCAATGTAGTACCGAACGTTTGCCCCAGCAATCGTGCCATCCCCAGCATTCCGCTGGCACCGCCCGAGCGCTGTGTCGGAGCGGAAGAGATGATCGTGCTGTTATTGGGAGTCTGAAACAGTCCGAAGCCCGCTCCGCAAAGCATCAGACGAAGAATAATACTGATATCGGACGACTCGGCGGTAAGCCCCGAGAGCGAGAAGAGTCCGACGGCAAATAATACCATGCCGATGCTTCCCAATATCCCCGGATGGATGCGCTCTACCAGATAACCTGCCAGCGGAGCCGTCACAAGAGTTGCCAGCGGCCACGGAGTCAGCAGCAATCCCGTCATGACTTCGCTATGTCCCAGCGTATTCTGAAGGAAGAACGGAAGAGACACCATCGCTGCCATCTGAGCGATAAACGAACAGATGGATGTCAGAATGGACAACCGGAAAATCGGTATCCGCAACAGGTCCAGCGGCAGTAACGGAGTGGTTTGAGTGAGCTGCCGCCGTACGTAAAACGTTCCGACGATGGCCAATATAATCAGCTGCAAGACAAGAAAATCCATCTCTTCGTGATGCGCGAATCCGTCCAGTGTATAAATCAGTAATCCGAAAGTGATGGCATTGGCTATGGCACTTACGAAGTCAAACTTCCGCTTCGTGCGCTCTTCCTGTCTCGGCAAATGCTTGATGCCCAGCAGTAATGCTGTAATTCCCAGCGGTACGTTAATGGCGAACAGCCAGTGCCAGCTGGCTATCGAAAGAATACCGCTTGCCACCGACGGACCTGCTGCCGCTGAGATCGCCACTACCATCGCATTGATTCCCATTCCCCGTCCGATCTGGCTTTTGGGGTAGACGTAACGTAGCTGCGCCGTATTCACACTTGTGATAGCCGATGCGCTGAATCCCTGGAAGATACGTGCGATTGTCAGCGTCCAGAATGAATCGGACAAGGCACAAATCAGTGAAGTGATACAAAACAGACCGATGCCTGACAGAAACACTTTCCGATAACCGATAATCTCTCCCAAAGAAGAAAAAGACAGCAAAGAAACAACGATGGCCAACTGATAACCATTGATAATCCAAGTAGTTACGGCAGGTGAGGTCCCGAAATCGTGCGAAAGCGTGGGGAGTACAATATTAATAATATTGACATCGAGCACCGACATACAAAGAGCGAAGCCGATGGAGACCACTGCCCAGATACGTCTCGGCATTGGCAGTCCATCGGTTTCATCTATAGGAGTGGTATTATTTGTTTGTATCATAAAAAACTTATTCTTGTAGAACTTGATTTTGTCTGTAAATGTAAACAAAACAACGAACTACGTGTTTCAAGTTTCTTTGAAATATAAGTTTTTTTAGCGCGGAAGGTCCGGTTGTAGCTGTTCAATTATCTGGCTTTGTTCAGTTTCAGTATCCGCTGATTGCTGCTTCCCCGAAACTCCAGATAAGGGGAGAAGAGCGCCTGTTCGAAACGCCCGTCCACCAGTACATCTATATATGGCAGACTGGCATTCAAACGTGGATTGGCTTGGATCTCTTCATAGGTATATCCCGTATAGCACCAGATATTCATTCCCGTTTCCTCCTTCACCCGTTTGACGAAAAGCAGGAACGCTTCCGGATGATAAAAAGGATCTCCCCCGGAGAAAGTCACCCCGTCCAGCAGCGGGTTAGCTTTGATTTCCCGGATGATCGATTGAATCCGTTCCTCCGTCAGCGGTTTCCCGGCCTCCGGATTCCAACTTTCCGGGTTGTGGCAGCCGGAACAGTGATGGGAACATCCGGCAAGGTAAATAGAATACCGAATGCCTTCACCGTCAACGATTGTTTCGGGATAAGTCCCTAATAAATTCATAGCCTCAAAAAATGAAGAATTAAAAATGAAAAATTAAGAATGAAGCGCACAAAGAAATGAAGAATTAGGAACGAAGAATGAAGAGAACAAATTAATTAAGAAATTAAGAATGAAGAATACCCCTTGATAAACAGTTTAATACCATTACCCTGCAAAGTAATTCTTCATTCTTCATTTCTCCGTTTTTTTGTTCCTTATTTAATTCTCCTCATTAGTTTCCTCCGTGTTTTACGCGGTCCTTCTCTTCCGCCCGTTTGGCAGAGTTCCAGGAGCTGAGGTCTCCTGTCAGATAACCGGTGATGCGGCGCATACGCAAAATATTTTCGCTTTGGCATACCGGACACTTGTCGAAGATAACCCCTTTGTATCCGCAGTTGTGGCAGGTATCTACCGGGTGGTTGATGGAGCCGTAGCCTATGTTCTCATCGTGCATCACCTTTACAATTTTGGCGATGGCGCGTACATTCTTCTGGGCTTCTCCGTCCAGTTCCACATAAGTGATGTGGCCGCCGCCGGTGATAGCGTGGAACGGGGCTTCACGTCTGATTTTCTCCACGATGCTAATTGGTTCCTTCACGTCAACGTGGAATGAGTTAACGTAGTAATCACGGTCCGTAACTCCCGGAATTTTACCGTATTTTCTGCGGTCCATTTTGGTGAAACGTCCGGAAAGTCCTTCAGCAGGGGTGGCTAGCACAGAATAATTCAGGTTGTATTTCGCTTTATATTCGGCCACTACTTTGTTCATTTCCGTTACAGCTTCGTACAGCGTGTCCCAAGCCTTCTGGCTGTGTCCGTGACCTTCGCCGTAGAGGGCGACCATCGCATTGTGTCCACCGATAAAACCGATTCCCAGCGTACCGCTGCGCAGTACGTCGCCTACCTGTTCGTTCGGATTCAGTGCGGCTCCGCCTTTCCATACGTCATTGCCCATCATGAACGGGAACTGGCGGGCCAGAGCAGTACGCTGATACTGATACCGTTCGTAAAGCTGGTCGGCTACAAGAGTGGCCATATTGTGCACAGATTCCATGAAGATCTCTTTCGCTTTCTGCTCGATAGCATCCTTGTTGCGTTCGTCCTCTATCAGATTTTCCGCTTTGATGCGGGCTTCGATGGCAAGACGCGGCATATTCAGCGTAGTGAATGAAAGGTTTCCGCGGCCCAAAGAAGACTTTTCTCCTGCCACATTTTCAAATACGCGGGTACGGCATCCCATGGTTGCCAGTTCGTAGATGTAACGTTTCGGGTCATTGGCTTTCCATTTCTCGTTTTTGTTGAAAGGAGTGTCGAGGAACATGAAATTCGGGAAAAGAGCTTTTGCCGTTGTCTGGCAGGCCTGTAGCAGCAGGTCGAAGTTCGGAGCCTCGTAAGTGGACTTCATGGCGTCTTCGATCTTTTCCATTTTCATCGCTTTCTCGAAGTCCTTTTCCGAGTAGGAAACTCCATCCTTCACCTTGAATATCTGAATGGGGAATACGGGCACTTCGCCACGTGTTCCGAGTCCTTCGATGGTAGCTTTCAGCAGCTCTTCGATCACGAGGCGTCCTTCGGCAGAAGTATCCGTTCCGTAGTTGATGGAGCTGAACACTACCTGGTTGCCGCCGCGTGAGTGCATGGTGTTCAGGTTGTGGATAAAGCCTTCCATGGCCTGATGCGTATCTTTTCTTGTTTGCTGATAAGCCTTTTCTGCGATGCGTGTCAGGTGTTCCTTATCTATAATGATTTGCAGGGCTATCAAGGCGATGCGCAGTGCTTCGCGTTCTGCTTCTGTTGACTTGATAGACGACAGATGTTCTTTTATCAAGGTACGGATCGCTTTTTCGTCCGCCTGAGTTCCGTTCTCCATTGCCACATAGAAGTTGATGAACGAAGCCAGATGTTTGCGGAATGATTTAGCTACTCCTTTTGCCATGAAGAAGTCGAAGGCGGGGATTGCCTGTCCGCCGTGCTGCTCGTTCTGGTTGGTCTGGAAGATGATTGTTGCAAGCGTAGCGTAGCTTTGGATGCTCTGCGGTGTGCGGATACTGCCGTTTTTGGTGCGGAAGCCGCGTTCAAAGAGGTCGTCCATGTCGTACTGGATGCAGGTCGTCGTCTTTGTTGGATAATAATCAAGGTCATGGATATGGATGTCGCCTAACTGGTGTGCTTCGGCAAAACGCTTCGGCAACAGATACTTATAGGTATAATCTTTGGTAACTTCCGAGGCGAATGTCATCATTTGTCCGGCGGGCGTGTGGCTGCTCATATTGGCGTTGCTCAGGTTCACATCGTTCTTGTCGATAGCGACGATGCCGTCCATCACATGCTTCATCTGGGTTTTCTTGTCTCTTTCCGTGTTTCTCCATTCGCGGTAGATGATGTATTTCTTCGCCACTTCGGGGCGAACCTTCATCAATGCCTTTTCTACTAAGTCCTGAATTTCCTCCACGGTGATTGTGGGGTTGCTGAACTGACTGATCACACTCATCGTGACGTCAGCAATCAATTGCTGTTCGTCCTGAATACCTGTTGCACTGAATGCTTTGCTGATTGCATTCTTGATCTTACTGATAGAGAAATCTTCTCTTTTACCATCACGTTTGATGATACAAATTTCCGCGTAGTTCATAACTTTAACTCCCGAAAGTGATTAATAATATGTTTATTTGATTCCGGCAGGTCTTCTGACTTATCTCTCCCTCGCAGCGCCTTCCCACATTAGCTGATGCAGTGGCATCGTGTGCGGATTCATCGAGAATTACAGCAGCGGGTACTGTCGCCGATTTGCACAGCGTTCCCTCATTGACTAAACCTCTTTTTAGTTCCGAAACCGGATACAAAGATAGAAGATTATCCAATAGCTTGGGTAGCTTTTAACATTAAATTTTTGGGAAACTTTTCTTTCTTGCTGATACAGAAAGTTTTCCGTTTTGGATAACTTTTAAGGAATGATTCTTGCTAAAGATATTAGTTTTTCTTCTCTGCTATATTGAAATAATCGGACTCTCGTATAAGTATCACATGGCTCATAATTGTACTTATTAGAGGACTCACGCTTTTATCGGACTTAAAAAAGATAGACGAAATGAAGATTTTAAAAGATTTGCATACTGGTGGAAAGAAGTTTTCCAGAGTTGAGCGGATGCATTTTTTGCAAGAGTTGGAAGAAGAACTGAAAGTTTATTATCTCTCTTATACTGAGACAGTAAATAGGCCTTATTCCGAACAGGAACAAGAGATTATTGTCCGGATTATCAAGATGCTGATTCGTCAGCTTCGGGGTACATCCAAGTTTCAGTTGTTTAGCAGGAGAGGTGCAAGACGTAAGTCCGAAGATCCGGATGATGTGGAAGAGCGGGAAGAACGCCGGAAGGAGCAGACAGACGAGATACGTTTGAAACATACTAACCTTTATTCGTACAATCCTCTTTCCAAGAAATATAAAGCGAAGAAGGAAGAACTGCTCCGGAATCTGAAAAGGGAGTTCTAGTCTTCCGGATGTTTCATTGAGAACGTCCGGGAGGTAACAGGAAGAGTAGACCGGCAAATGCGTATGTATTGTGAGTCCCTTGCGTTTGTTGAGTCTGCTCTTCTTTGTTTATCTTCTATTTATTCCTTTTCTGTTTTTTATGTTCCTGCTTTTTCCGATAGGCTTCTTCTAATGTATATTTGTTTACTTTCATTGTTGTTTTATATCCAAGGAATAATCCTGTTAAAAGTAACATCAGATAATTGTATAATATAGACTTAAACTCTAAACTGAAGGTTATATATATTACAAAATACCAGCAATAAATTTGCGGTATTATTATTTCGGAGTTCAAATATAATGTCCGGATCATTCCTTTTTCTTTCAGAGGCTGTTTAGGTGTCTTTATATATGGAAACAGATAACTCATCATTCCACCTATTGCAATAATTGCTCCCCAAAGCATGACTACTATTACAATAGTATGCTTTAGGTAGTAATATTTATAAAAAAAAGAGGAAAACATGAAGCAAGGAATTATTATGACGCAAAACCATGAAGTAAGTTTCTCATATATTGCTATAAAAAGATGTCTCATATAACTATAAATTAATCGTTAAAACAAATTATTTCCATCATTCTTTTGTGATTTTATATACCTTGATATGGGTTAATTATGTTCTAATTGCCCATATCAAGGTAGGAGACTGGTAAATCCTAGTGCATAAGAGTTATTTATTTATTTTCTTTTTACTAACTCGATTTAAAATATATAAGTTGGCTTTTATTGCTATTCGATTTCCAAGAAATAATCCTAGTAAAAGTAGCATTAAATAATCAATATATATGGATTTTCGAGCGAAGAAAATAATATATGCTGCTGCACAGTAATAATATAACATATCAATGTTTTGATGAAACTTGAAACAAGCTGTTTGAATAATATCATTAGTTTCTACTTCCTTTCCCTTTGGATGTTTATTCCTCTCAAAGTAATTTAATATCTTACCTATCAACCATATTATCCATGAAATTAATAATAATATCATGATAATAAACATAAACTCAAATTCTCCTAAGTCAGGATGAAAAAAACAATAGATAATCATTAAAATGCTGTTGAGTATGGTTATCTTCTTGAATATTTCTATAAAAATATTTCCCATATATTGTTTAATGTGTTAATCTTTAAGTTGTTCTATTATCCATTCAAAAATATCTCTTATATAGTTTGTAGAATATTCTTCCTTTCCGACAACTTGATTAGTATGAGCATCATATGCATCTTGAGTAGGATCGGGAGTTGTTAATTCTAAAGCTGTTCTGGCTATACCTGAACCTATTAAAACTTTTTTTCCTGCTTTTCCTATTTTACTTTTATCATTAGGATCCCTTTTAGGAGCCGGATCGCCATTAGGCATCATTCCTGACACGTTGGTATCTATACTGTTTGCTACGTTTGCCTGATTCTTGTCTAAATTTTCTTTAGCTTTTCTGTCTCTTTTCCTCTGATGATTGTATTCAGGACTGACAGCGCTCTTTACCTGATAATACAAGAGAGAGCCAAAGGTATAAGACATCTTAGGCGCATCTGTAATCATTTGCCCTAACTCCGCGAACTTGTCTGATGTATGCCTCATTATTTGTTGATCTGAAGGCAAGTTATAGCTTTGAGTTCTCGTCAAAGGGTAATAGAACGGGAGAGGACCATAGGGTGTCGGGATCGCTACTCCTTGTTTGCCGTCCGGATCTATATGTGTAACTGGATTATTAAAGCAATACCCATAAGGAGTATTTGAATAATTCTTTTCACTTGACGGATCTGCTACATGCCATCTTCCCAACGCTGCATCATACATTCTTGCCCCATAATCATACCAATCCAATCCATTCTTTCTGTCCAATTCTTTGCTATTATACTTAAAAGGTTGGACAGATGAAGTCGAAGCGAATACTCCTCCGAACGGATAATAATGATTAACCTCATCTACATTATTATTCTCGTCTATAACCACCCGATTATTTCCTTGATGGTCTTGCAAGAAATAGTGATGAACAGCATCCGCAAGGGTTACATATCCTACCTCTGTCAGCAGTTTGACAGGAATTCCATTTTCATAGATCACGTTGCCGCAATAGTCTGTAATAAGTGTATCCTTATCTGTCACATGTGTAGTACGAAGTTTGGCTCCTTCCGGACTATAGAGATAAGAAATGTTACTTCCGTTCTCAAACTTTATGAGGCTTGGCAAATTTAAGTAATTATATTGGATATCAGTAATTTTTTTGTTTAAATCTCTTTTTAGATTGCCACTGATGTCATAGGAATATTCTACAGATTTGTCAGCACCGTTTGAAAATTCGAAGCTACCTGCGTATGCCGAATTTGCAGCATTGTCTTTAACAGAGAGCAAACGGTTGCCATTATAACTCAGTGAGAGATCATCTATTAAACCATAATCATTCTGTGATGTTTGACCGAAACGTTTCAAGCCCAGAATATTTCTATTTTTATCATAACCGGTTATTTGTTCGTTGAAACGGTTTAAATTCATGCTGAGATTATTCCCTTCTCCGTATATTGCATCTTTCATTCGGTTTAAACCATCATAACTAAATTTATACCCGGATATTCCTGACGAAGCAGTCTGCCAAGTCATACTACTGACATTTCCATTATAACAGGGGGTTCCTGCCCCGTCTGTATAGTGCAACTTTTGTTTGAAGAACGGACTGTCAATACTTATCATCCAATTACGAATGTTGTAATCGTAGGTTAAAGCTGTTGTTCCATTATTCAGCTTCACGCTTTTAAGCCGGCACAGATTGTCATATTCATTTTCTGATAATATGGTGTCTTGTTCGCCATTCAGACGATATATCACTTGTTTCAACCGTTCTCCATTGTCATATACATAGTCGTAATACTCTGTTATTACAGTGTTTTTGTCAGAATCGAGATGTAGATGAACGTGTCCTTTTGTTGATCCCGAGAAAGTATAAGAATAAAAATCGATATCATATCCTCCCAGATGGTTTGTTCCTCGTTGCTGGATTATACGTCCTTTTTTATCATAATAGAGGGCTGTTAATAGATAGTTATTGTTATCTAGATAGGAACGTTTCCCTGACTGTAATCCGACAGGATTTAAAGTAGGAACAGAAAACTCTTTTTCTTTATTCTTCAACCATGATGGGAAATCCTTAAAGCTATATTCTAGGGATAACCGTGTAGGCTGACTTTCGAAGTCTGCAAGAAAACTATAATCATCATAATAGTTCACCTCTTTAGGGTTAGTAGAAACCATTCCTAACAGATCATGAATAATATAGCCGGTGTCCATGGCACCTCCTCCTTGGTGTCGTTCGGCATATACTAATACATTTGAGATTGCCGGGGCGTTGAGTGACGAACTAATGCCAATTCCCTTTATCACCTCGCGTCCCTTTTGGTCGGGGACGGAGAATATCCATTCAAATTGCCGTTGTTGAAGTCGATTTTGGAGAAATATTAATCGGTCAGCTTTGTCATAAGCATAGCGGTTGGTGTCTCCGGGTTTTTTCTTCATGATACAGTGATTGCGGTTGTCATAACTATATTGATAGGCATACAAACTCAAATCATGAGATTCCTGATACATGGGAGGCAATACATAACATAGATTCCCTTTAATGTCATACACATAATACGTATCATACTGTTTTGATCCATCCATTTCCCGATTCAGAATAGTCCTGTCTTCTTTGTCTATGAATGTGTATAATGACTTTCCGTCTTCATCCGTAGTCTGTATTACTCGCAGTTCTCCCGGATCATATACACTTTCTTCAGATAAAGTCCCTTCATCATTAATTTGATAACGGATGCAGTTTAAGGCTGAAGTCGTATCGTTTGCTAAATATTGTGTATGAACAGGATTTCTTTTCCATGCTTCTCCCGCATCTTGCTGAAGTATAATTCTGCTTTCGGGAAAGTGGTCGTACTCGGTATATTGATAAGGAACATTGTCTGCATACTGTTTTACAGTACTGTTGAAAGGATCGGAAAGAAAAGCTCCGTTGTTTCCTTGAGCATGAAGCGGTAACCATTTTTTGGATATCCGGCCCATAGAATCATACGCAGAAGTAGATATCAAATCTCCTTTTGTGGGAGAAATTCCTTGAGATACAGTTTGAATAGGCTTACCTAATCCATCAAAATACTGAAACTCCTGAAGCATGGAATCGGCATTGGGAGAAAGCATCGTTTGTGTATGGACAAAGCTCCTGTTGATATTCAGTGAGTCTGCGTTAGTTGTTGTAAAGGGAAGATTCTCATTTCCCGATAAAGCCGAGCAAATCGGCAATAAAAGCATTAAAGCAAATATATTCTTCATAATTCATAAGCTTTATTTAATTATTATTTTCTGAACCGTAATGGTAATCATACCGAGAGATAACATTCTTGTCATTGTCCTTCACACACTGGAGCCGTCCTGCTTTGTCATATTCGTAATAAGTCTTAATCCCTCTGATATCGGTCACAGAAGTCATTCCTATTAAAGGCTTATACTCATATCGGGTTTTCAATCCATCTTTTTCTATGGTAACCGGATAGCGGTTATTATATCCCCAAACGTAAGAAGTGACACTTCTGTCTTTAGCTGTTTGCCGTGTTAAGTTTCCCCATGAATCGTATGCGTCATTGTGGAAGTCGGAATCAACAAAATCCAGATTAAAGTCTTTCCATTGAGGAAGTTGGTCATAGGCGGTTTTTCTTATTTCTTCCAGTTTTATTAGCTTGTCGTATTTTTTATATTTGTTATATTCTCCGCTTATTACTGTTTCAAAACTATCTGATTCTTTTTGAATAGTGAGTGCTTTTCTTACTGGCATACTGGTGAGAAAAGAGTCCACCATCATTTTTTCTATATCCGAAGGAGTAGTCATATCTTCCGGATATTCTATTCGCTCTCTTAATATATCACCATTGCTCAAAGTGGTCAATATACAATTCAGCCGACCGAGGGAGGACTTGAATTCGTATTCCCTTTGGGTTGTAAAAACTTTCCCGTTTGTATATTCTTTTGTCGTTTTACTATCGATCTGTGCTTTATCTACCACTTCTATGGCATCAATATAGAATACGTCGCCTGCTGTTTTTACATTTTTGATATTTTCAGTTTGATAACCGAATATAGGATGCCATTTTCCTCCTGGGTTCAGATAAGTAAATTCTTCTGAATAAATAGTATCTCCATTAAATGTTGTATAGAGTGATTCGAGAAGACCTCTTTTGTGGGCATTCGAATGAAGGCGGGAGAGAATAAATCTTGCCATACCGGAATTGGAAGAATTTATTCGCTGACCAGGAATGAAGTGGAGGCTTAGTGCATCTATCTGCGAGTAATCACCAATGAAAGGGTCGAAAGAATTTTTATATTTATATTCCGTCATACTACCATCTGATTTTTTCTCTACTACTCTGGCATATTCTATATGAGGACCCTCCAAGGAATAAGTTGCCATATCCTGAACATTTCCTCTGTTTATATAATAGAGCTGATTGGATATCACTGTGGTATAATCTAAACGATATCTAGGCATCTTTAGTAAAATGCCTGAACTGCTTCCGTCTAAATTCTGATATGTAAACTCCCGGCGGTTGCACTCACCGGTTTCCGTATAATCGCTGATCGTTTTTACTCGTACCCCTCCTGCCTGCTTGTCGACTGGTACTGATCGAATGACGTACTGATCCATTGCATGTTTGGAATAAGTATTACCTTCATATTCATAAGTGGTATACCCACCAGTAGGATATGAAATCTGTTTGAGCATGCCAAGCTGGGAATATAGAGCATTCGCTTCGCGTTGACTGCTTGTTATCACTTCTTTTTTATCCTTATCTGTTGTTGTAGAAGGAATGAAGTTGTTGATGCCGATTAATAACTGTCCATTATAATATCCCCAATGATCTACGGCACATGTGCCATTGAAAGGAAATACCAATATTGATGGAAACTCATCTACTCCTATATAATTCATTTTATAAATCTTCCCTTCTCCGAAATCAACCTCCTTTAAGAATAAGACTTTATTTTTATCCGCAGAATACTGATAGCTTAAATCGCAATGTAGTATTTGTTCTGTAGTCGGAGACAGGGAGTTGACCGTCACGGATGACAACTTTAGCAGTGCAGGCAAATCATGTGGATTGCGATCTGCTCCATATTTTTCTGACTGTTTTGAGGTATAGTCTAGTTGAATACGGCATACATCCCCCACTAAGATACTTTCCAGATAAGTAGGAAATTGAGACACAGTACTAGATTCATAGTATGAAGCCGATCCTCCGGATTGAGTCGATACTATCTTGTAATTAGGTGAGGGCATCATGTTTTTAATGATTCCCCGACTTGTATAGTCTCCTGATCGGTATATCAAAGATACTTTTCGTCCATTAGGTGCTATGATTTTTGTTAACTGCCAGGATATGACAGTTCGTTCCACACTTTTTTCTGAGATACTACATTCCCGATCATATAATCCGGACTGATCTCCTCCGAATATATATTTGTATCCATCATTGGTGGTGATTTCAAAAGAAGAAATTGGACTGTTTTGAAAATTGAATACTTTGATCTTAAAGTTGTCTCTTGCAGTGTTTGTATTGTAAATACATATTTTCTTGTTTACATCAAACTGAAAACTACCCTGATACCCCATAAAATTGAAGTGAAAAATGTCCGGAGTACTCTCGTACATAGCCGATGATGGCTTTGAAGGATCATACAGATAAACAAAAGGCTCATCAATAGTACTTATGTTATGAAATTGCTTTCCGAGTAAAAGAGGATTCGTTATGCTTTCATTAACAGGAACAGAACGATGGTAATCATAATAGCCGGCCATCGCGATATCATGGTTCTCATCCGGAATTCCTACTACTGTACGAGTGATAACTCCACCCGTATTCAGATACCATCCTTGCCCTAAAATGCCGGTTTGATGATTGGCAACCAAGCCATTGGATGCATATTCTAAACTTATGGGGATTTCAAAGTCGTTATCTTTATAAGTATAGACAGGAATAGAAACTCCCGTTGTACCCGTATATAAATCGACCGGATTATTTCCGTACCGAACAAAACTTTGAGTTTGCGGAGTCTGGATCGTTTCCTCTACTGAGAATATTGTTTGTGCCTGAGCCGTAAGTACGAGACAACAGGACATACATAAAGTAATAAGTTTATATTTTAATAAATAATTCATATGTTATTATTTTAAAGATTGATACTATTAATACCTTGTGAAAAGGGAAGAAAGTCTTCCCTTTCACAAGGCTACTATTTTACAGATTCATCGCATTAGCGCCCAATACGCCCGCTACAGCCGAAGCTACTGCGATGACTACTTTGAGAATCATATCCCAAAGAGATTTTTTCATTGCCATAATTTTATACACCTCCTTTCCGAATGCTTTTAAATGGTTAGTTACTTCCCGAAAACTCTCTTTTTACTTCAAAGCAAGGGCATGCCTTGATCCACTCTTCCGGTTCAATCTCCCCGTCTCCGTTCAGGTCCGGACTGAGATCCCGGTGTCCGCACACCCGGCAGGAGGGGAAGCGTTGCTTCAGTTGGTTCACCAGCAGGCGGAGGGAGGCGCGTTGTTCCGGTGTCCGTGTGTCTGCCGGGCGTCCCCGGCAGTCCAGACCGCCTTCATAGCAGATTCCGATACTCGACGCATTGAATCCCTTCACGTGTGCCCCGATGCGTTCGATGGGACGGGTAAGAAGTGTCGTGCCGTCTTTGCGGATATAGTAGTGGTATCCTGTTCCGTTGAATCCCCGTCGCCGGTGCAGCGTCTCCAGGTCAAAGGCCGTCAGTGTCCGGTCCACCCGCGTTGCAGAGCAGTGGATCACGATTAAATCGATCTTTCTCATGATTTGGTGGAATTTGTAAATACCTGATTGACGGTTGCCTTATACCGTCGGGTCCGGAGCTTCTTCGTCGCCGTCGTCCGGGTCCGGCTTGGGCTTGGGGTTTTCCGGATCGGTCTTGTCTCCTTCGCTGCTTTCCGGTTTGTACTTGCTGAAGTCCAGCGTTTTCAGTGCGTCTTTAATCTCCTTTCCGGGGCGGAAGCGGACACGGGCGCCTTTGATCAACCCTTCTTTCACATCCTTCTGGACGAGTACACCGTTGCTGCGCAAGGTGACATAAAATGAACCGATGTTCCCCAGTCGGACGATCTCTCCTTTCTTGAAACTGTCGATCATCTCCGTGTGCAGTGCACGCAGCACACACACTACGTCTGCCCAGTTCACGGTACTCGAACGCTGGATGCGTTCCGCCATTTCGTCTATATCAATCTCACCGCTCGACTTGGCGAGAGCGTAATACAGGTCCGGTTTGTCTTTTTCCATCATGTTCTTGCGGAGCACGCTGGTGAATGAAAATACTTTTGCCATAATCTTTTTCTTGTTTTAAGTTTTTTGAATCATTGAAAAATAAAATGTTGGGGTCACAAGTGGTTCCTTGCTTGTGACATGACAAAAGTACGGTAGTGGGGATGGGCGATGTCTGTATTTGTCCGTTGATGTCCGCAGATGTCTTTTTTTATCCGGAAATGTCCGTGGATGTCTGTTCTTGTAGTGGTTTGAGGACGGGATTAAAAAGAAAGTCCCTGATGCGAGCTGAATAATACTGTTCAGTTCACATCAGGGAATTGGAACGATTCGTTCCTGATTGGGGTTCAGGACTATGTTATGCTATATCTTATTCTGATACTTCGATATGTTTGATAAGGCCCAGTTCAATATCTCTTTCGTCGTACTCTTCGGTGAACGTCAGCATATCAAAAATATAGGGATCTTTTAATGTCTCTTTTACTTGCTTGGCTTGTATTTCGGGAAGAGTGGCGGCGAAGTTACTGGTCAATGCTCCGTGAGAATGATAATAGTCCTGCTTGATTGCCTCGATAAGGAAATCCCGGCTCCAACCGTTTTTCAGACATTGGATCATGTACCAGTAGCGGGCTTTTATATCTTTCACTTTTTGCATAAGTGCTACATTGTTTCCCCAACCTATTTGTTTTTGACTCTCGGTTAGTAATTTGCCAATATCCCAATACATTGAAAGCATTTCTTCATTGGCTGTGTAAATTGCCTTTTTTGTGCAAGTAGTACTCTTGCTTTTACTTGTCTGAGTAGATATGCATAGTTGAATGCATCGTTTTGATTTTCCATTTTGATTTCGTCTGTTCCGCTAAAGATACTGCTTATTATTGGTTAATCGCTCCCCCTGTTCGAATTATTTTCTTTGCTTGTCTGTATTTGTCCGCAGATGTCCGCAGATATCTTTTTTTATCCGGAAATGTCTGTATTTACCCCAATAAAACACGCTTATTATTTTACAAATTGAACTTTTATTAGTACCTTTATACCATTGAATAATGCTAATAGAACAAGATTATGGAAGAATTACTTGAAGAGAAAAAGTTTGAAATGAGAGCTTATGACAAGGCAGAGCTGGCTCTGCTCTATTGTCCGGGCCGTTCGGAAGAAACGGCACTTAAAACAATGATGAGATGGATCAGGCAATGTGAGCCGTTGATGGAAGCGTTGGACGCTATCGGATATAACTGCCGGCGGCACCGCTTCCTGCGTCGGGAAGTGGAGCAGATTGTCCGTCACTTGGGAGAACCTTGAAAAGAGGGAACGAAGTACCTTCCCCTACTGCCGTACATACGTTTTTTTCCAGTTTTCAGTATATCATTCAGCAGGTTGTTGTACTTCTCTTTCTCTCTTCTTGTACTTGTCCGGTCCATTTCTTGTACATCACAGGCTCCGTTTCAGTACTTCTTTTCCCTCATTCCAGTACTTGTTCCTCTCCATTCTGGTACTTGTTTCCCTTCTCTCTTGTACCGGTTTCTGTTCCGTTTCTGCGGACCTCTTCTCTTGTGATGTATCTATTTTATACCAATTTATCAGCTCTTTGAGGCTACTGCCACTGACAACTGACACTTAACGCCTATTTGTCTGTGAATTCTTTTATTCTGATATATCTATCTTCTTGTTTATCAATGTATTTTAATTCTAAGAGACTCTTTAGATACCTACAAGTGCTTCTTTCACTAATACCTTTTGTCAGTGCTTTCTCTTTGATCTCTTTGTAAGTAAAAGTCGTTGGAAGACTTTCTACGACCGTCCGGATTCGGAAGTAAGATTTCAAAGGTTTTGATTTCACCTCATCTCCCGGCAGTGAAGAGGAGACGAGCAGGCTGTGATTGAGGGTGGTTTGCACGATCTGCATAGCTGCATGGAAATCTTCGTCCGTGCAGATGTACTCCTTCATGCGCATGGCACCTTCATATTTGCGCAGGGCAGTGAAGATAGAGGCTATGCGTGCCACCATCAGTGCACCACGGAGGACGATAGAGCCCGGTGCATCTGCCTGCTCACTGGCTACTTCGTTGAGCAGGCGGTCGAAGTAGGTGGTATGTTCCTCCCATTGGCTGTCGGTCAGCGTGACTTCCGTAGGCGACTGCTGAAAGAAGTAGTACATCTCCAGTACTTGCAGACTAAATTCTTTGTAGAGAGTGACATAGTCTTTTTTCCCCTTGATGGGGGCTGCCGAACGATATTTCCATCGTGCCCCACAGGTGTAGATGGTGAAACGGGGGAAAAGTCCGTTCTCCATAGAGTGCATGAAGTTGGGTAGTTGGTTGGGCGTGCCGGACAGGCAGAGTGCCAGGCGCGGCACTTCAACAAAGATGAGCTCACCGTCTACCTTGTAGTCTGTGGCTGCCGATTCATGATGGTATGCGGCACGGAATACGTCATCGTGCTTGCCGTAATCCTGTTTGATGGCACCGGAGATCATGTCCAGTTCGGTAGCGTTGATAATGAGTCCGAGGTCACCATTATTTTTCAGCCGTCGGATGATTTGGTTTTTGGAGGTGCTGGGAGCACCGCATAAGTGGTAATATTCCGGTGCTTCGGGCTTCGGGCCGGGAGTGGATGCTCCTGCGGTCTGCGTCCCCTTCTTGAAGCATTGATTGCTTCGTTCCCATTCCATGAGCTCCCGTTCGTAGGTATCCTTTTTCCGTTTGTTTTCTCCTTTCAGATAGTTTTCAATCTCTCGCGGAAGCATACCTGCCAATGTGAGAAGCCCTTTGCCGGTGGCGGAAGGAGCGATGATCAGGATGTAGAGATGAGGGCTGTAAAAGCGCTGGTCGAAATTGATGCGGACAAGAGGGAGGCAGCCGCTTAAGTTGGCAATCAATCCTAGAAGCAGCATATCACGTTCGCGTTGTGTTCGTGCCGGTATCAAGGCTGCTTTCAGAAAATCGGGGAGGTTGGCGTATACTTCGTCCGGAATGCAGGGGGTGGAACCTCGTAATTCTTCATTTTTTATGGACAATTCTTCTTCTTTTCCCTGGTCGTTTTCCACAGAAACAGGCATAAAGGTGTCAGTTGTCAGTACTGTCAGTGAACGGGGAGTCTCTTGGGGAATGTAAGACAGGTCAACGTATTGATATCCAGCTGATAAGTCTTTTTGCAGCTCTTGCAGCGTATAGCCGTTTCCCACGATTTCTACTGACATAACAGATGTTAATTTTTCAACCTCCTCTTTCGAAAATCCCTTACGTCGTGCGCTTCTTCCCATTGCCAGCATGGATTCGTGGCGATTGCCTTTTTGCCAAGGATGGTACTGGGCGAAGTGGCGGACGAAAGCTTCGATGTATCCGCAGGCTTCGGTAGGGGGAGGGATAGGAGAGGCTTTTCCGTTGTTATTATCCTTGTTGTTGCCATGGTTGCCGCTGCCGTAATTGTTTTTAGTTTGGAGCAGATGGGCCAGCGAAGGATTGGCGGCAAGTTCTTCACGCCACGGGTAGGGTTCGGGGGCAGGGTTGTAGTAAGCGTCGGTATCCCACACACAAGAGCAGGGCTGGGTGATGCGGGCGCATTGTCCGTCGCACGGGTGTCCGGCGATTTGTTCCAGTGTCTGCCGGCAGATAGCGTAGGCGAGGGGATACTCTTCCGGGGTACGGGCGTCGAGAAATACGATGACTTTGAGCCCTCTGCCGGAGATGCTGGTCTGTGTGTAAGGCACGTAGGGGAGAGCACGGAAAAGGGCTTTGACGGCAGATGTCCGTTCGTTCAGGTGGTCGAGGTCGTACATGGCTAGTCCGCTCATTTTTTCCAGATTGGCTGCGGCATGACTGCAATGCGGGCGGCAGATGCCCTCGATGATGACGACAGGCATGGCGCCTTTTACCATTTTGGCTTCATTGCTGCGGTCGGGACGGTCTTGCAGTTTCCGGTAGCATTCGGTTTGTGCCTTCCAGAGTGAGCTGATGGTTTGCAGGTAAAGGTTGTGTAGGGTGACGATGGTTGATTCTTTGCTCCAGGTGTTTCTAAAAAAAGAAAAATGAAATTGTAAATTTTTGCTTTGCAGTGAGTTTTGTCTTTCCATACTACTTTTTTTGTTTTTATTGATAAATCGATAGTATGAGATAAAGAAGGGAGGATAGTGCTTTCACTATTTACAGAATGCAGAATAGTCGGTTCTTTAAGTCGGCTGCAAAGATAGACCGGTTGTAAAGAAGCTTAAAGTGTTAAAAATAGCGTTTCTTTCGCGCTCTTTCTTTTATATTATCCGGCTACAACTACTTCTATGTCGTAATTGATGAAAAGTCCGCTTTCAATAACGCCCGTGATTGTTTTCAGCTGTTCTTCCAGTGAAGCGTCAATATAACGGAAATAGGTGTCGAGGATGAAGTTTCCGTTTTCTGTCAAAATAGGTCCGTCTTTACCATGGGCCGGTCGTAATGAAATTTTGGAGGCTCCCAGACGGTACAGTTCTTTTTCGACGTATGGCAGTGCATTCGGAAACACTTCCACCGGTATGGGGAATTTGCTGCCCAGCAGGTTGACAAGTTTGCTGGGATCGACGATGATAAAGGTTTTGCCGCTGCTCCTGATCAGCAGCTTTTCTTTGAACATGGCTCCGCCACGCCCTTTTATCAGATTGTGGTCGGGGTCCACTTCGTCTGCCCCGTCAAATGTCCAGTCGGGACGTTTGTTCCAGAGGGTGGTTTGAGGGATGCCCAGTTGGATGCAAGTCATGGAGATTTCCTGGGAGGCGGGGACCACTTCCAGAGGCAGGTGCTCTTCGTGAATCCGCTTGGCCAGTTCGAACAAAGTGAGGTAGACGGTGGAGCCGGAGCCGGCTCCTATTATGTCGCCAGCTTTGGCTGTGGCGGCAATCTCGCGTGCCACACGTTGTTTGGCTTCTCTGTTGGTAATTTCATTCGACCATTGCAGGTCTTTTATCAGTTGGTTTTCCCATTTCATTGTTCTTGCATTTTTAGAGTCTCCTTATATATATAACGACTGGAAGGGTAGGTTTGGTTCAATGAAAACGGGAGAATAAAAAAATAGATGGATGATTGCTTGGAATATAGTTTTTAATAACTATTTTTGTAACCTAAGGGTTTCTTTTTGGAACCTATGGGTGAAACTTGAAGATAAGAGTATGGACTAAATTCTATGGTTATGGAAAATTTTACGATTGAAAAGATGGAGATTAAAAGGTTTAATGCTCTATTGGTGCGGACTATTGCATCGACGTTGCTTTTGGGATGGATAGCATGGTGGATTTATTGTATAGATAACAATGAAAGTACGTGGGGCATGAGTTATTTTAATGCTTTTGTATTGTTGATATATGCGGCTGTCGCATGGAAGACATCCGCTACACTTGAAAAGATCAAGAATGATAAGAGGCTGGCAGAGGCATTGGATGGTGAAATCTATTCGGTGTATAATTACAAATCTTTGGCTACGGGATTTTATGCAGCTTTGATAGCTGGAGTCATAGTCTTTACTTTTGGAGATTGTTTGAATCTTTCGGTACATATTGCTTCTCTGATTATCATTTTCATAGCCGGATTATCTTCGCAAATAAGAAAATTGATTCTTTATAAACCATAAGTTTAAGATGGAAAATAAAGAACTACTGAATAAAATAAAGGTGTACAGGGCGATGAAGAACATCAGTCAGGAAGAGCTGGCTGTAGCTATTGGAGTGACCCGTAAGACAATAAATACGGTAGAGACAGGAAAGTTCATCCCCTCTACGGTTCTTGCGCTGAAGATAGCACGTTATTTCGGAGTTCCGGTGGAGGAGATTTTCGTGTTGAATGACGACCTGCTGTAACTTACAATATCAACCAGATCGCTATCATATGTCCGATGCTTCCTCCCAGACAGAACAGATGGAAGGTGGCATGCATGTACGGTTTGCGCAGCGAATAAAACACCGCCCCGATGATATACGAAGCTCCCCCGCCTATCAGCCACCAGAAGGCCGGGGCGGCTCCCATCTCTGTTAAGTTATCCATCAGAGGTTTCATGGCCACCAGAATGCTGGCTCCCATGGCTACGTAGCAAACCGTTTCCAGATTACTGTGTTCTTTCAGTTTCTTGAAACTCAGTATGAAGCCGACGATAGCCGACAGCCAGACAAAAGAGAAAATGCCCCAGCCCCAACCTCCGGCATGCCTCATGACAAGCAGTGTGAACGGCGTATACGTTCCCGCAATGTGCAGGTAGATCGCCCCGTGATCGAATTTGCGAAGCAGCTCTTTCAATCTGCCCGGGTGATTGCCGTGATACCATGTGGAACTGACATAAGAAGAAAGCATGCCAAACAGATAAACGGATACACAAGCCACCGCCCAGTCCGGTTCGGTGCTGGCCGCCGCTTTCGAGAGCAAGAAATACCCGGCTATGACTCCAAGCAGAATACCTGCCCCGTGACTGAGCGTGTTTGCCCATTCTTCGACGTTATTATATCTTTTATTTTCCAATGTCTTCTTTCGACTTTTGTTATGTTAGAGCCGCAAAGGTACACTTTTATTTTTTCTTGAAAGCCAGACTGATTTTCTTTTTAATAGGTTGTATTTTCTTTTTATACCAACTTTCCTTTGCTGAAGGAACAGCCGGTTTATCTTCGGCATTGGATGATTCTATCAAAAACTTTCTCATCTGTTCTTCCGGTGGATAGATCCATACAAAATCAGTATCTTTGTACTCAGGATAATCATCCATAAAAAAGCCCCAGTCTTCAGTGTCAAAGTTATAGTAACCAAGATTGGTTATTCCGCGTTTATCGCAGGTTAGTACCGTGAGAGAAAATTCTTCTTTACCGTCCCGTGCAGGGAGGTCTGTTTTTTTGTGTATTTTCATTTTTCCTTTAATTTGGTTTTTTCTTTAGTATGATTTTCCCGTTATATTGCTCTGCTACTTGTTTCCGGAAGTCGAGGAAGGCCGCATATTCTTCGGGAGCATAAATCCCTTTGCGCATAAACAGGTTGTGGACAATCCATATCTCGTTATCATTCACTCGAACCGAAGAATGGAAATTGCCGAATTTGCTTTTCAGGTCAGCCGGTCGCGGAAGCCCTTCAATGGTATATCCTTCGGGAAGCTGAATGCGGATGCTGTCGGCATCCGAGTAACCGAAATTGACGTGGATGGGGTGGGTGCGCTTTGTGATATGCGGTACGCTGAACCCTTTGCGAAATACATTGGCGGGGATAAACAGGCGGTTTCCCGTCTTGTTTCCGTACTGGTTGCTGCTTGCCGTATAGTCGAATGTGATAGACGGATTTGCCTCTTTGCATTCGCTGATGTGCAGGCGCAGGATATCGGCCTGCGAAAGGTTGATGTCCGAGCGGATACGGTCTTTCTGCTTGTTGGGTTCCAGGTAGACTATCCCCGCTTCGTTTTCGTATTGGAATAGCCGGGATACTTCTTGAACTTCGATCTTCGCTTCTGCGGTGGGCGAGAGTGAAATCCGTGCGGTGATCTGTTGCGTATTCAGCGAGTCGGGATAGGCGGGCAAGCGGTATATGCTGCCCCCGGTGGGCTGGATGAGCAGGGCGTCGTGTCCGGCAATGTCCTGATGGACATAGCCGAAAGGAAGCTGCGGATTCGTGCATTCCAGCCAAAGTGTATCTTGCGGGAGAGGCACTTGCAGAATGACGTGGTTCATCTGGTTGGCACTGGAGAAGTCGGGCAGCAGCCGTTCGTTGGTGGTGCTGATTACCGTATAGGTGGACGGGATGCCCAGCTCGTTCAGCATGGCACGGGCGTAGTTGGAAAGTCCCTTGCAGTCGCCGAATCCGGTGCGGCAGACGTCGGTGGCGGTAATGGGCTGCAATCCTCCGATACCCAGTTGGATGCTGACGTAGCGGGTGGTCTTTGCCAGATAATCGTAGACGGCTTTCACTTTTTCGCGGTCGGTTGTGCAGTTTGCTGTCAGTTCGTGCAGCTTGCTTTTGAACGGTTCGGTGAGCAGGTCGCGGTCTTTGAGAAGGCTGTACTGCCACTCTCCGTACTTTTGCCATGTGCTCATGTCGCCCTGCTTCTTGTCGAAACTGAAAGCGGAAGGGGCGAAATATACGCGCGGGAATAGTTCGGCAAAGCTGGGTCCGAACGGTTCGCTCACGATAGGCGGCAACTGGGCGGCGGACACTTCCAGAATCTGCTGTCCTTCGGGACCGGTGGATTCCTTCACTTGGATATTTTTCCCGTCAGTGTTCAGTGTCCGGTATCTGCATTGCTGTCCGGCAGGCAGTTCGATGCGGTAGGAAGCCTTCTCTACTCCCTGGCTGAAATCCATTTGCGGCATGAAGGTAGAATAACCTATCAGTCCGTTATTGCATTTCACTTCCCACACATATTTCACGGTGAAAGGGAAGGAGGGATAGTTGCATTCGTAATAGTAAAGATAATCGTCCGTGGTGAGCGAGGAACTGTATTCGCTTTTCACCAGTTCCGATTTTTTGATCTTCCGCACGCTTTCTCCCGAAGCGTTGATAAGCTCTCCGGAGAACTTCTGCAACGAACGGAACATATCGCAGCTGCAGAAGAAATGTGCCGCATCGAGTCCCTTCTTATTAAGGATGGTGACGGTGCGGGTTTCTCTCTCGACGGACTGGGTCATCGACTTGCAGATCACTTCCGTCCGCGCGTCTACGATGAGGGAGTTGGAATTGGAGGCTATGTCCTGGGCACGGACAGGCAGGAGGCAAAAGCAGAGCCAAGTGCAGAGCAGTCCGTATAGTTTGGTTCGCGAATAATGGGTCATCAGCTTCATGTTATTATCATTGTTTCTTAAGCACTATCAATTCGTTATTCTTCTCGGCGACGTTTTCCCAGAACATTTTGACCGTTGGGTATTCGGTAGCGAGATGGAGTAACTTGTTGGCAATGAATGTATATGTCACGTTGATTGTGTTCCCCGACTGGCTGATGTTGTACCGGACGATGTCTTGTCCGTCTTCCGTTTTGAGATTGAGCGGTTTGGGAAGTTCTTCTACCGCATAGCCTTCCGGGATGGTCAGCATCGTTGCCTGCAGGATATGTTCGGTATATGGCATTTCGAGCGGCAACTGCCTCTCTGTCTGAATGAACGGACACTTGCTGACGTGCAGGAAAATCATGGGACTGACATAGATAAGGTCGTCATTCACCGTCGCCTGTTTTTCAAAATCGAGGAATTCCGTTATTCTGGGCGAGAAGACGTTCAGTTCTCTGGTCTCGAACTTCTTGACTTTGATGTTTTCTTCCGTTTCCAGCTGATTGATATATTCCGTGCTGTCTTTTGCCGCGTAATAACGTCTGCGGAGGTTGGCTGCATACTGCCCCATATACACTGCGTTGCGGTCGCCCGTGATCTGTCCGTTCGGATGAATCTGCGCTCTGACGGTGGCGCGTATCTGGTTTTTGCCGAGTTTGCTCAGGTTCATCCATCTGCCTCCGGCTGTTTCGCTGATGAGGCGTGCGCGGTTTACCATCAGTACGGGCGGCAGGGTATTCATGTAGCCGTTGATCACCGAGCCGTCGAGGAATACCAGTGTGCTGTCCGTATCGGCGATGCCGACAATGAAGGTGTTCAGCTTTTGTATCGAAGGATAGCTGTAAGGGAGGATGCCCCTGTCTTTGCGGCTCATCACTGCCGGATAGCAGGGAATCTGCGCGTCACGCAGCATGCTCATCAGGATGAAATTGATGTCTGCGTTGCTGCCTGTCCCGTTCTTGACCGCTTTCTTCACTTCGTTGCCGTATAGCCCGTATTGGCCGTTCCACGATATTTTCTGTTTGAGGAAGGTGTAGATGGCAGCGATCCGGTTCTGACGGTCGGGCAGTTGGTCCAGTGACAGCGAAGCCATCTCGTCCCGGTAAGGGTTGCGCATCTTGAGCATGGCGCCGAAGTCTTCGTCCTGTAGCAGCATTTGGTCGATCTCCTCCCAGGTGTGGGTGAAAGACCGGTAGAACGATCCCGGAAAGTCCACTCCCCGGAGTTCGAAATATACGCTGCTCATATAGTCGTTGGCACACCACACATAGTTGTCCGGACGCAGGGCGGGGAGGTGTTCTCCGGTGAATATCATGTGGCGGCCGTTGCAGCTGAGCATTTCTGTCTGTCCGCCCGGGAGGCTGAGGAGAAACGTAAGAGAAGAGGTTTCGTCTTTGGACGCCATCGGGTGAGGGCCCCGCATGTCGAGGTTGAACTTGAAATATTCCGGTATGGTGATGTCATATTGGGTGAAGATCACCGGGATGTCTCTTTGCGCCTCCCACAGGTTGATGCTGTAGTAGAGGTCGGAACTCAGCTGGTATTTGTATTCGAATACGGTTCCTTCCCTGACGGCAGGTATCGAGAATTTGAGCTGCATGTATTGTTTGTTGATGCGTTCCGTGAAGACCAGGTCGCGCTTCATCTTGGTGCGTACCGTCTCTCCGCCTTCCATATTGTAGGCCGAAGCGTCAAGTTGGCTGATGCTTTCTTTCAGTGTGATGACGGCATTGCTTTCGTTGGAGTAGTAGGGAATCCGGATGTCGGCATAGGACGCTCCTTCGGATTTAAGTACTTTGATTTTGACCTCATAGTTGTAGAGGATGCGGAAATTGTTGGCTAACAGGTCATAGCGGACTTCGCACTTCGAATAGAGCACGACCGCTGTCGCGGAGGTGTCCGGTGCGTAGGTGGTCATGGCGAGTTCTTCTTCCGAAGGTTTGCCGTATTTCATGCTGGGCTTGAAACTGTCTGTCGCTGTCTGCTGGGCGAACCCTTGGCACCCTAGCAGTAAAAGAATCCAAATCAGTGCTGTTTTCATCGTCATTCAGTTGTTTGTGGTGAAGAAAATCTATATCTTTTTGAGAACGATCAGTGCCTGATTCTTCTCGATTACTTTGGTCCATATATCCTGTAGCTGGCTGTACTGGTCGGGAAGGAGAATGTGTGTCCGCAACTGGAATACATAGTTGAGGACGACTTTGTTGTCAGTCCTCTGAATCATGTACCTGCATTGCAACTTTCCGTCATCGGTTCTGACGGAATACGACTCGGGTATCTCCTCTACCTCGTATCCGTCGGGAAGCATAAGCGTGCATACCAGGTTGTATTTGTACGGGTACTGAAATTCGACAGGGAGTATGCGCTCCGTCTGGATAAACGGATTCCGCTCCAGTTGCGGGAAGACCATCGGATTGACGTAAAGCCGTCCGCCTGTGGTTTCGGTATCCATCAGGAAGTCGAACTCTTCTTTGATCTGCGTGGGGTCATAGGCATCGTTCTCCTGCTTTAAGTTCTTGAAAGCGAACTTTTCCTTGCCGGCATCCGACGGAGTGAAAATCAGCGAGTCTTTCTTCTGGCGGAGCTGTTTCTTCTGGTATTCTACCGCTTCCTCTCCCTGCAGTTGCGTCATGCGGTGTCCTCTGATCTGTCCGTCCTGTACGGTGGCATTGATTTGCATGAAAGCTACATTGCTGCTGAGGTTGATCAGGTCTACCCATTTCTTCTCTTCCGGTTCGTCGGGAGAGAGGATACGTGCTTTGTTGACACACAAATCGAGCGGCAGCACATTGAGAGCCGGCAGCTCCATGGAACTGTCGAGGTAAACGTAGCCTTGGGTATCATTGTTGTAGGCGGCGACAAGGAAGGTGTTCAGCTTCTGGAGCGAAGGGAAGTTGAAAGGCAGCACTCCCGTCGAGCGGCGGCTCAGCACGACAGGATAGGAGCGGATGCCGTAGTCTTTGAGAATCCCCATGAGGATAAAGTTCAGATCGGCATTGCTGCCGTTTCCTGCTTTGATCACTTTGTTGAGGTCTCTGCTGTAAAGCTCGTATCTGCCGTTCCAGGAGAGCTTTTGCTTCAATACCCGGAAGGCGGTGATGACTTTCTGCTCGAATGTCATTTCGCTGGTAAAGGCGGCTATGGCTTCTTCTTTAAAAGGATTGTTGAAAGACAAGTGCTTGCCGAAAAGCTCGTCTTCGGGCTTGGTCAGTTGCTTGTCCACGTCTTTCCACTCCTCGCTGAAGGGTTCGTATTCTCTGCCGGGGAAATGGGTGCCTTGCAGGTCGAAGCTGACCTGTATTTTATAATCTTCGGGACACCAGCAGTATGACTCGTCCTGCCGGATGGCGGGGAGGTTCTGCGAGGTGAAGGTCATTTCGCGCGACGGGATGGAGAAGTCTTCCGCTATTTTTGCTATGCCGCTTTGTTGGGTGGTCGTTCCGTGTATGGAGGTCTCTTTTGCTTTGCTGGTTATCCAGTCTTTGCCGCGCAGTTCGATGTTGTAGATGTAGGCGTGGGGGATGGTGATTTTATACTGGTTGTATATCATCGGAAGTTCGTCCTGCATCATCCAGTTGTCGATGTGGGCGAAGTAGTCGGAATAGAGTTTGTAATGGTATTCAATGACGCTGCCGACTTTGACGGAGGGGATCGAGAATTTCAGCAGGCGGATGTGCTGGTTTACCCGTTCGTCGGAGATATGGTCCCGTTTCAGCGGTGTTTCGATGCACTGTCCGTTCTCCAGATGGTAGGAACAGCCGTTTATTTCGCTGGCTCTTTCCTGCCCTCTGTCTTTGTCGGAAGGGGAGTAGTAGGGGATAGTCACATCGGCGTAGGATACGCCCTGGGGCTTCAGTACTTTGATGCGCACCCAATGCTCGGTCACTAACTGGAAGCCGTCTTTATATACGAATTTGCTTTCGCCCATGCGAAACAGGTAGATGGCGGTGGCGGTGGTATCGGGGGCATAGCTGTTCAGAGAGAGCTCTTCCTTCGAAGGTTTTCCGTACTTCAGATTCGGTTTGATGGTGTTACCGGACTGCTGTGGGAAGGTAGTCGATAGCAATAATAACAGAAATGTGGAGAATATGAATAGTCTTTTCATATGGAGTGTGTTTTTCATCTCCGACAAAGATAAAAAAAATAGAGAAAGGTGTACTCCCTTTCTCCATTTTTATTTCAATAGGCGGATAAAATATTATACCAAGTGTCCGATCCACTCTTCACGGTCGCCCGGAAGGAGGTCGATCACCGGAACTTCCACCATCGTGTAGCATCCCGGTTGCTGCTTCATGGAAGCGCGTGCCACGCATACAAGTACCTGCGCGGTGAGCGCAGGATTGTTGATGCGCATGTTGAACTCGAACAACTGGTTCTGTGTTTTACCGGAAACTCCCTTGCGAGTCAGATTTACACCGTGCCCCATATCGAGCAGCGCGTCTACGCTCGGCACAAGTTTTACATGTGTCTCGTCGTTCACGAAGTAAGGGTCTGCTTTGATGGCTGCGGCTACTTCTTCAAATTTGTATCCGTCTTTCAGCTCGATGTACACCATGCGGCGGTGGATTCCCGTTCCGGTAGGAATGGTCATGGAGAGGGCGGCTTTCACTCCGTCGATTGCTTTAACGGCAACAGTGTGTCCCATGCTCATGCCCGGGCCGAAGTTGGTGTAAGTGATTCCTTTCGGAGCGATTGCTTCGAGCATGGTGCGTACGATAGAGTCGCTTCCCGGGTCCCATCCTGCGGAGATGATAGATACGGCTTTGTGCTCCTTGGCGGCTGCATCCAGCGTGCGGCGCAGGTCGACGATGTCTGTGTGGATATCGAAGCTGTCTACCGTATTAATTCCCATTGCCAGGTATTCTTTGGCGTATTTCTCAACGCTGCGGGTCGGCGTGCAGAGGATGGCTACTTCTACTCCTTCCAGTTCCTTGATATCTTTCACTACTGCATAGTTTGCCAACTCTTCCGGTTTGTTCTCTGCTCCTGCACGACGAACGACTCCGGCGATTTCGAAATCAGGCGCTGCCTGCAGCGCTTCAAGTACATAGTGTCCGATATTGCCGTAACCGACAATAGCTGCTCTTACTTTTTTCATTCTTTTATTGGTTTTATATGAACATTTTTCTTTAATTCTGCCACAAAAGTAAACAAATTACTAGGAAGTTTTGTTTACCGCCTGCATTATTTTTAATTTTTTCACCTCTGCCTGCAAGGAGGAAATGTTACGAAAGTCTTTTCATCTGTGGTGAATTTATCTTATCTTTGCTCACACTATGATAGAATATGTAAGAGGCGAACTTGCCGAACTTAGTCCGGCAACCGCAGTGATCGACTGTAACGGGGTAGGCTATGCCGCCAATATATCCCTGAATACTTATTCGGCTATTCAGGGGAAGAAAAACTGTAAGTTATATATCTATGAGGCTATTCGCGAGGATGCTTATGTGCTCTACGGATTTGCCGACAAGCAGGAGAGGGAGATTTTCTTGCTGCTCATTTCCGTGTCGGGCATCGGAGGCAATACGGCGCGTATGATTCTTTCCGCCCTCTCGCCTGCGGAACTGGTGAACGTGATCAGCACCGAAAATGCGAACTTGCTGAAAACGGTGAAGGGAATCGGACTGAAGACAGCGCAGCGTGTGATTGTCGATCTGAAAGACAAGATTAAGACGATGGGAGCGACTGTTGCCGGCGGAAGTGCTTCTGCCGGCATGTTACTGCAGACTGCCAGCGTGGAAGTGCAGGAGGAAGCGGTAGCTGCCCTGACGATACTCGGCTTTGCCGCCGCGCCTTCGCAGAAAGTGGTACTGGCTATATTGAAGGAAGAACCGGATGCTCCGGTAGAGAAAGTTATTAAATTGGCTTTGAAAAGACTGTAATAGTGCGGGAAAAACTAAACAAGCAACAGAAAAATAATGAAACAAGGGAAAATTTACATGAAAGCATGGCTGGATCTTCATGGTCGTGTGAAGGTGTTGGCGACGGATCACTGGTATCTCGAATTTGCTAATCTTTTATTACCTGTCGTCAGCGAATCTTATTTATATAAATCGGAGACACAGGAGAGCCAGAATCAGGTGACTTTGATGCTGACTCTTTATCTGGAAGATTGTGTGACGGACGGAGGCAACTGGCGGCAGTTTATCCGCTGGCATAAACGAAATTACGGACGTTACCTGCCTTTTTACGAATTTTCGGAAGATTATCTGGCTGATGAGATCAATAAGGAGGACATAGCTTTCTTGCTATGGGGAATCAACTCGCCTGTGGGCGATGATTTCGACGGGGTGGAGAATCCGCTGGATGCGGACTTGCTGGAGTTTGCGGATGTGATTTATGCGCAGCTGGAAGCGGTTTTCGAGACAGCGCCTATCAGCGACGGGCTTGCCGGCGACTGGTTGATGGAATCGGAACTGATGGAGAAGAAGCGGACTGCTTTGCCTGTTGCTGCTCCGGGCGATCAGTTGCCTGTGAATGTGGAGCGCTTCCTGAAAGCGAGTGGTGGCGAGCCGTTGATGTTCTTCGATTCTTATGAGGCTTTGAAACTGTTCTTTGTGCAGGCACTGCAATGGGAGGATGAGGAAGATTCTCTGTTGCCTGACTTGAAGGAGTTTTCGGATTTTGTGATGTATGCCAATCCGAAGGGATTGCTGATAGGTCCGGATGTGGCTCCTTATTTTGCTGATAAACGGAATCCGCTGTACAATGCGGAAGTGGCTGAAGAAGAAGCGTACGAACTCTTCTGCGAGGAAGGACTGTGCCCGTTCGACTTGCTGAAGTACGGCATGGAACACGAACTGCTGCCCGAAGCGCAATTCCCTTTTGAGAACGGAAAAGAACTGCTGCACGATAACTGGGACTTTGTGGCTCGCTGGTTTTTGGGCGAGTATTACGAAGGAGAATGATCGTCTATTGAGTTATGCCAATCAAAAAAAGTAACAACCCGTTTGCCGGAAAGGCAAAGCCTGCTGCCGGAAAGAAGAAGGTGTCGGGGAAGCGAATCGGTAAGTCTAAGGTAGAAAAGGCTAATAATCAGTTGAATAGGAGGGTGAAATAAGGCTTGGGAGGCTACGCCCTTTCTACCTGTCAGGCTGCGTCGTTTTATGTAGCTAGGTTGTGCCTTTTCCAGATACCAGGCTATTCCGTTTCTCTGAAGCAAGAGGATACGAACAAGGGAATGTGGGTATGCTCCTTTAAAAACAGAAGGAAATATGGTTACAGATTGCTTGTTATAGCAAGATTGAAAACCGTATCTCGTATTGAAATAAAAAACGGTAAGCGATGGAAAGACGAATGTGTTACCTCTAATGAACACAGTCATTCATCGCTTACCGTTTTAATTTATTTTTCCGGGTTTTATTGGTTCTTTTCCCGACTTTACTTATTTCTTCCCGACTTTATATCTTTCTTTTCAAATCGGTCGGCTATTTGTCATTCTCCGGACCTTTTTATTCTTTCGGAAAGCTGTGACTCAGAAAAAGCAATTATTTCTCGGTTGCTTCTTCCAGTGCTTTCCGCTCTTTCTTCTTATTGATAAATCCGATTTTCAGGTTGGCGTCCTCCTGTTCTTTCTTGATTTGCTGCATAGCGGAAAGAATTTGTGTCAGTTCGTAAACGCCTGCTACTGCCTGACGGTCAGCCGGGGTCATAGTCGTGGTGTATTTACGGTCGCCGACAAATTCCACACGGATATTCTTGTCTTTGTTGAGGTTCAGAAATTCGATCACACTACCGTCTTCTCCCAGTTTGTAATCGGCTTTCTCTATTTTCTCGTTCATGTCCGTTGTCTCGTAGCTGTCCTTCGAAGTCGGAGTTTCAGCAAAACTGCCGTCGGGAGTCGTTACTTTGACGCCTACGTGGTGGATATTGCTGGCTCCGCAATAGATGGAAGTCATGCTCATAATGCCCTGTTCGTTCACTTGAAAGCGGAGGAAGGAGCGGTGTAGGTTCTTTTCGATGGCTTGAGTAGGCCAGATATAGTTGCCCACTTGTTGATATTCGGCATCTTTTTCCAGCGTGTACTTGTCTTTGATGGCGTCGAACGCTTCTTGTTTAGACTGAAGGGCACTGTCCAGATAAGCAAGAATCTTTTGTTGTGCCTTGAGTTCCACGTCCAGCATCAATTCCTGACCGGCTTTGCGGGCTTCGAATGCTTTGGGATACAAAATCTTGATACTGTCGATTTGTGTCTTTGCTTCTTCGTAGTCGCCACGTTCGTAGGCAGCGCGGGCAACTGTCAGTTTTTCATTGGCTTTCTTTTCGATGCCGTTTCCGCAGGCTGTCAGTGCCAGCGTGCCGCAAAAGAAGATAATCAGTTTTTTCATCATACCGTTTACATTTTACTATTAGATGACCGGCGATTGAATAGCATTCATCGTTTGATCGCTTACCTTGCACAATTTACGATTCGACGTTTGTTGTTACTTGTCAGTTCATCGCCCATCGTTTACTTTATAGCGGCAAAAATACAAATTATATCCCTTATTTTTGTAATTTTGCCCCCTCAAAACTTGTATTAGTGATAAGTGCCCGGTCATTGGCGGTTGCTAACCGGCTTTGCCGTTGCGCATCGATTGTTTATCACTGATCGTTAAGCACTAAAAAAAGATGATAGAGTTGACTCAAGAGGAATTGAAGCAGCATTTTAGCGAACCGATTTTCGGACAGATAGCCGAAACAGCCGATGCACTCGAATTGGAGTGCTATGTAGTAGGCGGTTACGTTCGTGATATTTTTCTGCAACGTCCCTCTAAAGATATAGATGTAGTAGTAGTAGGCAGTGGAATTGCGATGGCGGAAGCACTTGGAAAGCGATTGGGACGTGGTGCGCATGTCTCTGTTTTCAAGAATTTCGGTACGGCACAAGTGAAATATAAAGGCACGGAAGTGGAATTTGTAGGCGCCCGCAAAGAGTCTTATCAACGGGACTCACGGAAACCTATTGTAGAGGACGGAACGCTGGAAGACGACCAGAACCGCCGTGATTTTACGATTAACGCGATGGCTGTCTGCCTGAATAAAGCGCGCTTCGGTGAGTTGGTAGACCCGTTTGGCGGCATGGAGGACATGAAGGAAAAGACCATCCGCACACCGCTCGACCCGGATATCACGTTCAGCGATGACCCGCTGCGTATGATGCGCTGCATCCGTTTTGCCACGCAACTGGGATTCTATATCGACGACGACACTTTCGAATCGCTCTGCCGTAATAAAGAACGGATTGAAATAATCTCCCGTGAACGCATTGCGGATGAACTGAACAAGATAATTCTTTCGCCCATCCCTTCAAAAGGTTTTGTAGAACTGGAACGAAGCGGACTGTTGCCGTTGATTTTTCCGGAACTGGCTGCCCTGCAAGGTGTAGAAACACGGAACGGCAGATCGCACAAAGACAACTTTTATCACACACTGGAAGTGCTGGACAATATCAGCAAAAAGACGGATAATCTCTGGTTGCGCTGGGCAGCGTTATTGCACGATATAGCCAAGCCTGCAACGAAGCGCTGGGAGCCTAGAGCGGGATGGACGTTCCATAATCATAATTTTATCGGTGAGAAGATGGTTCCGAATATCTTCCGGAAGATGAAACTGCCGATGAATGAGAAGATGAAGTATGTGCAGAAAATGGTCAGTTTGCACATGCGCCCCATTGTGATAGCGGATGATGTGGTAACGGATTCCGCCGTTCGTCGTCTGCTCTTTGAGGCGGGCGATGATATCGACGACCTGATGACTCTTTGCGAAGCGGATATCACTTCCAAAAATATGGAGCGCAAACAGCGTTTTCTGAATAACTTCCAACTGGTTCGCCAGAAGTTGAAAGATCTCGAAGAAAAGGATCGGGTCCGTAATTTCCAGCCTCCGGTGAGCGGGGAAGAGATAATGGAAACTTTCGGCTTGCAGCCTTGCCGGGAAGTCGGCTCTCTGAAGAGTGCGATAAAGGATGCAATTCTGGACGGAGTTATCCCTAACGAGTATGAAGCAGCTCACGCTTTTATGCTGGAAAGGGCGGCAAAGATGGGATTGAAACCTGTGAAATGAGTTCTTTCTTAGCGTAAAGATCAGCTTCAATATAATTGTAAATTAAGATTTAGGCACGGATTCCACGGATTTCACGGTTTTAGTTAATAAAAGAACCGTGAAATCTGTGGAATCCGTGCCTATTATAATCTTGAATATCTGTATGTTTGGATACTGCCTCAAAATCATGCAGAAACTATCTCAAAATGTTGATAGGCTTATCATTGGTAGTCAGCATCACTTAAGATAAATGAAACAACTTAATAAAGTCAGCAGACTATTTTATCATTGACAGTATCATGATATGCCGTTTCTGGCTTTGAGACAACTCCTTAACTTTATGACAGTTCTACGATTTCTTCGTTACAGTTGGTCAGTTTCTCTATCCCATCGTTGGTCACTACCCAAGAGTTTTCGATACCTACGGGACCTATGCCCGGAAGAACAATCTTTGGTTCGAGGGCAAAGACCATGCCCGGTTCCAGTTCCTGCTTGATGCGTGGAGCAAGTACAGGCGCTTCATTGATTTCCAGTCCGATGCCGTGACCGATGAACTTGGCCTGTTGTCCCGTTCCCATGAATCTATCGGCAAATCCTGCCTGAGCAGCCATTTCGATAGCTGTGTTATAAAGCGTTTCGCAAGGAACACCCGGTCTGGCGATTGAAGCAATCTTTTCTTGAATGTCAAGGCACACCTGATGAGCGGTGTAGGCCTCTTCCGACAGTTTGCCGATAGAGAATACACGGCTCATATCGCCCATATATCCGTTAAAGTTACCTCCCAGATCGACCATAACGCTTTGTCCTTCTTTTAGCGGAGTCTTGTCAGCACCTCCGGGCAGGGCGGGATCGAGTCCCCGGCCACCTAAAGCGAAATCGTAAGGAGACGGATAGCCGGCATTATCCCCGGTCAGTACACTTCCCATAAAGATTTCCATGCTGCGGCCAAACACACGGAAGATGCCAAGACAGCCTTGAAGACGCATCAGGCGCTCAATTTCTATCGAGAACTCAATGTCTGTCATTCCGGGACGATAAACGCTCGGAATCAGCTCATATGCCTTTGCATGCGCCATTCCCGAACGACGGAACATTTCAATTTCAATAGCTGTCTTTACGCTGCGTGCCTGACGGATCAGCGGTGTCCCGTTCACGACTTCGGCTTCGGGAAACAAACCTGCCAGCCGGACATATTCCGTGTAAGGAAGTTCGTCACCTTCCAGCATCAGTTTAGTGGGCAAAGGCAAACCTTTTTCTTTCAGAATATCGACAATCTGTTCCGGTTTGCGGATGGAGAACGAGTGTTCTCCGGTGATATTGTTAGGCCGCTTGAAAAACAGCAGTGCCGGTGAATGAAGAGGGAGATAAAGATAGCCGCTGACTACACAGCCATACGTGTAAATTAAATTTGCATTACAAGTAATGAGGGCGGCATCAATGCCTTGTGACACCATCAGACTGCGAATCTTGTCACGGCGGAGTTTTAATTCGGGTTGTAGCATTTTTTATTGTTTACGAATTATTAATTACAAAATCATGAATGATAACTCATTCATTACGAGTTATTTATTTTTAAGAACAAACTCACGAGTAATTATTTACTGTATGATGCTACAAAGATAATTAATTCCATTGAAAATAATGTTAATCTCAAAAAAATAGCGCTACCCGCGTCCTGTCACAGGAGGCGAGCAGCGCAAACCACAAATACAAATACAACTAAACAAAGTCTCTTTTAAATAACGCCTTGTCCCATCATTGCGTGAGCTACTTTCATGAAGCCGGCAATGTTAGCTCCCTTCACATAATTGATATATCCATCGGATTCTGTGCCGTATTTCACGCATTGTGCATGGATACCGTGCATGATAGCGTGAAGTTTTTCGTCCACTTCGGCAGCACTCCAACTCAGGTGCATGGCATTCTGAGACATTTCCAGACCGGAAGTAGCAACACCACCGGCGTTGACTGCTTTACCCGGAGCATACATTACTTTCTTTTCGATAAACAAGTCGATCGCTTCCGGCGTACATCCCATGTTGGAAATTTCTCCAATGCAAAGAACGTTATTTTTTATGAGATTTTGTGCATCTTCTCCATTTAATTCGTTCTGAGTAGCGCAAGGAAGTGCTATATCTGCCTTTACTTCCCATGGACGTTTGCCTTCTACGAAGGTCGCACCCGGATACTTTTCAGCGTAAGGAGCAACAATGTCATTGCCCGAAGCGCGAAGTTCGAGCATGTAATCTATCTTTTCTCCGCTGATGCCGTCCGGGTCGTAAATGTATCCGTCCGGTCCGGAGATGGTGATTACTTTGGCACCCAATTCGGTTGCTTTGGTAGCAGCACCCCAAGCTACGTTACCGAAACCGGAGATCGCCACTGTCTTGCCTTTAATATCGATATTTTTTGCCTGCAACATTTGGTGAACGAAGTACAAACCGCCGAAACCGGTGGCTTCCGGACGAATCAGCGAACCGCCGAATTCAAGTCCTTTTCCGGTGAATGTTCCCGTAAACTCACGGGTCAGCTTCTTGTACATACCGAACATATAACCTACTTCGCGACCGCCTACACCGATATCACCGGCAGGTACATCCATATCCGGACCCAAGTGGCGCCACAATTCCAACATAAATGCCTGGCAGAAACGCATGATTTCCGCATTGCTTTTGCCACGGGGGGAGAAGTCCGAACCGCCTTTACCGCCACCCATAGGAAGCGTAGTCAGTGCATTCTTGAATGTCTGCTCGAAGCCGAGGAATTTCAAAATAGAAAGGTTGACGGAAGCATGGAAACGGATACCGCCTTTGTACGGACCGATAGCGTTGTTGAATTGTACACGATAACCGAGATTGGTCTGAACTTCCCCTCTGTCGTCTACCCAAGTGACACGGAAAGTGAAGATACGATCAGGCTCTACCAGTCTTTCGATGATCTTGGCTTTTTCAAATTCGGGATGCTGATTGTATATATCTTCGATTGAAAGAAGAACTTCTTTCACTGCCTGAAGATACTCTAATTCACCGGGGTGCTTTGCCTCCAAAGAGGACATGATTTTCTGGATGTTCATGATATTATAGTTTAAAAGGTTATTCTGATAAAATGTAAGCTTGTTGCATTGCAAATATAGGAAAACTTTTCAAATGTGAATGATTTCTTGTCTATATTTTGATTAAATAATGATAAAATGATAGTTTTTCTGTCGAACAACATATCTGTCTTATCCACTTTAAAGTTACTTATTCACGTGAATAAAGTCGCTTTAAAGTAAAATGGAGACTTACAAATCTACAAAATAATAAGCGATAAACCAATAAACTTTATAAAGAAGATGGTAGAAAATGAGATTTAAAAAATTAACTTTGCAAAGTAAATATCAAGTAGATAGTACTGTGAATAATTTCATGATGGAATAAAAAAGGAAAGTAACTATGCTCAGCAAATATAAATTAAACCAGCTTTACTTCAAAGATACGCAATTCGCTAATCTGATGACACGGCGAATTTTCAATGTTCTTCTGATTGCTAACCCGTATGATGCTTTCATGCTGGAAGATGACGGACGCATTGACGAAAAGATATTCAATGAATATACTTCTTTATCACTTCGTTATCCGCCCCGTTTCTCGCAGGTATCAACGGAGGAGGAGGCATTGGCGCAACTGGAAAATATGTCTTTCGATCTGGTGATCTGTATGCCGAGTACGGGAGATAATGACAGTTTTGATATCGGGCGGCATATCAAAGAGAAATATGAACATATTCCTATCGTTATCCTGACCCCTTTCAGTCATGGTATCACAAAGCGGATTATCAACGAAGATCTGAGTGCATTTGAATACGTGTTCTGCTGGCTGGGCAATACGGACCTGCTGGTTTCTATTATCAAACTGATGGAGGATAAGATGAACCTCGAACACGATGTGCAGGAAGTGGGTGTGCAGATGATTCTTTTAGTGGAAGACGGCATCCGGTTCTATTCTTCCATTCTTCCGAACCTTTATAAATTCGTGTTGAAGCAGAGTCAGGAGTTTTCTACCGAAGCCCTGAATGCGCATCAGCGCACGCTTCGTATGCGGGGACGTCCTAAAATCGTTCTCGCCCGTACGTATCAGGAGGCGATGGAAATCTATGGCAAATATCAGAATAATATATTAGGAGTCATTACCGACGTCCGTTTCCCGAAAGTGGAACGGGGCGAGAAAGACGGTCTGGCAGGTATCAAGCTTTGCACCGCCATTCGTAAGAACGATCCGTTCGTGCCGTTGATTATCCAGTCTTCCGAATCGGAGAACTCCTCGTATGCCGCTAAATACGGTGCCAGCTTTATCGACAAGAACTCTAAAAAGATGGACGTTGACCTGCGGCGTATCGTTTCCGATAACTTCGGTTTCGGTGACTTTGTGTTCCGCAATCCGGAGACAGGAGAGGAGATCGCCCGGGTGCGGAATCTGAAAGAGCTGCAGAATATCCTGTTTGCCGTGCCTGCCGAGTCCTTCTTGTATCATATCAGCCGGAATCACGTGTCGCGCTGGCTCTATTCGCGTGCTATGTTCCCGGTAGCCGAGTTTCTGAAGCCGATCACATGGACCAGTCTTCAAGATGTAGATGCACACCGCCGGATTATCTTTGAGGCCATTGTGAAATACCGGAAGATGAAAAATCAAGGAGTGGTTGCCGTCTTCAAACGTGACCGTTTCGACCGTTACTCCAACTTTGCCCGTATCGGTGATGGTTCGCTGGGAGGAAAAGGGCGTGGTCTTGCTTTCATTGATAACATGGTGAAGCGGTATCCCGAATTTGAGGAGTTTGAAAATGCGAGAGTAGCCATTCCTAAGACGGTGGTACTGTGTACCGACGTTTTTGACGAGTTTATGGAGACTAACAATCTCTATCAGATTGCTCTTTCGGATGCCGACGATGATACGATCCTAAGATATTTCCTGAAAGCGAAATTGCCTGACCGGCTGGTAGAGGACTTCTTCACCTTCTTCGATGTGGTGAAATCACCGATTGCCATTCGTTCTTCTTCTTTGCTGGAAGATTCGCATTATCAACCGTTTGCCGGAATTTACAATACGTATATGATTCCTTATCTGGACGATCGGTATGAAATGCTCCGTATGCTTTCCGATGCGATCAAAGGGGTTTATGCGTCGGTTTATTTCAGAGACAGTAAAGCCTATATGCAGGCTACGTCGAATGTGATAGACCAGGAAAAGATGGCAGTCATCTTGCAGGAGGTCGTGGGGAATCAATATGGAGACCGTTACTATCCATCGATGTCGGGCGTGGCACGTTCGCTCAATTATTATCCGTTAGGAGATGAAAAAGCGGAAGAAGGTACAGTGAATCTGGCTCTTGGACTAGGAAAATATATTGTAGACGGGGGGATGACACTTCGTTTCTCTCCTTATCACCCGAATCAGGTGCTGCAGACCAGTGAAATGGAAATCGCTCTGAAGGAAACGCAGACCCGTTTCTACGCTTTGGACTTGAAAAATGCAGGGCATGATTTCTCTATCGACGACGGCTTTAATCTGTTGAAACTTCACGTGAAGGAAGCGGAAAATGACGGCTCGTTACGTTACATCGCTTCTACCTACGACCCGTATGACCAGGTTATTCGTGATGGTTTGTATCCCGGTGGACGCAAGGTGATAACGTTTGCCAATATCCTGCAACACGATGTCTTCCCGTTGGCACGTATCCTGCAACTGGTTTTGAAGTACGGTGAACAGGAAATGAGGCGTCCGGTAGAGATTGAGTTTGCCGCTACTCTGAGCCGCGAACAGGATAAGACGGGAACGTTCTACCTGTTACAGATTCGTCCGATTGTAGACAGCAAAGAAATGCTGGACGAAGATTTGACGCTGATACCGGATGAAGATACGATTCTTCGCTCCAACAATTCATTGGGGCATGGTGTCATGAACGATATTTACGATATTGTCTACGTCAAGACGGACGGATACAGTGCTTCGAATAACCAGGCTATCGCTTGGGAAATAGAGAAGATGAACCTGCAATTTCTCAATGCAGGAAGGAACTACGTGCTTGTAGGTCCGGGACGCTGGGGCAGTAGCGACACATGGCTGGGCATTCCGGTGAAGTGGCCGCATATCTCTGCAGCCCGCGTGATAGTGGAAGCCGGTTTGACCAATTATCGGGTAGACCCGAGTCAGGGAACTCACTTCTTCCAGAATCTTACTTCGTTCGGGGTGGGGTATTTCACAATCAATGCCTTTATGAATGACGGAGTTTACAATCAGGACTTCCTCAATGCACAGCCTGCCGTAGAAGAAACGAAATTCCTGCGTCACGTCCGTTTTGAAAAGCCGATGGTAGTCAAGATGGATGGTAAGAAGAAGCTCGGCGTTGTTCTGATGCCGGGGATTGACTGATTCTTTAAAAGAAATAAAAATGGAAATTATTCTGTTGATATTCAACTGGTTACTGTCTTTCCGAAAAAAAGAGCATGAATCCTCATGGAAACATGCTCTTTCTTTTACAAACGATATACTGTTCTTTTATTCTTTCAAGGCTTCTTGCAGATTAATGCCTAATGCTTTGGCAACTCCGGCACCGTATGCCGGATCTGCCTTGTAGCAGTTGCGTGTGTGGCGTTGTTTGATGAATAGTTCCGAATCACCCATGGCACGGGCTGTGTTTTCAAACAACAGTTGCTGTTCGTCTGCCGGCATCAGTCGGAACAGGTCACCCGGCTGGCTATAATAGTCATCATCATATTCGCGTTCATTGTAATTGTAAATCTCGCCTGTTACTTTGAGAGGCGGTTCTTTCATATGAGGAGAGTCTTTCCATTCTCCGTAGCTGTTGGGTTCGTAGCCTTTGGCTGCGCCGTAGTTGCCGTCTACACGCATCGCTCCGTCGCGGTGGTAAGCGTGGAAAGGACAGCGGGGTTTATTCACCGGGATCTGTTCCGAATTTACTCCGAGGCGGTAACGCTGCGCGTCACCGTAAGAGAACAGACGTCCCTGTAACATCTTGTCTGGTGAGAATCCGATGCCATCTACGGTATTGATAGGGTTGAAAGCGGCTTGCTCTACATCTGCGAAATAGTTTTCCGGATTACGGTTCAGTTCCAGAATACCCACGTCTTGTAGCGGGAAGTCTTTGTGTGGCCATACTTTGGTCAGGTCGAACGGATTGATGCGGTAATTGTCCGCTTCCTCTTCCGTCATCAGCTGAATCTGGAACAGCCATTTCGGATAGTCTCCCTTTTCGATGCTTTCAAAAAGGTCGCGTTGATGAGATTCACGGTCTTTGGCAATGATAGCTTCCGCTTCCTGATCGGTCAGATTTTTGATTCCCTGCATTGTACGCAGGTGGAATTTTACCCAGATACGTTGGTTGTCCGCATTGATAAAGCTGTATGTATGACTTCCGAATCCGTGCATGTGGCGGTAAGAATAAGGGATACCGCGAGGACTCATGGTGATAGTTACCTGATGTAAGGCTTCGGGTAGAAGCGTCCAGAAATCCCAGTTGCTGTTGGGACTGCGCATGTTTGTTTTAGGGTCGCGTTTGATGGCATGATTCAAATCGGGGAATTTGAGGGGGTCACGTAAGAAAAACACGGGGGTATTGTTACCGACTAAATCCCAGTTACCTTCTTCGGTGTAGAATTTCATTGCAAAACCACGGATATCGCGTTCGGCATCTGCTGCTCCGCGCTCTCCGGCTACGGTAGAAAAACGGACGAAACATTCTGTTTGCTTTCCGACTTCGCTAAAGATAGCTGCACGGGTGTACTTCGTGATGTCATGCGTAACGGTAAATGTTCCGAAAGCTCCCGAGCCTTTGGCATGCATACGTCTTTCCGGAATTACTTCACGATCAAAATGAGCAAGCTTTTCGATAAGCCATGGATCTTGTAACATGACAGGTCCGCGTTGACCTGCGGTTTGCGAATTCTGATTGTCGGCAATGGGACGACCATTCGCGGCAGTTAGTTTTTTTTCTTCCATAAAATAGATGTTAGTCGGAGGAAAAGTTTAAATAAACCGAAGTCTCTTTATTCTTTTATCCGGGTTTATAATATGTAACAAAGATAGATCGATTTTGCTTGCTTGTCAAACTGATATTTTCTATATAAAGATAGAAAATAACTATGAATAATCTTTAAAGTCTCCGATATTTTTTTTCAAGTACATCTTTCACCCGGACCGAGTACTTCATTCACTTCTTTCTTCTACATCATCCATAGAGATGAAGTACTTCCTGCCGTCTGCTCTTCTATATGCTTTCCCGCACTCTTCTACATGCTTTCCTGCACTCTTCTACTTGTTTTTCCACTGTCTGCATTGGGGTATGAAAAAACTCCCGCTCTTCCTTTCGGAAGGCGGGAGCCTTTATCTTAAAAAATGACTATAGCTTTCTTATATTTTGCTGATTATACGATACCTTGAGCCATCATAGCTTTCGCCACCTTCATGAATCCGGCTACGTTAGCACCTTTCACATAGTTTACATATCCGTCGGCTTCAGTACCATACTGAACGCAGGCTTCGTGGATATTCTTCATGATGCTCTTCAGCTTTTCGTCTACTTCTTCAGCGCTCCAGCTCAGTTTGATAGAGTTCTGAGTCATTTCAAGACCTGATACAGATACACCACCAGCGTTAGCAGCTTTACCCGGAGCGTACAGAATCTTAGCGTCCTGGAATACTTTGATAGCTTCCGGAGTAGAAGGCATGTTTGCACCTTCAGATACAGCCATACAGCCGTTTGCTACCAACTGACGGGCGTGGTCGCCGTTCAATTCGTTCTGAGTGGCAGAAGGCAGTGCGATATCGCATTTTTCACCCCAAGGTTTAGCTCCTTCTACATATTTGCAGCCGTATTTCTCTGCGTATTCACGGATACGTCCACGGTACAGATTCTTCAGTTCCATGATGTAATCCAGTTTTTCGCGGTCGATACCGTCCGGATCGTAGATGTAACCGTCAGAGTCGGAGCAAGTTACTACTTTACCGCCCAGTTCGATCACTTTTTCGATGGTATATTGAGCTACGTTACCCGAACCGGAAACGAGACATACTTTACCTTTCAGGTCAGTACCTTTGGTTTTCAGCATTTCCATCAGGAAGTAGATGTTACCGTAGCCGGTAGCTTCCGGACGAATCAGTGAACCACCGAATTCACGGCCTTTACCAGTGAATGTTCCGGTAAATTCGTGAGCCAGCTTCTTGTACATACCGAACATGAATCCTACTTCGCGGCCACCAACACCGATGTCACCGGCAGGTACGTCAGTTTCGGGACCGATGTGACGCCACAGTTCCAGCATGAATGCCTGTACGAAGCGCATTACTTCAGCGTTTGACTTACCACGTGGAGAGAAGTCGGAACCACCTTTACCACCACCCATCGGCAGTGTAGTCAGTGAGTTTTTGAATGTCTGCTCAAAGGCAAGGAATTTCAGGATTGAAAGGTTTACAGATGCGTGGAAACGGATACCGCCTTTGTACGGGCCGATAGCGTTGTTGTGCTGAACACGGTAGCCCATGTTGGTCTGAATATTACCTTTGTCGTCCATCCAAGTTACACGGAACTGAAATACTCTATCAGGGATACACAGGCGTTCGATTAAGTTTACTTTATCAAATTCCGGGTGTTTGTTGTATTCTTCTTCAATAGTAGAAAGTACTTCCTCTACTGCCTGATGATACTCTGGTTCATTGGGGAACCTTCTTTTCAGATCGTCTAATACCTTTGCTGCATTCATAATCTTTTTTTCTTTTATTGGTTGATTAAATTTCGATTATCTATTTCTTTTATGCGGTTGCAAAAGTAAAGATAAAAATTGAACTAGCAAACATTTTATAAAGAAAAATGCAATAAAACATCAAATTTGATATTTTATTGCATTAAAACTCGGAAAAAAGATATTTATTTATTCTTTTTTATCGACTTATAGACGGGAATAAAGACTAATGCTGCCGAAATGACAAGCATTACTATCGTCATACCGTCAATACGTTCGGCTTTTGTCAGAACTAAATAGCAAAGCGCCAGCCAAAGCAGGCTGACGCAAACTATTTGTGATTTTGATAGCGGTCTTCTCATTTGCTTTCCTTTTTCTTCTTGTCAACGATAGCGTCAATCACGGCTACGGCTGTGATGTTCACGATGTCGCGGACTGAGCTTTCAAAGTCAGTGAAATGAATAGGCTTGTTCAGTCCCATCTGGATAGGGCCGATAAATTCTGTATCGGGGTCCATGGCCTGTAGCAGTTTGTATCCGGCATTGGCGGAGCTCAGGTTCGGGAAGATCAGCGTATTCACGTCTTTACCTTTCAGGCGGGTGAACGGATACTTGGCGTCGCGGAGTTCGCGGTTCATGGCAAAGTTCACCTGCATTTCACCGTCGATGGCCAGTTCGGGATATTCCTTCTGCATGTAGCTTACTGCTCCGTGCACTTTGACAGGACTGCCGGAAGTATCGGCACCGAAGTTGGAGTACGACAGCATCGAGATGACCGGTGTATGGTTGAAGAAACGTACCGTCTTGTCAGCCAGCTTGGCGATGTCGATCAGGGTTTCCGTATCCGGGTGACGATTGATTAAGGTATCTGCCAAGAAGTAAGTACCTTTCTTGGAGTTAAGAATGTGCATCGTTCCGAAGTGGTTGAATCCGGGCTGGATGCCGATTACTTCTTTGGCCACTTTGATGGTATTGCTGTATCTTGTATAAAGTCCGGTGATAAATGCGTCTGCGTCTCCGGTTTCTACCATCATCATACCGAAGTAGTTGCGTTCGAACATCTTGTCGTTGGCTTCTTCGTAAGTAAAGCCTTCGCGGGCACGTTTTTCCGCAAGGATACGTGAGTAGCGTTCGCGGCGTTCCGATTCGTCCGGATGACGGAGGTTGACGATTTCGATGCCTTCCAGACTCAGGTCGAGTTCTTCGGCAAGTTTACCGATTGCTTCGTCGTTTCCTAACAAGATAGGGTGGCAGATGCCTTCGGCTTTCGCTTCGACGGCAGCTTTCAGCATGTTGGGGTGGATACCTTCGGCAAATACGACACGTTGCGGGCTGCGGCGGGCAGTGTCATAAAGCTGGCGGGTCAGTTTGGATTCGTATCCCATCAGTTCGCGCAAGTGTACGCAGTAAGCGTCCCAGTCTTTGATTTCCGTGCGTGCCACTCCGCTTTCCATGGCTGCTCTCGCTACGGCACAGGAAACTTCGGTGATGAGGCGCGGGTCTACCGGTTTCGGGATGAAGTATTCCGGACCGAAAGAGAGGTTATTCACATGATATGCTGCGTTTACTACATCGGGTACAGGCTGTTTGGCCAGGTTGGCGATGGCGTGTACTGCTGCGATTTTCATTTCTTCGTTGATTGCTTTCGCGTGCGTGTCGAGTGCGCCACGGAAGATGTACGGGAATCCGATCACGTTGTTGATCTGGTTGGGATAGTCGGAACGTCCGGTGGCCATCAGTACGTCGGGGCGGGCGTTCATTGCTTTTTCGTAAGTAATTTCCGGATCGGGGTTTGCCAGTGCGAAGACGATCGGCATCGGAGCCATGCTGCGCACCATATCCTGGCTCAGTACGTTGCCTTTGGACAGGCCGAGGAATACGTCTGCGCCTTTGATTGCTTCTTCCAGCGTGTGGATATCCGTGCGGTCTGTGGCAAAATATCTCTTCTGTTCGTTGAGGTCGGTACGTGTCTTGCTGATAACGCCTTTGCTGTCCAGCATGACGATGTTTTCGAGACGTGCCCCCAGCGATACATATAATTTAGTACAAGATACGGCAGATGCTCCGGCACCGTTAACAACGATTTTTACATCTTCGATTTTCTTTCCGGCTACTTGCAGGGCATTTACCAGTCCGGCACTGGAGATGATAGCGGTTCCGTGCTGGTCATCGTGCATCACAGGGATGTCGAGTTCTTCTTTCAGCCGGCGTTCGATTTCAAAACATTCGGGAGCCTTGATGTCTTCCAGATTGATTCCACCGAAAGTAGGGGCGATTGCTTTTACGGCAGCGATGAATTTCTCAGGGTCTTTTTCGTCCACTTCGATGTCGAATACGTCGATACCTGCGTAGATTTTGAAAAGCAGTCCTTTGCCTTCCATCACCGGTTTGCCGCTCAGTGCGCCTATATCACCCAGTCCGAGTACGGCTGTACCGTTCGAAATGACAGCTACCAGATTGCCTTTTGCCGTGTATTTATAAGCGTCTTGCGGGTTTTTCTCTATTTCGAGGCAAGGCTCTGCCACACCGGGAGAGTATGCAAGTGATAAATCGGTTTGTGTACTGTAAGGTTTGGTAGGAACTACCTCGATCTTACCGGGTTTGCCCTGTGAATGGTAGAGCAAAGCGGCTTCTTTGGTTATTTTAGCCATGGTATTGGTATTTTTATTAATAAGTTATCATTTGGCTGCAAATGTAGGAATAAAAGTTATACATTGTAGTCTTTAGATGATAAATTCTATTAATTTTATAGCAAAATGACTGATTCTGCACAAACAAACGTTACGGAAATAGTTTGTTTTCCGGCGGATGGCGGGAGGGAAGTGCTATAAGCCGCAGGTTATTTTCTGCTATAATATAAAGGAGTACAAGATGCTATCCGCCCATCTGTACTCCTTATATATATGATCGTTATTTTGAGAAGGTAATAATAGTTATTCCTTTTTTCCGGGCGGTGTATGTGTGGTGCGCCAGAATGTGTTTTTCACTTCACGCGCCACGTCTTTCCAGCTCGGCATGCTCTTCAGCGAACGGCGGACCGGGAAATCATAAAGTAGCAACAGCAGAAACAGGAAGATGCAGGCATAAGCCACCCATCCATAAATCTGTTTGATACTGACTTCCATCATCTGACTGATAAATTCTTCCATGTAATGACCGAGATTGAACGGATTGCTGCTGAACGACACGTGATCGATTGCCGATCCGTAACGTGCCAGATTATCCGGGACGTAGTAAGCCAGTCCTTGTGCATAGACTGCGCCGCCCAGTACGCCTCCGATTACCATGTGGAGCATGTTGAACACACCTAACCCCTGAAAGAAATGCTGGAAAGTCATGATCTCTTCCAGGCACACCATAAAGGTGGCGCTCAATACGGCATAAGCGAAGCCACGGCAGATGGTCGGCAGGTAGAGTTGTGAAATATGTATGTCGGTGGAAAGCGTCAGATAAAATCCTACCAGATAACCGGTCAGTCCGATGAATCCGACGATGACGAGACGTACATAGTTATACCGTTTGATATGCATCCACCAATAGGAGAATACGCAACCGGCTACGATCCCGATGATGGCGAACCAATTTAGCTGTACGCTTACCAGTTCTTCATACTTCATTACTTCTTCGTAGAAGACCTCTTCCAGCACATGCTCGGTTGCCAGAAACGCTTCCACCAGCGTGACCAGTCCCAGCAAAGGCCAGTAATGGCGATAAGTCCACATTTTAGGTTCGAGAAAGGGATGGCGGATGGTCATCATCCGCCAGATGCAGAATCCCAGAGTGATCAGGATAGCTATCGTCAGTTGACGGATCACCGGACTGTTCCACCAGTCGTACCAGTCGCCGTAATTAAAGAGAAAAGCGATTTCGGCAAGTAAGGCGGCCCAAAGTGCTCCGCCCAGCCAGTCGATGCCGAACAGCGGAAACTTGCGCATGAACCGGAAATGCTTGATACAAGTGGTTTGTATCAGTAGAACGATCAGCATCAGTCCTGCGATGAACAGGTTCATGTAAGTCCAGTGATAATGAAACATTAGATAGGTCGTGATCAGGTCGGACAACTGGATACTGCCGAGAATGACGATATGAAGCCACGGAAAGAAAACTGTGAAATCACGCTTGGGCGTCATCCATAACTGAATGTTGGACATACATTCGAAAGTTCCCTGAATCTTGCACATTCCTTCGATGAAGCATATCAGCCACAACAGCGGAAGGAAAGTGATGTGCGGCGCTATCAGGTTGCAGAGTAGCACTCCCAGTGCAGCGGACGTAAGCAGTGTCTTGTTGGTAAAACGGAACTTCATACGGAACAACAGAGGGAAGTAGATTGCCATTCCTGCCAGATTGGCGTACATACACATCAGGATATCCTCGCGCATCACTGCCATGCCGCTGATCATATGGTTCAATGCCCCCAAATATACTCCTCCCGAAAGCTGGAAGGTGACGGCGATGAAGAGATAGATCCACGGTTGCATCTTCCGCGGCACAAAGCTGCGGAACATCGGCATCACGAAAGGACCATTTAAAACAGGTGCTCCCATACGTTAATATTTTACCTCACATTCTATGTTAAAACCGGCACGCAAGCGTTTCAAGTCTTCCGGTTTGTTTCCTTTCAGACTGATACGGACCGGAATACGCTGTTCCACTTTGACAAAGTTGCCGGTAGCATTGTCTTGCGGTATCATAGAGAAGGCTGCCCCTGTCGCGTCGGAAATAGATTCTACACTCCCCCGAAAAGTGACGTCGGGCACTGCATCTGCCGTCATCTCCACTTCGGCACCTTCTCTGATGTTGGAGAGTTGTGTTTCGCGGTAGTTGGCTATCACCCACAGGTCGCGGCTGTCTACAATGTCGACCATTGTTTGTCCGGGCTGAACCAGTTGTCCTTCCAGAATCGCTTTCTTTCCGGTGGTACCGTCACATGGAGCGGTGATTACGGTATACGAAAGATTCAGGCGGGCAAGTTCTAATGCCGCTTCCGCCACACGGACACCTGCTTCATTCTGTCCCAGTCGATGAGTCTGCTCGCTCTTGACCAGAGACGTTGACTGCTTGGCACGGGATACTTGCTCGTAGCGTGCTTTGGCGGCTTCGTAAGCGGTGTGTACGTTGTCATATTGTTGTTTGGTCACTGCATCTTCTTGTAGCAACTTCTCGAAACGGTTCAGTTCTCGTCTGGCGTTCTCCATTTGTACGCGTACCTCTTCGATACTTGCGTCGTTCACACTCAGATTGTTCTGGGTGGTGGCGATTCCTATGGTGGTGGCTTGCCGTCCTGCGGTTGCATTGGCAAGGTCTGCTTCCGCCTGAGCCACCCGGAGGCGGAATTCGGTATCTTCGATGATGACGAGCGTATCGCCTTTGCGTACCTGCTGATACTCTGCGAAACATATCTTCTTGATGAATCCCGGTACACGGGTGTTGATCGGGGTGATGTGTTGTTTCACCTGTGCATTGTCGGTATATTCGATATTTCCCAGATGGATGAATCGGGAACAAACATAAATGATACCTCCGGTGAGGAAGCAAAGAATAAGAATATTGTATATCAGCTTTTGAGCTTTTCTTGCAATCATGATGAGTCTGTTTTTAAGGGGTTGAATTTGACTGAATTATTCTCTGACGAGATGTTTCTTTAAAGTGTATGAGTAATGTATTTCATCTTGTAGTAACTGTAGACTACGTTGATACGCGCGTTGACCAGTCCCAGGTCGGCACTCAACTTCATGTTGCTTGCATCGAGCATATCGGTGAGCAGGGCCAGGTCATTTTTGTAGCGGTTGCTGGTCACGTTGTAGTTCTGATTGGCCAGTTCCACACTTTTTTCCTGAGTGCGGAGGTCGGTGAATGAGGTCAGGAAATTGACGTAATTAGCCTGCACGCTGTTTTCTATCTGCTCTTGTGCCAATGAATACTCTTCCTGTGCTTTTCGCATATTCAGTTTTGCCTGACGCACCTTTTTATTGTTTTTGAACAACGAAGAAAGGTTGTATTTTATCCCGACTCCCACATACCAGTAGTTGAAGTTATTGTCCAGTACGGGAACTTCGATAGTAATGGGTCCGTCCAGATGTTCTCCGGCTACGAGCGCTATTTTAGGAAGAAGCTCCGAGCGTTCCAGCTTCACTTTCTGCTTGTTCATCTGAATGGCCAGTTGTGCCTGTTGCAAACCTACATTGCTTTGGGTAGCCAGCAGTTGCCAGTCATTTTCCGCCAGTGCCTTGACTTCTTCGTCCAGCAATGTAGAGTCGGGGACTATTTCTGTGCCGGCTGGCAGGTGGAGGGTAGTCACCAATTGGTGGTTTATAATCTTGCAGGCATCCTGCACTTTGGCGAGTTGTAGCTTCAGCGTTTCTTTCTGGAGTTCATAGCGGGTGATATCATTTTTTAGAGCCGTTCCTTGCGTACGTCTGGCTTCCATGTTGTGAATCACTTGCTCCGTCAGATCAAGGTTTTTCTGTAATACTTGAATCTGATTGTTCAGCTTGTATAAATCCAGATAGTAACCGGTCAGAAGAAAACGTATCTCCTGACGATTTTTCTGCCAGTCCAATGTAGCCATCTGTTGTCCGAGTTCCGCCAGAGTGATGCTGCTGTTGATAGCTCCGCCCGCGTAAATGACCTGTTGGGCTTCCAAGGCAAAGTTGTTGCCGAAGTGAGGCATGGGAATGTTCTGTCCGTTTTTAAAGTCACGGTCCCACAGATATCCGTCGCCCAGATAGCTGAACGAGAGCGAAGCTCCGATGTCCGGCAGTCGTTGGGACTTGGCGGCTTTCAATGCTTCATCCGCCGTTTCTTTTCCCGTTTTATACGTTTGAATACTCTGACTGTTCTCGTCTGCCAGACGGAACATTTCATTAATGCCCAAAACTTTCCTGCCAGACGTTTGGGCAAACACTCCCTGGCTGCACAGTGCTGCGCATAGCGGCACTATGAGCCATCTTTTTTTGCTCATAAAGTGAAAAAGAAATTTAGTTGATAATGGTAAATATACGCTCCTATATCACGTGACTCCCTGAGAAGGAATTATCGTTTCGCGTCGTGGCGAGTAGTTTTATGAGAATTATCAAATCTGTGCAGATACACCCCAACCGTGGAAATCATGCATTTTATTCTTATAACGAATGGCTATTTGATAATATCTTAGTTTCATCTTGATACCTGTTTTCTGTTTTTCGTTTTGCAAAATTATGAAAAATATCAGGTAAGTTGTAACGCTGTATATATGTAAATATAATGTTTTTTAACGATTGTGCGGAAAGATATGATTGGGGGAAGAGACGGACGAAAAACATAAAAGTGTTCTGAAAAGGTCCGGTTTTGTTCGCATTATGTTTGTAGAAAGATACCGGGAATCATCTACCTTTGCCCCCGGAATAAAAAACAATAGATTATGACTGCAATAAATAAAGAGAACTCAAAAGTGTTTTTGCTGACACTGTTGGGCATGTTATCGGCATTCGGTCCTTTTGTGACGGATATGTATTTACCTAGTCTGCCGGCCATGGCAGACTATTTTTCTGCCAGTTTGCCGATGGTTCAGATGGGACTGACAACCAGTATGATCGGGCTGGCACTGGGACAAATCTTTTTTGGTCCGCTGAGTGATAAATATGGCAGGCGCCCGTTATTATTAGTTTCGATGGTGCTGTTTATTGTGTCCACGCTGCTTTGTCTTTTTGCACCGGATATTTATTCGTTTGTCACTTTACGGCTGATACAAGGTGTAGCAGGGGCGGGGGGAATTGTGATTTCCCGTTCGGTAGCCACCGATAAGTTTTCGGGAAAGGAACTGGCTAAAATGCTGGCTGTGATCGGAGCGATCAATGGAGTGGCTCCTGTGGCTGCTCCGGTCATCGGAGGATTGTTGACAGGAAGCGTAGGCTGGCAGGGTATTTTTATGATTCTGCTGTTCATCGGGATTTTGCTGGGTATCGGATGTATCCGCTTTAAGGAGTCCTTGCCCACTGAGAAACGTTCCAAGACGGGTGTCTTTGCTACTTTCCGGAGTTTCGGCATCATTGTTCATAACCGTCGTTATATGCTCTATGTACTTCAGCTGGCTTTTGCGCAGGGCATCCTGTTTGCCTATATCGCCTCTTCTCCTTTTATCATCCAGCAACATTACGGGTTTTCTCCTTTTGCCTTCAGCATCTGCTTTGCCGTGAATGCTGTGGCTATCGGAGTGGCTGCCGCCATATCAGTGAAATTCCGCCGGACCGAGAATGGAACACTGACCGGATGCATTGGTATGCTGGTGTTTGCGATCCTTCAGATGGCGGCACTCTATAGCGGCTGTGGCTTTTGGACGTACGAACTGCTTATGTTTGCATTGCTCTTTATGATGGGACTGACTTTCACAGCCTCTACCACTCTGGCGATGGATTGCGAACGCAGATATGCAGGAGCTGCTTCCGCTTTGCTGGGTGCACTCTGTTTCGCATCCGGAGGCATCGTTTCTCCATTGGTCGGACTGGGAGATATCCTCCTGTCTACCGGAGTAACTTTTGTGGTTTGTGCTGTTTGTTCACTGCTGTGTGCATTGTGGGCAGTGAAACGAACAGCGTTGAAGGTTGCGGTATGCCGTACTTAATCCATCCTACATGGCATATTTATTTTGATATTCTCTGGGTGATATTCCCTCATGCCGCTTGAAGTATCTTCCCAGATACGACTGGTCCGGAAAACCGAGCTGGTCGGCTATATCCTGCATGGTCAGATCGGTTGACTGGAGCAATACCTTTATCTCCAGAATAGCAAAATCATCAATGATCTTCTTCGCCGAATCTCCCGTCACGCTACGGCAGATGCCTGTCAGATACTTGGTGGAGATACAGAGTTTATTGGCATAGAACGTAACTTCCCGTTGCGAAATACAGTTTTCGTGCACTAATGCGACGAAGTTCTTGAATATTTCATCTTGGCGGCTTCCTCCTTCTATTTCGTGTTTATCGAAGTAGCGATAATATTTGTCGTAAATATCGAGCATGAAAGATTGAAGATGATTTTTCGCGATTTGGTTTCTGAAACGATTTTCGCGGTCGTTGTAGATAGCAGTCGTTGCGCGTATCAATCCACGGATAGCTCCGGTATTTTCTTCGGGGAGCACGTAGCAGGGATGCTCTTTTATAAACCGGAAGAAGATAGGCTCGAAGCGGAGGCAGGCTTCCCGGAACATTTCTTTAGGAAATCCGAAGAAAGAAGCGGTGAAGTCACTGCTACTGCCATTGATACGGATAATGGTTCCGGGCAGGAGTACCAGCTGGGTATTGGGTACTATTTCATAATCTTTCAGATCAATCGTGACATGAGCCCAGCCGTTATGGCAAAAATAAATGGCTCCTCCTTCCAGCTTCCATAGATGGTGCATGATTGGAGATAAATTTTCATCAAGTCCGGCAGCGAACGGTTCGCGCATGATAGCAAGGATAGAGTCTCTCTGTTTCATATCTTCTTCTCTTTTTGTCGGTAAAAATAGGACTTTTTCACTAAATATCGCTCATGTTGTTCTGAAAATGAACAAAACTGGAAACACTAAGACCAGTTTTCTATGGTGGAAACAGTCTACCTTTGCCGCGATCAAAAATCTTAATAGGTAATAATAAAATGAGTAAAAAGGTATGTAATGTCAAGCAAGGGCTATTGTTGCTCTGCTGTCTGGTTGCCGCTACAGGTTGTAAGCAGGCATCACCCACACAAATGGAAACAGAATATGAAGTGATGACTGTTGCTCCGGCAGACCGGATGATTTCGAGCGCTTATTCGGCGGCTATCCGTGGACGTCAGGATATTGATATTTATCCGCAGGTAGGAGGTACGCTGACGAAAGTGTGCGTGACGGAAGGTCAGCGCGTAAAAAACGGACAAACGTTGTTTATAATTGACCAGGTGCCGTATGAAGCTGCATTGCAGACGGCAGTGGCAAACGTAGAGTCCGCTAAGGCTTCTCTGGCTACGGCACAACTGACTTATGAAAGCAAAGAGGAACTGTATAAGGAGAATGTAGTTTCCTCATTCGATCTGAGTACGGCAAAAAACTCTCTGCTGGCTGCCAAAGCGCAACTGGCGCAGGCGAAAGCACAAGAAGTGAGTGCCCGTAATAATCTGTCTTATACGGTAGTGAAAAGTCCGGCGGACGGTGTGATAGGTACATTGCCTTATCGGGTAGGCGCATTGGTTAGTTCCAATATCGCCGAACCTTTGACCACCGTTTCCGACAATTCGGATATGTACGTTTACTTCTCGATGACGGAAAACCAACTGCTGGGATTGATCCGCCAGTATGGTTCTAAAGAAGAAGCATTGAAGAATATGCCGACTATCAGTTTGCAGCTGAATGATAAGTCCGATTATCCGCAGCAGGGCCAGATCGAGTCTATCAGTGGCGTCATCGACCGTTCGACGGGTACTGTCAGCCTGCGTGCCGTATTCCCCAATAAAGAGGGATTGCTGCATAGCGGTGGTGCCGGTAATGTCATATTTCCCGTGCAGAAAACCGGAGCTATCGTGATACCGCAAGGAGCTACGTTCGAAATCCAGGACAAGAGATATGTATACAAAGTAGTAGATGGCAAGGCACAATCCAATCAGGTGCAGGTGACCCGCGTCAATGGCGGTCGGGAATTTATTGTAGATGAAGGACTGGTTTCGGGAGATGTGATTGTAACGGAAGGTGTAGGATTGCTTCGCGAGGGTACGCCAATCAAGGCAAAGACAGCTCAGGCCGCTACGACAACTACTGAAAATTAAACAAAGGAGGAATTATCCATGAATTTAAGAACCTTTATTGAACGTCCGGTATTATCGGCAGTCATTTCTATAACGATTGTCGTTGTGGGCATCATCGGGTTGTTCAGTCTGCCCGTTGAACAATATCCCGATATAGCTCCGCCTACCATTATGGTGAGTACCACCTATTATGGTGCAAGTGCGGAAACGTTACAGAAGAGTGTTATTGCACCTTTGGAAGAAGCCATCAATGGGGTGGAAGACATGACCTATATGACTTCTACAGCAACGAATTCCGGTACGGTAAGTATTACCGTTTACTTTAAGCAGGGGACAGACCCGGATATGGCGGCTGTCAACGTGCAGAACCGTGTATCGAGAGCCACAGGACAGCTTCCGGCGGAAGTGACGCAGGTCGGTGTAACGACTTCCAAGCGTCAGACGAGTATCTTGCAGATGTTCTCTCTGTTCAGCCCGGACGACAGTTACGATGAAAACTTCCTTTCCAACTATATCAGTATCAACCTGAAACCGGAGATTCTTCGTGTCTCGGGTGTAGGCGACCTGATGGTGATGGGAGGTGAGTACAGTATGCGTGTGTGGATGAAACCGGACGTGATGGCACAGTATAAACTGATTCCGTCTGATATCACCACCGTACTTGCCGAACAGAATATCGAATCGGCTACCGGTTCGTTTGGTGAGAACTCAAACGAAACCTATCAATATACGATGAAATATAAAGGACGTCTGATCACTCCGGAAGAGTTTGGAGATATTGTCATCCGTTCTACGGACAACGGCGAAGTATTGAAGCTGAAAGACATTGCCGATATACAACTGGGACAGGATAGTTATGCCTATCATGGTGGTCTCGACGGTCATCCGGGTGTTTCGTGTATGATATTCCAGACGGCAGGTTCCAATGCGACCGAAGTCAATCAGAATATTGACAAACTGCTCGAAGAAGCCCGCAAAGACCTTCCGAAGGGAGTGGAACTGACACAGATCATGAGTTCGAATGACTTCCTTTTCGCTTCTATTCATGAGGTGGTGAAGACCTTGATCGAGGCTATCATTCTAGTTATTCTTGTGGTATATGTCTTCTTGCAGGACTTCCGTTCTACCTTGATTCCTCTGGTGGGAGTGATTGTTTCGCTGATTGGTACGTTTGCTTTCATGGCTATGGTAGGTTTCAGTATCAATCTGCTTACGCTGTTCGCGCTTGTGCTGGTGATCGGTACGGTGGTGGATGATGCGATTATTGTCGTCGAGGCGGTGCAGGCACGGTTCGACGTAGGGTACAGGTCGTCCTACATGGCAAGTATCGATGCCATGAAAGGTATCAGTAATGCTGTTATCACCTCTTCACTGGTGTTTATGGCGGTATTTATTCCGGTATCTTTTATGGGAGGTACTTCCGGTACGTTCTATACCCAGTTTGGTCTGACGATGGCGGTTGCCGTTGGTATTTCCGCTGTCAATGCGTTGACGCTGAGTCCGGCATTGTGCGCATTGCTGCTGAGGCCTTATATTAACGAAGACGGTACGCAGAAGAATAATTTTGCGGCACGTTTCCGTAAGGCTTTCAACTCGGCTTTCGATATCATGGTAGAGAAATATAAGAATGTCGTGTTGATCTTTATCAAACGCAGATGGTTGGCATGGTCGTTGCTGGCTTGCTCCGTAGTGTTGCTTGTATTCCTGATGAATACGACAAAGACGAGTCTGGTGCCGGACGAAGACCAGGGTGTGGTATTCGTCAATGTAAGTACAGCGGCAGGTAGCTCGCTGACCACGACCGATGAGGTGATGGAACGCATCGAAAAGCGCCTGATGGATATTCCGCAGATAGCACACGTGCAGAAAGTGGCCGGTTACGGATTGTTGGCAGGGCAGGGAAGCTCGTTTGGTATGTTGATTCTGAAACTGAAACCGTGGGACGAGCGTCCGAATGATGAGGATAACGTGCAGGCAGTCATCGGCCAGGTATATGGTCGTACGGCGGATATCAAGGATGCCAGTGTCTTCGCTATTTCTCCGGGTATGATTCCGGGTTATGGTATGGGTAATGCGCTGGAACTTCACATGCAGGATAAGATGGGCGGTGATATCAACGAGTTCTTTACCACTACCCAGCAATATCTGGGTGCATTGAACCAGCGTCCGGAGATTGCGATGGCATATTCTACGTTCGACGTACGCTATCCGCAATGGACGGTAGAGGTGGATGCTGCCAAGTGTAAACGGGCAGGTATTACACCGGATGCTGTGCTGAGCACATTGTCGGGCTATTATGGTGGTCAGTATGTGTCCAACTTCAATCGTTTTTCTAAAGTATATAGAGTGATGATTCAGGCTGACCCTCAATTCCGTCTGGATGAATCTTCACTGGATAATGCTTTTGTACGTATGTCGAATGGTGAGATGGCACCGCTGAGCCAGTTTGTAACGTTGACACGCAGTTACGGTGCAGAGTCGCTGAGCCGCTTCAATATGTACAACTCTATTGCGGTGAATGCGATGCCGGCAGACGGATACAGTACCGGTGATGCTATCAAAGCCGTACAGGAAACGGCGGTACAGGCTCTTCCGAAGGGGTATGGCTATGATTATGGAGGCATCACCCGTGAAGAGAACCAGCAGAGTGGTACGACGGTGATCATCTTCGGAATTTGCTTCCTGATGATCTACCTCATCCTGAGTGCGTTGTATGAGAGCTTTATTATTCCGTTCGCTGTTCTTCTGAGCGTACCTTGCGGATTGATGGGAAGCTTTCTCTTCGCATGGATGTTCGGACTGGAGAATAACATTTACTTGCAGACAGGTTTGATTATGCTGATCGGTCTGCTGGCTAAGACAGCTATCCTGCTGACGGAATATGCGGCGGAACGCCGTAAGGCAGGTATGGGACTGATTGCTTCTGCTGTCAGTGCGGCTAAAGCCCGTCTCCGTCCGATTCTGATGACAGCGTTGACGATGATTTTCGGTCTGTTCCCTCTGATGATGTCCAGTGGGGTAGGAGCAAACGGTAACCGTTCGTTGGGTACAGGTGTAGTCGGTGGTATGACTATCGGTACATTGGCATTGCTATTCATCGTGCCTACCTTGTTTATCGCCTTCCAGTGGTTGCAGGAACGTTTGCGCCCTATGCAGAGTGCCCCTACGGAAGACTGGCAGATTGAGACAGAAATCAAAGTAAGTGAAGAAGAGAAGTCTAAAGCAGGAAAGGAATAATTGACAATGAAGAAAATAATCATCTTATCCGCAGCAACGCTGGTACTAAGCAGTTGCGGTATATACAATAAATACAAACCGGTATCGGAAGTTCCCGAGGGACTCTACGGCAGCGAGACAGTCGCTGCCACCGATACGACAAACTTCGGAAACCTCTCGTGGAAAGAGGTGTTTACCGATCCATATTTACAGAATCTCATTGATTCGGCTTTGGTACGCAACACCGATATGCAGACTGCTCATCTGCGTGTGAAGGAAGCGGAGGCATCGCTGATGACATCCAAGTTATCTTATCTGCCTTCGTTGTTTCTGGCTCCGGAAGGGGCTGTGAGCAGCTTCGACCGTGGAAAAGCTACGCAGACTTATTCGTTGCCGGTGACTGCTTCGTGGGAACTGGACATCTTTGGAAAAGTGACTACAGCCAAACACCGTGCAAAAGCCGCTTACGAACAGAGCAAGGAGTATGAACAGGCAGTGAAGACACAATTGGTATCTTCCGTGGCAAATACTTATTATACTTTGCTGATGCTTGATTCTCAATACGAGATTGCAGCTGCTACCGAATCGGCCTGGAAAGAGAGCGTGAGAGTGGCCCGTGCCATGAAGAATGCCGGTATGATGAACGAGGCAGGACTGGCACAGACAGAAGCTACCTATTATAATATCTGTACGACGGTGCTCGATTTGAAAGAGCAAATCAACCAGGCGGAAAACTCAATGGCTTTGCTGTTGGCGGAAACACCTCATGGCATACAGCGTGGAAAACTGGAAAACCAGCAGTTGCCGGAAGACTTCTCCGTAGGTATTCCTCTGCAGATGCTTTCCAATCGTCCGGATGTGCGTAGTGCGGAGTTCTCACTAGCACAGGCTTTCTATACAACGAATGCTGCCCGTGCCGCTTTCTATCCTTCTATCATGTTGAGTGGCAGTGCCGGATGGACTAACAGCGCTGGAAACATGATTATCAATCCGGGTAAGTTTCTCGCTTCTGCCGTGGCTTCTCTGACGCAACCTTTATTTAATAAAGGAGCTAACATTGCCCAGCTGAAAATAGCGAAAGCACAACAGGAAGAAGCCCGCCTCAGCTTCGAACAGACACTGCTGAATGCGGGAGTGGAAGTCAACGAAGCACTGGTGCAATATCAGACAGCACGGGACAAGGCCGCTTTCTACGACAAGCAGGTTACTTCTTTGCAGACGGTAGCCAAGAGTACCAGCCTTCTGATGAAACATGGAGACACCACTTATCTGGAAGTGTTGACAGCCCAACAGACGCTGTTGAATGCAAAACTTTCTAAAGTAGCGAATCGCTTCACCGAAATCCAGGGTGTGATTACTTTGTATCAGGCTTTGGGCGGCGGTAGAATGTAAAGAGGCATGTATGCGCTTTTACGAGGACTTTTTTAAGTGGATGGTATTCGTTATATTGACGGGCACCTGAATACTGATAAATTCAATGTTTGTGTATTAGAGAAAAGGCGTGCCTGTTATTAACAGCGCACGCCTTTTTATGATCATCCGGTTATTCATGTAACTGATAATCTCCGGCTTTATCTGATACGACTTGTTGCAACTCTTCAAGCGGCATTTCGTCTTTATCGAACTCAACAGTAGCTACCGGAGGGTTCAGTGTTACGACGGCTTTTACTCCATCGATGCTGTTAAGTGCTTTTTCGACATGTGTGCGACAGTTGTTGCACATCATTCCTTCTACTTTAAAATTCTTCTTCATGTTTTCTTTATTTATTGGTTCAACTTCATTGATGGGTACCACTTCTTTTTCTGCTGGTGGCACCTCTGTCTTTCTCTGGATTTTCTTCCCTTTCAGACGCAGGCTGTTGGCCACCACACTTACGCTGCTGAATGCCATGGCAGCACCTCCAATCATCGGATTCAGGAGGAATCCGTTAAGCGGGTAGAGGATACCTGCCGCAATGGGCACTCCAATCAGATTATATATAAATGCCCAGAACAGGTTCTGATGAATGGTTCTTACCGTGAGCTGGGATAAGCGAATCGTTTCCGGGATTTTCATCAGATCGGACGACAGGATAGTAATCATTGCGGTATCCATTGCTATGTCGCTTCCTTTTCCCATGGCGATACTCAGGTCTGCCTGTGCCAGAGCTGCGCTGTCATTAATACCATCGCCTACCATCGCCACCTTCTTGCCCTCCTGTTGCAATTGCTTTATAAAGAGAGCCTTGTCCTGTGGAAGTACACTTGACTTATAATGTCCGATAGCTGCCTTCTGCGCTATTTCTCTGGCGGTGTCTTCATTGTCTCCTGTCAGCATGTAGACTGTAATTCCCATTTTCCGTAATCTGCGGATGGCTTCTTTTGAAGTCGATTTCATCTGATCTGTTATAGCGATCACCGCTATTGCTTTCGTAGAATGACCAAACCAGATAACCGTTTTTGCCTCTTTATGCCAGATGTCTGCCTGTTGCTGTAATTCTTCATCCGGATAAACTCCGTTGGCAATCAGTAAATCAGAGTTTCCCACATAATAGGTTTCATTATCGACCGTTCCTTTTATACCTTTTCCCGGGATATTCTCAAAACCTGTGACGGGGATGGCTGTCTCATTCTTCCATTCATTTACAACAGCTTCCGCAAGCGGATGTTCGGACAAACGTTCCAGACTATATAATATATTTCCGGTCTCTTCCGTTCCTTTGCTCCATAAGCTGTTTACAACAATGGGATGACCTTCGGTGATGGTCCCGGTTTTATCGAGCACCACTGCATCTATCTTCCGTGCGACTTCCAGGCTGGTGGCATCTTTTATCAGGATTCCCTGTTCCGCTCCCTTGCCTATTCCTACAATCAGTGCCGTCGGAGTGGCCAGTCCCAATGCGCAGGGACAGGCAATTATGAGTACGGTAACCATTGCCAGCAGTCCGTGTGTGAAGCCTTCCGTAGGTGCAAACAATATCCAGATGATAAACGACAGAACCGCTATTCCTATAATGACAGGTACAAAGATTCCTGCGATTTTATCTACCAGCTTCTGGACCGGCGCTTTACTTCCCTGCGCATCCTGTACCATGCGGATAATCTGTGCCAGCATCGTGTCCGATCCTGTCTTATCCGTCCTGAAACGAAAAGCTCCTTTCTGATTGATAGTACCTGCATATACCTTTTCGCCGGTCTGCTTGTGTACCGCTACCGGTTCACCGCTCAGCATACTTTCATCTACGTACGATTCGCCGATTGTCACTGTTCCGTCTACTGCTATGCGTTCTCCCGGCTTGACGGCAATGATATCGCCGATACGGGCTTTTTCAATCGGAACAGTCCGTTCGCCCGATTCGGTGATGATAGTGACGGTTTTAGGCTGTAGCCCTATCAGCTTTTTGATGGCGGTCGATGTGTTTTGTTTAGCCCGTTCTTCCAGTAATCTGCCTAGCAGGATGAAGGCGATAATCATACTTGCCGCCTCAAAGTAAAGATGCGGAGCTACGCCTCGCGATAACCAGAAATCGGGGAAAAGCAGGTTGAATACACTGAACAGATAAGCTATTCCGGTGCTGATGGCTACCAGTGTATCCATGTTTGAAGATCCATGTTTTAATTGTTTCCACGCATGGACGTAGAAACTGCGTCCGAAGCCCAGAACCACGATTGTAGATAGAATCCACACTATATATTTCATCAGTGTGAGCTCGGAAAACCACATGCTGATTACCATAACAGGCACTGCCAATGCTACCGCTCCGATTGTTTGGGTTTTCAGTGACCGGTACCTTTTCGCATGTGCTTGTTCCGCCTCTTCGTTGGTGTCATTGCCTGTATCTGTCAGCAAATCGTATCCGGCATTCTGTACCGCTGTTTTCAATGACTGATCCGAACATTCGTCAGAATCATAAACTACCTGTGCGCTGGCTGTTGCATAATTGATAGTTGCTTCGCATACGCCCGGCTGGGCATTTAGTACCTTATCTATTCTGGCTGCACATGACGCGCAGCTCATTCCTGTGATCTGATATGTTTTTTTAGTTTTCATACGCTTTCCCTTTTTTTATTCTTTGCAAAGGTAAGGCGTAAGATGCGGAGGGTTGTTACAGAATTATGGATATGATTTATATCTTATATTTCATCCAACGGTTCCCGTTTATGTTCCTTGAGCTGCTTGAACTGGCTGGGTGTCATACCGGTCACATTACGAAATTGTGTACTCAGATGTGCAACGCTTGAGTATTGCAGCAGGTCGGCTATTTCACTGATGGAGAGTTCATCGTAGATAAGCAACTCTTTGATTCGTTCCACTTTCTGGGCAATATAGTACTTCTCTATGCTGACTCCGTTGACTTCGGAAAACAATTTGCTCAGAAAACTATAGTCGTAGTGGCATTTCTCTTTTAAGTATTCGGACAATTTAAGTTTGGAGGCATTATCTTCGTAATGTACCAATTCGATGATTGCAGTCCGAATCTGTTCGATGATGCGCATACGTTTATCGTCAATCCATTCGAATCCGTATTTTTCGAGCGCCTCTTTGATGTTTTTCCAATCATCGGGTTTTAGCTCCTCTTGTACGACAGCCTTGCCCAGTTCCACATTGAGAGGAGTGAGGTGCAGTCCTTTGAGCATTTCCGTTACAACCAGTACACAACGGTTGCAAACCATGTTTTTAATCAGGATAATGTGATTCTGCTCTGCCATAATACTACCTTCATTTAATTAATCAGATTCTAAAAGATGCGTTTCAGCAAGTTTGCAGGAAACAAACCTGTCTGCAAAAGTACGGATTTAAAAAGAAAATCAGCGTTTTTAGTTTGAGATACTCTGTATTTCATTCTTTATTCGTCTCTTTTTTTGTAGAAATACCCAATGTTTGATGAACAGGTGAATTACAACTTAGAAACTCCTATAAGAGTACTTCCGGATAAGTACAAGACTTGCTTGTGAGAAGTACTTAAGTTGCTTGGTGCTAGTACTACGTTTGAGTCGGAGATGTACAACATTTGCATGAAAGATGTACTACTTTTACTCCGTGCTATTATACAGCTATTTTCTGCATTCAGCCGCTATCCCCTTCTATGAAGGCATTTGCGAATGAAGCTGAAAGGGCTGAATGCGAAGTGTCAGTACTTTGCTAGTAAATGCACCTTTTGATGTAGCTGATCTGATACCGAACAAATTTATCTCTATCTTTGTCTTATTAATATTTGGAGAATAGAAAGTAAAGGTACCGTTGGAGAAGTTGCGGGAAAGGGAATTAACTTCTTCAAAAATGGTCTTTAGTATTATCTTAACTAGTAGAAAAATGGGGAATTTAATTTCATTTATGAAAGAAGTAGCCAATGGGCTGCGGGAAAGTGGGAATTATGGGACTGCCCACATTTACAGAAGTAGCATGAGTGCTGTCATTTCATTCCATGGAAGTGATAAACTTCCTTTCAGGAAAGTTACTCAGGAGTTTCTTAAAAGTTTCGAATCGTATTTGCGGGGAAGAAATTGTAGTTGGAATACCGTTTCTACCTACATGCGTACATTGCGGGCAGTGTATAACCGGGCGGTCGACCGCCATATTGCGCCTTATGTGCCCCATCACTTCCGGTATGTTTATACAGGAACGCGCGCGGACAGGAAACGTGCACTCGATAAGGAAGATATGGAACGTTTGATGAAAGAACTTCCGAAACGATTGTGTCAGGAAAATAAAGAGTTGCAGCGTACGTGTGCGCTATTCTTTTTGATGTTTTTACTTCGTGGAATTCCGTTTGTGGACCTTGCCTATCTGAAAAAGCACGATATGGATGGAAACACAATCACTTACCGTCGTAGAAAGACCGGTAGATTATTGACCGTAACTCTGGTGCCGGAAGCCATGAAGCTGATAAAGCGGTATATGAACACCGATCCGGCTTCTCCTTATCTTTTTTCACTGATTACCAGTGGAGAAGGGACAGAAGCAGCCTATAAAGAATATCAGCTGGCACTGCGTAATTTTAATTATCAGTTAATGATTTTGAAACAGGTTTTGGGATTGACTTCAGAATTGAGTTCATACACCGCCCGCCATACTTGGGCTACGATGGCATACTATTGTGAGATACATCCCGGCGTCATTTCTGAAGCGATGGGACATTCTTCCATCACCGTAACAGAGACGTATCTGAAGCCTTTTAAGAATAAGAAAATTGATGAAGCGAATGTGACGGTAATTTCTTCTTTAAGAAAGACTTTTTTGAGTAGTAAATTCTTGAATTAGAGTAGTGTTACTTTGTAGGTAACGGGAAGAAAAGACGCTGCAAATATGAACATATTTTGGAAAACATGCAAACAAAAATGATATTTTTTCTGATAAACTACTAAAAAAAGGAAACACACAGAATAAAACTGCGGATTTTTTGAGAAGAACACGGCTTGCTCTTTAATTTTTGCAAAAGATTTCCCTCCCCTCTGCCATCGTCTGAGAGCAGGGGTTAAAAATATTCTTTACTTATTTAATGAATGTAGCCCGCAGACACCTCTGTCGGGGTGGAAAAACATGCTTTCCTGTTACCTACAAAGTAACGGGAAGGTGTTATTGAAACTTAGTGTTTAATAATATATTATTAATGTAATTTTTAAGTAGTTATGAAGAAAAAATTTATTAGAGTGATGTTTTTCGGAGCATTAGCGCTTTCAACTGTCACCTACGTAGGCTGTAAGGACTACGATGATGACATAGACAATCTGCAAACTCAGATTGACGCAAACAAAGCTAGTATCGAAAGTTTGCAGAAGTTTGTAGATAGTGGTAAGTGGGTTACAAATGTGGAATCTATTGCAGGGGGATTCAAGATTACATTTAACGATGAAAAATCTTATGAAATCGTAAGTGGTGCCAAAGGTGACAAGGGAGATAAGGGAGACAAAGGAGATACAGGTGCGGCTGGTACTCCGGGAGCAGCAGGTGCTGATGGCGCTCCAGGCTCAAAAGTTACTATTGATGAGAAAACCGGCGAATGGCTGATCGATAACGAACCTACCGGATGGTTTGCAAAAGGAGAAAATGGAAAGGATGGTAAAGACGGACAATCGCCTTTTATCGGTGAAGATGGATATTGGTACTTTTGGGATGCAACTGCAGAAGGTGGTAATGGTAAACTTGTACAAGGAGCTTACGCACAGACAAGTGTATATATTGTAAAAGGAACAGACCGCCCGAATTGGGTACTTCACGTAGGAGCTCAGAATGCGGATGGTTCATATACTGACCAGACTGTTATTTTGCCGTCTGCTGACAAAATTTCAAGCATGAAAGTAGTAACGCTTATTGGTAATAAAATAGAGACCCCGACTACTGCTACTACTGTTAATATGTATTATGGACGTGTTCCCAAAGATTTTGAATTCAACGGAAAAAAATATATTGCCGGTGATTTATTGACTTCTAAAGGAGCTACAATTAATGCATTAATTAATCCGGTAGATCTTGATCTTAGTGCATATTCTCTTGATTTGACAGATTCTAAAGGCAATACAAACTATACAATCGCTGAAGTTGCTCAGAACGTAAGTGAAAAACCGTTAACTCGTGCAGATAAAACACCTAATAAGGGTGTATTCGATTTAAGTATTGCTGTTGCTGACGGAGTAGCTTACAGTGATCTTCCAGGCAGCAATGATATTGCATATGCTTTAACAACAAAAGATGCTTTTGGAAATGAAATTATATCAGACTATGCTGTAAAAGTGACGGCTAAAATGCGGGCAATGTCATGTACTGGTCCTAGTGTAGATGCTGTTTATCGTACGGTACATAGTTTGGATGAACTGGTTGGGGACAGAATGAATGCAGCTGTTGATTTCTATTATACTATTGAAGGTGCTGATAGAAATACTGCAGAATTATTAGGTGTCAAACTAGATGCGGATGCCAGAACAATTTATGCAGAAAAAGAAGGAAGAATGCCTGTGACTATTCATTATCTGAAAACAGATGGAACAACGGCAACTACTACCATGAATATTGATTTCAAGAACATTGTAGTTGATGTAACTGTAGCTGACATGGAATGGACTATCACACCGGATGTGAAGAACCAGTGGACTTCTTCTGATGTGACAGCTATGAAAGACTTGCTCAGACAAGGCCGTTATAATATTCAGCTTAAAGAAATAGCTTATACTGACGGTAAGATCCGTGTCAATGGTAAAGATTGGGAATATAATTTTGCTGATAATAGCATCCAATTCGAACTACAGGCTGCTGATATTGATGGTGAACCTATCACAATTAATACTGTAGATGATTATGCTAAGGGTATAACGTTTAGCGTGGTAGCTCACTTTAAACCTGCTAAGGTAGCTGCAACATCTCATGATGTAACATTGAATATTGTAGATACTAAGGATAACAATAAGGTTGTATATTCTACTAAATTTAAAGTTGTAGTTAAACAAGATAATGATGCAATCTTTAAGTTTGAACCGTTATCAGCATATTTCGATGCTACTAAGACTGAAGCTACTGCTTTTGGTGAATTGAATGCTAATGGTGATAAGATCCTGTATAACCTGAATAAACTATTCAGTGTATCTGCAGCGGATGCTCAATGTATCACATTTGAAGAAACAGTACCTACATTCAATGGTGTGAAAGCTGCTGCATGGTTGACTGGTGCAACAGATGCGATAAGTGTAGACCCAATGAAGGATGTTAAAGAAGCTGACGGCGTAGCTGACGAAGATAATGCAGGTGCATACTCTGCACGTAAGTTTGTCTCTACTTATCATCCGTTTAACAATGAACGTTTGGCTACTTATAGCTATACTTACAATTTGACTATTAAGTCACCGATCAAAGAAGGTAAGCAGAAGGGTATTACTGGCAAGTCTCTGTCTTTGGATAAGAAGAGCTTTGAGTTTACAATGAACAATACTGATATTAAGTGGCAAGATGTAAATATGAGTGGTAATACTTATATCAATTGGGCTACTGAAACCAGAGTCAGCAAATACACAGTGGCATTAAGTGAGGTTGCTGCCGGATATATGACAATTCAAGTAGGTACGGGAGTTCTGCACGAAGGTACCGAACCTGTTGAAATTAAGGCAGGTGACAAGGTTACAATTGCTTTGAAAACGAGTGTAACTGACATCAAGAATGATGTAGCGGCAACTGATAGTTATGTTACTTTGTCTGTTCTGGATAAATGGGGTGCAACAAGTCAATGCAAAGTTGATGCTCCGCTTAAAAAGAGACAGTAACAGTAGTTCAAAACAGAGAATAATCTCGTTGGGGTGAAAACCCGGACTTATGAATAACTCTAAACTGAGAGCATCCCTTTTGATTCAGCAGGGATGCTCTCTCTTTAAAAGAAAAGAGATAAGTATGAATAGAAAGAAACTGTGGTTGACTGCATTTGTCTTAGCTTTAGGTGGAACAGTATCTTTTGCGCAGGAACAGAAAATCAAAGAGGAAGGTAAAATAGAATTTAGACCTCATTGGTTTATGCAAGTGCAGGCAGGTGCTGCCCATACAGTTGGAGAAGCTAAGTTCTTTGATCTTATTTCTCCGGCTGCTGCTGTTAATATCGGTTATCAGTTTGCCCCTGCGTGGAGTGCACGGGTAGGAGGCAGCGGATGGCAGGCGAAAGGTCGTTGGGTTACTCCACAACAAGACTACCAGTATAAATATTTGCAAGGCAATGCTGATATTATATCAGACTTGAGTACGTTGTTTTGTGGCTTCAACCCCAAACGGGTATTCAATGGCTATGTTTTTGCAGGTATAGGTCTTAATCGTGGTTTTGATAATGATGAAGCGGTTGCAATTGATGCAAACGGTTACAAAATGGATTATCTTTGGACGGAAGGAAAGTTTCTTGTGGCCGGACGTCTGGGCTTAGGATGCAATTTACGTCTAAATGATCGTTTGGCTATCAATATTGAAGGTAATGCAAATATTCTTTCTGATAAGTTTAATTCCAAGAAAGCAGGAAACTCCGACTGGCAGTTTAATGCTTTGGTTGGTTTGAATATTAAGTTCGGCAAAGGATATAAAGAAACCAAGCCTGTATATTACGAACCGGAACCGGTTGTAGTGGAACAACCGAAGCCTGCTCCTGTGATAGAACAGCCACAGCCAAAGAAGGAAGTGGTAGCAGTACAGCCAATGAAACAAGATATCTTTTTTGCTTTGAATTCGGCACGTATTCAAGATGACCAAAAGCCAAAGATTGATAGATTGGCAGAATACTTGCAGAAGAATCCATCAGCAAAAGTACAGGTGACCGGTTACGCTGATGTGAATACCGGTAATGCGCGAATCAATAAAGCATTGTCCGAGAAAAGGGCTGTTAACGTTGCCGATGCTTTGAAGGCAAGAGGAATAAGCACCGATAGGATGATTGTTGATTCTAAAGGTGACACTGTTCAGCCATACAAAACACCCGAAGAAAACCGGGTAAGTATTTGTATTGCCGAATAGAAAGTAGGTAGAATATAACACATGAAAAATTGTTGTATTTTCAATATGTAGTGATTGAATATGACTACTTTTCGGTTATATATCTCTGTGAAGAGGTTTATAATCGTGTTTCCCACTAAGGATTTTCCCCACTATGTCCTTAGTTTATTTTAGTGAAGAGAGAAAAGGTCTGCACTTGTGAAAGACCGGGCTTTTACTAACTCTCTATACCCAAGGGACGTTCCTGATTTCCCCTTTTTCCCTGGGAACGTCCCATTTTTATTTTAAGAGTGATTAGTCCGGTTATCTCTTTATGTATTCCTAAAACTGTTTTTTTATGGTATACTGAACAATTATATCGTTATATTTGTAATTCATAGTTTTGGGAAATGGAAAGAAAAGGCACTGTTTTCAGGAAGTATGGGAAAAGGGAACAAACTTCTTCAGAAAAGCCTTTTAAAGTATTATTTAAATTAATAGAAGATGGGGAATTTAATTTCATTTATGAAGGAAGTAGCCAATGGGCTAAGGGAAAGTGGGAATTATGGCACTGCTCATATTTACAGGAGTAGTTTGAGTGCTGTGGTTGCATTTCATGGAAGTGATAAACTTCCTTTCAGGAAAGTTACTCAGGAGTTTCTTAAAAGTTTCGAATCGTATTTGCGGAGGAAAAATTGTAGTTGGAATACCGTTTCTACCTACATGCGTACGTTGCGGGCAGTGTATAACCGGGCAGTCGACCGTCATATTGCGCCTTATGTGCCTCATCATTTCCGGTATGTCTATACAGGAACACGTGTGGACAGGAAGCGGGCACTGGATAAGGAAGATATGGGACGCCTGATGAAAGAACTTCCGAAACGATTATGTCTGGAGAACAAAGATTTACAGCGCACGCGTGGCCTTTTCTTTTTAATGTTTTTACTTCGTGGGATACCATTTGTAGACCTTGCCTATTTGAAAAAAAAGGATATGGATGGAAACGCAATCACTTACCGTCGCAGAAAGACTGGCAAACTTCTGACTGTAACACTCGTGCCGGAAGCTATGAAGCTAATAAAAAGGTATATGAATACAGATCCGGCTTCTCCTTATCTTTTTTCGTTGATCTCCAGTGAGGAAGGGACGGAAACTTCTTATAAAGAATATCAGCTGGCATTACGCAATTTTAATTATCAGTTAATGATTTTGAAACAGGTTTTGGGATTGACTTCAGAATTAAGCTCATACACCGCCCGCCACACTTGGGCTACGATGGCATACTATTGTGAGATACATCCCGGTGTCATTTCTGAAGCAATGGGACATTCTTCCATCACCGTAACAGAGACGTATCTGAAGCCTTTTAAGAATAAGAAAATTGATGAAGCGAATGTGGCGGTAATTACTTCCTTAAAGAAAGCTTGTGTGATCGGTAAGTTCTTGAATTAGAGTGGTGTTACTTCTTAGGTAACGGGAAGAAAAGACGCTGCAAATATGGACATATTTTGGAAAACATGCAAACAAAAATGATATTTTTTCTGATAAACTACTAAAAAAAGGAAACACACAGAATAAAACTGCGGATTTTTTGAGAAGAACACGACCTGGTCTTTAATTTTTGCAAAAGATTTCCCTCCCCTCTGCCATCGTCCGAGAGCAGGGGTTAGAAATATTCTTCACTTATTTAATGAATGTAGCCCGCAGACACCTCTGTCGGGGTGGAAATACATGCTTTCCCGTTACCTAAGAAGTAACAGAAAGACAGACCACCAAGATGAGATGGATTATGAAATGACAGCAAACAAATTTTTTATTTATTAATTGTATAACATTTAATTTACTTTTATGAGAAAATGGACGTATTTGGTCGCAACCTTGCTAATGGCGGGTACGACAGCTACATTCACGGGATGTATTGATACCGATGAACCGGAAGGTATCGTTGATCTGCGGGGAGCAAAATCAGAACTGATTAAGGCACAGGCTGCGGTAAAGCTGGTGGAAGTGGAATGGCAAAAAGCACAGGTGGCTTATCAGGAACTGGTAAACAAATCTAAAGAATTGGATAATCAGTACAAAGAGTACGATGTTCAGATGCATGCTTTAGACGTGAAACTGAAAGAACTGGAAGTAGAACGCGCACAAGCTGCTACCGAACAAGCAAAAGCTGAGGCGGAAGCTAAGATTGCTGAAGCTAACAGAGACAAAGCTTACTGGGAAAATAAAATGGCTGAAGAAGCTGAAATCTTCAAAGCAGCTATGTTGAACTATCAGACTCAGACTGCACAGGCACAAGAAGCTTATGATAATGCAATGAAACTGATTGAAGCAGGAAAACTTCTGCTTTCTGATGGAGAAAAAGCTATTATTGATAAAGCACAGCAAAGACTTTATGTTGCTTCTGCTAGCCTGAACCAATATTACGATGCTTTAAAGACAGCTCAGGATAATTATTATGATGCATTGGTTAATCCTGATCTTCCGACATTAGCTAGCTTGCAGGCTGAATTGAAGTTGGCACAGATTGCAGTTGAAAAAGCAGAAATCTTATTGGATGAGAAAAATAATATGTTAGCTTTGGCAGAAGACTTTGATGCAGCTGCATGGGATGATAAGATTCTGGATCTGAAGAAGAAGAAATCTGAATATGAAAGTGAAAAGAGCAAAGCTGATGTTGAGATCGCTACTATTAAGACTTCCGCAGATTATAAAGCTGCAGAACAAAAAGTAGCCGAAAAGATAAAAGCGCGTAAAGCTGCTAAAGAGGCATATGATAAAGCTGTAGCAGACTCTACAACACAGGTTAATACTCAGCTTGATATTGCAGCTTATAAATCTGAACCTATTAATGAAGGATTGAGGACATTATTTAGTAGTAGCAATGATTTTACATCTTTAGATGGATATACTGTTAGTACAGGTGTGTTTGATTATCTGGCTGTTCAGTATACGCAAACTGAGTACAATGCCGATTTGAAGATAGAAGATGTAACAGCCAGAACTAGTAAGGCATCTCTTACTCTGATGAAAGTGAATGCCTGGATTGATGCTTTAGGTAAATATTCTGTAGACGAAAATGGAGTTGAATGGAATAAGTTGACTTTGGCAGAAAAAGAAAAGGCAGCCAAAGATGCTAAAGAAAAATTTGAAAAAGATAAAGCTAACTGGGAAATTTCTGCAAAAGCGGTAAAAGGTACAGCAACTACAGTACCAACTACTGATTTGAAAAAGGTGACAGATGCTTATAATTCTTCTTATGCCGCAGTAGAATCTGCAGTGAAAGCTTATAATAGTGCATGGGATGCCGTATATCAAGCTGCTTATGATGCTGCTGTAGAAAAAGAAAAAGCTTCGGTATTGGAGAAAACATACCGTGACAATATGATTACCGCATTGTCTCCTACTAGTAAGGCTGCATGGGAGGCATTGACTCCTGCTGAACAAACTACCAGCAAACTGGAAGCTATATTGGACGATACAGTGAAACAAGCTAAAGCAAAGGCTGATGCTAATGCTACTTTGGCTGAATGGCTGAAACTTGATCAGACTGTTGCTGATTTGGCTGCCAAAGGTGAAGCTGCAGGAAATCAAGCTCTTGCTGATGATAAAGATAAGAAAGTAGAAAAGGCTAAAGCTGCATTGGTTGAAGCTGCTGGAAAGGCTGCTACTGCTGTTGCTAAGGTGGCTCCTGCAATTAGTACTTATTCTGCTCTTGCTGCTAATCCTTACGGTCAGATACTGGCTAATACAGTTAGTGTTGAAGATATGACAGGCAAAGATGCTTTCTATAAAGAAGAGGAAAAAGATGGTAAGAAAACTGGCCACATGCAGGCATTACGCTCTGATATTTCTGCAGATGAGTTTACTAAATTAAGTGCAACTAAGTTAGATCGCAATACAGCTGAAGATGCTTTAGAGTATACCTCTGATGCTACTTTTGGTACTGTGATTCCTGGCGAAGACAGACTTGTTGAAGTAACAGAAGCAATGGTCCGCGCTTATATTAAGCAGAATAATAGTGCTGTTTTGACTGACTTTGGTACTTTGGGAGCTATGATGGCTGCTAATGACGATGTACAGACTTGCAAAGATATGATTGCTGCTGCCGACTTGATTAAACCATTGAAGGCTCAAATGGAAGGTGTACTTGCCGATCTGAATGCAGAAATAAATACGAATACAGCTTTAATGGATCCGTTTATTGCAAAAGCTGACGAGACTCGTATTGCTCTGAAGACTGCTAAAGAAGAGGTGAAGAAAGCACAAGAGGAACAAGATGCATTGACTGCTGAAGCTGAGGCTAATAGTAAGAAGTTTGCTGAATTGATCCAAGATTACGATGGCTTGATTAGTGTTGTTCAAGATCAGATTGATGGTATCAACGGTGGTGTAGTCACTGGTACTGTGGTAACTGTAGAATCTGTTCTGAATTATTGGAAGAATGAAGTTGCTACTCAGGAAAAATCAGTTGAAGAAGCTAAACAGAAGGTTACTGCAGCAGAAAAGAGCATTGAACTGTTCAACAAGGGTGAATATAAGGAAGCTTATGTAATAGAACAGAAGAAACTTGCTTTGGAAACAGCTCAAGAAGCTTATGATGTAGCGAAAGCAATCTATGATACTGCTCTTGCACAAGTTAAGGCTGTATTGGAAACCTTGAGTAAGTAATTTCTTAATCACGTAAAAGTAACAAGATGATAAAGAAACTATGCACATTACTTTTGCTGACCTGTATAACAGCTGCGCCTTCATTGGCGCAGCGTTACAGCAGCAGTGATGATGCGTCGTTTGCCCCGAAGAAAGGACAGTGGCAGGTTTCGGTTTTACTTGGTAGCGGGAAGTTCTTTAATGAGAACACTTCTTACCTGCTGCCCAAGTTTACTAATACCGAAGGAGTAGTCGGACTTCCCAATGGAGGAACGGATAACTCCGGCAATCTGAACCGCTATCTGAACATCGGTAGTCTGAACAATAATAGTCTGGTCAATATAGCCGGAATCGAAGGAAAATATTTTCTGTCTGACAACTGGGATCTTAATTTTCAGTTCAGCATGAATATCAGCCTGACTCCCAAAAAAGACTATGTAGAAGGAGATAACAGTGTACCCGATATGATTATCCCTGCGCAAAGCTATATCAATGCGCAGATGACCAATAACTGGTATATGTCTGTCGGCTCTAACTATTATTTCAAGACTCGCAACGAACGTATTCATCCATACCTGGGAGGCGCGCTTGGCTTCCAGATGGCACGCATTGAAACAACTGAACCATATACCGGAGATACCTATAAGGACAGTGACGACTCGGAAGAACTTCCTTCGCAGGTTTACACCTCAGGAAGCAAAGCCGGGCAGATGTACGGTTTCAAAGTAGCTGCCGTAGCAGGTGTCGAATATAGCATTGCCAAAGGATTTATTTTCGGTTTCGAGATGCAACCTCTGGCTTACCGCTATGATCTGATACAGATTTGTCCGAAAGGGTTTGATAAGTACAATGCTGGTCACCATAACATCAAGATATTCGAAATGCCGATGGTGAAGCTTGGATTCAGATTCTGAAGATAAATGATTATACAAATGTATAAATGAAAAGTGAAAGCCGCTCTGCTGACTATTGGCGGGCGGCTTTTCTTTCTTTCAAGAAGAAATAAGAGTTCAATGAAAAGATATGTGGAGCTATTACCCTTTTTCATTGGGGTATTGGTGATGGGAGCTTGCTCTCAAATGAAAGGTTATAAGATTGAAGGCAGTGCACCTCTGGCTGAATTTGAAGGGAAAATGGTCTATATGAAAGATGCCTCAACCAACAGTTTGATAGACAGTGCAAGAATTGTAAATGGAAAGTTTGCTTTTGCAGACACGACCAATGTAGAAAGACCGGTAATTAAAATTTTATCCATTCATGCTAGCAAGACAGGACTGGAATACCGTTTGCCTGTAGTGATTGAAAATGGTACTATCAAAGCTAGCATTTCTGAGGTGGTTTGTACAAAAGGCACATTGCTGAATGAACGGATGCAGGATTTTCTTCTGGCTGTTGATGAATATTCTGCTACTTGTACAGATAAGCCGGTAGAGCAGATCAAAGTCGGTTTTACGGAATTACTGAAAAAATATATTGAGATTAATAACGATAATGTGATTGGCTCCTATATCCGGACAGCTTACCGGTCATCACTATAATGCGATGAATATTTGTCAATACAGAGATTGCTGAATAAACAAGAATCCAATCATAATAATCCTTCTCATGATGTCTCCCGGATTAATGCACTACTTCTTTATGAAAAGGAGATGTTTATAACGTGAGAAACAAAAATGTGCCCTTGTGAAAGTCCCTGTTTTTGTATTATTATGTATTCAAGGACGTTCCTGTTTCCCACATTTCCCCTTTTTCCCTCGGGAACGTCCTTTTGATTTTTACTTTTCAACGAATGTATTCAGTGAGTGAGCCTGCAGGGTAACACATAAATAGCGATTTCCCAATTTCACAGTCACTTCCTTAGCTTCTCCATTGAAGTTTCCGGCTATTACTACTTGCTTCTTTTGCGGAGTCATAACTATCATTACCGGTGTCTTGTCATCTTTGCCTGCTTTATAAGACAGTATCTTTGATCCTGGAGTTATGTAGTGACTATAATGTTTACTGCATAATATTCAGGGGTATATGTGGCTGTTCCGGCTTTTGAATCGACATGAATCAGCGCATTTTGTTTCCAGCCCCAACCGCTGAAACCTCCATCATACAGAATCGCATTCCAGAAAGTATACTCTTCACAACCATTACCCAGATAATGATTCATCAGACCGAAGGTATGTTCGGCTGCTTTCCAGTCAAAAGAGCCCCAGCCGCACTCACTTTCTGTCTGTACATATTTGTATTGCGGATATTTGGCACGAAGACGAGGCAGGATCTGCCCGCCTTCCCACTGGAAGCCGACTCCTTGTATTGTCTCCGGCATTCGCGGATCGGATAATACCTGATCAATGATGTCATAGCGGTTGGTATTGATGGTGCCTAAATACACCTTAACTTCCGGATGACGCTTCTTTAAAGTGGGAGCGAGATACTCAACATTGAAACGGATAATACCTTCCGGCGTCCAGGCACAGCCCGGATAGTTTGTGTAACTCCATGATTCGTTCTGGAACATGACCATAGAAACGGGAATGCCTTGTTCTTTGTACGCGTCAATAAATTTGCAGAAATAGTTGGCGTATGTTTGCAGATAGCGCGGGTCCTGTATAAAGTAATCGTTCACTGCCAATTGGTGTGGGAATACTCCGTCTCTCTTTTCGGTGTTATCTTCAAACAGAGCTACGTCTGATAGCGGAGACATCTGATTCTGATTACGGTCACTACGTACTGAATAATAATGGTTAATCTTCATCCAGGAAGGAGGCGACCAGGGGGATGTCCAGAAAGTCATATTCGGATTGTACTGCTGTGCCGCTTTGATGAAAGGAATCAATGTCGTTTTATCCCGGTTGATATTGAAATGCTTTAACTGGAAGTCGCCGGATACTTCGTCGCAACTGTACCAGTCACGGGCGTAGTCATTGGCATTCATGGAAAAACGTCCCATATTGAATTTCAAGTCTCCTTCGGGAGAAAAGAGTTGCCGGAGAATTGTTTCCTGTTGTGTTCTTGGGAGCATGTTAAGCGCGTCCCATCCCAGCTCATTGAAGCATGTTCCCCAAGCTTTGAAGGTAGTGCCGTCTTCCGAACCGTCTATATCAAGCACAGGAGCCTGTGCGGCTTTCGTCTGTAGTTTGATTTTGGCTTGTTGCCAGGTGTTTCCTTCCGTACTGCTGATCCATTCGTAGGATTGTGCATATATATTGCTTATGGAGAGTGTCAATGCTATCCCACTCATTAAGATTGTTTTTCTAATGATGTTCCTCATATTTCTATATATTCATTATTGGTTATTATTCATAGGTTTCTATGGAGATATTTGCCTCCGGCAATCCTTTTGCGGAGACAGTGAGATGAATGTTTCCTTCTTGTGTATCGGGTTGCACGATAACTATTGCTTTTCCACGGAATGTTTTGGGAGTCAGGGAACGGAAACTTCTCATATCATCGGCACTTCCGTTTCCGGAAGCGATGACCGAACCTTTTCCGCCGGATTTGATCTCCAAAGGAATCTCACAGTCGGGAATGACTCTTCCGTCTTTATCCAAGACTTCAATTTTTACGTATGCCAGATCATTTTTATCGGCTTTTATCTTGGATCGGTCAGCAGTCAGACGGATACTTGCCGGATTTCCGGCAGTGTTGAGTGATGCTGAAGCGGTTTCTTTCTTTCCTTTCACGTTGCAGGCTTTTAATTCTCCCGGTTCGTAGGGAACTTCAAAAGAAGCGGTATAAGTATCGGGTGTTGTTTCCTTTTCACCTATCAGGCGATTGTTCAGATACAGTCGTACTTTGGGAGAACGGCTATAAACATGTACGGTCATCGTTTTGCCTTCCATGCCTTTCCAGTTCCAGCTTAACAGTTCGTTTTTCCATCCCCAATAGTTGATATCTTCTCTTTTTCCGTCGGCTACAGGCGGTTGAACAGCCAATGAGATATCTCGTCTGTTCCAAAGTATGTCCCGATAGTAAGATTGTGGTTTCTTATCTCCGCAGAGATCGATATCACCGCACCAGGCATTGTACCAGGGCCATCCCATGAATTGAGGACTGTGTTCTCCGGGAGCGAGTTCAAGAGTATGTGCCAAACCGGCTTCACCCAGATAATCGATGGCTGTCCACACAAAGTCTCCAATCAGATAGGGGTTCTTGTCAATCAGATTCCAGTTTTGTGCCGCTTCCTTGGGAACAGATTCGCTGCCGTACATCACTCGTTCGGGAAAACGTGCGTGATCGTTCTCGTATTCTTTCCATTGATAGTTGTAGCCGGAAACGTCGAGATTGCGGAATGCTCTTTCCGAGTCTTTTTCCCAGCTGAAATGTCTTCTGTCCCAAAATGCGTTGACTGCGGCGGTAGAGGGGCGGGTAGTGTCATATTTTTCAATGGTTGCGATGAGTTTCTTTGCAATCACTTCTCCAGTCGGTTCGTCTGCACGTTCGGCTATTTCATTACCGATGCTCCACATGATAATGGATGGATGGTTTCTGTCTCTGCGGAGCATGGTTGTCATGTCATGTTCGCTCCATTCGTCGAAATACTGGTGATAATCCTGCGGACGTTTGGCTTGTTGCCATTGGTCGAATACTTCGTCAATAACAAGTAATCCCAGTTTGTCACATGCTTGCAGGAAGTATTCTGAAGGCAGATTATGAGAACATCTGACCGCATTGAATCCGTTCGCTTTCATCAGTTCTACTTTGCGTTCTTCTGCTCTGTCGAGAGCTACTGCACCCAACAGACCATTGTCATGGTGCAGGCAACCGCCTCTTAGTTTCAGTGGTTTTCCATTTAGCAGGAATCCTTCTTTTGCATTGAACTCAATGGTACGTATGCCGAAAGGGACCGTTATCTGATCCGATTCCTCTTTGTCTGACCGGACGGAAATATGGGCCGTATATAAATGAGGTGAATCGACGGACCATAACTCCGGTTTCTTGATTTCAAAGGAGAGGGAGAGGGGAGTATTTCCTTCTCCTGCTATATTCACCTGTTGGGTTGCAGAGTAAACTTCAGCGCCCTGCGGGGAAAGAATCCGCACGTTCAGATGACTGACAACTTCTTCTTTATGGGCGTTATGCAGAATGGTGTGAAGATTGACTGTTGCTTTTCTGCCTTCTACTTTAGAAGCGTCTACGAAAGTATCCCATTCGTCTAAGTGGACTTTATCTGTTTTTATCAACCATACATGGCGGTAAATCCCGGAACCTGCATACCAGCGGCTGTTCAGTCCTTCATTAATGACTTTTACGGCGATTGTATTGGGAATGCCGGGGGCATTACAGTATTTATTAATGTCGATTCTGAAAGGAATATATCCGTAGGCATTGAAACATGCCTTTTGTCCGTTTATCCATACTTCCGTCTGGTTGTAAGCACCTTCAAAATAGAGGGAGAGGATTTTGTCCGTATCTCCCGGTTGGAGGATCAGTTCTTTTCTGTACCATCCTTCACCGCCTACGGTCTGTCCGGTATCCGGTCCGCCTATGCTCATGCGGGAAAAAGGACCGATGGTTATACCTTCTCTTTGTACGGGTAGAGGTTCCACACTCCAGTCATGGGGAATGTCAAGCACTCTCCATCCGCTGTCGTTGAAGGAAGGTTGTTCGGCATTTGCAATGCATCCGTGATAGAATTTCCAATGTTGGTTCATGTTTATCTTACGTTCCGAAGCAGAAATGCTTGTCGTAAAACTTAACATGGAAAAAGAAATAGCCAATAAGATGGCTGAGAATCTGAAATGTTTGTCCATAGCTTTTGTCATTCATTTGATATGTGGACAAAGGTAGGGAAGAACATCAATCCGGCAGAACAACAATGTAACAAACTACTGCAATAAATGTATCAAAATCTATGCTGACATATTTGTAGCAGGTGTTTGATGTAATTATACTCGTCGACTTTACATATCTTATTTATGATATTGAGTAGGAAGTACTCCGAACATTTCTTTAAAACATTTGCTGAAATAACTGGGGGTGGCAAATCCTACTTTTTCGGATATTTCAACAATAGACAGGTCTGTGTCCGTTAATAACCGGGCTGCTTTCTTCAACCGGATACTTCGGATAAATTCTGTCGGCTTTTGCCCGGTAATGGATTGAAGCTTACGGTAAAGATTCATTCGGCTCATACACATGTCGTCGCTGAAGAGTTCTACGCTATAATCGTTGTTATCCAGATTCTTCTCGACGAATGCCACCGCTTTTTTCAAGAACTCTTCATCCACTTTTGAAGTGGTCAGGTCTTCCGTATTCACTTCTATTTCTGTCAGGAATATCTGTTTACGCTTCTGTTGCAGTGCAAGCAGATGATGAATGCGATTGTCCAGAATTTCCATGTTGAAAGGCTTGGTCAGATAACAGTCAGCTCCTGATTTATAACCTTCCAATATACTCTCGTCACCGGTACGGGCAGTGAGCAGTATGATGAAGAGGTGGGAGGTTTTGACATTCTGTTTCAGACGATGACATAATTCGAACCCGTCTATTCCCGGCATCATGACGTCACTTACCACTATATCCACTTCTTTTTCGTTGGCGATGGTTTCTGCCTCTTCTCCATTGGAAGCTTCCCACACCTGATATTCCTGTGATAGTTGCTGGTACATGAATCGGCGGAATTCTTCGTTGTCTTCTACCAGAAGAATTGTCCTGCGATTATTTGATGATACTGCTTCCTTGCTTTCGCTCTCTTCTCTTGGCGATAAACGTTCATCTGTCAGATGGGTTGGGAGATAAATGCGGAATTCACTTCCCTTATATCTTTTGCTGTCCACTTCAATGAATCCGTGATGCAGACTGACATACTCTTTGACGATGTGCAACCCGATACCGCTTCCTGCTGTGGCTTGTCTGTTTTCGCTTGCGTCGATCTGATAATAACGGTCGAAAATATGAGAAAGAGCTTCAGACTCTATTCCTTTTCCTGTATCTTCAATTCGAATGCATATATACTGTGTTCCATCTTGGGTTATGGTATCCGCAGAAACTGTAATGCTTCCGCCGGGCGGAGTAAATTTAAACGCATTATTCAGTAAGTTGTAGAGGATACGATGCACCTTATCCCGGTCAAAATACATATGTACCCCTTGTCGTGGCAGTAAGATAGAGTATTCAATTTGTTTATTGGTGGCATACGCTCCAAATACTTCACAAGTTGATGAGACAAATTCGTAGATTTCTCCATTCATGAGCTGTAGTTTCTCACCATGCACTTCTAGTTTCCGGAAGTCGAGCAGTTGGTTTACTAATTGAAGTAATTCCTGTGCGTTGCGATAAATGGAAGATAATTGTTGCTTCAATTTGCTGTCCTGAATATCCGTTAACAGGCTGCTCAATGGAGTGATGATGAGTGTCAGAGGAGTACGCAGTTCATGACTGATATTCGTGAAGAAACGGAATTTCATTTGCGTCAGCTGTTCTTCCATCTGTTCTTTCTGTTTTTTGTGCAGGCGGTTGAAGTATAACTTTAGTGATCCTGTCATGACTAAAATGATGGAGATGATGCCCAGTGTATATGCCCACCAGGTCTCGTACCATGCGGGGAGACGGTGAATTTGTAAACAGGAGACAGGTTGTGCCCAGCAGCCGTGAATATCTGTTGCTTTTATTTCCAGCGTGTAGTTACCTTTCGGGAGTTTGGTGAAATAGGCTGTATTGATTCCCGGTGGCAAATAATTCCAGTTGGTGTCCCATCCTTTCAGGCGATAAGCATAACTGATTTGTCCGGCATGCAAGTGTTCAAGGGTTGAAAAAGAGAGTTCTATATTTACATTGTCGGGAGCCAGTTCGATTAGTTGTGTATCTATGCCCATGATTCGCCTGTTTCCATCTGTTTTGATAGATGAAATCACCGGCTTTATGTCGTTGGGAGATTGGTCTAATTCCGGCGATGGGGTAGCAAGGCAGAAAGCGCCGATTCCTCCAAGGCAAATCGTACCGTTTTCTATTTTCCCTATGGAAAGGAAGTAATCTACCTGAATGAAACGGTCTGAATTGTACAGGATTCTGAATGAATGATTTTTAGGATTATATTCTTTTACATACTGATCGGCCAATATCCATAAATGGCCGAGATTGTCCACGGTCATACTTTTAACCGCATCTCCATTGGCATTACACGCATTGTCTTCTCTGGCCAGTGTTTGCAATTGTGGGTGGTAACTATATACATTTCCTTCTAGTGTGGCAGTCCATATCTTATTGTCGGGGGATATGATGATGGAAGAATAGTTTTCGCCTTTGTGGATGGAGTGTACTTGTCCATCCGGGGGAAGGCATGAGAATTCCGGCGTTTCGGTGATATAGTAGATAGCTTTATCGGGAGAAATCGCTATACCGTTGATTGCGCCCGTGTCCTTATGAATTCTTCTCATATTCCCGTCCGATATGGAATATTGATAGATTGCATTTTCTGTTCCAATCCATAAGTTCCCCTGGTCGTCTTCATGCAACACGCGAACCTGACAGGCATCCGGAATACGGATTTCTTGTATGCATTTCATTTTCATGCTCTCATGCTGTAGGTGTACCACACAGGCATTTCCACTGGCAGCCCAGATTCCCGGTTGTGTCCGGCATTTCTCTATACATTTTATAATATGGTATTTGCCTGTATCGTTCGGAAAATCGGAGGCGAAAGAAATCTGTTCAGAAGCCGGATGATACAATGATAGTCCTGTTCTCCCCTGCCATATCCAGTAATACTCTTCTTCCCGGATAGTCCTGTCTGCCATCACCGGGTAGCCGGTGATGGCAGACATAGCGGGGGTAGGATAGCGTTTTATTTTATTGGAGTCAAATGAAAGGATGAATGAATGCGGAGAATATCCCGGTACCCATACGTTGCCGGAACGGTCTTCTATGATCCGGTCCAGTATCTTTTTGCCTTTAGGCAGGAAAGCTTCGGTAGAAACCGGATGAAGTTTATTATTTATAATTTGATAAGCATACAGGTCATTCATGGCTGAAACCCACAATACTCCTTGTCTGCTGTCTTTTAATAGTCCCAGTATCTGGCTTTTATGTGGATTATGCTCACTGCCTTCTAAAGTGGCTGGTTGCAATGTGCAGTTGTCCGTATCTGTTTGTATATTAGCAGAAGGAGTAAACCGCACGACTCCTTTTCCCCATGTGGCTATCCAATAACAGTTATTCTGTGCATCTTCTATCATTTGTGTAGGTGATGCGCCGCATGTCCATGGATGTGGTAAGAAGTGATCTGTTGCAGGATGGTATTCTAAAAGCCCTCCCCACCATTGCATTACCCAAAGGGTATGTTTACTGTCCTCGTAAAAGTCTGAAACATTTTGTTTATGTCCTTTCCATTGCGAGGGATAGCTGCCAAGTAGTTTGCTGTCATTGGAGTAATGGTAGATCATGCCATCTGCCGCCACCCAGATTGTTCCGTCATGGATGGCCCGAATGGCATTAATGGCTTGTTGCTGAAGTTCTTTGTTCGTTATTTCCGTTATCGAGTAATTTCTTTTATCCAGTTTGTATAGTCCCCGTTTGGTCCCGAACCAGATATGATGATTGTTGTCTTCTGTCAGACAGGTGATATCGTTACTTGATAATAAGTTAGGGGTATTCAGGTCGGAACGGAAAACATCAATCTGATAACCATTGTCACGACATAGACCTCCTCCTTCTGTCGCATACCACATATATCCCTCACTGTCTTGCAGTATATGATGGATATGTGCTACCGGTAACAGCTTTTGGGTAGGTAGTTCGGTGACGACTACCTGCTGGGCTGATACAGATAATGTAATTAAAAAGCTAATGACAAATATGCAATATTTCAGTAATATGCCTTTCATATAATAATATAATAGCGGAAGTTTTTATGTACTTCCTGGGCAAAGATAGCTTTTTTACTTCATAACAAACGTAACTACTGATCTTTTAGGTATGGAAATGTAATTTCCTGCAACTTCGTTGACAGGTATTACTGAAGATGGAAAGCCCTTGAAAAAGAGTAAAGGGATAGAGTCTATAAGTATGGAAGGGAGGAAAGTAATATTGAAACTCTCTTTTGAAGATTAACTTTCTTTTGCAGGAAACAAAAAAGCACGGTGATGTTTCATCCCGTGCTTTCTTGCTATTGTCATTGTTCTGAATATCAGTTGTTATGCATTCAGTGCCTGTTCGATATCTGCGATAATATCTTCTGCATTTTCGATACCTACGGACAGACGGATCAAGTCCGGACGTACACCTGCTTCGAGCAGCTGTTCGTCTGTCAGCTGGCGGTGAGTGTGGCTGGCAGGATGAAGCACACAGCTGCGTGCATCAGCAACGTGAGTAACGATGGCGATGAACTCCAGTGAATCCATAAATTTGATGGATACGTCACGTCCGCCTTTCAGTCCGAAGGAGATAACTCCGCAAGAGCCGTTCGGCATATATTTCTGTGCCAGAGCATAATATTTGTTATCCGGCAGACCGCAATAGTTTACCCAGGCCACTTTCTCATTTTTGGAAAGGAACTCGGCTACTTTCTGTGCATTGCGACAGTGCTGTGGCATACGGAGATGCAATGTTTCCAGTCCCAGGTTCAGTAAGAAAGCATTTTGCGGGCTTTGAATACTGCCGAGGTCGCGCATTAACTGTGCGGTTGCTTTTGTGATATAAGCTCCTTTGCCGAATGCTTTCGTATAAGTCAGGCCGTGATAAGACTCGTCCGGAGTACACAGGCCGGGGAATTTGTCGGCATGAGCATCCCAGTCGAAATTTCCGCTGTCAACGATACATCCTCCTATGCTTGTTGCGTGTCCGTCCATATATTTGGTTGTGGAATGAACAACGATGTCCGCTCCCCATTCAAACGGGCGGCAGTTAATCGGAGTCGGGAATGTGTTGTCTACAATCAAAGGTACCCCGTGATTGTGTGCGATGCGGGCAAACTTCTCGATATCCAGCACTTCGAGAGAAGGGTTGGAAACCGTTTCTCCGAACAGTGCTTTAGTGTTTGGCTTGAAAGCTGCGGAGATTTCCTCTTCGCTGGCATCCGGAGTGACGAACGTTACGTCGATGCCAAGCTTTTTCATTGTCACACCGAACAAGTTGAAAGTTCCACCGTAGATAGCGGAAGAACAAACGAAATGGTCTCCTGCCTGGCAGATATTGAAAATGGCATAGAAGTTGGCTGCCTGACCGCTGGAAGTCAGCATAGCGGCTACACCACCTTCGAGGGCGGCAATCTTAGCGGCAACAGCGTCGTTCGTCGGGTTTTGCAGGCGGGTGTAGAAGTAACCGCTGTCTTCCAAATCGAAGAGGCGTGCCATTTGCTCGCTGGTATCATATTTGAAAGTGGTACTTTGGTAGATGGGCAACACGCGTGGTTCGCCCTTTTTAGGCGTCCATCCTGCTTGTACGCACAGGGTTTCGGGCTTGAATTGTTTTGCCATAATGATATCGGGTTTAATGATTTATTGCCAAAAAAAGTTTTAACGGTGCAAAAGTAAGGAAAATAATTGTATTTTTGCCCTGTTTATGAGTGAAATGATACCCTTGTGAGGGAGATAGCTAGTGTAAATATGAAAAATAAACTCTATATCCTATTATTTATAAGTTTCCTCTTTTTGGCGGGCAGCGTGCAGGCTCAGCAAAAAGCGACTCCGAAGGCAGGTGAGGGAATTTCTACTTTCTTGTTGCGCCATAATCGTTCTCCAAAGAAATATTACGATGATTTTGTGGAACTGAATAAGCAGAAGTTGGGGAAGAATAATGTTCTGAAGATGGGGGTAACTTATGTGATTCCTCCGGTAAAACGTTCGTCAGGAACTTCGGCTAAACCCGCTCCGGCAAAAAAGACTGCGGGGAAGGAGGTGTCGACGGAGGATACGGTCACTAAATCGAGAACTTCCGGAGCGAAGAAAATCGGTACAACCATCAACGAACCTTTATTCGGGAAGAAACTGTCGAGTGTGAAAGTTTCTTCCAACCGGCTTGCAGGTGCCTGTTTTTATGTAGTCAGCGGACACGGTGGCCCCGATCCCGGAGCGATCGGATGGGTAGGCAAGCATGAACTTCATGAAGATGAATACGCCTACGATATCGCCCTTCGTCTGGCACGAAATCTGATGCAGGAAGGAGCTGAAGTGCATATCATCATTCAAGACGCTAAAGATGGTATCCGCGATGATGCCTATCTTTCCAATAGTAAACGTGAAACTTGTATGGGCGATCCCATTCCGTTGAATCAGGTGCAACGTCTTCAGCAACGCTGTAACAAGATCAATGCTCTTTATCAGAAGGACCGTAAAAACTATACTTACTGCCGGGCTATCTTTATCCATGTGGATAGCCGGAGCAAAGGAAAACAAACGGATGTGTTTTTCTATCACTCCAATAAGAAGGCTGAGAGTAAACGGCTGGCCAATAACATGAAAAATACTTTTGAATCAAAATATGGCAAGCACCAACCGAATCGTGGCTTTGCCGGAACGGTGAGCGGACGCAATCTGTACGTGCTTTCTCATACTACGCCTGCTTCTGTTTTCGTAGAGCTGGGCAATATCCAAAATACATTTGACCAACGGAGACTGGTGATGGATTCCAATCGCCAGGCACTTGCCAAATGGCTGATGGAAGGCTTTCTGAGAGATTATAAGGGAAAGAAATAAACTTTTAATTTCTCCTTTCGTGAACAAATCAGAAAGGGGAATGTTATATACATGCAAATCGCCTGAAATACTCTTGTAGGTATGCGAATATATATAAGTCAGTAACATATGCCTCCCCGGCATAGACAGGATGATTGCATAGTAGTTTTGTCGTGTTTTATTTTGTGTTTGTGTTGTGACGGTGCTGCGATGTGAATCGGGGTACCGTTTTTTGTTAAAAAGCGAAAATCATTCCATTTTTTTCGGACCTCTGTGAACAAAATCCGTTCAGATACGTTATTTATTATGCAAATCACCTGATAAAGCTTCTTATGGGTATGCGAATATAGATAAGTCAAGCAAGGCATGCCTCCCCGGCATCACAGGTAAGATTGCATAGTAGTTTTGTCGTGTTTTATTTTGTGTTTGTGTTGTGACGGTGCTGCGATGTGAATCGAGGTACCGTTTTTTGTGCAGGTTATTTGGAATTTCTTCTGCGGTAGTCAGAAATGTTCTCTCCCATTATGTGTTTGAAGAAGCGGCTGAAAGTACATACGTGCTCGAATCCGAGAATGGTGGCAATCTCTTTCACGCTTGCCGGGCTTTTCAATAACAGGCGTTTGGCTTCTGTGATTATTCGTTCGTGGATAATTCTGAGAGGAGAAGGGAGCTGGTAAGAGGCGAAAATATTACTGAGAGTTTTGGGCGAGCGATGTAACATTTCCGCATAGTCGGCAACTCGTTTTTTTTCTTTGAAATGTTTATCTACGAGGATGGAGTATTGCCGTATGATATCAAAGCCGCTTTCCTTTTTCTGCGAGTCGGAAAAGTGCTCTCTTGCCAGGCGGGTACATAGTATGATAAAACGTTTGAGTAGCAGGCGGAGCATTTCTCCTTCAAGGCTGTCATTCAACAGAAATTCATCTCTCATTTTATCAATGACTTCATAAAGCTGTCTGATGGTAATCTCCGGAAGTTGCATGTTGACAATACGAGAAGTTCCATTGAATAATAATCCGTTGCATGAGACTTCTTCATCGTGCTTGTAGATGCTGTAGAATTCTGAATTGAATAAAAGTCCGATATATTTCCCTTCTGCTTTTTTTATTTTAATGTCATGCAGTGGGCTTAGAGAGATAAATTCGTCTTTGCCCAAAGTTTTTTCTACATGGTCGACAACAAGAGTTGCTTTTCCTTCTTGTATCCAGATAAATTTGTATAAGTCATTCGTCTTATGACCTGCCAGAACTGCTGGTAAATTGTTTGTCAGTAGGATAATTCCTTTCAGTGAATTAGTGTAATAGTGTGTCATAAGAGTAATAGATAAAAGGGGGCGATGATGCTTCTTGTATGAGTTTACATAAATATAAATTTCTTTTTCAGTAAATTCTTGATCTTGCTTTTTAGTGATTGAGAGATGATCGGTTTGGAAAGATAGCCGTTAAATCCGTTTTGCAAGATACGCTGTTCATCTCCCTCCAAAGCATAAGCTGTGATAGCTAAGATCGGAATGTCTTCTGATAATTTTCGTATTTCGGTAGTTGCTTCATAACCGTCAAGAACCGGCATTTTTATATCCATTAGTATCAGAGACGGTTGTGCTTCTTTGAATAAGTTAATAGCTTCCAGCCCGTTCCATGCGTGGAGCAAGGTATATTCTTTTTCCAGTATAGTTTTAAAGAGTTTATAGTTGCTTGGATTATCTTCAGCAATCAGTATTTTTACGTCTTTAGGATTGTTGATACTCAGTTGCTCTTTTTTTTGCTCCTCGACTTCTTGTTGAGGAGGTAAAACGGGTTGGCAGGGAATCTCGAACCAAAACTCGGAACCTTTGCCTACTTCGGAAGATACTCCTACGTGTCCGTCCATCTTTTCTGCAATCATGGAGCAGATGGATAATCCTAGTCCTGTGCCTTGCTTGAAGTTATCCAATTTGATAAAGCGCCCGAAAATCTGCTGCTGTTTTTCTTTGGGGATTCCACTTCCCGTATCCCTAACGAAGAACCTGATTTTATCTTCTTTCGGAGGGTAATAGCCGAAATGGATGTATCCGGAAGAAGTGTATTTGATTGCGTTGGATATATAATTGTTGATGACTTGCAGTACACGATTCTTTTCGGTGTACAGCATACATTCGTCAAGAGCCGGCAGGAAACGGATTTCTACGTTCGGACCCAGGTCTAGTTTCAGGCGTGTGGCAGATTCTATCTCGTTAAAGCTGCCGTTGACATCCATATCACCATATACAAATTCCAGTGTACCGGATTCTATTTTGGATATGTCGAGAATGTCGTTTATTAATTGTAGCAGGAGTTGATTATTGCTTTCGATGATGTGGACATACTCTTTGCTTTCTTCGTTCGGATGTGTATCTGCGAGTAGAGCGGAGAAGCCGACAATAGCGTTGAGAGGAGTCCGTATCTCATGGCTCATATTGGCAAGAAACGCAGATTTCAACCGGTTGGCTTCTTCTGCTCTTTCTTTGGCATGTAGCAGCTCCTGGTCTAGCTTTTTCCGTTCATCAATCAGTCGGGTGGCTCCGACAAGTACAAGCGGTTTGCCGTTTCTATCCCGTTCGCTGACGATTGCAAAGGTTTCTGCCCAAGATGGAACATCATCTCCTTCATAGATAATCTGGTACTCCTCGTTGAAAGGAGAAGGAGTTCCATTCTTTAGATTATCGAAAGCTTGACGTATCCGTTCACGGTGCTCGGGGATAATCTGTGAATAATAATCATCTCCTTTTTCGATTACGGTGCCTGTTGCTGCATGAGTTTTCGGTGTGAAGTAGCTGCGGTTACAGGTTATTTCGTCTTTTCTTAAGTCCCATGTCCATGATATCAGGCCGATAGCTTGCATGACAAACATATAGTGGCGGTTCATTAGTTCTATCTGTTTGCGTTGCATTTCAAGTTCGGTGATATCCAGAGAGGAGCTGACCAGCCAGCGTTCGTTGCCTTTAGGAAAGCAGACTAATGCTTTGTGGATAGACAGAATTTTAGTCTGACCGTCTCTGTTGGTAAAGCGTTTGACGAACGATTTCGGTTTGCCGTTTTCAATCACTTCTCTTTCTGCTTCAACGAGGAAGTCAGTACGTTCCTTGCCGATAAAGTCTTCCTCTCGTTTCCCTATGATATGGGAAGCATCTGTATTTACCATTTCGGCTGCTTTCTTGTTCCATACCAGATATTTGCCTCTGTCATTAATATCTTTCACAATAGTAGCAATAGGAAGATTGTCAAGAAGGGATTTGAGAAAAAAGTTAGACCTCTCGTTGCGGATACGTTCATTTTCAATGTCAGAGATATTACGTACGAATCCCAGAACATGATTTTTGTCATAATAAGCAATATGTACTGATACGTAAAGAGATTCTCCTTGCATGTTTTTTATCTGAGTCTTGATGTGCAAGTTTTTTTTAGTTTTCAACACCTGCTCTATTGCTTCCATATTCTTTCTGAATTCCTCATCGTCCGTTATTATCTGACGGATTTCCATATGCTCCCCTTTTTTGATGCTTTGCACGTAATTTTCTTCTGCGGGAGTGTTTAGAATCTGTTCTACAATTCCATGTTTGTCTACCAGATAAACTGCCACATCTAATGAATTGATGATACGTTTATTCATGTTCTTGTGCTTCTTGCCGATACGGTAAAAGTAATGACGCATGACGAAGATAACCAGTGGAATGAGAATGAGTCCAAGAATGTTTTTCCAGTATTTTTCGTAGAAACTGACTGGTTCATTATAAAGGTGAATCTGGTCGGGACAGAGCTGTGGAGATATGTTGAACCATTGTAAATCGAGATAGTTAAAGTAGTTTTCAGGAGTCGATTGTCCGGCATCGGGTGGAATGTCGGATGCCGGTTTGCCTTCTCTTATTTCGTCTATGATTCTCATACAGTCGGTTGCATAGTCACTTGCGCTGACGTAGTAGCCTCCACCAAAGTAGCCGTCCTGTGGGTGTAAGTCTTTTAGCGTGAAAAGAGGGGAGTTGGCAAAGCCTGTAAGTGTTTTGCCTATATTGTCGGCAAGGAAACTGTGACTGGGCATCTGTTGCGGCTTGTGCCAGGAGAAATACAGCAGTCCGGTACTTTTGTCGTAGCTGCTGACTGTGTCGAGCAGTTGTTCCAGGTCGAGTTCTCTTTGTGAGAGCCATATAAGCTTCAGGTCGGGGTAATGCTGCCGGACTGTTTTTTCTACTTTGCTGAATACCATGTGGCTCATATAGAGACTATCTGAAATAAAAGCAATGTTCTTCATTTCCGGCTGGAGAGCACGCATCAGTCGGAGGGTTTCTTTGATATAAAGCTTTTGCTCCAGAAAGGTGATGTTGTAGTGTTTCTGTAATTCTTTGATGGTGGTGATATGGAGAGAGTCGGGTGCTTCATATGCCAAAATGCTTTGCAATGAGTTAGGCAATGTGGCTAGCGGATGGCATAGGATTACAGGAATGTCTTTCCAAGTGGTTTCGAATAAGTGAGAAGTGATATGCCATCCCATTGCACCTATGATGACAACTGCTTTAGGACGATTCGAAGCATATTTCTGCAATATTCGGGCGCATTGTTCTTTAGAATCTTTTTCCGTGTCTGCCGACGGAAAGGACAGGGTATAGGAATCTAAGTATAAATTTGATCGTTTATGACAATGATCTTGTAACTCTTTATTGAAGTCTTTATCCCAGGTTCCATTAGCTAAAGTGGAATTAAGTATTAAGATAAATTCCTTTTCAGTCTCAACTGCTTGGGTGCTGATTGCGATTAATAGACTTACTGTGAACAATATGATTTGTTTCATCTTAGTATTGCTTGTCCTTTTGTTATACAAAGATAGTCTTTTTTGCGAACTAAGGATATATAAGAATATGAAACGGGAAATATTGTTATCACATAGGGAAAAATTGTAATTGGGTAGGGAAGGCGAGAATAAGCATCTTTGCAGAGAAGGTTTTGCTGCTTTTGTATGGGGAATAAACAGTGTGCGGTAACTTCTGAAAGGGTTGCCGCACACTATAATGATATGGTATATACTGACTGGTATTTAATACACGCTTGCCGATTTAATAACGATATTTTCGAGCAAAGTTTGCATCTTTTCGATGACAGGTTCATTTTCCAGCCCATAATTGGCTGCCATTGGTTTCATTAATGGGAAGGTAGCCCATACACTGCCGTTCTTGTCTTCCCATACAGAGATTTTCAATGGCAGTTCGATAGATATGCTTGGATTTTCCTGCATCAATTTGGTGCCTACTTTGGGCGAACCGAATACGATAACCTGATTGGGGCAATTGGTTTTCATACTTCTTCATAAATGTTCCTCCATTTTGAGCTAGTATCGTTCCCGAAATCAGCAATACCATAATTGTTAATACATTCTTTCTCATAACATTCGCTCCTGGTTGTTTGTTGATTAATTATTATGTTGCAAAGGTAAAGGATGAGAAGGCAGAAGAAAAGCCCTCAACGAGTTTAAATATGAGTTTTGCTCTCATGCTCTCACGGTCTGCCTGTATCCCTTTATTCATCGGAGTTGCAGTGATGGTAGCAACTGTGGTGGCAAGTATGAGGGCAAGCGTTTGCTCTCACTTTGTTTTTGTTCTGCAGTATATTGTTTTTCTGATGTTATTTGTTGATTTATAATGTGTTAATACTTGATGTGTCAACTATTAATGATTGACGTCCCGGCTATTAATAACTGATAAATCAGACGTTAATAGCTGAGACTTCATATATTATTGACCGATAAATGGTTCAAGCCTTCTGAAAGAACAGGTGAATTGAAGCAACAGATCCGGTCAACCTGACCGGATGGTGCGGTTCGTTCAATTCTATCGACAGGTGTTTCAAAAAGTTTCAAGCGCTTGAAACACTTTGTTTCGCCGTATGAAACACTTTGTTTCATTGCTTGAAACAGTTTGTTCCAAGGCATGAAACAAAGTGTTTCAACGGTTGAAACTGATCTTGGAACTATTTGAAAATGAAGAATGAAATAAGAGAAGGGAAATAAGAACGGACTTACAAAGATTCTGAAATAATATGCCTTATTATTTATAGTAGAATCTATGTAAGTCCGTATCATTTCCGGTACCTTCAAAAGTACCTTATCGGGATGTTATAAAGGCATGTTACCGTGCTTTTTGGGCGGATTGGTCTGCATCTTGTTTTCCGTCATCTCCAAAGCCTGTATCAGGCGTTTGCGAGTCTGTCTCGGATAGATGATTTCATCAATGAATCCCAGTTCGGCAGCCTGATACGGGGTGGCAAACTTTTCTTTATATGCCTCCAGTTCTTTAGCTTTCGTTTCTGCATCTGCCTTGCGGAACAGGATATTGATTGCGCCGTCGGCACCCATCACTGCAATTTCCGCACTTGGATAAGCAAAGTTTACGTCGGCACCTGTCTGCTTGGAGTTCATTACGATGTAAGCGCCGCCATAGGCTTTGCGGGTAATGACTGTCAGTTTGGGTACGGTAGCTTCGGCAAATGCATATACGATTTTAGCACCGTGGCGGATGATTCCGTTGTTTTCCTGTGTATATCCCGGCAGGAATCCCGGAACATCTTCAAAGGTGATCAAAGGTATGTTGAAGCAGTCGCAGAAGCGGATGAAGCGGCTTGCCTTATCACTGGCATCGATATCGAGCACTCCGGCAAGATAGGCCGGCTGATTGGCAACGATACCTACCGAGCGGCCTGCAAGGCGTGCAAAACCAATGATGATATTCTTTGCAAAGTTGGGCATTACTTCGAAGAAATAGCTGTCGTCTACCACTCGTTCGATAATGTCCTTCATGTCATACGGCACATTCGGATCGGCAGGTACTATCGTATCTAAAGTGGCGTCTTCGCGGTTCACTTCGTCCGTACAGTTCTGCTTTTTCGTTTCATCCATATTATTCTGAGGCAGGAATGAAAGAAGTTCGCGGATGCTCATCAGCAATTCTTCTTCTGTGTTGCACATAAAGTGCGTTACACCACTCTTGCTGCTGTGAGTCATCGCACCGCCCAGTTCTTCTTTGCTTACCTCTTCGTGAATCACCGTTTTTACCACGTCCGGACCTGTAACGAACATATGGCTCTTTTCCTTCACCATAAAGATGAAGTCGGTAAGGGCAGGAGAGTAGCAGGCACCTCCGGCGCAGGGACCGAGAATGGCGGAAATCTGCGGAATCACTCCGCTTGCCATCGTGTTTTGATAGAAAATATCGGCATATCCCGAAAGACTTTCGATACCTTCCTGAATACGCGCGCCACCCGAATCGTTCAGCGCAATAATCGGAGCACCGTTCTTCAACGCCAGCTGCTGCACTTTTACGATTTTCTTGGCATTGGAAGCTGACAGCGAACCGCCATATACCGTAAAATCATATGCATAAACAAATACCTGGCGACCGTCAATCTTTCCGTAACCAGATACGATACCGTCTCCCGGAATCTTATTTTTATCCATACCGTAGTTGGTACAGCGGTGAACCATCAGTTTGTCCAGTTCTACAAAAGTACCTTTATCGAGCAACATCTCGATACGTTCGCGGGCAGTCATCTTGCCGCTTTCGTGTTGCTTCTCTATCTTTTCCACACCTCCGCCAAGAGAGGCGATGCGGTCACGTTCTTCAAACGTGGCATATGCGTTATTCTTTTCTTCCATAATGCAATCCGTTCTAAATATTATGCAATCGGTTCTAATGTTATTAATGTCTGCTCACCGGTGATGTTATCACCTTCCTGAACCAGAATTTCTTTGATGCGGCAGTCTGAAGATACTTTATAGTTGCTTTGCATCTTCATGGCTTCGATCACGATGGCGGTGTCTCCGGCTTTCATTTCCTGACCGACCGTTACGGGTATTTTCACCACCTTGCCCGGCATCGGAGAGGTGATGCAGTCGTTTTGTTCCTCTTCGCCTTTCTTGCGCATGCGCAGGTATTTCGCCTGGCTGTCCACTATCTCTACATTGAAACTGCTATAGTGGGTATTTACCTTGTAGTTTTTACCATTCTCACGGCGAATCAGTTGCGCGTTCGAACTGCGGCCATCCATCAGAATGTTGCAAGTACCGTTTTCGGCCATTACGACATCTGCTTCAAATGTCTTTCCGTCGATGGTAAGCACTACTTTATTATCTTCCTTGCTGACCAGTTCCACTTCGGCCACACGGTTTCCTATATGAATTTCCATAATTGAATATTCTTTGTTAACGTTAGATTCTCAACACACCTTTGTGCAATCCGAACTCTTTCCACTTGCTGATGGGGCGGTTGTCAGTTGCCATGCCGCTGTTATTCTCTTCAAGATTCATCAGATAGTCCATATATGCGGCAATCAGAGCTACGTTTTCGGAGCGTTCGCTGGTGCGCATGATGCACTGTTGCAGGTATTCGCCATTCTTGGCGATGAATCCGGTATCGTAATGCCCTTCTACAAAGTCGGGAGTATCCATGATGGCACGCAGGTAGCTGATGTTGTTTTTCACTCCGGTGAGTTTATATTCGTGGAGCACGCGGCGCATCCGTTCGATGGCATATTCGCGGCTGGTGGCCCATACTATCAGTTTGCCGATCATCGGGTCGTAGTAAATAGGTATCTCATAACCCTCGTATACATAGCTGTCGATGCGTACACCGATACCGTTCGGTTCTGTAATCTGCTTGATGATTCCCGGGCTTGGCATGAAGTTCATTTCTGTATCTTCGGCACAAATACGACATTCGATAGCGTGTCCGCGTTGCTGAATATCTTTCTGCTTCAACTGCAGTACTTGTCCGTCGGCTACCTTGATCTGCTCTTTTACTAAGTCGACGCCCACTACCTGTTCTGTTATCGGATGTTCCACCTGCAGGCGGGTATTCATTTCAAGGAAGTAGTAGTTATGGTGTTTGTCTACCAGGAACTCGATTGTTCCCGCACCGATATAGTTGACAGCTTTTGCCGCAGCTACCGCTTTCTCTCCCATATCTTTGCGCAATTCCGGAGTGACAAAAACCGAAGGAGTTTCTTCTACAATCTTCTGATTGCGGCGTTGAACGGAACATTCACGTTCGCAAAGGTGAATGACATTTCCGTGTTTGTCACCCAATACCTGAAACTCGATATGGTGAGGCTCTTCGACGAATTTCTCCAGATAAACCGTGTCGTCACCGAAAGAAGACAAGGATTCGCTTTTGGCAGTCGTATATGCTTCTTCTACTTCTTCGGCACTGTGGATGAGGCGCATACCTTTTCCACCGCCACCCATAGAAGCTTTCAGCATCACCGGATAGCCGATCTTGTTGCAAAGTTCTACAGCTTCTTCTACGCTCTTCAGATTCTCTTGTGTACCGGGAACTACAGGGACTCCTGCTTCTATCATTTTTATGCGGGCGGAAATTTTATCTCCCATCGCTTCCATTGTTTCCGGATTGGGGCCGATAAAGATGATGCCTTCTTCCTGGCATCGACGGGCGAAAGTGGCGTTTTCGGAAAGGAAGCCGTAACCCGGATGGATAGCGTCGGCGTGACTCGCTTTGGCCACTTCGATGATTTTTTCTATATTCAGATAACTCTCTTTGGATGCTGCCGGTCCTACACAATATGCTTCGTCTGCGTAGAGCACGTGCTTCGCGGTCCGGTCTGCTTCGGAGAAGATAGCAATGCTCGTTATCTCCATTTCCCTGCAGGAACGCATCACCCTTACGGCGATTTCACCGCGATTGGCTACTAAGATTTTTTTTATCATACTTCTTTCATTTAAGTACATACTTATTTAATGTCTTCCCATCTGACGGACATACTCCACCTGATGAAAACACAGTATTTTCTTGATTTGGGGCTTAACAAATGATGTTCTTTACTCCTAATCCACGAGGTGCAAGAACGCTTTTACGCGAAGTGGCAGGTCTTCTGACTGACTCTTGTCTTATTTGCCTTCCCGAATTAACATCAGTGGCGTAAAATTAGTTCACTTATAAGACATTTAATAGAACTTCACAGCAGCGGGACTGTCCGGGATTTACACCCGATTCCCTTTTAATCATCGTCCGTTGGATACGGATTCCGAACCATTTCGGGGGGCAAAGATAAATAAATATTGAATAGAATATCTTTTTTTTGCACGAAAGTTTCATTTTTGTGCAATGATTTCCTTCGGTGTACATAGGCTATCCGGTTGGATAGGGAGAGCTGACCGGTAAATACAAACAGACTTAACCGGGCTCCTTGAACTCCTTTTTTAGTTTTCCAATAGAACTAAATCTCTGTGTATTAATGTTTATCTCCTAAACCTTCCTTCTTTCATGTTGTTGAGACTTCCAATCATTAATTAAAAAAGGAGAATCAATCATGAAAGAAAAGAAAATAGCCCGTGAGGCAAGAAACAAGGAGAAACTAGCCGGTGACGACTGGGTAATGGCAGAATTTTATGCAACGTGGTGCCCTCATTGCAAACGCATGGAACCTTTGGTAAAGGAGTTCAAAAGAGAAATGGAAGGTATAGTTGAAGTGGTGCAGGTCGACGTAGATGAAGAAAGCGAACTGGCTAATTTCTATACGATAGAATCTACTCCTACATTTATCCTTCTCAGAAAAGGGGAACAGTTGTGGAGGCAATCCGGCGAACTGTCTTTGGAAAGACTGGGAAGAGCCGTGAAGGAGTTTAAATCTTGAAAAAGTATTAATAAGAGGGAGTATTTCCCTCTGAAAGTTTTAAATCATGTTATGAAACATGCTTTTTTATTTGGATAATTTGCGGATATGCTAAAAGTCCGTATCTTTGCACTGTGTTTTTCATAGTATTAGATTTAAGGTTAACAAAAGGTTGGAGCAAGGCGTTGCTCCTTTTTTTATGCTTATACGTTTGCAGGGCTTTGACACTCCTTTGTTAAGTAAGTCCGAAAATCCGGGTAATCATTGATTTCCCGTCAGTCTCAATTCATATAGACAGGCTTGTACTTCCTCAGGGCTACCGGTATGCTTTCCGGCATCATCCGAGAGTTTGATACACTCTCTCCATTCTTGGTTGACATTCATCTTGCATTGTGTCAGTTTCATGACGATATTGGAAGGAGTGAATCCGGTATCATTGGTGAGATTGGTGCCGATTCCGAAAGAACAACGGATCTTGCCTTTGCAGTAATCTTGTATGTCGAGCGCTTTAGTGAAGTCGAGCGCGTTGCTGAAGACTATTGTCTTGGTGGTTGAATCAATGCCCAACTCTTTGTAACGGGCTACCAGCTTATCGGTAAAATCAAATTCATTTCCCGAATCGCACCGGACACCATCAAAAAGTTTAGCCTGCTTACGACTGAGGTTACTAAGAAATATACCGGAAGTGTATGTATCCGAAAGCGCAATGCCTAAATCGCCGTCATAGACATTTACCCAGTTTTCGAGTGCCATATAGTTGGCATGTTTGTATCCGAATTGAGCCCCGTGAAACATGAACCATTCATGCGGATGTGTTCCCATCATTTTCATGCCGTACTTCATCGCGAAATAACAGTTGGAAGTTCCCGTACAATACCGGGCCGTTTCATTCAGCCTTTTGATGACTGTTTCCTGTACGTCGATGGAAAACCGTCTGCGTGTGCCGAATTCCGAGAAACGTAGTTGGTGCTGATTGGATAATTCAACCTTTTCTGATAGCTTGCAGAGTATCTCGCCCATATCGGCTACATTACCGGTGAACCGATTCTTAATCTCGGATACAATGGCGAGCAGAGGGACTTCGTATAGCGTGACTTTATACAGGAAATCACTCACTTCAATGTGTAGATGACCGGCTTCGTCCAGATGGATAGCGATCTTCTCCGGGTCGAAGCGGAAAGATGAAAGCCATTCCCAATAAACTCGTGGAAGAAACCGGCAGTTGCGTGTCATATAGTTCAGCTCATCTTCCGTAAGCCTCAACCGGCTCAGTTTATGAAATTCGCCTTTGAGGGTTTCCAGGAACTCTTCCGTATATTCGGTTTCATTTCTATCATTGAAACTGAAAGTACCCATTGCATAGGGAAACAATTTAATATAAGCATACGAGGTGGTAAACTTATAGAGGTCTGTATCTAGTAATGTTTTAACAATCATGCTATTCGTTCTTTATATTTAAAAACGTTGTAAAGTTAGCATTTGTTGAACAAAACGACTGCTTAATTGCCAATAATTACTTCTTGGGCTTTTTCTAATACGCCAAATCTATCCTGTCGGTAACATCGTGGGAAAAATATATTTTTTATTCGTTAATTCGGTAAATACGTTTTTTTGAGGGGCGGGTGATCGTCTGATAGAAGTGCAGACAAAAGACGGTACATTGCCGTGAGAAGCAGAATGTACCGTCTTGATGTTTTCTGTCAGAGAGACTTTATGATAGTTCGACTGTAGGATTATGAATGGTCAGTCCACCGTCTACCACAATCGTTTGTCCGGTGATGTATCGTGCATCGTTGGAGGCCAGAAATGCAATGGTGGCTGCAACGTCTTCCGGTTCTCCCAGATAAGGAGTGGCACATTGACCTAAAAAGATATTGCGGACGTCTTCATTGAGATTGTTCACAGCAGCGGGAGTGAGCACCAGACCGGGGGCTACGGCATTGCAACGGATATTTTTCTTTCCCATTTGGGTAGCGATATATTTGGTCAGGTTGATAACACCGGCCTTGCTGGCTCCGTAGAGTGTTCCGTTTGCATCGGCTGTTATTCCGCTGATAGAAGCTACGTTCACGATATTTCCGCCGCCATGGGCTGTCATGATGGGAATGACTTGTTGCGAGAGATACATGGTACAACAAAGATTCAGGTGAAAGGCTTCATCGAAATAATCGATGTCCAGTTTCTCAATGTTCAAATCACGTTTGGGGTCGGTTCCGCCTACATTATTAATTAGCACGTCCACCTGCCCGTATTCTTTCATTGCGAAGTCAATCAATTCTTTACAGCTCTGGAGCTCTGTAGCAGAGAAATATACAGAACGTACGTCGGCTCCTGATTGGGTGAGTTCGGCAGCAAGCTCATCGGCTCTCTCTTTCGAATAATCGGCAATGACTACTTTGCCTCCCTCGGAGACAATACGGCGTGTCGTTGCTTCGCCAATACCGCTGGCAGCACCGGTGATGACGACTACTTTATTTTCAAATCTGTTCATATAATGGAAATTAGATGGTTATCTTCGGTTAAATAACAGATAATAAATGAATTTGTTATGCACTGTAAACCATCTTTAATAGTAATCGATAGCAGATTCGAAAACTTTTGCATCTAACTTAGTTTTGTAGACTAAATATTTAAGAAGACTGTTAAATGTTAATGCCTGACTGCTTATTTGTTAATGCGCTTCTTATTCTATTAAACCATGTTATAAGATATCCCGTTCGGGCTTTAAAATTTGGAGATATGCAGAAAGTCCGTATCTTTGTACTGTGTTTTTCATAGTATTAGATTTAAGGTTAACAAAAGATTGGCTGTCTGGGATAGATAGCCTTTTTTTATGCCTTAAACTCAAGGGTGAAAGAGGTAAGTTTGGATCAATGTAAAAACCTGAGGGATTTTCATTTTATGCATATAACTTAGTAAGTCTGTATAAAAAAAATGCCTTATCTCTGACTCCTCTAAACTGTGCTCTGAATGCCTTGATTTTAGCATTGAATGATTCTGCTGCCGCATTAGTTGCCCTTCTT
>NZ_FNNN01000023.1 GCF_900106755.1 Bacteroides faecis MAJ27
CATGTGCAGTCATATAAGTAGGAATTGATTAATATGAAAGCAAAGATATGAAGAAGTAGAATTAAAGAAAAGACGGCATCGCCGAGACGCTTACTAAAAACAGCTTTAATTTGGCTTATCTCTCATCCTTTTTTAGAGTATCTCTCATTCCCTTTTCTTTTGTAAGTAGATAATTTGAGGGTTAATATCTCATATATCGGTTTCAAATTACAGGTACTTTGTAGCTAGGATACCTTATATCTTTGCCATATTAAGCCTGCATACTTCTGTTTTCTTACCGACATCTTCATCGTTCCACTCGGGTGAAACGATTGTGCCACTAAAGTAGAGAGATCTGTTTACGTTAGTGATGAGATCAGACCACTCGGGTGGAACGATGAAGATCTCCTATTAAAAATCTGATAACAATAGGTGAAAAGCACCACAGGATAGGGTCTTTTGCATGAGAAAAAGCGGTAAAGCTTATCTATTCCATCATTTCTCTGCCTACAACGTTTATGAGTTTTAAGTCATAGTTATCATCGTGGGCATCTTGGAATAATTGCCAGATCATCACGCCGGCATAATCGTTTTCTTTGATGAACTTACATTTGTTGGCTATAGTAGGGCGACCGTTATAATAAGTCTTGCCTATATTATCCTTGTCTGCAGCTTCATTTCCAAGATGTTTGAGTATGCCGCTGTAACGAATTCCACGTACATCGTCTACTGCGCCTTGCAGACTTTCCTCCCAGGAATATCCATAAAAAGGAAGTCCTCCTACTATTTTACTTTTGGATGCCCGGCATTGCTCGTTCCAGTATTTGAGGTCTTTTACAAAGTCCTCGTAAGAGGCATGCTGAACCGGAGTGTCAGTAAACGCTCCACGGTCATAACTCATCAGGTTGATATAGTCGAAGTATTGCTCCCATTCGGTTCCGTAATTAAGCCAGCGGCTGTTGACTGCACAAGTCATCAGCATACCTTTCTCTTTAGCCAGATATAAACCTCTGGCAAAAACCAATAACGAAGGGAAGTTCTTATCCCAGTTGTCATACTCCTCATAATCAATGTCGAAGCCATCCAGCTTGTATTCTTTGGTGAATGCAATCACCTGCTGTATCAGTTCCTTTCTGGCTTTCGGATCGTTGATGGCAGCCGTAAATTCTCCCGGACTGTTCTTTGCCAGTGATATCAGTATCTTGACATTATGTTTGTGGGCTGTTTCCCGTACACTTTCAATTCTTTCCCGGACAGGATCAATGTTCAGAGTGCCATCTGCTTTTACCCTTGCAAAGCTGGCATTGATATGTGTCAGATATTTCCATTCTATCGAAGGGAATAAACTTTCAAATTCCCAATCATCGAGCGGGAGATAGCCGATAACTACTTTCTGAGTGACTTCCGGTTGGGGCTGAGGCTGCGGTTGAGGCACATTGGGCTCTTGTGGGTTGTTGGTACTGGAAGAGGGTCCGCAACTAGTGAATAAAATGCTTACAACTGTTAATAATACGTATAATAAATTTCTCATAATGAATTGATATTAAGTGAATATTGCTTTTTTACTAGTTTATAACCAAATGATTTTTCCATCTTCATAAAGGAAGATTCTATGATGTTCTTGAGTATTTTTACTGCAGTGACTTAGTCTCAATAATGCCTTTCGGGGGACATTGTTGAATATAAGATAGCTGCCATTCCCTTCTTTGCGTTCAATTGTACGCCACTCATTTTCCCAATATGATAATTCATATGTGTTCGACTTGCCAAGCCATGATCTTATATAGGGACTTATTCCTATGGCAGATAATTTGTATTCATTATTTAAATCAAAATCAATATATCCTTTGGAGACTTCTCCACTGAAGGCGGTATCACTCAATCCGTCAATTAGCATTTCCGGTTTCTCATCTTCGTTATTATGCGGTAAAGGAGACAGGATTTGAATGCCGGTGATCAGTTTGTCTGCACTATAAAATGAAAGTTCTCCCAGAGCAATGCCGGGCGATGGTAAATAAAGCCGGACAAATCGATAAGACATCGGGTCGTCTATTCTGAAAAGTTGATGTTGTATCTGTAATGTATCAGTGATGGTATACAATAGTTTATCTTTTTTCCCGTTTTTCATTCCCCAGAGTTCGCCTCCTTTTAATGAAGTCAGATTCTTCCTGTTCTCGTTGAACGGTACTTGACCCGCAAAATTGCGAATTACGACTTGTCCCTTTTCTCCGTTGGCAGACAGACTTTGCAGGGTACCGTCGGATTTTAACCAGAACGGCTGTCCTGCCGGTATGCTTTTCCCTTTTACATAATAAGTAGGAAGGTATACAATATCTTTGCCCATTTTGTCGAATGTCACTTGTTGGTCTTTTATCTTGCCCCACTGAACAGGAATCCAGTCTTGATAGTTGTAAACTGATAAATAAGCATAGCCGGGGATCGGATTAATGGAATCTGTATTCAATATCACTCGTATATCTTGGGTTTCAAAATATTCAGAAGATACGTCTGTTTTCTTTTCATTCAGAAATAGAGGCGGAATATCCTCACGTACAACTTTCTTATCGGATAATGGGCCTTCCGTATGATTGGAGAAAGTCTTGCGATAGACTTTGGGTAGTCTGAACTTCCCCCAAAAGCTATCGTATGATTTGTTATTATAAATACGTTTATATTTCCAACGGTCGTCATCCCAGAATGCTTCAAAAGCATAAGACTCCCCGTTTACAATGATCACGTTCCAGCTGTGCCCTCCGTTGCGATTGCCCCATACGGGAACGAAATCTACGGCGGCAGCCATTCCTACAGATGAAAGTAGCAAGGAGTTGAACCAGCATCGCTGTTCGCATGTACCGGTTTTTATCTTTTCGAATGTAGATGCTGTTAATATTGGGATGAGTGGAACATAGTAGGGAGAATGAACGATATCTTTATAAAGAAACAATAAAGAGTCGGTCTCCTCCATGACATTCTTTCCATGTGTTGTATAAAAGTCTTTATGATGCCGTCGATAATACCTGTCTCTTGAATTGTCGATTACCAACCCGTTCTCTCTTCGATATGGCAAGATATATTCACAAAAATCATGAAAGGAACAATTTTGTGTATATACGTTTCCTTTCCATGCTTTGAATGCCATTTCTATTTCAGAAATAATAGTCGAAGCTGTTAAGTGCTCTGCATCACACATCCTTTTTACCGTTAATTCGTCAGAGTATACAAAACAGAATACTTGCCATAAACTGTCAATTTCTTCTCCGCATTTCTTATTTATTTCATAATTGTACTTCTTTCTGACATTGTCGTATATCTTGTAAAAAGGGGCATATACAGTTTGCAAGCTGGAGTCATCGGCGTATGATCCCTGCATGTTGGAGATTAGAAACTTGGCAGCTTCAAGTTTCAACGAGTCGTTTGCGTAATGTTTTAAAACCTTTTGCAGTTCCGAACGGTTTTCTTTGGCGGATGACAACGTTTTGTCTAAAGGACCTTTTGGAGTGCAAGAAACTAGTAGAAGCATTCCGGAAATATATAAATAATTTAACCATTTCTTTTTCATCATCCTATCTTTTAAGGTCTATTCCCAATAAAATGTATACTCCTTTTCGTAGAGTTCTTTATTCCGTTTTCCATTGTCATCTCTTTTAAAAGTCCAACTATAAACTACACAATGTAATTGTATCTTATATATTGAATCCAAGTCTTTTACATATCCTCCTTTTTTTAGCTCTAATAAACTGATATTACTTTTTTTAATTTCTCCCGGGAGGAAATTAAGATATAACTCTGTTGGATGATACATACATCTGCTATAGCCTATTTTTTTATTGTTCTTATCATAAATATTAAGATCGTAAAAACTTCCTGTATCGCTACCGTCATTCGTTTGGGAATGCCGGAGAATAGCTTCAAGATTCTTATCGTTGTTTTTGAAAGTAAATGTCAGGCATTTCTTTTCTTTGTCAAATGTAACATCGAGGCTCATTTGACGCTGTTGACACATTATTGGTAACATTGTAATTAGTAATACTGTTGTAATAATTGTTTTCATTGTATTTATATGTGCTGATTGTCGAAATTTTAATATCTATAATAAGAGACTATTCTATCTTAGAATAACCTCTTATTATAGAAACTGCTTTTATCACCATTAAAGCTAAAGATAGGCTATTTAGGTTCTATTGCCCACCATTGGTATACATAATTCAATGTTTTAGCCAAGGGGGTTAATGTATACTTTAGACCAATTAACTTGGTCTCTATTTGACGGTAAATAGAGACGGGTATAGTGGCATAAGGTGTGAAATCGGCAAAATTAAAAAGAACTTCGCTTATTCTTCCTGTTTCAGAATCGGTATAAGTAATTATTGTAAGTTCCCATCCTTTCATCTTTCCTTTATAGTTGATAAACGCATTATTAACAATTACTTTGAAAATAGAGTCATTATAAGTCTCATTCTTATCTTTAACGTATAAGGGGGTATAATTTTCTGGAGTTACATAAAATGGGGTATTTGTGCCTTTCTTCATTTGTTTTATGTATGTCCATTTATTATTCTTGTTATACAAATTTATATCCCCGCTCTCAGTATCTACATCGCATTGATAGATGTATCCCTGCTCGTTAAAAGTTTTAGTTGTTGTATAATAATTTGTTTGAGCAATAGCCAATGAAACATTATACAATAGGCTGATTAATATAAATATATTTTTCATATTTCTTTGTTTATTATTGATACAAACTTCTTAAATTGTTGAAATTATCTAATCCTTTTCTGCTATTAAGCCAAGGATAATCAATATTATCATACCCCACGTCTCTGAAGTCACTTATAATTTTAGGAATTATTTTTTGCAATTTTCCAGCAGTTATCCCAGGTCGTAAATTGCCAAACTCATCGATATACCTTACCAAAAGACGTGTTGCATTCCATCTAGAGTCATTCTTACTCTTTTCATACCACCAAGTCCTTTCGCTTTCCTCCAAACTATTTATATATATTTGCTGAATGAGATGTGCTTCGAATTCTTGATTCAACTGCGTTGCATTCCATGTTTCTTGCTCTGTATATGATTGGAGAGCATGAACCATCTCATGCAAAAGAGCACTGCTAGTTATATCCATTCTCATTTTAATACCTCCTAAACCAGGATCGAAATTACTATTCATATTGTCACTAACAAATTGAATAATCAAAGTTTTTCCTTTAAGTGCTTCTTGTAATTTGTGATATAATGCTTCACCAATCTTGGTCTTAGTCATTTTATCAAGTAGATTCTCAATTGTTTTCCAGCTATTATCTGTCATATTGGAATTACGAAATATCGCTTTTGCTTTAGGAGCCACTGGTTGATAACCTCCTCCAACGCCACCACCACTATCTACTTCTGGAGGAAACCATGTATGGGCATTACCATTTTCATCATGGTATATGTTGTTGCATACTAATTTGGTTTCATATTTTGTTCGAGTACGGCACTCGATACCGAAGCCGATTCCGTATTCAGGATCTTCATAAATAAATGGTGTACATTCATCATATTCAACAAAGACACTTTCATAATGACATTCTGAACTTTCGCTACGTGTATCCGCAGTAGCTTGCATTTTTAGTCCTTCTTCTGTCCCCTGGCTAATCGTTGCTACGATTTTTCCATTTTCATATTGCCAACCATTAACTAAGCCACCTTCCGGTTCATAGAAGTAAACACTGCCACTTAGATCAGGAGCACGATACAAGTAACTATTATCTTCAAAGTGTTTAGCTTTCATAAGATAGTCATAAGTACCTACGATATGCATTACAAAATTGATGATTTCCCCTGTTTCCAGATTCTTGATGATCACCATTCGGGATATGTTTCGTATCTTTCCGCGCTCTGTGTCCTTACATTTCTCCATGGTTTCACTATCCATCAAGACTGCGCCTCCTCTTGTCAGTAGAGGAACTTCCACTACTTCAAACTTTCCTTTTCGATTTTCGTAGCCCTTCTTCCAATGCAGCTTAGTCATTAACTCGAAATGAGTAGCAACAGAGCGGGTAGTAACTACAGGTGTCTGATGAGCTTCGTACCAACTCCGTGCTACATCTATACTCAGCTCACGGTTTTTACCTTTAATAATTTTTCCTGTCGTTTCCCGTGAGTCCAGATCTGTTTCGTCCTGTAAGCAGGAATACAGCATCAGACCAAAGACAAGAAGTCCGACAAGGTAACAAACAGGTCGTTTGATTCTTTTTGTTTTCATCTTTTTTATTGTTAAATAGAAATAGCTTATTATAAAAGCGGCTCTCAAAATTACTATTGAGACTACAGATTACTTAGGTTCTATTGGCCACCATTGGTATACATAGTTCAATGTTTTAGCCAAGGGGGTTAATGTATACTTTAGACCAATCAATTTGGTCTCTATTTCACGATAAACTGATACGGGTACTGTAGCATAAGGAGTAAAATTGGGAAAATCAAAGATAACTTCACTAATTCTTCCTGTTTCAGAGTCAGTACAAGTAATAATGATCAGTTCGAATCCTTTCATCTTTCCTTTATAATTAGCAAAAGCATTATTAACAATTACTTTGAAAATGGAATCATTATAAGCCTTACTCTTGTCATTAACATATAACGGGCTGAAGTTTTCTGGTGTTACATAAAATGGAGTATTAGAACCTTTTTTCATTTGGTCTACGTATGTCCATTTATTGTTCTTATTATATAATGTAACGCCTCTTCCTTTAACTACGTCACATTGATAAGTATATCCCTGTTCGTTAAAAGTTTTAGTTGTTGTATAATAATTTGTTTGAGCAAGAGTCAATGAAACATTATACAATAGGCTGATTAATATAAATATATTTTTCATATCTTTTTTACTTTGTATTATATAGCATAACTACATTGGTCGATGTTAATTAATAGCCTACCCCTTATGTGTATGATATAGCAGGATATTTTCTTGGGAAAATAAATGCTTTCCCAAGAAAATATTTTTAGGTTATGTTTTTTGAACTTTAGTTATACTTTGAATCCTTTGCATTAATCTAGATTTAATAGATCGTATGGTACATAGCGTTCGAAAAATAATATGTCTTTAATGTCAGACGTGTTACGATTAAAAGTTGCTTTATCTTCTGTTCTCATTATCTTCTCAAATTTTTCAATTGCTTTTATCGGTATCGTAATTGATGAATTATGAAAGACTGTTATCCACTTAATTTTTCCAGAGGTCAATTCATAAAAGTATGAGATAGCTAAGAAAGAGTTTTCAGAAGTTATATTTTCTTTAATTTCTGATTTGAGATATTTCTTCACATACTCTTTGTCATTGAGTATTGTTTTTATAGGCCATACCTTATATTCTTTTACTGCTACATCAGGAGATGCTACTTTTTCAAAAGATATTTCTGCTCTATATATAAACTTACTTTTGTCTCCTTTCCTTATTTCATAAGTTTCTGTTTCTCCTTTTTCTTGATAGACGACTTTTTCTGTTATCTGGCCTATGACATTTAAAGTGAATGTCATGAGGGTAAAAATGAGACTAACTGTTTTCATGTTTTTTGTTGTTAAATAGGAATAGATAATCTTAAACAAGAGGTTATTCTATTTCGGAATAGCCTCTCGTTATTTGCCTATGGCTATTCGGGAGAAACATCAATCCAATAAAGAATATAATTTAGTTTTTTACCTTCTGTTGTGGGCTTAAAACTCAACTTCTGTTTGATACCCAATTCTATATTACGATACACAGAAATAGGAATGGTGGCATAAGAACCTATACTAAAAAATTCAAAAGCTACTTCATCTATTTTTCCGGTATCTGGATTAATATACATAGATAATACAAATTTAGATCCTTTAACCCGTTGTTTCTCTGTACTGGAAAAGGCTTTATTAATAATAGATTTACAAGTGTAGATAAAGTCGTTATTAACGGTTTCTATGATATCAGGTGTATCATCATACATTATAAAATGTTCTCCTGTACTGCGAATTATTTGGGGAGTATATATCCATTTATCGCCTTTTTTATAAAGAGTTACCATGCCTGATTCTCTCACATCACATTGATAAATGTAATCATTTTCTGTAAATGTTTTAGTTTGGGTGTAGTAACTTGGCTGTGCAAAAAGATATAAGGTGCAGGATATCAAATAAATAAATGTAATAAATGTTTTCATATTCAACAGTTTCTAGTTAATTCTCGTATATTTTCAAAATTTACTATTCCAACTCTGCCTAAATCCAGAGTGTATTTACTTTCTGGATATCCATTTGATTGCAAGGCAGGAATCACTACGTTCAGAAGTTCTAATTCCAAATTATATAGCTTTGTGTTTGGTTGCAGATTTCCCTTTCTATCAATCAGGTTATTCAGATTCGCTATTGCCTTCCAGCGCAGATGTTGCATATCTCGCTTTTTCCAATAGCTGTCACTGGTATATTCTGGTAAGCTACTCTGGTAAAGATACTGTGCATAATGCGTTTCTATTTCCATATTTAATTTAGCACTGCTCATACTATCATAAGTTTCTCTGTATGATTGATATGCATGAAGCATTTCATGGAAGAAATCACCACTTGTGGAAGCTGTGGTTAATCTTATTCCGCTTCCGTTTAAATCGAAACTAGAGTTTTTATCTTTGGTAAATTGAATCGCTAAAGTTTTTCCTTTTAGTGATTCTTTTAATCCATTGTATAGGGCTTTTCCCATACAGCTTTTTGTAATCTTTTCCAGCTTTTCTTCGATCACTTTCCAGTTTTCTTTTGTCATACTTGAATTGCGGAATATCTCTTTGGCTTTAGGAGCTATTGGTTGTGGTTGATAACCTCCTCCACCACCTCCACTCGTATTTTCATTAGGATCCCATTGCCCGCCAATATTACTATCTTCTTCATAAGTAGGTGTTTCGATGCATACTTGTACTTTTTCCCATGTTCCCACCTTGCGACATTCAGAACCGAAGCTGAGACCGTATTCTGGATCTTGATAGGTAAATCCATTACATTCATTATGTTCCATATAGACCGATTCAGTGTGGCATACTGGTTTTAATACCATACCACGTGTATCTATGGTATCCTGCATTCTTGAACCTTCTTCTGTCCCCTGGCTGATTGTAGCTACAATCTTTCCATCTTCGTATTGCCAGCCGTTGACCAAACTACCTTCCGGTTCATAGAAGTAAACACTACCGCTAAGGTCAGGAGCTCGGTACAAGTAACTATTATCTTCAAAGTGTTTAGCTTTCATAAGATAGTCATAAGTGCCTACGATGTGCATCACAAAATTGATTATTTCTCCTGATTCCAAATTCTTGATGATCACCATTCGGGAGATGTTGCGTATCTTTCCCCTTTCTGTTTCCTTATATTTTTCCATGGTTTCACTATCCATCAAGACTGCGCCTCCTCTTGTCAATAGAGGGACTTCCACTACCTCAAACTTTCCTTTTCGATTCTCGTAGCCTTTCTTCCAATGCAACTTAGTCATTAATTCGAAATGGGTAACAACAGAGCGGGTAGTAACTACAGGTGTCTGATGAGCTTCGTACCAACTCCGTGCTACATCTATACTCAGCTCACGGTTTTTACCTTTAATAATTTTTCCTGTCGTTTCCTGTGAGTCCAGATCTGTTTCGTCCTGTAAGCAGGAATACAGAATCAGACCAAAGATAAGTAGTACGACAAGGTAACAAACAGATCGTTTGATTCTTTTTGTTTTCATGTTCTTAGATTTTAGTGAATACTTATTTTAGCTGATTTTCAAAAATCCTCCGTAATTCTCTATGCGCCTCATAGGTTTCAAAACCGTATACTTTTACTTTTTTGATAAGGTGCCTCATTGGCGCAGTTTCTTTTATTTCACTTCATGCCTCCAGCCTAAAAATATGTAATTATATTTGGCGCCTTCCTTTGTAGGTGTAAACCAGATATTTTTTTTCAATTCTGCCTCTATATTGTGATATACAGAAACAGGAATTGTTGCATAAGGACCAAAAGATACAAATTGATATTCTACTTCTGCAATTTTACCATCATCTGGATTGATATATAAAATAATCGTCAACGCTTTACCTTTGACCCTCTGTTTCTCTATACTTGAGAAAGCATTATTAATGATGGAAAAACATTTAGGTTTAGTCCATGTTTCTCTTTTAATATGCTCTTCATTTTCTTCGGCTATAGTTATCGTTTTACCTGTGCTCTTATTGATTTGATCTGCATAAGTAAACTTATTTTCCTTGTTGTAAAGTCTTACAAATTTGGCTTTATCAATTACATCACATTGATAAGTGTAACCTTCTTCATGAAATGTTTTAGTCTTGTCATAATTTGAAACTTGAGCAGAGATTTCTATTATTATAGACACAAGCCCAATAAATATAATCATCCTTTTCATACTAGCAATTTTTAGTAATTTCTCTTAGATTTGCAAAATTAGATTGAATATCCCGATTGCTGTCATATTTATAATCTTTGTATTCAATAGTTCTTTTAAAAGCCTCAACAATGTTAAATTCAACGAATGAATTAACAAGCTCTTGGTCCATTCCTTCATGCAAATAACCTTTGTCATCTAGATAATCATTCAGGGTCATTACTGCAAGATGACGCCTGCTTTTTTTCACTTCAACAGCTTGCCTCCACTCACAGACATCATATTCCAAAGAGCCCTTTAAATAAAGGTATTGTGCATAATGTGCTTCTATGTCAAGATTCATTCTCGCATTAACAAATGATGTATAATTCTTTTCATTTTGGTATTGATAGGCATGTAGCATTTCATGAAATAGTTCATTGCTATCCATATTCTTGTTTAATTTGAGCGTTCGAGTACTGGGGTCATATATTGCTTCCTTTTCTTCCAAAATCGGAAGGATATAAAATTTCCATTTAGTGCAGTACTGTTGTATAATTTTTTATACAAATTTCCTCCCATACAATCATCAGTCAATTTATCTAACATATCCTCTAATTTCTTCCATTCTTCGTCAGACATATTATGATTTGTGAATAATTTCTTAGCTTTGGGGGCTATTGATTGTGGTTGATAACCTCCTCCACCACCTCCACCTGTGTTTTCATTGGGATCCCATTGTCCGCCAGTATTACCATCTTCTTCATAAGTGGGTACTTCGATACATACTTCCACTGTTTCCCATGTTCCCACCTTGCGGCATTCAGCACCGAAACTAAGACCGTATTCCGGATCCTGATAGGTAAATCCATTGCATTCATTATGTTCCACATAGACCGATTCTGTGTGGCATACTGGTTTTAATACTATACCACGTGTATCTATTGTATCTTGCATGCTTGAACCTTCTTCTGTCCCCTGGCTTATTGTAGCTACAATTTTTCCATCTTCGTATTGCCAACCATTAACCAGGGCACCTTCCGGTTCATAGAAGTAAACACTGCCGCTTAGATCGGGAGCCCGGTACAGGTAACTATTGTCTTCAAAATGTTTTGCTTTCATAAGATAGTCATAAGTACCTACGATGTGCATCACAAAATTGATGATTTCCCCTGTTTCCAGATTCTTGATGATCACCATTCGAGAGATGTTTCGTATCTTTCCGCGCTCTTTTTCCTTATATTTTTCCATAGTTTCACGATCCATTAAAACTGCACCTCCTCTTGTCAATAGAGGGACTTCCACTACTTCAAACTTTCCTTTTCGATTTTCGTAGCCTTTCTTCCAATGCAGCTTAGTCATTAACTCGAAATGGGTAACAACAGAGCGGGTAGTAACTACAGGTGTCTGACGAGCCTCGTACCAACTCCGTGCTACATCTATACTCAGCTCACGGTTTTTACCTTTAATAACTTTCCCTGTCGTTTCCTGTGAGTCCAGATCTGTTTCGTCCTGTAAGCAGGAATACAGCATCAGACCAAAGGCAAGAAGTCCGACAAGGTAACAAACAGGTCGTTTGATTCTTTTTGTTTTCATGTTCTTAGATTCTAGTGAATAATTATTGTAGCTGATCTTCGAAAATTCTTCGTAATTCTCTATGCATTTCATAGGTTTCAAAACCGTATACTTTTACTTTTTCAGTAAGCACTTCATTGGCAAGTCGGTTTGCTTCAGAGATACGCTTTTGCTGATAGTACATGAGAGCTAACTTGTATCGTGCTTTCTGTCGGGAGGGTACCATAAAGTGAGCTGCCCAATAAGCTGTTTCAGCCTCTTTTATTTTGTCTGTACGTTGTAGAGCGTCGCCTTTAAGAATATAGGTATGTGTGCTTGGATATAATTGTTCCCAATAAGTGATCTTATCCAGTAAGATGCTGTCTCTCTGTGATTTGTAAAGAGTATGACAATAGTATGGCCAAAATATTGTTTCATTCTTCATTGCTGTTTCCAGCTGTGAAAGGCTCGTTATAATTTCTTCCGGTGATTGGCTGGAAGTACGATGGGATATTTGATATAATTCCCGGTGGCATTGAAATATTTTTATCAGTAAAGCTTCCTGTCCTGCTATGGCAAGGAAAATGACTGCTTTCAGAAATATATATTTGTGAGGAAGTTGTTTAATTACACATTCTCTTTGTCTGTTGGACATTTCTGCTAGTGCTATAGTCATAACAGCCAGAATCGGGAAAGTCTGATCGGGATAAGAAAATAATCCCCAGACAAGTCCGGCTATGTATATCGCCTGGGCGGATAAAGATTGTATCTCGCTTTTCTTATACGAGAAAATGCAATATAATATTCCAATATAAAGTAGCAATCCTGCAATTCCATATTCTACTGTCCAGCGTAAAGGTTCGTTGTAGACATAGTGGTTATTATCTGCTAACTGTTTTTCATATATGCTTCCTTCTTTTTTCAGATATTCACTTTGAAAATGCATATAGTTGGCAGTAAAGCCATGAGGACCAAAGCCGGTAAAAGGCTTCTCTTTTATCATTTGTGCGGTAACTTTCCAGATCAGTATTCTTCCATCAGCTGAGGCCGGTTTGAACTGATATAGCAAGTACGAAAGTAGCGCAATTGTAATCAAGGTTGATATACCCCATCGAAAAGAGATTGAAAAGCGACTATAAATGGAATAGCTGATGATAGCTAATACTGCTATCCAGGCGGAACGACAGTGAGTAAGCCACAATATGGGCAGAGCTATAATACACGTAAGAAAACTCACTAAATAAGTATATCTATGGATTGCATCTGACTTGAAATGCGATAATACCATTATCGGAGCACTCAGTAACAAGCATAATATTCCGGCATAAATTGTAGGGTTGCCATAAGGACCTGTTATATCAAAATGAGGATGATGGGAGGGAAGTATATGCAGTATCTGCATATAACCGATAATTGACAGGACTAAGGTAGTTATGAGGATGATAGTATATAAGAGAGTGCCATTTAATCCTCCTGTCTGACGTATGCTCCAATATAGTATGATCAGAGCAAAACGGGCTAACCCGAAAAGGTTAGAGGTAGGAGGATAAAAGTATATGTTCCCCACCGCTATTAAAATAACTAATAAGTCTATAATAGTTAGTCGGTGAATGAATTGTTTAGTGGGATAGAAAGCTGCAATACCTATTACTGTCGCTAGGAATGTACAGGTAAACAAGAATGATTGATGAGGAACATCAGGTATTTCTTTTATCGGATTGAATAATAAGCCTAATAAAAGGAATCCGATAAGTAAGGATACTATATTTTTTCTGGTTATTGCCATCTTTGTTTTTAGGCTTGATTTTCATTATAGTATATCAAATACTTCCTAATAATGGAATTGGTGTCAATAAAGCGAAAAGAGGAGATTATATAAACCTCCTCTTTTCTTTAGAAGTTCCTAAAAACCTTGGCTCTTACCTTAAAACCTATTTATCTAACTTGGTTATTTTCACCCAGTCAATTTCCATGATGGCAGGTAAGTTGGCATCATCGATAGGGCCTGCCCATGAGCCCTCTCTGTCTCCTCCCAATCCCATGTTCAGGATGAGGTAGAATGAAGAGTCTTTCGTAAACGGCCATTGCTTCATTTCCGCTTCATTCTCCAGTTTCAGGTTCGAATAAGAGAAAGTTTCCTGACCATTGACGAAGAAAGTCAGCTTGTCTTCGCTCCATTCTAAAGCGTAGATGTTCCAGTCTTGATAATTGCAAGTTACTTGTGCGGTGTTGGACGGATCTTTGATGTTCAAATCATACGTGTAGTGAGTATGTATCGTATGATGGATTACGGATTCTTGTTTTACATGTTCCATGATATCGATTTCTCCGCAATTCGGCCATCCGTCATAGATATACTTCTTCGGCATCATCCAGATAGCAGGGAATGCGCCGTTGGGGTAACTGGTGATTTTTGCTTTTACTTCCACCCGTCCGAAGGTGAAGTCAAACTTGCCTTGTGTCTCGATACCTCCGGCTTTGTATTCGTCGCCAATTTTTTCAGCTTTGAGTATCAGTCTGCCGTCTTTTACGTAAGCCTGGTCATAGCTTTCGGACATTTCGTCGTTCCAGTCGGAACCTGCTTTCTGGCAGAGTACCCATTTGGTCGGGTCCGGATTGCCGTCCACATCGAACTCGTCCATGAAGAGAACGTCCTTCATGGTGTCGTCAAACTTGGTCAGTACAATAGTATAGGTCGTTGTCTGATTGTCTTCGGTGGTGACGGTCACTGTCTGCTCTTTTTTCCAGTTGTGTACAAATGTTGCCGGGTCCGGTGAGATGGTGGCTCCGTCGCTCATTAGCGTATAGTCTACGCCGGTGATGGTATTGGCATCCTCGATCGTACCGATTTCCACTCTGTGGGTTGTCTGGTCTATCTTCCCATGATAATAGGAAGTCGTATTCGCTGACACATTATTTATTGCTACGGCAAAAGCGGTGAGCGGATATTTTTTTTCCGGAGTGATGTAATTGGTCTCATCATCCGAACAGGCAGCAGTGGAAAATCCGATGATTGCCATGTTCAGTATAAGTAATATTTTTCTTTTCATCATACTCTTTTTCTTTTTATTGATTTTTGAGTTTGTTAGAAGCGATTGCCTGATTGGGGGAGTTCAGGCAATCACTATCTTTAGAGAATTAGTCTCCCCATACTAGTGGAGCGATGTATTCCCATTTAGTCAGTGTGGCACTGCCGCCGGAAATTGTCATCGAGAAATTACCACCATCTTTGGTATCCGAGAATGGTACTTTGTAAGTATCACTTGTACCGTTAGCGTCTATCACACCGTCGCTGGTTGCTTTTCCTATGACTGTACCGTTGAGAATCCATTCCGAGTAAATCCATGATTGTGTTGGATCATTGGCATCTATAGCTTCGCGTATCTCGAATGATAATACGTTTGGCTTGCTGGTATCAACATCACGGCCGCTGTTCTCATTGTATACGTCACCGTTCCACGGTCTTGTACTTAATTGAGTCCGTTTGCTCAGAATATGGAAGCGAAGTTCTACGTCTCCTCCATCAAATGCTTTTCCGCTCCAAGAGAAGAAAGTAGTCAGACTGGCGTCGCCAAGCGGTTCCCAATAGAAGCTGTAATGACCCGGCATTAAACCACCCGGTCCGTAGTAAGCACCACTGATGGATCTGTTTACTTCAGTAACCACAGGTCTTTGTGGATTCGCTTGTTTGATCTTGATTGTCTTCATAAGCGGAGTAGCGCCTTCGGCAGCTTTGGTGCTCAGTACGATAATTCCAGTACGGACAGAAGAGCCTTCGTGTGCGTCTACGTTAATTACGATATCGGCAGAACCGTTGAATGAGGTCTTTTCAAAGTGATACCAGGTATCATCTGCTTCGTTTTCTTTGGATACTTCCCATTCTGCATTCGATTCTACGTGGATGGTGAGTTGCTGAGCCTGTTCATACATAGCAAACCACTTGCCGTTTTCCGGTGTATCCGGTGTCAGCAATACACCGTCTTGTATGCATTGTACTTCTCTGGCTATTTTTCCGTGCCGGTCATAGATGGTTACAATACCGGTACGTTGTTCGCCTGTGTTCGGTGAAGCGGTGACAGTGATTTCTCCGTTCATTTCGCCCGATGCTCCGGATTGGATGGAGAGCCAAACATCACCGTCTGTTACTTTAGCAGTCCATTTCTGATTGCTGAGTACGCTGAATGTTTCGCTGTTTCCTTCCTGGTCGATCATATCCACACCTTCTACATTCAGATAAGCAGTACCTTTCTGGGTCAGAACGAATCTTTTTCCGGTCCAGTAGTCACTTTTAATGTTGAGCGTGTCTATACGGTCGTCCAATTCAGTGTTTTCTTTGCAGATAACAGTTACGGTGTAGGTTTCACCTGCCTCACCCGTACTGGGTGAGATGGTGTACCAATCATATTTTCCGAATACTTCCCACGGGTCAGTTGACTTGACCTGGAAGGAGACTGGTTCCGGATTTTTCGCTTCAACCAGATAGGAGTCTTCTACTCTATAGCGCAGGTCTACCCATTTCTCTGCTTCACTGTCATCGCAACTCTGCAATAAAGAGAATGCAGGTAGCAATGTGGCGAGAGAAATGCCTGTAATTATTGATTTTCTGATATTTAATCTCATACTCTTGAATTTTAGGGTTCGGTTATTATTCTACTGGTTCCCATGTGATAGACTTCACGGTGAAATTGGAAGCTTTATTTGTGGTATGCATTCTGAAGTATACAGGTGCTCCCGGTTCGGTTGCATAAGGATCGGTTATGTTATTATCTAATACGGCAACCTCAACACCATCAATAATCAGTTTAAGAACTAATGCGTTCGAACCTTCTTCTTTGTTGACAACAAGGAATTCGATCTTCTTCACTACATTCGTTTGTTCCGATGTCCAGGTAAATGTTTTCTGAGTCCAGTTTAAGCCTGAACCTCCACAAGTAAAGTTACTTTCTTTATTTGCGTAGAAATGCAAATGGAAGTTTGTATTTCCTGAGTTGGGCCACATATTAAACTCAATCCAATCTTCTCCGGTTAAATTGATAGATTCGAAATCGAATGCGAGACGTCCTTTTTTGAATAAATAGTTAGTGACTATTCCACTGCCATAGAGTGTCATGTAACCGGTTTCCTCATCCACAACATAGTTATCTGCTCCTCCTTCTTTCCAGAAAGCAGTACCCTGGCTGATGTCGAACGTAATGCCGTCAAATCCGTCGATGACTTCTTTGGTCTTCATAATGATGTGGCCGACACGGTTTACCATCAGATTATTAGTCGTTGTTGTCGTTACTTTCAACTCTGTTTCACTCAGTGCCTCAGCTTTCAGCCAACTCTGATATTCCTTAGGAACTTCAACTTTCCATTCTTTGTTTGCGCGAATCAGTACAGTCTTTTCCATACCACTGCCTGTTCCGGGCATGCTGATTGTTGTACTTTCGGGATCTTCTTCCAGTTCAATGATCACTCCATTTTGAGTAATGGTAAAGGTGTATTCTTCAAACTCAGTTTTTACAGTCAGCGTGCCTGCTCTCTTGGCGCCTGCATTGGCAGGCAGCGTCACAGTTACGGTTTCTGCTATGGCATCTTCATTACCTGTACCGGATGTTTTGTCGATATTGGAAAGGAAAGCGGTGGAAGGAATGATTTCCCAAGCTTTGTTGGAAGCAATGGTAAAGGTGATGCTGCCGCCTTCTGTCGGTACCAGTTCATCGTAAGGAACCACCACCAGGTCTTCTTTCGAAGCCTGCTCGATAGTAACTACCTTGGTGCCTTCAACGCCTTCTGCCTTGATAGTCAGTTTGGCTGTACGTGCTTTCTTTCCTGTATTGTTTTCCATTGTCACCACAATCTCCGACACCAGTGAGCTGGCTGCACTCATCGAAGGAGTCGGCTTGCACCACTGCTGGTCGCTTTCGATCGTCCAGGGAGTGTTGGAGCTGATATTGAACACTACATTGCTCGGAGAAGTTGCCAAAGCAGTGTAAGACTCCAGAGCATCTATCTGGATATTGAGAGGGCCTTCCGGCTGTGAGTCGATGTCAAACTCCTGGCATGCTACAAAACTGAATGTGCACAGTGCAAGAATCAGTTGCATTAACGTGTTGCTATATAACTTTTTCATATATCTTTTAAATATTAGATTAGACAATTAATTACCATCCTGTGTTTTGAGGATTTAAGTTTGTATTCTTGTATAGTTCGCTTTGAGGGATCGGATACAGATACATGCAATCTCTCCAGTTACGGGTTTCGTAAAGGTTCTTGTAGAAGTTGAACGTACCGTCCGCCTGCTTCTCGATCTTTACTCCATATAGTTCCCGCTGGGTAGTATCGGCAATCTTCCATCTCCGTACATCCCAGAAACGATGATCTTCGAAAGCAAACTCTACACGCCATTCATTGTACAGGCGTTCCATGAATTCATCTTTTCCCATGGAAGGAATCAACGGCATATCGGCATTCTTTCTCACTTCATTGATAGCCCACAGAGCAGAATACTTATAAGTCTCATCTGTGTAGTTGACATCATTGAAAGCGTTGACCATAGATTCCGCATACGTTAGTAATGTTTCCGCATAGCGGTAAATCACCCAATGATGCTTGCTGACAGCTTCTTTACCCGGTTCGAAGCTGGTAGCTTCCTGAATGTACTTGCGCAGGAAGTATCCTGTCGGTGAACCGCCTTGTGATACGATTCCGTCGTCGGCGCCACCTTTGAAGGTTTCAATGGTGTAGTCTTTAAACGACATTCCGTTGGCAAGAATAGCGCGGTAGAAACGTTTGTCACGATTCTCATAAGGTGATTGCGGGTCAAATGCAGGGTCTTCGCAAACCCATCCTGTGTTTTCTAGGGTTACTTTGTAACCGTTGACTGTCTCGAATGCGTCCACAAGGTTTTGTGATGGGTAATTGCTGTATGGGATAAGACTGGAAGTGCGTGTTCCCGCAGTCATGCGAAGCGGGAGATTAAACATTTCGAAGTCCGAATTATCACCATTGATCCTCATCAGTACAACTTCTTTTGAGTCGAGGTTGTTGGCACTCTCCTGGGGGTCGAGAGAGTAAAGCCCTGTGTTGATAATATCTATTGCTGCTTTGGCAGACTTTTTCCACAATTCGGTATCCATAGAAGGATTGTGTAGCTTACTGGCAGCATATAGCAGTGCTTTTGACTTTACTGCCATTGCAAAGCCTTTGGTCACTCTGCCGATTTCTGCTCCCGGTTCGTTTACATAGCTGTCCGGCAAGTTATTGGCAGCGTCGTCGCATTCACTGACAATGAAGCTGATTACTTCGCTGAATGGTGTCTTGCCGATTGTATTGGCTTCCTCTTCAGTCAGTACTTCCAATGGCATGGCGATGTCACCGTAGCGGCGTGCCAGTTCAAAGAAGTAGTGTGCCCGCAGCACTCTGGCTTCATAAGGGAAATATTTCAGCTGCTTCATCCAGTTTGTATATTGTCCGTCGTGCTCGTAGCGTGTGAAGTCCACTTGGGCAATCTCTGCTATAAAACTGTTGGCAGCACGTATACCACGATACAGGGTCCATGAATCGTCATAAGTTTTAATAGGCGACCAGTTACCGTTATTGGTATTCTGGATATTATCTGCATAGGCTCCGAATTCGCCGTCATCACTGGCACAGTCGCGCATGGAATATATGTCTTCGGTGAAAATTCCGCCGGAGGTCGCAAACAGTCGGTAGCCTTGTGGCATGTATGAGTATACGTGGGTAAGCATTGATTTGCTTGTACCGAAATACTTGTACATGTCTTCTTTTGTCTTCAGGTTGTTCGTTTCATCAAAGTCAAGGTAGTTGCACGAAGCAAAGACCAACGAAGACAAAATGGTTAAGAGTATGTATTTGGTTCTCATAATGTTCATTTGTTACTTTGCATTAAAAATTAAGTTTGATACCTGCCCAATAACTTCTTGTCGACGGATAAGCGATGCCAAGTTGTTCCGGGTCGGCAAAATGGAGATTGTCTAATGAGAACAGATTGGTGCCTTGTACGAATACTTTCAGGTCGGCAAAGCGAGTCTGCGATTTCGGGAAAGTGTAAGCTACCAATAGGTTACGAAGTTTCAGGAATGAACCGTCACGGTACCACAGTGAGCTGGCACGATAGTTATTCAAGTTTTCTTGAGTAGTCAGTCTCGGCATGGTTGCATTGGTCTTATTCTCCGGTGTCCAGCTTATTTCTTCATTCAGGAATGTATTTGAAATGTTGCCATTGCTTACAAGTGGACTATAAAGCGGACTGTTGAGCAATGAAACAGTGACTCCGGTCATTCCCTGGAAATCAGCGGAAAGCTCCACTCTCTTGTATGAGAAGTTCAGATTGAATCCGAAATAGAAGCGTGGAACAGATGAACCGAACATTTTCACAACGTCTTTCTCGTCGATGCGGTTGTCACCGTTCTGATCTTTGTATTTCACGTCACCGGGAGCTACGTCCGAGAAGGTTTGTTGCGGACTGTTGTTGATTTCCTGCTGGCTGTTGAAGAAGCCGATAGCTTCCAGACCGTACATCTGTCCGATACGGTTGCCCTTGGTATACAAGTAGTCGTACTCCTGATATGCCTGGTTTACATTGACTACCTCTGTATTCAGATATGACATGCTGGCACCAATACCATAATGGAAATCACCGATCTTATCATTCCAACTCAAAGAAGCATCCAGTCCTTTGTATTTATAGATTCCTTCGTTCACCTGACCTACTGTGATACCGATAATACCGGAAGTAGAATTGGCACCTGACACAAGTATATCCGAACGTTTTTCGTAGAAACCTTCTACTGTTGCATTCAAACGATTATCAAAAGCAGCGAGATCAAATCCGAAAGTCGCTTTCTGTGATTTTTCCGCTACCAGGCCGATAACCGGCAGATCGCCTTCGCTGCCACCGGACTGTCCTCCGGCATTCACTCCGAAGTTATAACCGGCACCGCCGCTGCCATAAGACTGACGCCATAGTTCGTGGCTCAGATTGCCGTCCCATCCGGACAGACCGTAAGAGGCGCGAATCTTGAAGAGATTGATCGGTGTCACCTTTTCCATAAACGCTTCGTTGGAGACGATCCATGCAGCAGAAACGGCAGGATAGTTCGAGTATTTGTCTCCGTCGGGCAGGTAAGCTGATCCCGAACGGTTGAATACGGCATTGAGGCTGTAACGGTTGTCGTAAGTATATGTGGCGTTCACCAGCACAGACTGATTCTTCTGAGAGTTGTTTCTGCCGTTTTTGACTACAGACTGCATATCATAAATCAATGCTCCTCCCACCTGGTGTTTGCCAAAAGTGCGGTTATAATCCACCTTTGCCTGGAAATCGCTGCGTAGCATCAGTCTTTCGAAAGGCTGTGTATGCCCCAGTGTTTCGGAGTCTGTACCATAAATGGCGGGAGTTGTCACCAGTGTACCATCGCTGGTGATACTTGCATTGCTGTTCATGTAACGATACTCTTTATTGGTGGTTTCATTCATTCCTCCGATATTATCGAAAGAGACGGATGCTTCGGCTGCCAGTCCTTTGGTCAACGCACTTAAATCCTGACGGATGCTCAGGTCGGCGAGTAGTGTTCCGTATACGTTACGGATGTGTCCATAGTCTTTCAACAGAGCTACCGGATTACCGGTTCCGTACACAGAGCTACCTCCATAAATGCCATTCTCATAACGAATGGGGAATGCAGCAGATGGAATGCCATAGATTTTATTGAAAATAGTGTTGCGTCCATAGCGGGTACCTCTGAGTTCTTTCAGTCTGCCCACAATACCGGCTTTCAGCAATGTGCTTTCCGTCACTTTTACGTCCAGATTGGTACGCACAGTCAGACGTGTGTCTGTAGGTGTAGTGTCGAAACGTGTATCTTCCGTGTTTTTTTTCAACATGGAGCGATCCCGGTAATAGTCTACTACCGTGTAAAAACGGAACTTGTCACTACCTCCGCTGAAAGACATTTTCAGGTTGTGGGTCAATCCTGTGTTGTTCAGCGTTTCATTCCACCAGTCTACATTCGGATAATCATACGGATAGATTCCTGTCCGGAAAGCATCCAGTTCCTGTGCATTGTAGCGTGCAGGCAGACCGTCTCCGCTTAATGCGGTGTTAAGAGCGTTCGCATACGTATAGGCATCTGCGAAGTCCGGAGAACGGAATTGGGTATTGACACCGAAATTATAGTCCACATTTACCTTCAGACCATTGCTTATTCCGCGTTTAGTCGTGATCAGTACTACTCCATTCGCACCACGCATACCGTAGAGAGCAGCGGCTGCCGCATCTTTCAGAACGTAGCATGATTCGATTTCCATCGAAGTGATGTCGCTGATATCACGTGGGAAACCATCAATTAATACTAGCGGGGCATTTCCGTGTATAGAGAGGGTGGATACGTTATCGGCTGACGAGCCTGTACCCTGATATACATTCAGACCTGCCACTTTTCCATACAAAGCTTTGCTGATATCTATGTACGGGGATTTTTCGAATGCGGAAGCATTGACTCCGTTGATAGAGTAACTGCTGGTCCGGGAAGATACGTTCATCTGGTAGCCGATGCTCAGTGTATCTGCCAGCTGCATTTCCGAAGCAGCTTTCGATGTCTGTGCATTCAGGGATACCGAACCTCCCAGGAGCAGAGTGATTAATATATAATTTATTTTATTCATTGTTCAAACGATATTAGTTAACGTGTCATTTACCAGCCCGGGTTTTGGGTCATTCCATATTGCTTGTTGATTTCCTCCTGAGGAATCGGAGCCAGATACCACTTGGTATCCCAGTTGGTAGCCCAGTAATGGTCTCCCAGTTCGATCTTCTCGAAGGTGAACTCAGTCGGATTGTTCAAGTCGTTACCTCTGCTTCTGAGTCCGTACAACTTCTTCTTGAAGTCGCTCTGACGGTCTCTGCGAACGAGGTCGAACCAGCGTACTTCTTCAAATCCTAATTCGAGTGCTCTTTCTCTCAGTACGGCTTCGAGGAACTGATCGTGATTCATTGTCTTGGAAAGTTCCGGCAGACCTACTCTCTTTCGTACGTCGTTTACCATTTTGTAAGCCTCGTCGGTAGGGCGTCCGTTGACTTCGTTGAGTACTTCCGCATATCCCAGCATGATTTCCGCCAGACGGGTGTGTGACCATTGTACCGGACCTTCGCGATCGTTGTTTTCCTGTAAGATGTACTTCATGATCAGGAATCCGCTACCGTCTTTGTAGTCGGCATGGTTGATATAAACAGGAGCTGTTGTTCCGTTGCAGTAGGTGTCTCCAGGACAAGCTACATTTTCATACAGACGTGGGTCGCGGGTGGGCACCATTTCGCCTTTTGTAAAGAACGGTTGCTTGGAGGGTGACTTCCAGTCGAAATTTGCCGGAAAATCAGTTCCGTCTTCCCACGGAAACATATCTACATAGTTCAATGTAGGGCCGCTGTAATAACGTTGGCCGATAAAGCTGCTGTGAACATCGGAGCCATATCCTTGACGGGTAGAGATTAATATTTCTGTTCCGCCGCGGTTGTAGTAGGCCTGACGATAGGCCAGACGTCTTGCCCGGTGCGTCTCTTCCGTAGGTTGAATCAGTTCGTATTCACCCCGTCTCTGTACTTCCGTGAAAAAGGCTGCGCCTGCTTCTGCGGCATCTTTCCATCGTTGGTCGCTGTAATTTCCGTAGCAGGTATATTCGTCTGCCTCCGGATGCCATTTGGTGTTTGAGTTGAAAGTCGGACTGGCTGCCCATTGCAAGACCTTGAACTTTAATGCCATCGCTCCTGCCAGTGTCATACGTCCGTCATCAGCTTTCTCGGCTTTCCAGGCCAGATTGGAGTTGATGGCTTCGTTGAGCAATCCTACGATCTTCTCTACCGTTTCGGCAAAAGTGATACGGGGGAAATTCATTGTCTCGTTTACGTCTACATAGTGGTCCAGCCATGTCACACCGCCTACATATCTCAGCATTTCGAAATAGCAGAGGGAGATCAAAACTTTGGCTTCCGCGATCCGTTCACTTTTCTCGCTGGCTGTCATGTCGGGCACTTTCTCTACGTTCTCGATATATAACCAAGCGTAACGGATGGTGGTCCAGTCGGACTTGCTTCCATAACGGTAAGCGGAATTCTTTGGGACGTTGTTGGCACTGAGTGCTCCGTTGTAATAGAGCTTGACAGGCCCATCACTGATATTGTCACGGAAACTGTAACACAAGTCTGTGATTGATTCAAGGATGTTCACACCCAATTTGTAGTCAGAGCCGGTCGGTAGCCCATAAGGTAATCCGGTATATGCTTTGGTCAGCACCTTTTCGGCATTTATTTTTGAAGAGAACATTTCTTCGGTAGTCGCTCCGGAACTCTCAGGCTGGTCGCCCAGAAATTTATCCCCGAAGCTGATTTCAGAACAAGAGGAGGCTATCAGTACGCAACCTAATGCTATTCCGAGTCCTTTTATTATTCTATTCATACAGTCGTTTTTTAGAAGTTAAGATTTAAACCGAAGCTATATACTTTGATCAGCGGATAATCTCCGAATCGGTTAGGATCACTTTCCGGATCAAGATATTTAAGCGGTGAGAAGGTCAGCAGGTTGTAGCCGCTGAAGTTTAATCCGAGTGAGCTGAGACCCAGTTTCTTCAGGAATTTCTTTCCGGTGATGGTATAACCGAAGCTCAGACTTTTCAAACGGAGATAGGAAGCATCCACTAGCCAAAGAGTAGAGGGCTCGGAGTTCCAGCTTTCCGATTCTTCCGACGGACGTGGATAAACAGCTCCCAGTTGGTTTTCCGGGGTCCAGCAACCATCGTAGAAGTAAGTCAGCAAACCACGCTTTCCGGCATTCGTATAAGGGATGCGGTATTCGATGTCATACATTCTGTTAACGTTCTTGGAACCTACCCATTGCATGGTGAAGTTGAATCCTTTCCAGTCGAATCCCATGTTCATACCGAAAACGTATTCCGGACGGGTAGCATAACCTGCTACGCTCTTGTCATTACCGTCCACGATGTGGTCTCCGTTGAGGTCGGCGTACATGGCGTCACCCGGATACACCTTCTGATAAGGCTGAGGCAGTTCCGGCTTTAAGGTCAGTTCGCCGTCAGCTCCGGTGATGAAGTCGCTGTACTGATAGAGACGGATGTAGTTGTATACTCCGGTCTGGCGTCCGGTAGAGCCACCGGTCTGGTTCATATAAGAGAATTGCTTGGGCACTTCGTCCATATAGAGGATTTTGTTGCGTGCGAAAGAGACGTTGGCATCCACATAATAATTGAAGTCTTTTCCGATTTTATCGCGCCAGCCGAGAGAAACTTCGTAACCGTGGTTGTCTACCTTACCAATGTTCAGGTTAGGCAGTGCAGTTGCGATGATGCTTGGAGTCGATTCCGGAGAGATCAGAATACCTGTGCGGTGTTCGATAAAGTAGTCGAAGGTAGCGGACAGGCGGCTGTTGAAGAATTTAAGATCGATACCGTAGTTCTGCTTGTCGGCTGTTTCCCAGGTTACTGCCGGGTTACCCATACGTGAGATGGCTGCTGCCGATTGGGAAATCGGATTGTCCACACCGAAGCTGTAACTGCCCGATGATCCCCATACGGCAGGCATGTACATAAAGCGTGAGTCCACTCCCTTGTCGTTACCGACACGTCCCCAGGATGCTCTGAGTTTCAGGTAGTCTACGATTTTCTGGTTTTCCATAAACTTCTCGGCAGTTGCGATCCATCCGGCAGAGAAGGAAGGGAATACACCGAAACGTGTGCTGCCCGGAGCAAAGTTTTCCGAACCGTTGTAGCCGACGTTTACGTCGAGCAGATATTTACTTTGATAGGCATAAGTAGCACGTCCTACCAGTCCTACGTAGTTACGGGGCAGATAAGTGTAGCTGTCCGGATAATAGTTACGCGACTGATTGTAAAGGAACAGACCGGATATTCTGTGGTCGCCGAATGTACGGTCATAGTTGATACGTCCTTCCAGATACCAGTTCTGTCCGCGTCCGCTGCTTTCCGAGTAAGTGAGCGGAGTATCGCTGCCGCTGGGTACATAGATAAGTGATTTATCGTAGTCAGGATCGGTCTGTGACATCGTACCGTTGGTGTCAAAGTATGATTTATAGTACACGGTCTGCGCTTCGATGGCGCCTCCCGTACGTACTTTTTCCAGTTTGAATTTATTGTCGTAAGCACCTTTCACGGAAACGCTCAGTCCCGGAGTGATAAAGTCCAGTTTCTGTGTGATGTCCAAATCCAGATTCAATGTCGTGTCATACGTTTGATTGTAACCTTGTCCGTAGAATACGAACATACCGTCACGCATCACTTCTCCCAGCGGAACCATATCTTTAGGAATCAGTGTACGTACTCCGTTGATAAATCCCGGTCCGGCAAACGGATGTGACCAGATCTGTGCGATTACCCAAGGATTCTGGTCTTCTCCCGTACCCGAAACGACGCTGCGCGGTTCCTGTATCTTACCTAAAACACCACCGACACCGAGTTTCATCGAAGTGGTCTTGGTCAGATTGGCATCGATATTGGCGCGGTAGTTATAGCGGTTGTAACGATAGTTATTGTCGTACATTTGTCCGGGAAGTTCTTTCAGAAGTCCGTTCTGATAAGTATAACCTACTGAGATGAAGTATCGTACATTATCACTACCGCCGGAGATGTTTAGGTTGTTCTGGCTTTGAAGATAGATATTATTAAAAATATACTTCTTCCAGTCCATACTGGGATACATGATGGGGTCTGAGCCGGTACGATAGGCTTCTACCTGTTCCGGAGTGAAGTATAACTTAGGATTCGTAACGTGGTCCATCTCCTGCTTCATATTCCAGAAACGTGCGAACTCGTAACTTCCGGTCTGCTCTACCAGTGAGATGGGCTGTTGCAGACCCAGTTTGGTGCTGGCGGAAATCTGCGTTTTGCCTGCTTTACCTCTTCGGGTGGTGATCAATACAACGCCATTAGCACCTCTTACTCCGAATACAGCGGTGGAAGAGGCGTCTTTCAATACTGAAATACTTTCGATTTCGTTCGGGTCGATTTGTGAAAACTCACGTTCTATTCCGTCTACTAAGACCAGGGGCTTGGATTGTGAATCATTTAATGAACCGACACCACGTACGTAGATGGCAGCAGCATCTTTACCTGGCTGTCCGGTGGTCTGTACGGAAGATACACCCGGCAGTGCTCCTGCGAGGAGGTTCGTGATACTTGTTGCCGGAGATTTGATCAGCTCTTTGTTGTCGATGGAGGAGACGGCACTGGTAAGCATGCGCTTGTCCTGATTACCGTAGGCGATAGCTACAATTTCCACTTCACCGAGGTTCTGTGCATCTTCTTTTAAGGAAACATTGATGATTGTTCTGTCTCCGACCACGATCTCTTGGGTTACATACCCGATAAAGGAAATGTTCAATACGGATTTTTTGCTTGGGGCGACGATCGTAAAGTTACCGTCAAAGTCTGTGATTGTCCCAATACTCGTGCCTTTCACAGTCACATTAGCTCCGGGAACGCCTTCTTTGAGTGTTTCATCCGTTACTCTACCCTTAATTGTGATACCTTCCGGGGGCAAGGCATACATCAACGGTATGAATAAAAGAAACGTAACAAGAAAGCAGAATCTTAAATTGAGCGCGTTTCTCATACTGTTTAATTTGATAGGTTAATAATATATTTAGTTTATAGTTAGGTCAACCGGATTGGGGGGTGACTTTTATTCTCTTTATTCTCTCTTCAGTTTCTAAATATATCCTTTGCTTATGTGCAATAAGGTTAACTTCATTTATCTTTTAATGATGATGCAAAATTAGGGACGATGTGAAAAATGGACGTGCAATATTCACCAAATTAGGTGCACAAATAGCTAGAAACACTATCTGTAACAAATGGGTAGACCTTGATGCAAAATTATAGACGGAATGGAAAAGAAGGATTTGTAAGGAACAATGAAAAAGCCCATCCTGTTATGTTGCACATAGGCAATAACAGGATGGGCATCTGATTGGTTCTTCTCTTTGGAGAATATGTCTTGTCTAGAAGCTGAAGCTTAATCCTCCCAGAAAGTTAAGACCTTCTGTAGGATAGCCCAGATAATACTGGTATTTCTTATTGAGGATATTATTAATCCGGGCATACACGGATACTCCTTTGAACACATTATAGCTGGCTCCGGCATGCAGGTCGCTGACTGCTGCGGCTTTAATGCCTTCTACCTTTGTGCGTCCGATATAATCGTAACCGAGATTGATATTCAGTTCTGTGATCGGGCGGAAGTCTGCGCTGAAATTAATTTCGCAGGCAGGCTTCATATACAGGCTGTATTTTTCTTTCGCATCCCAGTTGCGGTAAGTTCCAGCAGCGGACAATGCAATGAGGTCTTTATATTCATAGCTGATCTTCATACCGGTGTAGAAGTTGTTGGCATTGCTGAATTCCAGATTCAGATATTGATGTGCTGTGACCGGAGAGGAGGAATTTCCTTCCTGACCATCACCGGCGAGTGAGGGATCATAGTTGACAAATGTTTCTTCCTGCACCTCAAAGAAATCGTCTTTCAAATCCTGATAACCGCCATACAGATTGATCCATAATCCGGGATAAGGACTCGCTTTAAATCCTATCGCTGCATTCAGCTGTTCGTATGTATCAAGAATAGGGGCTGCCGGCAAGGCATAAGGACAGATCGTTTCCAGTCTGCGGAAATCGTTGACCAGCTTGCCTCCGGTAGCTTGCGCATAGAGTACGTAGCTGTCGGAAAAGATATACTGTGCTGTTATATCCGGAGACACGCGGAATGATTTACCGCTGCCGAATGAGAGATCCACATTGGCTCCTGCACGCAGATTCCAGCTGTCGCTGCTGAGTTTATAATACGGATTCAGTGCCAGAGCGGTACGGTTCTCGTATACCTGGAGGTCGTCAGCAAGTTTCAGGTCTTTATTGTAGATGAGATTACGCATGTCCAATCCGATGTTGATGCTCTGTTCGTCGCTGATAGCACCGCTGATCAATCCTTTGGTATGCACTTGTGTTTCTCCGACTTTGTCATTGAAAAAGAAAGTGTTATTGTTCTGACGGTTGTACATCATCAGGTTGGTTTCCGCCTCGAACTGTATGGGATAATTTTCATCTGTCGATTTTACTCCCAGATGGAAGTCTCCTGAAGTAAACTTCTGCTTGCCGGGTTGAACCGGAGAAAGGTTGAAATTGCTGAGTCCGAAATTAGCGGCGATGTTGAAATCTACCTTGTTGAACTGGTGGATATAATCGATATTCGCGCGGGTACGGTAATAATAAGCATTCCATTTCGTGTCTGCTTCCGGCATAGTCAGTTTGCCATCCATTCCGTCCATCTGAAAGCGGACGTTCAACTTGTCCCTGCCCGACAGACGGAACAGGTAATTGGCAAGGAGATCCAGATTACCGTAGTTTCCATATCCGGCGCGTATATATCCGGGCTTGCTGCCGGGCTGCACTTCCGTTCCTACATAGGGACGCATCAGGTCGGCAGGAATAGAGGTAGCTGGGAAGAAAGTAGTGGCATATTCCACTTCTTTTTTGCTGACGGTAGGTTCTTCCACTTTGGGCAGCACATTCACTTTGGAAGCATCCAAAATGTCCGGATTATATTCCTGTTCTACGACGACCGTGCGGTTCATGGTCGTATCTTTCGGCTGAGTATTCTGTGCCTGAAGGTTGGACTGCATCAGAAATGCCAGTGTAAATCCTCCTGCTATATAAAGAGTTCGTTTCATACTTTTCAATCTTTACTTGTTTAGTTTCTTTAGTCTGTCTTCAATCATGCTCTCGATATCGTCATTGCCCTGGTAGTTCTGTTGCAGGCTCAGCAGATACTGGCGTGCGTCGAGGTCTTTACCCATAGCGACATATACGTCCGACAGGAGGACAAAGCTGCGTGCTAGCCAATAAGCGTGTGGCGTACTCTGTTCGATGTAGTTGAGCAGCTCTTTTTCTGCTGCCGCATATTCTTTGGCATCGTAAAGTGCTTGGGCAACTTGGTATTTAGCTTCGGCACCATAAGAATTGCGGGTATCCTTGGCCAATTCGCGGAAATCATCCAATGCTTTCTTGTCCGCTTTCTGATTCTTATAAGCCTTCGCACGATAATAAAGAGCTTCGTTCTTCAGTTCTGGACTAAGCTTGGCTTCAGCCAGCACCTCGGTTGCTGCATGAATTGTTTCCACGTCGTCTCTCAGCAGGAAGGCACAACGCAGGATGCCGGTTTCGGCAAGCTGGCGGCGTTCTACATTGGTCGCTTTTTCTTTCAGCATCTTGTAGCTTGTCAGAGCTTCTGCCATCTGTTGCTGGTTGAACTGTACTTCCGCACGCATGATCAGCGCTTCTTCTGCAAATGGATTGTTCGGATATTCAAGCAATTTTCCGGAGTGGAGGAGCACCATATCATAATTCTTCTGCTCATTTCCAATCTGGCAGAGATAATAATGCGCATTCAGGCTAAATGCTCCTTCCGGGAAGGTTTGCAGATATTTATTAAGGCTGCTCTTGGCTTCTTCTGTTCTGCCACGTGCATAAATCTTTTCAGCAGCAGCATAGGTCAGAGAATCCTGCTCGCTGGCATCAAAACGGATATGTCCCGGCATCGCATTGGCTAAGGCAGCAAATTCGTCGATGCGGTTCAAATCTACATAGATAGATTTCATATCGCGCATTGCCAGGCGGGCTTCTTCACTGCCCGGATACTTTTCAATTACTTGTTTATATGCATTGATTGCCTGATCGAAGTTACCGTTCTGATAGTACAGCAAACCGATTTCGGCTGCGGCTTTCCGGCTGACAGGGCTTTCGGGATATTTCTCCAGCATTTCCTTGAAGGAGGTAATAGCCTGGCTGTTGTTGTCCATCAATACATAAGAACGGCCTTTCTCGTAAATGGCGTTCACTGCATACGGAGAAGAAGGATATTTGCCCACCAGTCTGTTCAGAAGAGTGATCTTGCCGGTATAGTCTTTCTGCAAACCGGATACGAGTGCCAACTGATAGAATGAATAATCTCCGGAAGGAGTATTCATTTGTTCGGCTTGCGAATAATAATGTTTGGCTTCTTCGAAGTTGCGCACATTCAAGTGGCAGTCTCCGATACGGTTGTAGGCATCTGCAAGTGCTGTTCTGTTCTCTCCTTTTTCCAGCTGGATATATTTTTGGAAGTAATTACTTGCCTGTGTGTAGTCCTTACGGTGGAAGGCAATGTATCCTAAGTTGTAGTTGGCGAGTGCATACATTTCATTATTAGGCTGCGTGGTCAGTTGCAGGTAAGCGTTGAAATCGCGGGCGGCTTCCATCATTCGGTTGAGGCGGTAGTAAGATTCTCCACACCAGTAGTAAGCGTCCGCTTTGGTCTGGCGGTTGTACTGTCCGATGGCAATAGACTGGTTCAGATATTGGAGAGCCTGCTCGAAGTTGGCATTGGCAAATGACTGTGTGCCCAGCTGAAAGAGAATCTTTTGTTTGGCTTCCATGATCTGTGCACTTGGTTTTGCTATTCGTTCGATAGACTTCAAGGCAGCTTCGTAGCTGCGGGTATTCATATAAACTTCTACCAGATAGTTGCTTACTTTCTCGGCATACGGAGATGTCGGGAATTCATTGAGGAATTTCTCAAAGGCGGTTACCGACTCACCGAAAGCTGAATAGGAAGTTTCGTGCAGGCAAAGTGCGTAGTTATAAGCAGCCTGTTCCTTAATCTGGAGATTGGCACTGGAAGCGGCGGCCTGTTCGAAAGCCATACGTGCCTTGTTTTTTTCTGCTAGCTGTAGGTATGAAAGTCCCATGTGCAGGTAAGCATTCTGTGTCAGTGCATCGTTGGTCGTAGTCACTTGTCCCAGCATTTCTGCTGCTTTGGAGTAGACTTTGGTTTGGTAATAGGAGAGGCCCAGCATATATAGCGCATCACGGCGGGGAGCGGAGTGATCTCTGTCCAGATAGCCGGTGAATGCTTCTACTGCCTGATGATATTGGCCGAAGTGGTAGTAAGCATCTCCCAGAATACGGTACATTTCGGCGGCATGTTCGTTGTTAGGATAGGCCGACAGGTAATTCTGTGCTACAATCTGTGCCTTATCGTAGTTCTTCTTGATGGCATAAATCTCTGCTATATAATAAGGTACGAGTGCTTTGTATTTGGGATCGTCCTGCAAGGGGAGGAAATCTTTCAATGCCTCGTCATAACGTTTCTGAGTGTAACGGATGTAAGCAAGATAGTAGCTGCAATCCTTTGCATATTTGGGACTGCTGGCACGCAATGTTTCAAACCAGATGGCGGCTTCTTTCAGATTATCGGTCTTCATGTAGCAGGTTGCCAGTTGGTAGGTGCGGTCGTCACGTTCTTCATTACCCAACAGATCGAGGCGGGTAGAGTTGAAGAGAGCTAATGCCTCATCATATTTCCCTTCGTAGAAATAACAGGAGGCCAACAACGAATAGATGCGGTTGGCATAAGGAGTATCGGGATAACGTTCGAGGTACTTACGCAGTAACTCGATGCGGTTTTTGTCTTTCAGTTCATAAGCCGAACTGACTAACATATATTCTGCGTCCTGAAGGAGACTTGCTGTTGGCTTTTGCTTTACAAATGCTTTCAATGCAGGTATAGCGGCTGCATAATTTTTTTCCTGGAAAAGTTCTTTACCTTCTTTATAAAGGTTGACAGGAGAGGTTATCTTTTCGCTTGTCTGTGCGGAGATGGCAATCGGCGCACAACACAACAAGGTGCAGATAATTCGTGATATTCTTTTCTTCATAATCTAGTGTTTTGACAAAAATACGACTATATCTTCCAACGAAAACCCTTTGAAAGTTATTTTATAATCATTTAAATCTTTATGTAAATTATCTCTCATCGATTTTGAATCCGAGATACTTATTCTTTTTTGACTCTTTTTCATCTTTCTGATGAGGGTAATTAAGTCTGATGTTGAATTTCATGTGATTGTTGTTTTTATAATTAATGGCGGTTACAAAGATAATACGAATCTTAGTATTTTCCTCATTTAAAACGTTTTCTGATACCCGAAAGTTTAGTAAACCCTTTAGTTAACTGTGCTGAGCCAGAAACTGTACAACTCCCCGTCGAATGGAATCCAACCCGAAATCTTCCGGACGTATCTCCGATAACGGCAGAAAGAAAGCATCTGCCACGTCATCCATTGCCGAGAAATGGCTCATGTCTTTTACGGTACAAAGAAAGAACATATCGAGGGTATGCACGGGAAAGCCCGAATAGATATAGATGTTCGGCAAGGAGAACTGATAGACCGCTTTGTCCACCTTCAATCCTGTCTCCTCTAATACTTCTCTGCTTACACCTTCTTCTCCTGTTTCGTTCATATCGATAAACCCTCCGGGAAGATCGAGAGTGCCTTTTGCAGGTTCTTTGGCACGGCGGCAGACTAGCAGTTCGTTCTTTTCATTCAGAATCAGCGCCACAGTAGCGGCAGACGGATTGAAATAATAAACGAAACCACAGTCTGTGCATTTCTTAGACTTTTCATTGTTCACTTCGAAATGTGGAGAACCGCATTCGGGGCAATACAGAAATTGCGCAAGAGGATGTTTCATAATTATCAATTTTATATAAAAGATTGTCTGCCCACAAAAATATAAAATCTTTTCTTCAGATATGGAATAATGTGATTACAAAATAGTAAATACCCCGTCTTATTAGTATCATTAACAACAATCATATACAAATTAAAAGAATCAGGCTATGAATAACAAAATGAATGTTCCTTTATCGGGAATTATTCCTCCGTTGGTAACTCCTTTGCTGGATGATGATGTATTGGATGTGGAAGGTTTGCAAAAGCTGATTGAACATCTCATTGCAGGTGGCGTACATGCTCTTTTTGTGTTGGGAACTACCGGTGAATCGCAAAGTCTCAGTTATAAATTGAGGGTGGAAATGATTAAAAATACCTGTCGTATAGCGAAAGGACGGTTGCCGGTACTGGTATGTATTTCTGATACCTCGATTGTGGAGAGCGTGAACCTTGCCTGTATAGCGGCTGATCATGGGGCCGATGCTGTCGTTTCTGCTCCTCCCTATTATTTTGCGACAGGTCAGCCCGAATTGATCGAGTTCTATGAAAATTTGCTGCCTCAGTTGCCGTTGCCCTTGTTCCTGTATAATATGCCGACTCATACCAAAGTGAACTTTGCACCGTCTACTATTCAGCGGATAGCAGAGAATCCCGGAGTGATCGGTTTTAAAGACAGTTCGGCAAATACTGTTTATTTCCAGTCGGTGATGTATGCCATGAAAGATAATCCGGACTTTTCGATGCTGGTAGGACCGGAAGAAATAATGGCGGAGTCCGTGCTTCTGGGGGCTCATGGCGGAGTAAACGGAGGGGCGAATATGTTCCCCGGACTGTATGTGAGCTTATACAATGCTGCAAAAAATGCGGATATCGAAGAAGTGAGACGTTTGCAGGAAAAAGTGATGCAAATCAGTGCCACGATCTATGCGGTAGGGCAACATGGGTCCAGTTACCTGAAAGGTCTGAAATGTGCTCTCAATCTACTGGGAATATGCAGTGATTATGTAGCTGCGCCTTTCCATAAGTTTGAACAACGGGAAAGAGGAAAGATATGGAAAGCGCTTCAAAATCTGGGAGTGGATGTAGTGTTGAGGTAATTAATTTAACTAAAAATGAACGGCTATGTCTATTCTCGACATTATAATTTTTTTATTCTTCACGGGGGGAGTTGTTGTCTTCGGCTGCTCTTTTTTCAACAAGAAACGTTCGTCGGAGGAGTTTACTTCGGCAGGACGTTCCCTTCCGGGTTGGGTTGTGGGAATGTCTATTTTCGCAACGTATGTGAGTAGTATCAGTTATCTGGCTTATCCGGGCAAAGCATATATGTCCGATTGGAATGCTTTTGTATTCAGCTTGTCCATTCCGATAGCTTCGTACTTTGCTGCTAAATATTTTGTACCCTTTTATCGTTCTATCGGAAGCGTATCGGCTTACAGCTTTCTGGAAGAACGCTTTGGCCTCTGGGCGCGCATGTATGCGTCATCATGTTATCTTTTGACACAAGTTGCCCGGATGGGCTCTATTTTGTATCTGCTCGCATTGCCTATGAATGCTTTGCTGGGATGGGATATCAAAATGATTATTGCAATAACCAGCATCGCTATTATTGCCTATTCAATGCTGGGTGGTCTGAAGGCGGTGATATGGACGGAAGCAATTCAGGGATTTATTTTGATTGGTGGTGCAGTCGTTTGTCTTTGTGTACTGATGTTTAAGATGCCCGAAGGACCTGCCCAGGTATTTCAAATAGCGATAACTGATCATAAGTTCAGTTTGGGAAGTTTCGGAAGCAGTTTGACCGAATCTACTTTCTGGGTATGTCTTATTTATGGTGTGTTTATCAATCTGCAGAATTATGGCATTGATCAGAATTACGTACAGCGTTATCTGACCGCAAAGAGTGATAAGCAGGCTAAGTTCTCAGCTCTTTTCGGAGGTTATCTCTTTATTCCGGTTTCTGCCGTGTTCTTTATGATAGGTACGGCATTGTATGCATATTGCAAGGTATTTCCGGAATTTCTTCCGGCAGGAGTTGAGGGAGATGCAGTCTTTCCCTATTTTATTGTGCATGCGCTTCCGACCGGATTAACCGGATTGCTGATTGCCTCTATTTTTGCTGCCGGTATGAGTACGGTGGCTACGAGCATTACCAGTTCGGCTACTATCATTCTCACGGATTATTATACCCGCTATATGAATAAAAAGCCGACAGAAAAACAGTCGGTGAGGGCCTTGTACATTTCTAATGTCTTTATTGGAGTAATTGGCATTTTTGTAGCACTGGCGTTTTTGAATGTAGAAAGTGCACTGGATGCATGGTGGGCTTTGTCCTCCATCTTTAGCGGTGGTATGCTGGGACTCTTCCTGCTGGGGTATATTTCAAAGAAGGCGCGGAATGTTGACGCCGTTTTGGGAGTGATCTGTGGCATTATCGTTGTCGTCTGGATGAGCTTGTCTCCTATCTTCTTTAAGGATGGTTTTATGAGCGAATATGCAAGTCCGTTTCATGCTAACCTGACCATTGTCTTCGGAACCATTGTTATCTTTCTGGCAGGCTTTCTCAGTATGCGTTTGCTGAAAACAAAGAAGTAGAAAAAGGTAGCTTCACTGGCAGGCATATTGGTTTCATCTATTATCCGATAGAATTATTCGATTGGACTTTTTTTGCAAAGGCGGGGTTTCTGCCTTTATCTTTGCATCAGAAACAAAAAACAAAACGATGTTTCTGATGTTATAAGTCAAATCAATTAATAACAATAAAAGCAATAAAGAGTATGGAACCAATTTTAAATTCTCAACTTCCTGAATTCAGCGTTCAGGCTTTTCAAAACGGAGTCTTCAAGACAGTAACCAACAACGACCTGAAAGGTAAATGGGCAATCCTTTTCTTCTACCCTGCTGACTTTACATTTGTATGTCCGACGGAATTGGTAGATATGGCTGACAAATATGCTCAGTTCCAGGAAATGGGTGTGGAAATCTACTCGGTAAGTACTGACTCGCATTTCGTACACAAAGCCTGGCATGATGCTTCCGAAAGTATCCGTAAGATTAAATATCCGATGTTGGCAGACCCGACCGGCGCTTTGAGCCGTGCACTGGGTGTGTATATCGAAGAAGAAGGTATGGCTTATCGTGGTACATTCGTTGTCAATCCGGAAGGAAAGATTAAAGTGGTGGAACTGAATGATAACAATATTGGTCGTGACGCCAGCGAATTGCTTCGCAAAGTAGAAGCCGCACAGTTTGTAGCTACTCACGACGGAGAAGTTTGCCCGGCTAAATGGAAGAAGGGCGAATCTACTCTGAAGCCAAGCATTGACCTTGTCGGTAAGATTTGATAGATCTTGATAATGTGTGTGAAGGGCCGGTAACGGAGACGCTGCCGGCCCTTCTTTTAAAAGAATGAAAGGAGAAAGAGAGATGTTAGAACCTGCATTAAAAGAACAACTGAAGGGTATTTTTGCCGGACTGGAGGCTGATTTCACCTTTGATATATCCGTGTCAGCCAGTCATGAAAGCCGTGCTGGATTGCTGGAGTTACTGGAAGATGTAGCCGAATGCTCCACCCATATCACTTGCGTGGTAAATGAAGGAAGCGGACTGAAATTTGCGATATGGAAGAATGGGCATCCAACAGGAATCACTTTCCGTGCTATTCCCAATGGACACGAGTTTACTTCTTTGTTGCTCGCTATCCTGAATTTGGACGGTAAGGGAAAGAATTTTCCGGATGAGGCTGTCTGCAATCGTGTAAAAGCGTTGAAAGGTCCGGTACATTTGGTGACTTATGTTTCACTTACTTGTACTAACTGTCCGGATGTGGTACAGGCTTTGAATGCAATGACAACGCTGAACCCTTCCATCACACATGAAATGGTTGACGGAGCGCTGTATCAGGATGAGGTGGACGCATTGAAGATACAAGGCGTGCCTTCTGTTTTCGCTGATGGAAAGCTGCTTCATGTGGGGCGCGGTGAATTTGGCGAACTGCTTGCTAAATTGGAAGCGCAATATGGTATTGATGAAACCAAAGCGGAAACGGAAGTGAAGGAATATGACGTAATTGTGGCTGGTGGAGGTCCTGCCGGAGTATCGGCAGCTATCTATTCCGCCCGTAAAGGATTACGTGTGGCGATTGTTGCCGAACGTGTCGGCGGACAGGTAAAAGAAACGGTAGGTATTGAAAATCTGATTTCTGTTCCCGAAACGACAGGAAGTGAACTTGCCGATAACCTGAAAACACATTTGTTGCGTTATCCGGTAGATCTGTTGGAACAGCGCAGGATAGAAAAGGTGGAACTTACTGGAAAAGATAAATTGGTGACTACCTCCGTAGGGGAGAGATTCATTGCTCCTGCATTGATTATCGCTACCGGTGCAAGCTGGCGGAAATTGAATGTTCCTGGCGAGAATGAGTATATTGGTCGCGGAGTAGCTTTCTGTCCCCATTGTGACGGACCTTTTTATAAAGGAAAGCATGTAGCAGTAGTAGGCGGTGGAAATTCCGGTGTTGAAGCTGCTATTGACTTGGCGGGTATCTGTTCTAAAGTAACGGTCTTTGAGTTTATGGATGAACTGAAAGCGGATAATGTACTTCAGGAAAGACTCAAATCTTTGCCGAATGTGGAAGTTTTTGTTAGTTCACAGACTACTGAAGTGATTGGCAACGGTGATAAACTGACAGCCTTACGCATCAAGGACCGTAAGACGGAGGAAGAACGATTGGTAGAACTTGATGGTGTATTTGTACAGATTGGCCTCTCTGCCAATAGTGCTGTTTTCCGTGATGTGGTAGAGACAAACCGGCCGGGTGAAGTCGTGATTGATGCCCATTGTCGCACCAATGTCACTGGTATCTATGCAGCAGGAGATGTATCGACTGTGCCTTATAAGCAGATCATTATTTCTATGGGTGAAGGTGCTAAAGCTGCCCTTTCTGCCTTTGATGACCGGGTACGCGGTGTCATTTGATAAAATAGATTATTTATACATCCCCCCTCTTGTATAAATAATGGCCACAGAGATTCTGATAAAGTCTCTTGTGGCTTTTATTTTTTTCTTACCTTTGTCATACAAATATTTAACCCCCAATGAAAAACATGAAAAAGATATTTTTACTGATTTCCGCCATTTTATTCATTGTTCCGGTGCAGGCGCAGCATACATTGAAGTTGATGACTTATAATATCAGAAATGCAACCGGTATGGATGGTGTCTGTAATTTCCAGCGTATTGCAAATGTGATAAATAATGCTTCTCCTGATGTAGTAGCTGTGCAGGAAGTAGATAGCGTAACTAATCGAAGCAATCAGAAATATGTATTAGGCGAGATAGCAGAACGGACGCAGATGCATGCCTGTTTTGCTCCGGCTATTGATTTTGACGGTGGTAAATATGGAATTGGCCTATTATCAAAGAAAGCTCCGATCCATTTGCAGACGATGGCTCTGCCAGGTAGAGAAGAAGCACGGACATTGATTCTGGCAGAGTTTGAAGATTATATTTATTGTTGCACTCACTTGTCACTCACTGAAGAGGATCGGATGAAATCGTTGGATATTTTGAAGGCTTTTGCTATATCTTATAAGAAGCCTCTTTTTTTGGCGGGAGATATGAATGCCGAACCGGAATCGGATTTTATCAAAGAGTTACAGAAAGATTTTCGCATACTCTCTGATCCCAAACAACACACTTTTCCTGCTCCCGCCCCAAAGGAGACTATTGATTACGTGGTGGCTTTTAAGCAGAATGATAAAGGATTTGCCCTCGTCTCTTCGGAAGTGGTGAATGAACCTGTAGCGTCCGATCATCGTCCTATTGTTGTGGAACTGCGCACTGCCGAAAAGGCGGATAAGATATTCCGTACTAAACCCTATTTGCAGAATCCGGTTGGAAATGGAATGACCGTGATGTGGGAAACCACTGTTCCTGCTTATTGTTGGGTAGAATACGGGACGGATACGACTCAATTAAAGCGTGCGCGTACTATTTTGACGGACAGGTAGTTTGCAATAACAAGTTACATAAAATACGGCTGAATGATTTACAGCCCGGTCAAAAGTACTATTATCGTGTCTGTTCACAAGAAATGTTGCTTTATCAGGCATATAAGAAAGTTTTCGGAAATACTGCCCGTTCCGCTTTCAGTGAATTTACTCTGCCTGTAACCGGTACGGATTCTTTTACTGCTGTTGTGTTCAATGACCTGCATCAGCATACCCATACCTTCAGGGCTTTGTGTAAACAGATTCAGAATATCAATTATGATTTTGTCGTTTTCAACGGTGACTGTGTAGATGACCCGGCAAGTCATGATCAGGCAACTGCCTTTATTAGTGAATTGACCGAAGGAGTGCACGGAGATTGTATCCCAACTTTTTTTATGCGAGGAAATCACGAAATCCGGAACGCTTATTCTATCAGTTTGCGTGACCATTTCGACTATGTAGGTGACAGGACTTATGGTTCTTTCAACTGGGGAGATACCCGTATTGTCATGCTGGACTGTGGAGAAGACAAAACAGACGATCATTGGGTCTATTATGATTTGAATGATTTCACCCAGTTACGTAACGAGCAGGTCGGTTTTCTGAAGAAAGAATTGGCTGCCAAAGAATTTAAGAAAGCGAAGAAACGCATCCTTCTGCATCATATCCCCCTTTATGGCAATGATGGGAAGAATCTTTGTGCTGAACTATGGACTAAACTGCTGGTAAAAGCTCCTTTTGATATCTGTCTGAATGCTCATACTCATAAGTATGCTTATCACCCGAAAGGTGAATTAGGGAATTATTTTCCGGTTATTATAGGTGGAGGATATAAGATGGAAAGTGCTACCGTGATGATTCTTGAGAAGAGGAAAGAAGAACTCAGAGTCAGGGTGTTGAATGCAAAGGAAGAAACTTTGCTGGATATAACGGTCTGAATAATGTATATGATAACTTGAATCATGGAATTGAATTTCACCCCAAAAGTTAGATATTAAACTTTTGGGGTGATTCTTTTTATATTGATAATACCTATAATTCCTTTTTCTCTTCTTTCATTTTAGTTTCCTCCTGAGATAACAATGAATGTCAGTCCCCAAATGAATAATATAAACATAACTCCCAAAAGTCTGTTTGTGGCTTTGGAGCTACCGATAAATTCTTTCCAGATGAAAACACCCCAAAGAGCAGCAATCATCGGTGCTCCTTGTCCAAGTGCATAGGAAATGGCTGCTCCCGCTTTTCCTGCGGCAATGTAGCTTAATGCTGTACCTAATCCCCAAATGCATCCTCCGAGAATCCCTACCATATGTGTGCTCGCTTTTCCGGTAAAATATTCCTTGTAAGTAACAGGTAAACCGACGAACGGACGTTTCATCACAAGTGTATTGAAGAGGAAGTTGCTTAGGAAGATTCCGATGGCAAAGATGAAGAATGCAGTATAAGGAGTTGCCATTCCTGCTGTTGGTGATTCAAAATTGTTCAAATCCATGGCGGCAGCGACAAACCGGTAAAAGAATGACATCAGTATACCGGCAATAGCAGCAAGAATAATTCCCTTTTTGCTATTATTGGTTCCTGCCTTTTGATTTTTACCGGCTGCAATACCGCTACAAATGATGGCGATAACAATCAGCACGACTCCTGTGAATAGCCAGAACGGATCTCCTTTGGGAGAACTGAAATAATTAATGAATACTCCTAATACTAATGCCAGTCCTACTCCCAATGGGAAAGCTACCGCCATTCCGGCAATGGATACAGAGGCAGAAAGGAGAATATTGGAAGCATTGAAGATAACTCCTCCGATAAGTGCACTGGCAATATATGCCGTTTCCACTTGTTGGATGTCCTCCAGAAAACCTCTTCCCGAATCTCCGAAACTTCCTAGTGTGAATACCAGAAGTAAGGCGAACAACAAGATGCCGATAGTGTAGTCCCAATAATAAAGTTCATAACGCCAATTCTTACTGGCCAGTTTTTGGGTATTTCCCCACGATCCCCAGCATATCATTGTGATAAAGCAGAAGATAATAGCTAAGGTGTAACTATTGACTATATACATAATGATCTTTTTTTAAGATTTCAATTCTCTTTTCCTGTCACTTGTCTTATAAGTGCGTTGCGGGTTGCCCGAATATTTTCTTCCCCTTGAATAGTGAGATATTGGTGTTTACCGCTTTCAGAAGGAGAAAAAATACTTTGTCCGATACTGTCTATGGTGATTGTTCCCTTCTCGGATAAATTGAAATAATTATTTCCCGGTTCTATGGCTTGTAGCACGGATGTCAAATCCCATGTTTCTCTGTCATATGGCATTTCCTGAAATATTTTATATGATACGCACAGAGGATGTTTATAACTGTCGGCAAAATCATTTAATATACTTTGATGAGGATATCGAATCTTGTTTCCTAGTTCCCATCCGCTGGCAATAATCGGAGTAGGCCATTCTTTGAAAGTAATTTGGGCTGCATTCAGATCATTAACAATGTTCCATTCAGGGAAGTTGAATTCATTATCATAGAGTCCTCCCATGACAGATAGTAATTTTACCTTTTGTGCTACCAAGGCTTTTCCATCCAGCTCGCTGTATTCATCTGCTTCCGAGATAAGCAAACGGGCTAGATTTGTTTCCGGACCTAAGGCTATAAATACCACAGAATGATCTCCTTGCTCTGCCAGCAATTTACGCAACAGTTTATATCCTTCCGGAATATGATCTTTTAGGCTTCTTTTTGGATGTAATATTTTATTATTGTCAATAATAGTATCCAGTGTTTGGCGGAGATAATGTCCGTCGTCTGTATTCATCCCATTATAAGCATAGCCTAAGGGTATGTCGTATTTGTCGTTGAAACGACAATAAGCGTCAATATATTCCAGTGAATAAGGATTACACTTGCTTATAGTGATACCTAGCAAATCAATTTTTTCTTTTTTCTCATAATTAAGCAGCATTTGCATAGCTAAAACATCATCGATGTCATTTCCAACATCCGTGTCGAGTATGACAGGAATTGCAGAAGTAGTCTCTTTCTGTTGTGCACAGGAGCAGAATAAAGAGACGGTTATTAGAATGATTGCTATATATTTGAACATATCTTGGGTTTTTATAAGTTATTACCAATATTCTCAATTGTATTGCTGGTTAATGATTGTTGCGAGGAATAAGTTACTTTATAAAGTATGCCTCCTTTGGCATGGAGAGTCTGATTCTCTAAAGTTGCAGTTCCTTCTTTGGTAAATGTGCCATTTACATCATATCTTCCGGAAATGGTTTCTCCAAATTTACCATTCTCTAGTTTGAATTGAGAGTCATTCAAACTATAAATCAGTAAATAATTGTGCATGTCTAATACGAAACCTAAAGAAGCATTATTTGTCTGGAATGTGATTTGTGCTCCAGTAGTACATATTAGTTGTTCTAATTTGTCTTTTGGCTGATTATCGTTAATATTAAATGCTGCAAAATTCTCCGGTTTTACTTTGGCAACGTCTATATAAGCTGCCGCCAAGCCTTTTATGAGACTACGAGTAGGGGGCGTAAAATCTTTTTCTTGTAAATCCCACGTATAAATTCCGTGGTCAATTTGGTCCGGTTCGGTGGTGTTGTTGATAAAGAAGTTGCTGGTAGCCAAATCGTAAATATTATAGCCTCCTCCTAATGCGAAAGATGTCAAGATAAGACTCGGACTGTTTGTATAACTACCTTTGTTCTCGGCAACCAGCGCATAATTTCCAGCAATTGATGCGTATGCCATGACTTCATTTTTGAGATGTTTAATATTATCTTTATAAGCATCAACGCCAATGAAATCAATGCCTTGAAGATCGAATACATCTTTGGGGCGAGCATTAGTTGCCTCTGGAAATGGATTAATACCATCACCGTAAATTAGATTGACACGAGTTACTACTTTGTAAGAACTGTTTTTTACAGCTTTTCCTACAGTGTTTAATGCATTTGTGATCATTGTCCAGGCCTTCTCTTTGCTTAGAGGAGTCCCATCCCGATATTTTAAATCTTTTTGGTCGATTCTCCAGCGCATTAATGCATCAGGTTCATTATGGATCTGCGCTGATATAACGGGATGCTTGTCTCCATTTTGAGAATCCCAGTATCGGATGTGGTTAAATAAGGCGGTGATGGCTTTGGTTTCTCTCTCCAGTACCCATTCATCATCAAGAATCATGGTGTATTGGTAACCATAATAGTTCCAAAAATTTCCTTCATCATTCCGGCTGAACCTTTTGTTATATTCTTGAAGTACATATTGAGGTATCAGGTAGGAGAATGAATCTCCTACCATATTCGTACTGAACCAAAGTAATTCCATTTTCAAATTATACTTGTTGACGAACTGCAAGATTGAGTTTAGGATACTATAATCGTACTTGTTTTCTTTAGGCTCTACCATATTCCATGAAATTGGAATTTGCACACAATTTAGTCCCAGTTCCTGAGCTTTCTTGAAGTAGTTTTCCACTTCATTAATAGTCATCTTGTCACAATTGAGAAGGGCATCAAGGCGTATTTGTGCACCAAGAAACGGAAAAGGTTTACCGTCAACAGAAACATATGTTTTGTTGTTCTCAGTCACTAGTTTACTTACTTCTATTTGAGAAAGTATTGGTTCGACGTATGTTTCATTATTATTGTCAGAACAAGCTGTTGCGAATAATGAAAAGAAAACCAGTGCGTAAGTTAGTATTATCATTCTTTTATACATAATTGGTCTTTGTTAAATTAGTAGATTATTGGATTATTGCGGGGTTCCTCCTCCTGTCATAGGCCAGCCCGGATTCTGATAGATGGGAGAAGAATTCAAATCACCTCCGGATGAAGTAACCAGAAAATGTTCTGCTGCTATCGGATCGAGATAGTGTGCCATATTCCATTTATAGCCGTTGTAAACAATGTTATTGGCTGTGATGTGATAAGGAGCAAGATAAGTACTGAAGCTGCGTGGTGAAACATTTTCTCCTTCTTTAAGAATGGAGTTGCCGTTAGAATCTTTATACCAGTCCCAGCCATACATTTCCTGCCATAAATTCATTCCTAGGATATGGTAGGGTTTGGTAATCATTTGGTCCATTGAACGCCATCTATGTAAGTCCATGTTACGTAAACCTTCCGCCATCAACTCACATCTTCTTTCACGGCGGATATTATAACGTGTGGCATCAATAATTTCTCCGCTGGAATATGCCCCCCAATCAGTTTCTGCTTCTTTTGACATATCTGTAAGCCTGATTGTTTTGGTATAGTCCTCATCAATGCCGGCTCTGCGACGAATCGCTTTCCAGTACTTTTCTGCATAGGAGTCGAGTGAACCATGCAATTCATAATAAGCTTCTATATAGTTGAGATAGGCTTCGGCTGTACGGAATATGATAGAACCGACAATACTTTGAGTGTTATTTGTGTATTTCCCGTCAGGGTTCAATCCTTTGCGTAAGGCATAGCCTGTATTGTATTTCTCTGTGACAGAAGAGGCGGTTATATTGGGTCCCCATTCTTCTACTACCCCATGATCTCCTGCCGGAGTATGCAGATTTTTCTGTCCCGGCTTTTTGATGAAGATGTCTGCACGGGAATCCCTGTTTTTAGTGATGTGAATGATATTATTATCTCCCCAATAAGATGAATTTTCATCTGCCCACATCGGGGAAGCATAAATAGGTTCTCCGTTTTTAAGAATAAAGGCGTCAATCATGCTTTTAGTAGTACCTACTCCATTGTTGCCGACACATCCGTATTGACAAACTTCATTTGCCACTCCTAATCCTGTGTTGTAACGTCTCCATAAAAGTATTTCATTGTATTTCTCCATATCAATATCGCAGAACATACTGAAATAAGGATTTTCAGGTTCCGAAGAAGTTTGTGGAAATACTCCTGTATTGACAGTTAATATATTATATTTTTCTGCTATGATTTGTGCCGCTTTAATAGCTTCATCAAAAAAGAACTCAGATTCTTTATCAATGCTTCCGGATTTAAATGAGTAATTAGCATTATAATCTTTATTTGCTCCCGGCCATCCCGGTCCATTGGGTACAAAAGCTGTTCCTTTAAAATTCTTCAGCCATGAGCCTTCGTAAAGTGCGACCCTTGACTTGAGAAGGATAGCGCAGTCTTTGCTTAGCCGGTTCTTGCCTCCGGAAGGAGCTATGTTTTGCATCATTTCTATAGCTTTGTCCAGATCAGATAAGATAAATCTGGCTACTTCATTTCGGGGGGCTCGTTTGCTGATTTCTATCAGAGCTTCACGTTCATTAGGATAAGTTTTAGTAATAATAGGAAAGTCGCCTAATGATTTTAATCTTTCAAAATACATGAAAGCTCTGAAGAAATACATTTCTCCGATATAGTGTTTGATATTGGTCGTGTTTCCGACAATGACATTGTCTTCATACGATGGAAGCACATTTTCAAAGAAATAATTGCATCGGTAAATATCAGCGAAATACCATGAGCCTCCTTCTTGTCCAACTTTCCAGTATCCGGGTGCATACATTACGTTAGGTTGCATACCGGCCATATTATCTGTGTTATTGTCAATTTCAAAAGTTCCATATCCATAGGTGCCATGAGTAGGTAGCACTTGATATTGGTCAGTAGCAAAAGCTGCAATATTACTTTCTGTTGTCAGATATTCATTTGGAGAAAGTTGATCAAGAGGTTCTTGGTTTAGGAAATCATTGCAACTTGTCAAAAAGAGCACTCCGCTCAATAAGGTTGATATCGTAAGTCTTTTCATAATATCCTGTTTTTAGAATGTGACATTTAATCCAAAAGAGAATGTTCGGGATAGTGGGTAAACGTTTCCGTGTCCCCAACTACCGCCTTCGATTGATTCGGGATCGAAGAAATCAATAAGGCTCGTAATGGTGAACAAGTTTTCACCGGATGCGAATATCCTTAGGTTCTGCATTCCCATTTTTTGTACGATGTTGTGTGGCAAGCTATATCCTATCTGCAGATTCTTCAGACGTAGATAAGATGCATCTTGTAAATATTTAGTTTGTGATTGCTGGTTTTTATCGGTGTTGAATAAGGGTCTTGGATAGTAGGAATTCAGATTCGTTCCCAATGGACTGGTTTCGTCATTTCGGAAATAATCATCGTGTCCTTTTAGTGCTGTGGAAAACCAGGGCCCTTGTCTACCGTTTGCCCCCCAGAAGTAGTAACTACCCTGAAAATAATCTCTTTTCAATGTCCCTTGCCAGAACATTCTGATATCGAATCTTTTCCAATCGGCGGCTAATTCCAGTCCTACATTATATCGGGGCGTGGAGTTGCCTATTCTTTTTAAATCACCGTGATCTTGTAAGGTGCGGCTTCCGGCATCAATTTTTCCGTCTTCATTCAGATCTTTATACATAATGTCTCCGGCTTTCCAGTCTTGTCCGAGATTATTTTGTCCACCGTTGATTAATCTTCCGATGTGTTCAGCCATTTCTTGGTCAGACTGTGCAATGCCTATCGTTTCATATCCCCATATTTCACCCACGTATTTTCCGGCATAAAATCCATCTATCAGTCCGGAAGGATTTGAATAACGAGTAATCTTGGTACGACTGTCGGCAAGTGTAAAGCGGGCACTATAATTCAATCCATTATTTAACCGGTCTTTCCACATTAGTTCCAGTTCCCATCCGAATGTTTTAAGATTTGTATTATTGGAACTTGGAACGGCTGTTCCAAGGACTACAGGCAATTTCTCCGAAGGGCCGACCATATCGTCAGTTTTACGAATGTAATAATCAAAAGAGCCGGTTAGCCGATTGTTAAACAGACCAAAGTCAACTCCGGCATTCCATGTACGGATTTTCTCCCAGGAGAGATTATAGCTGACGAGTGAAGGTGCCCAGGCAATATTGGCTAATGTTCCGTCAATGATCCATGATCCTGTTCCTGTACCGATTGTAGAATAAGTCGGATATAAAGAAGATGTATTTTGGTTACCCAAACTACCATAAGAGGCTCTGACCTTAAATGTGTTGACAACTTTGCTGACAGGCAGGAAGAATTTTTCTCTGGCTATGTTCCAGCCTACTGATGCGGAAGGGAAAAATCCCCAACGACTGTCACTACGAAATCGTGAGGAACCGTCATAGCGTAGATTTACTTCCAGAAGATATTTTTCCAGGTAATCATAATTCAATCTGCCGAAGAATCCGGCGGTAGCCCATCTGTTGTGTCCACCTGCTACATTCGGAGCAACTTTTTGGTTATTTGAATCCATTCCGGTAGAAGTGTTGATAGTCGGTTTTCCCGGATAAATGACTCCTAGCTTCTCAGCAGCTATATCTTTATAATTATTTTGTTCGGCTTGAAACCCGAAAAGAACTTTCATATTATGTGATTTTGCAAAGGTCTTTGCATAATCTGTATAGAGATTTACATTAAAATAATCGCTGGCATAAGTGCCTTCATGTACTTGGGAATCGTTATTCCATGTATTGCCCTTAGTCTTTCCGTCAACACCTGTCTGATGAACAGTTAAGTAATCCCAGTGTGAATATTGTGTGTTGTATCGATAGCTTAAATCTCCAATCAGTCGCCACCCTTTGATAGGTTCTACCGTTATATTCAGTTGTTGGTAGAGCCAAGTGTTTCGTTCTTGTTTTTCACCTCCGTTTTGCATTTGGAGCACATGGTCGTCATATAGTATACCATTCGGGTCATAAAGCGGTTTGGTAGGCCAACATTGGCGTCCGATTTCGGCAAAAAAACTTTCATTAAGATGTGTTGGCTGTACATAGTCACTTCTGATAAAGCGGGTATTGAATCCGACTGATACTATTTTTGATAATTGTGCGTTGATTTTCGCAGATGCAGTATATCTGTTTGAGTATTCATCCCCAATTCTGAGCTCTCCATCCTGACCTAAATAGTTCGCTGATAAATAGTATTGTATTTTGTCTGTCCCGCCAGTAACGCTGATATTGTGCTCGTGTGCAAAGACATTGTCTTTGAAAAAATAGTCATAATAATCAATATTATCATTTCCTTGTGAATATCCGTCTGCCCATAACGAAGGATTATTGGGTACGGGGATGGTAGAATCGGTAATTTTGCCGGCCATATAATCTTTGATGCGGTTTATCCTTTCTTCCGAGACCCAATTGTAAGGTCCCCATCCGGAATTGGCGGCTGCATCATTATAGTATAAGGAGAACGTGTAAGAGTCTAATGAAGAAGGCATATTGATAGGGCTACTTACACGGAAGCTGTTGTTGTAGTTAACTTGCGCTTTACCGGCCTTTCCCTTCTTGGTCGTTACTAAGATTACTCCGAATGGTGCTCTGGAACCATAAATAGAAGAAGCTGCCGCATCCTTCAGAACTGAAATAGATTCTATATCCTGCGGATTAATGGAATAAATATCTCCTTCCATACCATCTATCAAGACTAGGGCGCTTCCTGTAGAACCTTCTCCGATAGTTCCGACTCCACGTACATTGATGGATTGTTTCTGATTGAGACCTCCTCCCTGATTGCTATAAATATTCAAACCGGGAACCTGTCCTTGTAATGCCTGGACTGCATTGGATACAGGGATTGCTTCGAAGGCTTTCGAGTCAATGACTCCGACAGAACCGGTTAAATTAATCTTCTTTTGGGTACCATAACCTACAACGACCACTTCATCCAATAAATTGTCGTCAACTTCCAGTGTTACGTTTATCATTTTTCTATCACCTACTGTAAACTGGACTGTTTTAAATCCGATGTAACTGAATTCGATAGTTGAACTTGGATCCGCTTTCACTTGGTAGTGTCCGTTAAAGTCAGTGACAGTTCCGGATACTATATTCCCATCTTTTACTTTTATGGAAACTCCCAGTAGAGGTTCTCCATTATTATCTTTTACTGTTCCGGATACATAATTCTGAGCATATGTATTCATTGAACATAAAAGTAGGAAGCCCAGCAGGCAGATAAGCTTATGACTTGAGTTATAAGTTATCAGGTGGACAGCTTTCTTTAAGAGAGTAGAATGTCGATTAGTTTTCATAATCCATTAAATTTAAAAGTTGAATGATAAGGCTAATTCTTTTTCTAACATGAAGTGTTTTACTTCATCGAGAGTAGGAATAGACGGTTGGGCACCGGAACGTGTAACAGCGATAGCTGCCGCGGCATTCGCAAAACTCAATGCATCCCGGTCTATTTCCCTTTGGGCACAAATTACAGCCAATGCCCCACAGAACGTGTCACCTGCTGCAATAGTATCAATCGCATTTACTTTGTATCCGGGAAGCTGAATGATTTCTTTGTCGTTTTTCATATATACACCTTGACTTCCCAATGTGATCACAGCATTGCGTGCACCTGCCTGTAATAAGCTTAGAGCGATTTCTTCAAGATTATTTCCTGTATATTCAATTCCTGAGATGAAGGCTGCTTCCAGTTCATTGACGACTAGTATATCAATGGCTTTCATCAGCTCCTCATCAATCAGGCAGGCGGGTGCGGGATTAAACAAAACCTTTTTACCTTTTTGTTTAGCCAGAAGAGCTATTCTTTTAATCGTTTCGTAAGGAATCTCGGCTTGCATAACTATGATATCTGCTTCGTCAATTACTTTTGAAAAATGAATAATTGAACCGGGTAATAAAGAATAGTTAGCTCCGGGAGCTACTGCTATGCAGTTTTCACCACTGTCGGCAACAAAAATGAGCGCAGTCCCTGTGGGCTGATTAACATCATCTATGATATAATCAGTAGCGATACCTTCTTTCTTAAAGTGTTTTTTTAGAATTTCTGCATACATATCATTTCCCAAAGAGGTAATAAACGTTACAGATCCCCCGAGTCTTGCTGCTGCTACAGCCTGATTGGCGCCTTTCCCCCCGAGGGATTGTATAAAACTGGCATCTCCGACTGTTTCGCCAGGCGCCGGGAGATGGTTGACTTGTGCAACCATATCGATGTTTGAACTTCCAATAACTACTACTTTCATTTGAATCAGATTTATGTGTTTAACCTAGGTCTTATCTCGTTTATAGCACAACTTCTCTCTTATAAGGAATCGCACTCTGCGCACCGATTCGCGTGACTGCTATAGCTGCCGCCGCATTGGCAAATTTCACAGATTTAGCGAGTGAATGCCCTTCAGACAGGCAGACGCTGAATGCTCCGCAAAATACATCTCCGGCACCTGTTGTGTCAATCGTCTCTACTTCCTTTGCGGGAATCATGGTATATTCATCTTTCTCTTTTACGTAAGCGCCGTCTTTACCTAAAGTAATGACAACATTCTCTATACCTTTCTCTCCGATAGCCTGAGCGGCACGATGAGCGCTTTCTATATTCATCACTTTGATTCCGGATAACATTTCCGCTTCAATGCGGTTGGGGAGTATGGTGTGCACGTTTTTTAAGAATGAGTTGCTCAGGCTGGACGCGGGAGCCGGATTGAGGATTACCTTTTTCCCATATTTGCAAGCAATAGTAGCTGCATATTCTACTGTATCTATAGGAATCTCAAGTTGCATGAGAATAATATCAGCTTCCTTGACTTTTTCTTCGGCTTTATTGATATCCTCAATAGAAAGCGAACGGCTTGCTCCCGGTGCTACGATAATGCTATTTTCACCGAAAGAATCTACGGAGATAAGTGCAACTCCGGACGGACTTTTCTGGTCGGTAAATATATATTCCGTATTAATTTTCTCTGATCTGTATATTTCCAATGCTTGCAGGCCGAACAAATCATATCCGATTTTGGATATGAAGGTGACTTCAGCTCCCAGTCGGGCGGCTGCAATCGCCTGATTAGCTCCTTTGCCACCGGGATTCATGTAGAAAGTTCCGCCTAGTATGGTTTCTCCGGGAACAGGTAGTCTGTTGGCTTTCACGACCATATCGGTATTGCAACTACCGATGACTACAATTTTGGGTCTATGAATTGATATAGTTTCCATAGTATTAAAAATTAAGACTATGCAAATGAAAGCAATAATCATGCATAGTTTTCTACATTAATAATTGGTTTATATAATCTCAAAAATGATATCTTATATTGAATTTTCCTGTATGGAGGAGAGAATATAGGGGTAATGTGAAATGAATTTATATAATTACAAAGAGAAAATGGAGATTTGAAAAGAGTGTTTTTATCGTCTGAAATACGAATCAGGCACCTTAGTCTTTAACATTCTTTTGCGCTACTACGTGCTCTGAGGACTTCAGACAGTTTCTCTTTCCGGATTTTGGATTCCATCCACGCCGTAAAGTCAAAGAGGCGTAAAAGCTGACTTTCATATTTATTATTATATAATTCATGAATCTCAGGAGACAACTTTTCCCAAAATGCTTCTCTGTCTTTTTTCAGGATGGGAATATTTCTTTTATTCAGAAACCATAAAATGATACGTTCTGTTTTAAAAGTCTGCTCTTTGGGGGAAGATAGACTTCGGGTGATGGAGCGGGATTCATACTGGATCAGCTCATGCTCTTGCACTTCATAAAAGACGATGAGGCGGACCAGACGAATAGTTCTCATTAAAGGCAGATACTTTATGTTATGGTCTATGATAGCGTTGCTGATATACTTTTTAGCAGTTTTATATTCCTGGTTACCAACGTGTACGAGTGTGGTGTAAAGGAATAACTCACTTTTTCGAATAGGGCTTAACCAGGCTTCTTTATCATAAAGTATTTCCTGGTAGTCTACCATAAGTTGGGTACATTTTGAAAAATCTCCTTTATCCAGATAGGGAAATAGTTCGTATTGGAAGAGAAGGCAAGTTGCATTTACTTTAAATTCGAGCGAAGTGCTGTCTGATATAAGTTTTCTTAATTTATCGAGGAAGTAGGGGATTTCGTTATAGTTGCTCACAGACCGCAGGCTGCCGAGTACTCCTTCGAGTACAGATAAATAGTATATAGGAGGATTTGACCAGAACTGTTGATTCTGCTCAAATAATGAGTCCAGTTCTTTGTATGAATTTAGGGCAGCTCTGTAATCACCTGCTCCCATCAGGTAATTAGCCTGAAAAAGTTTATGGTTTCGTGTTAATTCAAAATTACCTTCGGAGTCTGAAGAAGCGGCTATATAAAGTTCGTTGACCATAAGGTCATTCATATCCTGTTTTTGCTTTACTGTCCTGATGGAGCCAATATGAGATAAACGATATTTCAATAAGTTGTGTAATGAAGATTGCTCTGTGATTTTCCGAATCTTTTTCAAAGTTTCATTTTGGATGAAGTGTTTATGAAAAAGCTCCTGTTCTGTCATGTTGGGAAAGTTCAGACGGAGCAGATATTCCAGTTCCAGTTTCAAGGCTATCGTCAGAATTTCGTTGTTTTCATAGAATTGTGCTTGTTTTATCGTATTGGATAGCATTTCGAAACATTCTTCAAACAGAGAACGTTCATAAAGCATTCGGGCTTTGCACAAATCATTCAGCAGATCGTAATATATATCTTTCTTTTTTCGCAGGGTGAGTAACGTATCCGTCAGTTTTTCATATAAGTATTGAATGGACACTTCAAAAGAACCATTGGGGTTACGTCTGTAAAATTCCTCTTTTACAATGTTTCCATTCGGTTGTTTACTCTTTATGATAATATCATAAATCACCAGATAGTCTTTCTCCTCCTTGTCTTTGATTACTTGTAGGGAGAAGTGCTTCTTTTCTGATTTAGATAACGAGTATATCAGGGATATAACGGAATCTACTCTTTTCATAGGAACTCTTTGCATTAGTATTAGGCTGCAATATTCGGGAATTTTTCTTTAAAAAGCAAATTTAGCATTCTGACACTTTGTATTTTCTGTGGCTCTTTGCTGCTTGTATTTGTGGGAAGAAGCCGGACTTGTTCTGAAAATTACAGGGAATTCTCATTTTCATAAATCAGAAAGATGTGTTATGGTGTGATTGGGCGTTTTTTTTGATGAGTGAAAATGTGGATTATGGTTGTTTATGTTGTGATATATGAAATATACTATACGTTTTGTTCTTTTTGAAATGTCGAACATTGAACTCCATTTAGCTAATTATTTCTGTTTTCTTGATGTTTTTAGCAAGTGTTTTGGCTTGTTGGATTGTTCCTTTTAAAGGAACGGTCTGTTGGTTTAAAAGCAACACTTCGTTGGTTTAAAAGGAACGTATGATTTAGTGTAAACATCCGGTTGTTTATTTCTAAATATGAGGTTGTTTTTCTCAGATTATACGATCTTTTTTGTATAAGTATTCGTTGATGTGAATAAATACTTGCTTGTTTTGTATAATATTACAGTGTATTCTGAATATGTTTCCTATTTATACCTTTATTAAAAGATTATCTGTTATCGAATTGGATAATAAATTGTCTTTTTGTTATTCAATATATGAAATTGTGTGCATACCGTTAATTCTAGTGGTGTGAAAAATCACCAAAATTGTATTTGAGAGAATAATATTAAGAATATGTTGATAGTTTATTTGAAAATAATATTCATTTTAGATGGTTTTTTATAAGAAAAGCTATACCTTCGATGTACTTTTTAATATTAAAGATGAAATGTTGGATTTAAAGCAACTTACAGTTGAAGTATGCCGCATAGCTACCGAGGCCGGGCATTTTCTGAAAGAAGAGCGTAAAAAATTCCATCGTGAACGTGTGATAGAGAAGCACGCGCACGATTATGTATCTTATGTTGATAAGGAATCTGAGGTACGACTGGTCAAAGCTCTCTCTGCCTTGTTGCCCGAGGCTGGGTTTATTACGGAAGAAGGTTCTGCCACCTATCAGAACGAATCCTATTGTTGGGTAATTGATCCATTGGATGGGACGACGAATTATATTCACGATGAGGCTCCTTATTGTGTATGTATTGCTTTGCGCAGTCAGACAGAATTGTTAATAGGAGTCGTTTATGAAGTTTGCCGGGATGAATGTTTCTATGCATGGAAAGGCGGAAAGGCCTTTATGAATGGCGAGGAAATTCATGTTTCGGATGTAAGTCAGGCGCAAGATGCTTTTGTTATAACTGAGCTTCCTTACAACTATCAGCAATATAAACAAACTGCTCTCCATTTGATCGACCGATTGTATGGAGTCGTTGGAGGAATCCGTATGAATGGTTCGGCTGCGGCTGCTATCTGCTATGTAGCTGCCGGACGTTTTGATGCCTGGGCAGAAGCTTTTCTCGGAAAATGGGATTATTCGGCAGCTGCGTTGATTGTGCTGGAAGCCGGTGGGCGGGTAACCGATTTCTATGGTGACGATCATTTTATAGAAGGACACCATATCATAGCGACTAACGGACATTTACATCCTTTGTTCGAGAAACTCTTGTCAGAAGTTCCTCCATTGAATATGTAGGACTTCCTTGTTCTCTTATAAATAACTGATATTATGAAACACACATTACTCATTAAAGATTGGCTTTATTCTTTCTTGTTTCTTCTATTCCCACGTTGTTGCGTCGTTTGTGGCAGATCGTTGGTGAAAGGGGAGGAGTGTATTTGTACCCTGTGCAATTTGAATTTACCGCGTACAAATTACCATCTTCGAGAAGATAATCCGGTAGAACGCCTTTTCTGGGGAAGAATTCCTTTAGGGCATGCTACTTCTTTTTTCTTTTATCGTAAAGGGAGTGACTTTCGCCAGATTCTCCATCAGCTTAAATACGGAGGACGAAAAGGAATCGGTGCCATTATGGGACGATACATGGCGTCCGAACTGCTTGCATCCGGGTTCTTTCAGGGAATTGATGTGATTATTCCTGTCCCCCTGCATAAGAAAAAGCAGCAGATTCGTGGCTACAACCAAAGTGAATGGATTGCACGGGGAATTACCGCTGTAACGGGAATCCCTGTAGACACAGAAATGATCGTACGCAGAAAAAACACGGAAACACAGACTCACAAGTCAGTCTTTGAACGCTGGGAAAACGTGGATGGTATTTTTGAATTGCACCATGTTGGTGCATTAGCCGGAAAACATATTCTGCTTGTGGACGATGTGTTGACTACAGGAGCCACCACTGCAGCTTGTGCTGCCTGTCTGGCAGAGATTGAGGGAATACATATTAGCATATTAACTTTGGCAATTGCCGAATAAACTAATATTATAGTCAGTCAAAATTTGAAGAAAGTATTATTAACGACATAAAACAAAATTGAGACCATGAAAAGACATCTATCATTATTAATGATCTTGTGCTGGGGGATATTGTTACATGCCCAGACGGAATCAGAATTATCCTCTCCTAATGGAGAAATTAAAGTGACACTGAATATTACAGATAAAATCTATTATAGCATTGCCTATGATGGGGATGTATTATTGAAAGATAATTCTCTTCAATTGGCATTGAAGGACGAAGTGCTGGGACAGAATCCCAGATTACGTCGTCGGAAATATGTAAGTGTGGATGAGCAGCTGACTCCCGTTATGCCTCTTAAATTTTCGACGGTTACTAATCAGTATAATCAACTGACATTGACATTTAAAAATTATTCGGTTGAGTTTCGTGCGTATGATGATGGGGTTGCTTATCGGTTTGTGACTTCTCGGAAAGGTGAAGTGGAAGTTTTGGGTGAAGAGTTTGCAGTTAACTTCCCGGATGACTATTTACTCCATTTGCAGCAACCGGGTGGTTTTAAGACCTCATACGAAGAACCTTATACACATGTCTTCAGTAATGAATGGAAACCTTCGGATAAAATGTCTGTTTTACCGGTTTTAATAGATACACGTAAGCAATATAAAATATTAATCAGCGAATCTGACTTGACTGACTATCCTTGTATGTTCTTGAAAGGAACCGGTGATAATGGAATAGTCTCTACTTTTCCTAAAGCTCCACTTGCTTTTGGTGAAGACGGTGACCGTAGCCTGAAGATAACTCAAGAGGCGGATTATATCGCTAAAACATCAGGGGCAAGAAATTATCCTTGGCGTTATTTCGTGTTGACAAAAGATGATCGCCAACTTTTGGAGAACACGATGACTTATAAACTGGCCGGTAAGAATCAACTTCAGGATGTATCATGGATCAAGCCGGGACAAGTAAGCTGGGAATGGTGGAATGATGCTTCTCCTTACGGGCCGGATGTGAATTTTGTATCCGGATATAATCTGGAAACCTACAAATACTATATTGACTTTGCCTCTAAATTTGGTATACCTTATATTATAATGGACGAGGGCTGGGCTAAAAGTACACGTGATCCTTATACTCCAAATCCGAAAGTGGACCTGCATGAACTGATCCGTTATGGTAAAGAAAAGAATGTCGGCATTGTTCTTTGGCTGACATGGCTGACGGTTGAAAATAACTTCGATTTATTCAAAACGTTCAATGAGTGGGGAATAAAAGGAGTTAAGATTGATTTTATGGACAGAAGTGACCAATGGATGGTCAATTACTACGAACGTGTGGCGAAAGAAGCTGCCAAACATCATTTGTTTGTCGATTTTCATGGTTCTTTCAAACCGGCAGGTTTGGAATATAAGTATCCGAACATACTTTCTTATGAAGGTGTCAGAGGTATGGAGCAGATGGGCGGATGTTATCCGGATAATAGCATTTATTTGCCATTTATGCGCAATGCTGTCGGACCGATGGATTATACTCCCGGGGCGATGATAAGCATGCAGCCTAATGTATATAGGGCTGAACGCCCCAATTCCGCAAGTATCGGAACCCGTGCTTACCAGTTGGCGCTTTTTGTCATTTTTGAAAGCGGTTTGCAGATGTTGGCAGATAATCCGACTCTTTATTATCGGAACGAAGATTGTACTCGTTTCATTACGAGTGTTCCTGTCACTTGGGATGAAACGGTGGCTTTGGAAGCGAAGGCCGGTGAATATGCCATTATTGCTAAACGGAAAGGAGATAAATGGTTTATCGGTGGTATGACCAACAACGGGCAAACAGAGCGGGAATTCGCCGTGAAATTGGACTTTCTGAAGAAGGACCGTGCTTATCAAATGACATCTTTTGAAGATGGTATCAATGCAGGGCGTCAGGCAATGGACTACCGCTGTAAGTCTTCACAAGTGAAAAATGGAGATGTGCTGACTGTTAAAATGGTGAGGAATGGGGGCTTTGCTGCCGTGATTGAATAAGATAGGTGGATATTGTATTTGAAATAAAAAGGATGTTCTTGCAAATAAGAGCATCCTTTTTAAATATCACATTATGAATTTTTCTTCTATTTGCTTCTTTTAAAACAGTGAAAGGGTTTACTAGATTAGCATCTTGCTTTAATTAGATAGAGCAAAAAAAGAGACATATCTTTCGATACACCTCTTTTTTGCTCTTCCTCTTGGACTTGAACCAAGGACCCTCTGATTAACAGTCAGATGCTCTAACCGACTGAGCTAAGGAAGAATGTTTGCAACTAAGATTTTCAACTTTGCTCTTCCTCTTGGACTTGAACCAAGGACCCTCTGATTAACAGTCAGATGCTCTAACCGACTGAGCTAAGGAAGAATGTTTTTCTCAATTGCGATGCAAAAGTAGTAGGTTTTTTTGAAATATGCAATATCTTTGCAAAAAAAATATCGAGAATGGACAAAATAATAGGATTGGGCAACGCCCTGGTAGACGTACTTGCAACCCTGGAAGATGATATGCTCTTGGACGAGATGGGACTGCCTAAGGGAAGCATGCAACTCATCGATGATGCTAAGTTACAGCAGATTAACGCAAAATTTTCACAGATGAAAACGCATCTTGCAACAGGTGGATCGGCAGGAAATGCCATACTTGGACTCGCTTGTCTGGGTGCCGGAACCGGCTTTATCGGAAAAGTGGGAAATGATCATTATGGCGATTTTTTTCGGAAAAATCTGCAGAAAAATAATATTGAAGACAAATTATTGACCTCCGAACATCTTCCTTCGGGAGTGGCATCCACTTTTATTTCTTCAGATGGAGAGCGTACTTTTGGCACTTACTTGGGAGCAGCTGCTTCTTTGAAAGCTGAAGATCTGACATTGGAAATGTTCAAAGGTTATGCATATCTATTTATAGAGGGCTATTTGGTTCAAGATCACGAAATGATTCTTCATGCCATTGAGCTGGCCAAGGAAGCGGGACTGCAAATTTGTCTCGACATGGCAAGTTACAATATTGTGGCGAATGATCTGGAATTCTTTTCCTTATTAATAAATAAGTATGTCGATATCGTTTTTGCAAACGAGGAAGAAGCGAAAGCGTTTACTGGTGAAGAACCGGAAGAAGCATTGAGAGCGATTGCCAAGAAATGTAGCATTGCTATTGTGAAAGTAGGAGCAAATGGATCTTATATTCGTAAAGGCACCGAAGAAATAAAAGTGTCGGCTATTCCGGTTGAGAAAGTAAGGGATACGACCGGTGCAGGCGATTATTTTGCTTCCGGATTTTTGTATGGTCTGACGTGTGGATACTCGCTTGAGAAATGTGCAAAAATAGGTTCTATTCTCTCGGGAAATGTTATTCAGGTGATTGGAACAACAATCTCTCCGGAGCGCTGGGATGAAATTAAGTTAAATATTAACAAGGTTCTGGCGGAATAACCAAGGTTTGAGTTACTTTTACGTCTCAATTTAATGAAAGATATATGAAAAAATTGCTGAATAGGCGGATAGCTCTTGTGGGAGTGGTTGTAATAGCTACGGTAGCTTTCTTTAGTTTTAAGAGTGGAGACGACCGCAATTTCCAGATAGCCAAGAATCTGGATACATTTAATGCGATTGTGAAAGAACTGGATATGTTCTACGTGGATACCATTGATCCGAATAAGACTATTCGTGAAGGGATTGACAATATGCTTTTCTCGCTGGACCCTTATACAGAATATTACCCGGAGGAAGATCAGAGCGAACTGGAACAGATGGTGAAAGGAAGCTTTGGAGGTATTGGCTCCCTCATTACTTATAATACGAAGTTGAAACGCTCTATGATTGCCGAACCGTTCGAAGGGACTCCGGCAGCCAAAGCTGGACTGAAAGCGGGAGATATCTTGATGGAAATAGACGGAAAAGATCTTGCCGGAAAGAATAACTCAGAGGTTAGCCAGATGTTGCGCGGACAAGCGGGTACAAGTTTTAAACTGAAAATAGAGCGTCCTAATGAGAAAGGTGGTCAGACACCGATGGAGTTCACCATTGTGCGTGAGTCTATTCAGACACCTGCCATTCCATATGCTGCTGTGATGGATAACAAGGTGGGATATATCAGTCTGAGCACATTCTCCGGTAATCCTTCCAAAGATTTTAAGAAGGCATTGCTGGATCTGAAGAAACAAGGAGCTACTTCTTTGGTTATCGACCTTCGTAATAATGGTGGTGGTCTGCTGGATGAAGCAGTTGAAATAGCTAATTATTTTCTGCCCCGTGGAAAAGTGATTGTAACGACCAAAGGAAAGACCAAACAGGCAAGCAATACCTACAAGACCCTGCGTGAACCGTTGGATTTGGATATTCCGATTGCTGTATTGGTAAACAGTGGTACGGCTTCTGCTTCTGAAATCCTATCGGGTTCTTTGCAAGATTTGGATCGTGCTGTTATCATTGGTAATCGTACATTTGGAAAAGGGCTTGTTCAGGTTCCTCGTTCTCTGCCATATGGAGGAATGATGAAAGTAACTACTTCCAAATATTATATCCCAAGCGGACGCTGTGTGCAGGCGATTGACTATAAACATCGGAATGAAGATGGAAGTGTGGGAACCATTCCAGATAGCCTGACCAAGGTGTTTTATACGGCTGCCGGTCGTGAAGTGCGTGATGGAGGTGGTGTGATGCCTGATATTACTGTCAAGCAGGAGAAACTACCGAATATCCTGTTCTATCTGGTACGTGATAATCTGATTTTTGATTATGCTACTCAATACTGTTTGAAGCACCCTACTGTTGCTGCTCCTGAAAAATTTGTAGTGACGGATGCTGATTATAATGATTTCAAGGCATTAGTGAAAAAAGCAGACTTCAAATATGATCAGCAAAGTGAGAAGATTTTGAAAACATTGAAAGAGGCTGCTGAGTTTGAAGGCTACATGACAGATGCTGCTGAAGAGTTTAAAGCTCTGGAAAAGAAGTTGAACCATAACCTCGACCGTGATTTGGACTATTTCTCTAAGGATATCAAGAGAATGATTGCTAATGAAATAATCAAGCGTTATTATTATCAGAGAGGTGGTATTATTGAGCAGCTGAAAGACGATGATGATTTGCAGGAAGCGATAAAGATACTGAATGATCCTGCGAAATATAAAGAAATGCTAAGTGTGTCGGTGGCGAAAGAAGAAAAGAAGTAACGATCATTTTTTGATAAATACAGAAAGCGGTGAGTATCTTTACAATATTCACCGCTTTCTGTAACATATATACGTATTTACTGGTTGGCTAACGGAAATGTGAAATAGAAGGTTGTGCCTTCGTTTTCTTTTGAATATACCCGGATGTGTCCACCCATCCTTTCTACCAATATCTTACAGAGTGTGAGTCCCAGTCCGGTACCTTGGGCGAAGTCGTCCACTTTGCCAAAACGCTGGAAAATGGTAGCAGCTCTTTCTGCCGGAATGCCGATGCCGGTATCTTTCACATAAAATTCTACAAAACTCTCTTTATTGAGAAAACCGAAATGGATTTCTCCTTTCGGGGTAAATTTAACGGCATTGCTAAGCAGGTTGCTTATGATTTGTATCGTTCGGTTCCAGTCAGCGGATATGAATGTGTTGGCATCTCCTCCATCCAGAATCAGTTGTACGCCTGTTTGGGCTTTATGGACATATTGTTGTTCTAATTGCAGACAGATGTCCAGTATTTTGATGGGCTGAATATTGAATTTAAGAGAGCCGGCTTCCAGGCTGGATAAATCGAGAATATCGTTAAAAAGATTCAGCAGCATATCTGAATTTCTTTCAATGATTTCAGCATACTGCATCTTTTCATTTTCGTTGTTTGTGCTGGATATCAATTTAGAGAATCCTACAATCGCATTCAGTGGTGTACGAATTTCGTGACTCATGTTTGCCAGGAAAGCCGATTTTAACCGGTCTGCTTCTTCGGCCTTGATACGGGCTGCGTCCAGTGCTTTCTCCGTTTTCTTAATTTCTGTGATGTCCCACGAGATACCGATAATATAGGGATGTCCGTTATTGGAAGGTACAAGGCGTTTCATGGTGGTTATTGTACGGATTTCTCCGGTAGCGGTCATGTATTCTTCAAAATAATCCAGTTTCCCTTCTTTAAGTACCTTCATATCGTCAAGGTGGAATTTCTCCATATCTTCCGTCCGTTTAAAAATCTCAAAATCATTTCTGCCGATAGCTTTCTCGATGGGGATTCCGGAGTAGTCGGCAAAAGTTTTATTCCAGTATAAGTATCTGAAATCATTTCCGGAATCTTTGACGAACAGATATACGGGAACATTATTCACGATGGCTTGCATTAGTGAGTTGAGCCGCATAATCTCATTTTGTTGTTCGGCATTGGTTTGCTCTGTTTCCCAGAGTTGCGAAACATCACGGCACATGCATAACAGGTATTCTTTGTCGAGCAGAGAAAGCCAGTGTTCGTAGTGATGTGATACGCCATCCTGCATTAAGTCATGCCGGGCGATAGCACTATTTCCGGTGCTGAATACTTTTTCCATATTTCTGCGTATGTTGTTATACGCATCTTCCGGAAGAATATCTTTTATATTGGATTGGGTGATACTGTCTGCTGTAGTGCCCTCTACGTGATTGGTGGATGGAGAGGATACCAGTTCCACAATGTTGGCATTACGGTCGAGAACAGTAAGCATATCAGGCAGATTGTCTAATATACGTTTGGAATATCTGTCTCGAAAACGTTCTTTTCTGCCAGAGGCTGATTCGGAGGAGAGTTGCTCTACTTTTTTCTCGAGATTTTGTATAATTTCTAACAGCTCCGCTTTTGTCTTGTTGTTGTAATCCTCCATAGGGGATAAATAATAACAGTTTTATGGTTGTGAAAAATGCATTTTTATGTTGCAAATATAGAATAAAAATTCAAGAAACGACCGAACTCCCAAGTTATTATAATATAAAAAAGAAGGATAGCTTTTGTCCTACTAATCAGAATGTTCTATCTTTGCACCAATTATATTTTAAATGATTTACAATATGTCTACAGAATTATTCTCTGCGCTGCCTTATAAAGTGGCAGATATTACGCTTGCTGACTTCGGACGCAAGGAAATCGATTTGGCAGAAAAAGAAATGCCCGGCCTGATGGCTCTTCGCGAAAAGTATGGAGAATCCAAACCGTTAAAAGGTGCCCGTATCATGGGATCATTGCACATGACCATCCAGACCGCTGTACTGATTGAAACATTGGTTGCGCTGGGCGCGGAAGTGCGCTGGTGCTCATGTAATATATATTCAACTCAGGATCATGCAGCTGCTGCGATTGCTGCTTCCGGGGTTGCGGTATTTGCCTGGAAAGGTGAGAATCTCGCCGACTATTGGTGGTGTACGCTGCAAGCCTTGAACTTCCCTGGTGGAAAAGGTCCGAACGTAATTGTAGACGATGGTGGTGATGCTACTATGATGATTCATGTCGGTTATGATGCTGAGAAGAATGCTGCCGTGCTGGATAAGGAAGTACATGCAGAAGATGAAATAGAATTGAATGCCATTCTGAAAAAAGTGCTGGTTGAAGATAAGACCCGCTGGCATCGTGTAGCTGAAGAAATGCGTGGTGTGTCGGAGGAGACGACGACTGGTGTACACCGTTTGTATCAGATGCAGGAAGAAGGCAAACTGCTATTCCCGGCATTTAATGTGAACGATTCAGTGACAAAGTCTAAGTTTGATAACCTGTACGGATGTCGCGAATCATTGGCTGACGGTATCAAGAGAGCAACCGATGTGATGATTGCCGGTAAGGTAGTTGTCGTATGTGGCTATGGTGATGTGGGTAAGGGATGTTCACATTCAATGCGTTCTTACGGAGCACGCGTACTTGTGACGGAAGTAGATCCGATCTGTGCACTACAGGCTGCAATGGAAGGTTTCGAAGTTGTGACAATGGAAGATGCCTGTACCGAAGGTAATATCTTTGTGACTACTACGGGTAATATTGATATCATTCGTATCGACCACATGGAGAAAATGAAAGATCAGGCAATTGTATGTAACATCGGACACTTCGATAATGAAATTCAGGTAGATGCTTTGAAACATTACCCGGGTATCAAATGTGTAAACATCAAGCCGCAGGTAGACCGCTATTATTTCCCGGATGGTCACAGTATACTTTTGCTGGCTGACGGTCGTCTGGTGAATCTGGGATGCGCAACAGGACATCCGTCGTTTGTGATGAGTAATTCATTTACCAATCAGACGTTGGCTCAGATCGAGTTGTTCAACAAGAAATACGAAGTAAATGTATATCGCTTGCCGAAACATCTGGATGAAGAAGTAGCCCGCCTGCATCTCGAAAAGATCGGTGTGAAACTGACGAAACTGACTCCTGAACAGGCCGCTTATATCGGTGTATCGGTAGACGGACCTTATAAGGCTGAACATTATAGATACTAATTTAATTGACAATTGACAGTTGACAAATGACAATGGGCAGCTATATAGGAGGTGTGACCTGCCGGGCTGCTATTGTTGACCTTCAATTGTCAATTGTCAATTGTCAATTGTCAATTTTATGAAGAAGTTCCTTCCCGACTTAATTGCTATTTTAGCTTTTATCATTCTTTCTTTTGCTTATTTTTTTCCGGCTGATATTGAAGGTCGTATTTTGTTTCAGCACGATACGGTGGCTGGAGTGGGAGCCGGTCAAGAAGCTCAGGAATATCTTGAACGTACAGGGGAACGTACCCGCTGGACAAATTCTCTTTTTGGAGGTATGCCTACCTACCAGATGTCTCCGAGTTATGATTCTACCAAACCGCTGAAGTGGATAGAAAACATCTATCATTTGTATCTTCCGCCCTATGTAGTGTTGACTTTCATTATGATGCTTGGGTTCTATATCCTTTTGCGGGCATTTGGGCTATCTGTCTGGCTGTCTGCTTTAGGAGGAATCATCTGGGCCTTCTCTTCTTATTTCTTTATCCTGATATCGGCAGGGCATATATGGAAATTTGTCACATTGGCTTATATTCCGCCTACGATTGCCGGTATTGTGCTGGCTTATCGGAAAAAATATCTGTTGGGAGGAATTATAACGGCTCTGTTCATCGCGCTTCAGATTCAGTCGAACCATATTCAGATGAGCTATTACTTCATGTTCGTCATCCTGTTTTTTGTAGGAGCTTACTTTGAGGATGCTTATAAGAAAAAGGAACTTCCACATTTTTTCAAAGCGAGTGCTGTTCTGATATTAGCTGCGGCAATAGGAGTATGTGCCAATCTTTCTAATCTATATCATACTTATGAGTATAGTAAGGAGACAATGCGGGGGAAGAGTGAACTGAAACAGGAAGGCCCTGCCGCCAATCAGACTAGTAGTGGGCTGGACCGTAACTATATTACGAACTGGAGTTATGGAATTGGTGAAACGCTTACTTTGCTGGTGCCGAACGTAAAGGGAGGAGCGTCGGTTCCTTTGGCAAAGAATGAGACAGCGATGGCAAAAGCGAATCCGATGTATAGCAGCATTTATTCGCAGTTAACACAGTATTTTGGCGATCAGCCTATGACTTCCGGTCCGGTATATGTGGGAGCTTTTGTTCTGTTTTTGTTCATACTGGGATGTTTTATTGTGAAAGGACCGCTGAAATGGGCCTTGCTGGGAGCTACAATCTTTTCTATCCTGCTTTCGTGGGGAAAGAACTTTATGGGTTTAACGGACTTTTTTATCGACTATATACCCATGTATAATAAGTTCCGTGCCGTATCTTCCATTTTGGTTATTGCTGAATTTACGATTCCACTGTTAGCGATCTTTGCTTTAAAAGAGGTCTTGACTAAACCGGAAATCTTGAAGGGGAAAGAGAATCGGACAGGTGTAATTATTACTCTGGCGCTGACGGCCGGTGTTTCGCTGATTTTGGCAGTTGCTCCGGGAGTTTTCTTCTCCAGCTATATTCCGGCACAGGAAATGTCGGCTCTACAGCAAGGGCTGCCTGCTGAGTATCTATCTCCGATCGTTGCTAATTTGGCAGAAATGCGCAAGGCGATGTTGACAACAGATGCATGGCGTAGTTTCTTTATTATAGTCGTAGGATGTTTCTTGCTATTCCTCTATCAGCAGAAAAAGTTGAAGGCTTCTCTGGCTGTGGCCGGTATTGCAATTCTTTGTCTGGTGGATATGTGGACTGTCAATAAACGCTATTTGAATGATGAACAATTTGTACCGAAGTCCAGACAGACAGGGGCATTTGTTAAAACTCAGACAGATGAGATGATCCTTCAGGATACGGCTTTGAATTATCGGGTATTGAATTTCGTAGGATTCCCCAATAATACTTTCAATGAAAATAATACTTCATACTGGCATAAGAGTGTTGGTGGTTATCATGCAGCCAAGTTGCGTCGTTATCAGGAAATGATTGATCACCATATAACTCCGGAAATGAAGGATACCTATCAGGAGGTTGCTGCCGCTGGTGGTGCGATGGATAGTGTGGATGCTTCTAAATTCCGGGTGCTGAATATGCTGAACACGAAGTACTTTATCTTCCCTGCCGGTGAGCAAGGACAGACAATTCCTGTCGAGAATCCTTATGCGTACGGCAATGCTTGGTTTGTGGATAAGGTGCAGTATGTCAATAATGCGAATGAAGAGATTGATGCGCTGAATGATATTCTTCCGACGGAAACAGTTGTGGTCGATGCGAAATTTAAGGATCAGTTGAAGGGCGTAACGGAAGGTTATAAAGACTCCTTATCTACTATTCGTCTGACCAGCTACGAACCGAATCGCTTGGTATATGAGACTTCTTCTGCCAAAGATGGGGTAGTTGTTTTTTCTGAGATATATTATCCGGGCTGGCAGGCAAAGATTGACGGACAGCCGGCAGATATTGCTCGCGCTGACTATATTTTGCGTGTAATGAATGTACCTGCGGGTAAGCATACTATTGAGATGTGGTTTGATCCGCAGAGCTTGCATGTGACGGAAAGTATAGCTTATGCATCGTTGGCGTTATTGCTGATCGGAGTGATGGTGTTGATTTGGTTTAGCAAGAAGAAGTTAGTTCCCCAAAAGAAAGATGAGATTGAAAAGTCTTAATTCTACTGTCTGATCTCAAAGACTTGTATATTTATACTATATATTTAAAGCGGCTCCCTTCATCCCGAAGAGAGCCGCTTATGCATTCACTAAAAAATTATGAAAAACAAACGCTGTTATATGTTTAAATAGTTAGAATTTTCAAATTTTATTCGTATGATTGCCTTTATGCATCCTCATCTGAGGGGCCTTTTGGCGGGCAGTAGCCTGTTCGGTTTGCCACTTTGCATATTGTTCCGGAGTCAGAATTTTTTTTATCTTTTTCTTTTTAGCTTCTGCGGCTTTCTTTTGTATATCTTCAACATTCTGTTCTTTGTTCATCATAGGACGTTCCCCCATATCGTCGGGAAAGTTTCCTTCGCCCATTATCGGCGGTTCGCTACCGCCCATTGGCGGGCGACCGCCTCTCATGCCCGGCCTCCCATTGGCGGACGTTGTTCGCCGGAGTTTTGCATAGCTTTGAAATGTTCTTTCTGCTCTTTCAGATTCAGCTTATAGATTTTCTTGTATTGCTTTTCTGTCAGTTGAAGTGACTCTTGCATCCTGTCAGTCATTTGAGTTGCTATCTTTTCAGGATTCGGAACTTCGTGTGGAAGGCGTTGCTCATACTGCTGTCTTTCCTGTGGTTCCGGATGGTCTTGTGCCACAGCCAGACTGCTGCAACTTATCAGGCAGGCAGCAAGCCCTATTAGTCTCATGTTTCTTTTCATTCTTTTTGCTGTTAATTGGTTTCATATTCCAAAGTTAAGTAGTAGTTGAAATAGATGAAAATGAAATCGACAAAGAACGGAGTTTTATCTATAAAACATGGTGTCACTATCCTATGATGATAGTGTAAGCATCCTTGTCGGATGGTGTCACTATGAGTGCCGGATAGTGACACCATCCTGTTTCAAGAAAGAAACGAAGGCAGAAAAAAGGAAAATGTGAACATAAACAGTTGATTTATGGATAGTCTCATTTTATCCTAAGCCATTAAATTTGTGCCTGATTATAGAACGATTATTATGAAAAGACTATTGTTCATTTTTTCCTTTTTTTGCCTGCCTGTTATCGGTGGGAGTGCACAGAATGTTCTGACTCTGGAGAACTGCCTTCGTATAGGGATTGAAAATAATCTCTCGTTGCAGGGCAAACGAAAAGCAATGCAAAAAAGTAAGTATGGTGTTTCAGAGAATCGGGTGAAATTGTTGCCGCAGATCAATGGTTTTGCTAATTTCAATGATAACATCGATCCGCCTGTCTCCGTGACTGACGGTTCTTCTTATGGAGTGCCATATAATATCACCCGGACACTGCAATATGGTGCCAATGTCGGACTGGAATTACAGATGCCACTTTATAATCAGACTCTTTACACTTCGATTTCTATTGCAGAAATTGTGGATGAGATGAGCCGGCTTTCGTACGAAAAGGCAAGAGAAGATTTAATCTTGCAGATTAGTAAAATGTATTATCTGGGGCAAGTTACCGCGGAGCAGATCGCATTGATAAAAGCCAATATTACCCGATTGGAGGAATTGAGAGATATCACTCAGGCCTTTTTCGATAATGGAATGGCAATGGAAGTTGACCTGAAGCGGGTGAATATCAATCTTGAAAACCTGAAAGTGCAGTATGACAATGCGCAGGCGATGATGACACAACAGCTGAATATGCTGAAATATATCATGGATTATCCGGCAGAGAAGGAGATTGGATTATTACCGGTCAATACGGATAGTATTGCTACGGTAGCGTTGACCGGATTATCGGAAAATCTGTATGAACTTCAGTTGCTTCAATCGCAGGTACAGCTGGCAGAGAGGCAGAAACGGTTGATAAGTAATGGTTATATTCCTTCTCTCAATCTGACGGGGAACTGGAGGTTTGCTGCTTATACGGATGAGGCTTATCATTGGTTCCATTCCGGTCCGTCTAATCATTGGTTCCGTTCTTATGGAGTGGGGTTGACTTTGCGTATTCCTATCTTCGACGGTCTGGATAAGAAATACAAGATCCGGAAAGCGATGATTGATATTGAAATGATGAAACTTTCGCAGTTGGACATACGGAAGAACCTGCATACGCAATATCTGAATGCAGTCAATGATTTGATGAACAACCAACGCAACTTTAAAAAGCAGAAAGACAATTATCTGCTTGCCGAAGAAGTGTATGCAGTTACTACTGACCGTTACAGGGAAGGAATCACATCGATGACTGAGGTGCTGCAAGATGAAATGCGGATGAGTGAAGCACAGAATAATTACATTAGCGCACATTATAACTATCGGGTGACTAACCTGATGTTGTTGAAGTTGACCGGACAGATAGCGTCCCTGTTCAAATAATAGATAACTAATTGAATCATTCATATGGAAACAATGGAAAAAAATACAGTCTCCGGTACACATCAGGAGAAAGCTAAGAAGATGAGAAAATTACGTCGTTGGCAGATAATAGTAAGTTTATTTGGAGTCGCTATTATCGTTTGGGGAGTGATTGAAGTTGTTTTTCTCTTTCTGGGCTATAAGCAGACAGAGACCAGTAATGATGCACAGATAGAGCAATATGTGTCGCCTGTCAATCTGCGTGCATCAGGCTATATTAATAAGATTTATTTCACAGAACATCAGCAGGTGCACAAAGGGGATACATTGCTGGTGCTGGATGACCGCGAATATAAAATCCGGGTGATGGAAGCTGAAGCTGCATTGAAAGATGCGCAGGCAGGCGCTACTGTGATAAATGCGACCTTGCAGACTACGCAAACAACTGCATCTGTATATGATGCTTCTATTGCCGAAATAGAAATCCGGCTGGCAAAATTGGAGAAGGACCGGCAACGCTATGAAAATCTGGTCAAACGAAATGCGGCCACACCTATCCAGTTGGAACAGATTGCGACCGAATATGAAGCTACCTTCAAGAAGCTGGAAGCGACAAAGCGTCAACGGGAAGCAGCTCTTTCAGGAGTGAATGAAGTTTCTCATCGTCGTGAGAATACGGAAGCTGCTATTCAGCGTGCGACGGCTGCGCTTGAGATGGCACGGCTCAATCTTTCATATACAGTTGTATTGGCTCCTTGTGATGGCAAGTTGGGCCGGCGTTCGTTAGAGGAGGGACAGTTTATTACAGCAGGACAATGCATTACGTATATCCTTCCGGATACCCAAAAATGGATTATTGCTAATTATAAAGAAACGCAGATTGAGAATCTGCGTATCGGGCAGGAAGTTGCCATCACGGTAGATGCTATCAGTAAGAAAGAGTTTACAGGCAAAGTGACTGCTATTTCCGGAGCGACTGGTTCCAAATATTCACTGGTGCCAACGGATAATTCAGCAGGAAACTTCGTAAAGATACAGCAGCGTATTCCTGTCCGTATTGATTTCACGGATTTGTCGAAAGAAGATAATGATAAGTTGGCGGCAGGTATGATGGTAGTAGTAAAAGCTAAACTCTGATGATCATGCCTTCATGTCCTAGAAATTATCCTTTTTACAATTGGGTGCCCAAACCGGTAGGTATTATCATCCTATTGTTCTTTTTCCTGCCCATTCTTTCAGTAGGCGGAGTTTATTCTGTAAACAGTACCGAGATGATGAGCGGCTTAGGCATTATTTCCGAGCATATTCAGTTTGCTAATTTTGTGACCTCTATCGGTATGGCAGCGTTTGCTCCTTTTTTGTATGAACTGGTTTGCATACGCCGGGAGAAGCTGATGTGCATAGGTGGCTTTGCACTTATGTATGTTTTCAGTTATGTGTGTGCCAAAACTGACAGTATCTTTTTGCTGGCGCTTTGTAGTCTGCTGACAGGGTTCCTGCGTATGGTGCTGATGATGGTCAATCTGTTTACATTGATTAAATATGCTTTTGGTATGGAGGCAACGCGTAATATCACTCCCGGCATGGAGCCGAAAGATGCGGCGGGATGGGATAAGCTGGATATAGAGAAATGTGTCAGCCAGCCGGTAGTTTATCTGTTTTTTATGATTTTGGGGCAAATGGGCACAGCGCTGACGGCTTGGCTGGCTTTCGAATACGAATGGAAATATGTATACTATTTTATGATGGGCATTCTGCTGCTTTCCATTCTGATCCTGTTTATTACGATGCCTAATCATGGCTTTACCGGACGCTTTCCGATCAATTTCCGTAAGTTCGGCAATGTAACTGCCTTTTGTATATCATTGACGTGCATCACTTATGTGTTGGTTTATGGCAAGGTGCTGGACTGGTATGATGATCAGTCTATTTGTTGGGCAACGGCAGTCAGTATTCTTTTTGCCGGTATTTTTCTTTATATGGATGCTACCCGGCGATCCTCTTATTTTATATTGGGAGCGCTGCGGCTACGTACGATTCGCATGGGAGCTTTGCTTTATTTACTACTGATGATTATTAATTCCAGTGCGATGTTTGTCAATGTGTATGCAGGGGTTGGGATGCACTTGGATAATTTGCAGAATGCATCATTGGCAAACTGGTGCATGGTTGGTTATTTTATAGGTGCCTTGATTTCTATTGTGTTGGGGTCTAAAGGGGTACATCTGAAATATCTTTTTGCTCTTGGCTTTTTCTTTTTGGTGTTATCGGCAGGATTTATGTATTTTGAGGTGCAGACAGCCGGACTTTACGAGCGAATGAAATATCCTGTGATTATCCGTACCATCGGGATGATGATTCTATATGCGTTGACAGCGGCTTATGCCAATCAGCGGATGCCTTTCAAATATCTTTCTACCTGGATCTGCATTATGCTTACCGTGCGCATGGTGCTGGGCCCGGGCATTGGAGGGGCAATCTATTCGAATGTATTGCAGGAGCGGCAGCAACATTATATAACCCGTTATGCGCAAAATGTAGATCTGGTCAATCTGGAAGCTTCCTCCTCCTATAGCAATACTGTGCAGGGAATGCAATATCAGGGAAAGAGTGAAACGGAAGCACATAATATGGCTGCTATGTCCGTCAAAGGGCGGATACAAGTACAGGCAACACTCTCTGCTGTGAAAGAAATGGCGGGATGGACTATTTATGCTGGTGTTATTTGTATGATTTTTGTGCTCGTTGTGCCTTATCCCAAACGAAAATTGCTAACTTAGTATTGTTTTTCAAATAGTAATCAGATTATAAGTGTTTTGTTATTATGAATACTTTTCAGGAACGTTTGTTACAACTGGACCGGGATTTATTGAGTGGGAACAATATCTGTAGTTCGAGGGGAGTGCTGAACGCCTTTCCGTCTTCTTTAAAGAAACTCTTTCTCATGAGGGGGCTTGGGCTGATTATCTGTCGGCAGGGAAATTTTCAGTTTGCGCTGAATCAACGCTTATTTCGGGCAAACGCCGGCGAAACTCTCTTTATCCCGGAAGATTCGCATTTCCAGGTGCTTCAGGAATCCGAAGATATGGAGGTATTTATTCTTGCCTATCAGATCCAGCCTATACGGGATATTATCGGTAATTCGGTTGTTTCCATGTATATGTATTCACAACTTATTCCGGAACCTTGCTATGTGTGGACTACTGGGGAAGAAAATGAAATCGTAAAATACATGTCTTTGCTGGACAGTGCTCTGGAAATGGAGGAGAGTGTGTTCAACCTTTATGAAAGAAAACTCCTTTTGCTGGCCCTTACATATCGGATCTGTTCTATTCACAATCGTAAACTGATCAGTGTAGGGCAAGAAACCGGGGGAAGAAAAAATGAAATCTTTGTCCGGCTGATTCAACTCATAGAGCAATATTATATGAAGGAACGTGGAGTCGGATTCTATGCAGATAAGCTTTGTCTGTCTCCCAAGTACCTGTCTGCGCTTGCCAAGAATATTTGCGGATATACAGTACAGGAGCTTGTCTTTAAAGCTATTATCCGTAAGTCGATCTCATTACTCAAAAATACACAGAAAGACATTCTGGAGATATCTAATGAATTAAACTTCCCCAATGCTTCTTATTTCGGCACATTCTTTAAGAAGCAAATGGGGATGTCGCCTCAACAATATAGGAGGAACCTTTAATGGGAAAAGTTTTCTCCTGTATTGACTGTTATTCTTTTTCTCCGTAAGCCAGATCGCCTGCGTCGCCCAGTCCCGGCACAATGTAGGAATGTTCGTTGATTTCAGGATCGATGGCCGCGCACCAGATGGTTGTTTTGTTCTCGGGAAATACATTCATAATATGTTCGATTGCGTGTTGGCTGGCAATGATGGACGCTACGTGAATTTCGGCTGGATGACCTTTGGTGAGCATTGCCTGGTAGCTTAGCTCCATGCTGCCGCCTGTAGCCAGCATTGGGTCAGTGATAATCAGCGTTTTGTCATCAATACGGGGAGAAGCGATATATTCTATGTGTATATCAAACTTCAGTGTGTCCTTATATTTACGATAGGCAGAGACGAATGCGTTTTCCGCCCCGTCGAAATAACTTAGAAAACCCTGGTGAAAAGGAAGACCGGCGCGGAGAATGGTGCTGATGACAAGCTGGTTGTCCGGTGTGCTGACGGGAGCAATACCTAGTGGTGTCTGGATGTTTTTTACAGAGTATCGGAACTCTTTGCTCATTTCGTAGGCCATGATTTCTCCGATCCGTTCAATATTACGGCGGAAACGCAGGCGGTCGTTCTGAACTTCTACATTTCTGATTTCGGATATGTACTGGTTTAGAATCGAATTTGTTTGGCTAAAATCAATTACTTTCATATTATAGTTTAATCATAATTTAATCTCATTTTCATCGTATTGACAACATACTGGCTTGCAAAGTAAACGATAATCTTTCAAATTGCAATATTCAGTTTGCAGATATTGTTAGGAATTTATAAAAGAGATTCAATTAGGGAAAAATTTCTCTAATCCCTTCTTCCTTTTCAAAGAAAGTATTACTTTTGTACCCGGATTTACAAGGGGCATCCAAAGCTCCTTTCTTTAAGCTGGAAAGAGATAATAAAACAAAATACCAATTTTAATTAATTCAAAAGAAAATGGCAAATTTAGATTTGAGCAAGTACGGTATTACAGGTGTAACTGAAATCCTGCACAATCCGTCTTATGATGTTTTGTTCGCTGAAGAAACAAAACCGGGTCTGGAAGGCTTTGAAAAAGGTCAAGTAACAGAATTAGGCGCTGTTAATGTAATGACAGGTATCTATACCGGTCGCTCTCCTAAAGATAAATTCTTCGTTAAGAATGAAGCTTCTGCTGATTCAGTATGGTGGACTTCTGACGAATATAAAAACGACAACAAACCTTGTACAGAAGAAGCTTGGACTGACTTGAAGGCTAAAGCTGTTAAACAATTGTCTGGCAAACGTTTGTTTGTTGTTGATACTTTCTGCGGTGCTAACGAAGCAACTCGTATGAAAGTACGTTTCATCATGGAAGTAGCTTGGCAGGCTCACTTCGTAACTAACATGTTTATCCGTCCGACTGCAGAAGAACTTGCTAGCTATGGAGAACCTGATTTTGTATGTTTCAACGCTTCTAAAGCAAAAGTTGACAACTACAAAGAGCTTGGTTTGAACTCTGAAACTGCTACTGTTTTCAATTTGAAGACTAAAGAACAAGTTATCCTGAATACTTGGTATGGTGGTGAAATGAAGAAAGGCATGTTCTCTATCATGAACTATATGAACCCGCTTCGTGGTATCGCTTCTATGCACTGTTCTGCTAATACAGATATGGAAGGAACTAGTTCAGCTATCTTCTTCGGTTTATCTGGTACAGGTAAGACTACTTTGTCTACTGACCCGAAACGTAAGTTGATCGGTGACGACGAACACGGATGGGATAACGAAGGCGTATTCAACTACGAAGGTGGTTGCTATGCTAAAGTTATCAACCTGGATAAAGAAAGTGAACCGGATATCTACAACGCTATCAAACGTGATGCTTTACTTGAAAACGTAACTGTGGCTGCTGATGGTAAAATCGACTTCACGGATAAGAGTGTAACTGAAAATACTCGTGTTTCTTATCCTATCTATCACATCGAAAATATCGTTAAGCCTATTTCTAAAGGTCCGCACGCTAAACAAGTTATCTTCTTGTCAGCTGATGCATTTGGTGTATTGCCTCCGGTATCTATCCTAAATCCGGAACAAGCTCAATACTACTTCCTGTCTGGATTTACAGCTAAATTGGCTGGTACAGAACGTGGTATCACTGAACCGACTCCGACATTCTCTGCTTGCTTTGGTGCTGCTTTCTTGTCATTGCACCCGACTAAATATGCTGAAGAATTGGTGAAGAAGATGGAAATGACTGGTGCTAAGGCATACTTGGTTAATACAGGTTGGAATGGTTCTGGCAAACGTATTTCTATCAAAGATACTCGTGGTATCATCGATGCTATCCTTGACGGTTCTATCGACAAAGCTCCTACTAAGGTTATTCCTTTCTTCGACTTTGTTGTTCCTACAGAACTTCCGGGTGTTGATCCGAAGATCCTTGACCCACGCGACACTTACGAATGTGCTTGCCAATGGGAAGAAAAAGCAAAAGATTTGGCTGGACGTTTCATCAAGAACTTCGCTAAGTTTACAGGTAACGAAGCTGGTAAGGCTTTAGTTGCTGCTGGTCCGAAGCTCTAATCGAACATAGATATGTAATGCAAAACTGGGCGGTTCCGAAAGGAGCCGTCTTTTTTTGTTAATATGAAGGTAATTCCGTATCTTTGTTAATCTGAATTATATCCGATAAAACGCTGACAAAGAAATGATTATTACTTATTTAAAACTCTTTTATACGTTCGCAAAAATTGGTATGTTTACTATTGGCGGAGGCTATGCCATGATTCCTTTGATAGAACGTGAAATAGTAAAGAAAAACTGGATGAGCAAGGAAGAATTTATGGAAATGTTTGCCTTGACTCAATCACTCCCCGGTGTTTTTGCAGTAAATATTTCCATTTTCGTGGGTTATAAACTTCATAAAGTAAGCGGAAGTCTGGTATGTGCATTGGCGACTATTCTGCCTTCTTTTGCTATAATGATGCTGATTGCCATGTTCTTTGCCCGTTTTCAGGATAATGAGGTAATGATTCGTATTTTTAATGGGATACGTCCGGCAGTAGTAGCGTTGATTCTGTTTCCCTGTATATCTGCGGTCAGAGCTTTGAAATTGAAGTATGTACAACTGGTAGCCCCTGTGATTGCTACTGTCTTGATCTGGCAATTCGGGCTTTCTCCTGTTTATGTAGTACTGGCGGGAATTGCCGGAGGGTTGGTATATACGCTATGGTTGAAAGATAAGATTAAAGATATAAAGGCATGATATATTGGCAGTTACTTTGGGTGTATCTGAAAATAGGTACGTTTGGTTTCGGAGGTGGTTATGCTATGCTTTCACTTATCCAGCATGAAATTGTAGATCTCCACCACTGGCTGACTCCCCAGCAATTTACGGATGTAGTGGCGATTTCTCAAATGACTCCGGGACCTATTGGCATTAACAGTGCTACTTATGTAGGCTATGCAGTGACACAAAGTGTATGGGGAGCGGTGCTTGCTACTGTGGCAGTTTGTTTGCCTTCCTTCATATTGGTTTTACTGATCTCTTATTTTTTCGCGAAGTGTAAGGATAATAAATATATTAAAGCAGCGATGTCCGGCTTACTTCCTATGTCGGTGGCATTGATTGCTTCAGCTGCCTTATTGATGATGAACAGAGAGAACTTTATTGATTATAAAAGTATAGGAATCTTTGCGGCAGCTTTCTTTATTACATGGAAATGGGATTTGCATCCTATTCTGCTGATCTGCCTGGCAGGTGTGGCAGGAGTAATCTTGTATTAAAAAAACTTATTATAAGAAACGTTATTGCTTGTCTGTCATTACTTTGTCTATTTTTGTGAAAGTTGGACTAAGAAACAGAATTATGGTGTATCTGGATACCGATAAGCAAACCTGTGCGGATTTAAGCATAACGGAAAGCGTGTATGACGAGCAACCTCTTTGTTCCTTGTTTCTGAAAACAGAAACGAAACAGGGGAAATCTCTGATGCTGGAGTGGATTATGTATCCGTTGAGTGACTGGGAGACGATCTGTAAACGTCAGAAAGCAATCGACTGGGAGTTTCTGCCGGATCTTCCCCTAAATGAGGAGGAACTGGATTTTATCGAATATTATCTAGGTTACCGCGATCAGATAAGGAGAAATAATATTCTATTTACATGTGCCGGACTTATTGACCGTCTGGTGAGATACGATCCTAATCGTTATGTTATTTGCAGAGGAGTGAAACTCGTTATTCTCATGTTGCATCGTTTGGAAGAATGGGTGACAGGGGCGAGGAGTGATATGCCTAAATTGTTGAAGGAGGCTGCCTGTACTGTGCGGAGTATTTTGCATGGAAGTGAACTGGAAGAAGTGCTGGAGCAAACTTCTGATGAAAAAGCCCGCTTATCGATTTATGCTATTGATAAATATGATTATCTGTTTCGTTCCACCCGTCTTTTGTCTGTCAAAGAGTTGTTATCCATTATTTATTTACTGGATGTTTGCAGAACGGCCCATCGGGTTGCAAAAGAAAAGAAGCTTAATTGTACTCCTAAGATGGTACAAGCAATGGAGTTTTCTGTAGAGGGAGTCGTGCATCCGTTTGTGAAGAATGCGCAGCGAAATAATTGGGATATGTTTCAGGGGAATATCTCGCTTTTTACCGGTTCCAATATGGCGGGAAAGTCTACTACGCTAAAGGCATTGACTCTGGCTGTTTGGCTGGCTCATTGCGGATTACCCGTTTTTGCCGAGTCGATGACTTGTCCGGTTTATGAAGGTATCTATACTTCTATAAATTTACCGGACTCTCTGAGAGACGGGCGGAGCCACTTTATGGCAGAGGTACTTCGGATTAAAGAAATACTGATAAAAGTGGGAAGCGGGAAGAAGTGCTTGGTGGTGCTGGATGAAATGTTTCGGGGAACAAATGCGAAAGATGCGTTTGAGGCTTCCGTTGCAGTCAATGAATTATTGAGAGACTTTCCACATTGTCATTTTCTGATATCGACGCATATTCTCGAGTATGCAAAAGCATTTGAACATGATTGCTCCTGTTGCTTCTACTATATGGAGGCCGAAATCAAGGAGGATAATTTTGTATGCCCTCATCGGTTGCTGAAAGGAATATCGGAAGCCAGGGTTGGGTATTGGATTGTAAAGAAGCTGTTGAATATGCATGAACTTGAGATAGAAAAAGCCCGCTAGATCTCATCTGGCGGGCTTTTAACTTATTTAAAGCGATTGCTTACGATTTGTTCGCACGTTTACGTTCGATTTCATCCAGAATAACTTTGCGCATACGCATTGCTTTCGGAGTCACTTCTACATATTCATCTTCTTTGATGTACTCCAGTGCTTCCTCAAGTGAGAACTGAACGGGCGGAATCAGACGAACTTTATCATCAGATCCGGAAGCGCGCATGTTGGTGAGCTTCTTGGATTTTGTAACGTTGATAACCAGGTCGTTGTCATGAGAGTGCTCTCCTACTACCTGGCCTGCGTATACTTCGTCTTGCGGGAAGATGAAGAACTTACCGCGGTCCTGTAATTTATCGATAGCATAAGCAAAAGCGGTTCCGCTTTCCATGGCAATCATAGAACCGTTGGTACGGCGTTCGATTTCTCCTTTGTGCGGCTGGTATTCTTTGAAACGGTGTGCCATGATAGCTTCACCGGCAGAAGCAGTCAGTACGTTGGTACGAAGACCGATGATACCACGCGAAGGCATATCAAACTCAAGGTTGATACGTTCGCCCGTATTTTCCATCTTCACCATTTCACCTTTACGGCGGGTCACCATATCAATAATCTTGCTTGAATATTCTTCCGGCACGTTGATTGTCAATTCTTCAATCGGTTCGCACTTAACGCCGTCTATTTCTTTAAAGATAACCTGTGGCTGGCCTACCTGCAATTCGTATCCTTCGCGGCGCATGGTCTCGATCAATACAGAAAGATGAAGTACGCCACGACCGGAAACGATCCATTTGCCGTCTTCTTCACTCTTTCTTACGCGAAGTGCCAGATTCTTATCAAGCTCTTTCATCAGACGATCGTGGATGTGGCGTGAGGTAACGAACTTACCGTCTTTTCCGAAGAACGGAGAGTCATTGATGGCAAATAACATACTCATCGTCGGCTCGTCGATGGCGATTGGCGGCAATGCTTCCGGATTTTCGAAATCGCAGACAGTATCTCCGATCTCAAATCCTTCGATACCTACCAATGCGCAAATATCTCCTGATGAAACTTCATTGGTTTTTACGCGTCCCAAACCTTCAAATACATGAAGTTCTTTAATTTTAGATTTGAACATGTCGCCATTGCGTTTTACAAGCGTAATGTTCATTCCTTCTTTCAGGGTACCGCGGTGTACACGACCTACAGCGATACGACCGGTATAAGAAGAATAATCCAGTGAAGTGATTAACATCTGCGGAGTTCCTTCCAGTTGTTTGGGAGCCGGGATGTTTTCGATAATACAGTCCAGTAACGGGGTAATGGTTTCTGTAGGCTTTTGCCAGTCTGTACTCATCCAGTTATTCTTGGCAGAACCGTAAATAACGGGGAAGTCCAGCTGGTCTTCCGTTGCGTTGAGGCTGAACATCAGATCAAATACCATTTCGTAAACTTCTTCCGGACGGCAGTTGGGCTTATCTACCTTATTAACTACCACAATTGGTTTCAAACCGATTTCCAGTGCTTTCTGAAGAACGAAACGTGTTTGGGGCATCGGGCCTTCGAAAGCATCGACTAGCAGAATACAGCCATCTGCCATATTCAATACACGTTCTACTTCACCACCGAAGTCGCTGTGTCCCGGAGTATCAATGATGTTAATTTTAGTACCGTTGTAGTTGATGGATACATTTTTAGAAAGGATCGTTATACCACGTTCACGTTCCAGGTCGTTGTTATCCAGGATAAGTTCACCACTATTTTGATTGTTGCGGAATAGATTTCCTGCCAACAACATCTTGTCAACCAGCGTTGTTTTCCCATGGTCAACATGGGCAATGATTGCAATGTTTCGAATATTTTGCATATAATACCTATTATTTGGCGGCAAAGGTACGAAAATAGGATTAGAAATATATGCTATAACTACATTTTTTTTCTTGTAAAACGTTGTGAGATATAAAGATAATGTCTATCTTTGCACGCTCAAAAGAATAATTTACTATATAAAAATTCTAAAAATTATGTATTTAGACGCAGCTGAAAAGCAAGAAATCTTTGGAAAGTACGGGAAGTCTAACTCTGATACTGGCTCAACTGAGGCGCAGATAGCTTTGTTTTCCTACCGTATTTCTCATCTGACTGAGCACATGAAGCTCAACAGAAAAGATTATAGTACAGAGAGAGCTTTAACAATGTTGGTAGCAAAACGTCGTCGTTTGCTTAACTACCTGAAAGCTAAAGATATCGCAAGATATCGTGGTATTGTTAAAGAACTTGGTTTGCGTAAGTAATCTACTTGCCGCGAAAAGATTAAAAACCGTTTCTCATTGTGAGAAACGGTTTTTTTATTGTCTTCAATGAAGGGTGGATTAGTATTTTATGCTGTGCACATTGATTGCAGCCGGCTGTCCGTTGTATAGTGCTTCACAACTAATTGTCAGGAATGTAGACGAGTTCGCATTATTACAGCGAATGATGGCTTTTCCATTCTTGTCAGTGGTAACTTTAGGGTTCCAATAGATTGTACGGCGGTGGTCATTGCCTTGTCCTTTACTGATATCCGGATAATAGGGTGAATAAAATTCGATAGGTTGGGAGTAACCTTGGATTTGTGTGTTTCGAATACCACGTGACTGGTACTTCTTTTCCGGGTCCCAATTGTCGATAGTAGTGATATAGCAAATTGCATAGCTATTCTTTTTTCTATCAAAGGAAAAGGGGGAATCTAGATAACTTTTTAAGGCTTTTTCTTCAAAAGGGGAAAGTCTGGAAGTTTCCAAATGTTGTTGTAGGCTTTCATCACTTAGATAAAAAGTCTTGTCGTCATCTATTCCGGCTGTAGCTGACGGACCGTCGCAAATCATAACAGATTTTATTGCATCAATGCTTTTATCTATAAAAAGTTCTCGATCAAATATCGGATAAAGGACTCCATTTACCGTACATAGCATTGGATGACCGTTATATGACATGGTCAACAATGGAAAATCTGCATCCCAACTGGATTTTACTTGAATATTAGAATTCAGTGTCGCCATTAACCAAGGAAAATAATCCATGAATCCTCCTCCATCACGTATCTGGTCCAATTCCTTCGGTATATCATAATAGACTCTGACAGATTGTTCAAAAGCGAGAATTTTTTTGTATTTTGTACGCTTGGCTTTCACCATAACCTGATTCAATACGTGGGCATCGTGTCCTATAATAGAATCTAAATAAAGAGAATCGGAGAGATGGCTCCACCAACTAAGAGCACTTATGTCTTCCCATTTTGGATGGAACTCTTCGTAGCTATACTTACGCAAATCAGGTGCAAAGTTACGAAAAAGTAATATGTTTGTTTTCCGATTCAACTTTTTCCCTTTCCGGCGAGTTTGGAAGATTGCACTCATGGATCCAGTAAAGGTATCCATTGGGATATGGAAAAATCCCAAAGAGTCTGTGAGAGTAAAGCCTGCTGCCGATACTGTGTCTTGTCGGGCAATAACACTTACAAGTATATCTTTCTGTTCTTTGTTTCTTAGAAAAGATGTTATCTGTCCGTGTAAGGTTAACCTTGTTTCTGGCAAATAGGCAGGCTTTTGGGGAATACTACTGATGGCTTGGCTTATATCATATTTTCTCCATCCGTGAATCATCAGTAAGATGTCTAGTGCCACTCTCCGCTTGGGGGAATGGTCTACGAAATAATATCCGGGTTGATGGATATATCCTTTCAGATCTGATGTAAGCAGCAAATCTGTATAAATCGTCTGATCGAATCGTTGGAAATCTGATTGTAAAGCGTCTCGGATGGCTACGGAAAAGTGTCCTTGTATCGGTTTACCGGTATTGTCTTTCATTGAGATATGGTATTCAATAGGTTCAAAAGGATAGTACAATGCATTGGGGGATGTGGCTGTTAACTGTAAAGATGGAGAAGGCATCACATAGCAAAAACGCTCGCATAGCGTTGCCCCATTGCTATTCATTAAAGAGAGTTGTATGACTCCTCCCGGCAATCCCTGAGTGGATAACGGGAGATGATATACTGTTTGATCTTTAAAATCAATGGTCTGATACATGAGCGGACGTCCTTGATGTGATATGAATAAAGCCAGTGTATCTTTGAGACTTGTCGAATTTCTGAGAACTTTGATGACTAATGCTTTTTCTTTAGATGTCACATTTAGCACATATCCTCTGGGTAATGCCTTTGGCAGCTGAAATGAGTATTTTTTATCTTGATAGGTCACTACAGCTTTGGCTTGTTTGTCTGTAGGGGTGTATATAAAGCATCCCATACCGTTGTGGAGGGTTGTAAATTGCGCAAGTTCTACATCATCCGGCCCATAAACAGTTCCTGAAATGCCTACTGTACCTTCTTCTTTACTTGTCGCTTCGAATGCAACGACTGAAGGTATTCCCTCTACTAATTGTCCACCTTCCGGGAAGAATCGAATCATGAAATCTTTTTCTTTTGAACGTGGACGTTGCTTCATAGATTCGTCCATTCGGTAGGTGATGATGCTCCGGTTTTCGTCTACTTCGCTCCTCCGTTTTCTATATACAGGGATCGTACGCGAGAAATATTGCTTTTCACTGAATGCCAACATCCATTTCGTATAAGCCCTAATCTCATAAAAACCGGAGAATAAGGCTTTTGTCAGTATGAATTGTCCTTCTCCTTCTCCATCCCGCAACTGTATAATTTGTCGTTCGGCAGTATTTCCTAGTTGGTCTAATAGTTCTACATAAAGTGGGGTACTGATTGGGCTAGGCTGGTTTTGCTCGGCCGTTACTACGTATGCCTTATACCATATTGTGTCTCCGATGTAGTAACTGGTGTTGTCCAAATGTAGATAGGCCTTCTCGCGTGGATATGCATCAGCGTAGGCTTGTGAACGGGCAAAGTAAGTTGCGAATATCGAATCCGCAATTTGCTGGCTATGAATTTGCACGGCTATACTTGATAGGAGGCAAAGGAGGGTGATTATGGGGCACCGATTCATTGCGTTTTGAGTGATTAGTAATTTGAAGGTAGTGGAACGTCAAATGTTAACATAACTATACTTGTTTAGTCACGAATAGTTGCAAAATGAACAGTTGGACCATAATGACTGTGAATTGATTGTGTGTGTTCATAAGCTATATATATTTAGAGGTTTAACAATAAGTACTTATGATCTATAGTTTTACAAGAAAGGAAAAAATAATGATAATATGAAAATTCCGAGTTTAATTAGTGTTAATCTCCAGTCTATATATTACTTAATCCATTTTCAAGGCAGGTAGGTGAAAAGAGATATATTATGGGAGATATTTTAGGATTATAATTGTGTTCATCTAAAGATTTTGCTATTTTTGCAACCTAATTATTCTAATTTATCACCTTTGCTAACTAAAAAACTTTCAATATGGATACGAGTAAGATTGTTGGAGAGAAAATTAAAGCGCTCCGGGAAGATAAATCAATAAGTATAGAAGAATTGGCACAGCGTTCGGGTTTGGCTATCGAGCAGATCGAACGTATTGAGAATAATATCGATATACCTTCGCTTGCACCACTAATTAAAATAGCGCGTGTGTTAGGCGTGCGTCTGGGTACTTTTCTTGATGATCAGGATGAAATCGGTCCTGTGGTATGCCGTAAAAAAGAGGCTAAAGATGCCATCAGTTTTTCCAATAATGCGATTCATTCACGCAAGCATATGGAATATCATTCGTTGTCTAAATCGAAAGCGGACCGTCACATGGAACCATTTATCATTGATGTGATGCCGACAGAGGACAGCGACTTTGTGCTTTCTTCTCATGAGGGAGAAGAGTTTATTATGGTCATGGAAGGGGTTATGGAAATCAGTTATGGTAAAAATACCTATTTGCTGGAAGAAGGTGATAGCATCTATTATGATTCCATCGTTCCCCATCATGTACATGCTTACGAGGGACAGGCTGCTAAAATATTGGCTGTAGTCTACACACCGATTTAAAAAAATATCAGGTATCAAATATTAAGAATAATCTCATGCAATTATTTGAACGTACTCTTGGACAATGGCTGGAACATTGGGCCGAAGAGACTCCCGATAAGGAATATATCGTATATTCCGACCGTAATCTTCGTTTTACCTGGAGTCAGCTGAACCAGCGTGTGGATGATATGGCGAAAGGACTGATCGCTGTTGGTGTGGAACGTGGTACTCATGTCGGCATATGGGCAGCGAACGTGCCCGATTGGCTGACATTGCTGTATGCCTGTGCCAAGATTGGTGCGGTATACGTCACAGTAAATACGAATTATAAGCAGTCTGAACTGGAATATCTTTGCCAGAATTCTGATATGCATACACTTTGTATCGTTAATGGCGAAAAGGACAGTGACTTTGTGCAAATGACGTACACGATGCTTCCTGAATTGAAAACCTGCGAACGCGGTCATTTGAAGAGTGAACGTTTCCCATATATGAAGAACGTGGTATATGTCGGTCAGGAAAAACATCGGGGAATGTATAATACGGCTGAGATATTGCTATTGGGGAATAATGTGGAAGATGACCGTCTGACTGAACTCAAAAATCAGGTAGATTGCCATGATGTGGTAAATATGCAGTATACATCAGGAACTACCGGTTTTCCGAAGGGAGTGATGCTGACTCATTATAATATTGCCAACAACGGTTTTCTGACTGGTGAACACATGAAGTTTACGGCTGATGATAAACTTTGTTGTTGTGTGCCGCTGTTCCATTGTTTTGGAGTGGTGTTGGCTACGATGAACTGTCTGACTCATGGTTGTACGCAAGTGATGGTAGAGCGGTTTGATCCGCTGGTAGTGCTGGCGTCCATTCATAAAGAACGCTGTACGGCCCTCTACGGGGTGCCTACTATGTTTATTGCCGAGTTGCACCATCCGATGTTTGATCTGTTCGATATGTCTTGTTTGCGTACTGGCATAATGGCCGGTTCGTTGTGTCCGGTTGAACTGATGAAACAGGTAGAAGAAAAGATGTATATGAAGGTTACCAGTGTATACGGACTGACAGAAACAGCTCCCGGTATGACTGCAACCCGCATCGATGATTCGTTTGATGTACGTTGTAATACGGTAGGACGTGACTTTGAATTTACTGAAGTCAGAGTAATTGATCCCGAAACTGGAGAAGAATGTTCGGTAGGTGTGCAGGGAGAAATGTGCAACCGTGGATATAATACGATGAAAGGATATTATAAAAACCCGGAAGCTACGGCTGAAGTGATTGATAAAGATAACTTCTTGCATTCGGGCGATTTGGGTATTAAAGATGAAGACGGAAATTACCGGATCACCGGGCGTATCAAGGATATGATTATTCGCGGTGGTGAAAATATCTATCCGCGTGAAATTGAAGAATTTCTTTATAAGCTTGATGGAGTAAAGGATGTTCAGGTAGCAGGTATTCCCTCTAAGAAATATGGTGAAGCGGTTGGTGCATTTATCATCTTACAGGAAGGAGTGGAAATGCATGAGTCAGATGTACGTGATTTCTGTAAGAATAAGATTTCCCGTTATAAAATACCGAAATATGTCTTCTTTGTGAAAGAATTCCCGATGACAGGTAGCGGTAAAATTCAGAAATTCAGATTGAAAGACCTTGGACTGCAACTTTGTAAGGAGCAGGGGATAGAAATTATTTAAATGAAGAACTAAAAATGAAGAATGAAGAATTGCTATGCAGCATATAGCGCAGCTGATTCTTCATTCTTCATTTTTAGTTCTTCATTCTTAAATGAAATCGTCTCCCAGTTGCATCTGGGCGTCATTTACATACTTGCGGATGGAATGTTCTTCGTCTTTACGGCAAATTAGCAGGACATTGTCCGATTCAGCTATCAGATATCCTTCCAGTCCATCGATCACGGCGAGTTTTCCTTTAGGGAGTACGATCATATTATCTTTTCCATTGTATATCAAAGAATGGCTTTTTAACGTTACATTGCCTTCCCGGTCTCTTTCTGACAAATCGTAGAGTGATCCCCATGTGCCCAGATCAGACCATCCAAAGTCGCCCAAAGATACATATACATTGTCTGCTTTTTCCATGATGCCGAAGTCGATGGAAACATTGGGACATGCAGGGAAGTTTTCTTCAATAAATGCTTTTTCTTTGTCGGTGGCATAGATGTTTTTTCCTGGTGCCAGTTTGGATGCTAATTCGGGAAGAAGGATTTCTGTGGCTTTTATGATAGTATTGACATTCCACATGAATAATCCGGAATTCCAGTAAAATTCACCGCTTTCTACGAATACTTTTGCCAATTCCAACTCCGGTTTTTCAGTGAATGTCTTTACTTTGTAGAAGCCATCGCCGGTTGGTTCGTCAATTTGTATATAGCCATATCCGGTTTCAGGTCGGTTGGGTTTGATTCCCAATGTCAGTAACTTCTCAGAGTGAGAAACGAATTCCAATCCTTTAATGATTGCGGCACGAAATTCTTCTTCCTTTAAAATCAGATGATCTGAGGGGGCAACTACGATATTCGCATTCGGGTTTAAAGCACGGATATGATAGGCAGCCCATGCGATGCATGGAGCCGTATTTCTTCTTGCCGGTTCCAATAATATCTGTTTCTCATCCAATTCGGGAAGTTGTTCCTTTACCAGATCGGCATACATTGCATTGGTAACAATAAGAATATTTTCGGTCGGGATTACTTTTTGAAAGCGGTCGAAGGTCTGTTGCAGGAGTGAACGACCGGTTCCGAAGAAGTCAAGAAATTGTTTGGGCAATGTTTTGCGGCTAAACGGCCAGAAGCGGCTACCGATACCACCACCCATAATCACGCAATAATTATCCATGTTTGTCATGATAGTGACTCTATTTTTAAATGTTTTTGCTAATGTACGGTTTATTCTCTAAATACAGAAGTCTTTGGGGCATGTTTTATTATTTTTTGCTCCTTTTTTTACTCAAACTATTGTGGATTCAAAATATTGTCGTATCTTTGCACCGCAATTGAGAAATCAAGCATGCCCAGATGGCGGAATCGGTAGACGCGCTGGTCTCAAACACCAGTGGATTCACTTCCATCCCGGTTCGACCCCGGGTCTGGGTACCACGAAAAGCTAAGAATTGAGTAATCAATTACTTAGCTTTTTTGTTATAGGGCATTTCTTTCTAATGTGCACTATCAGAAGTTTCCCGATATTTTCTATAGACTGTGTTATTTGCAGCAAAAATACTAAAAAGGTGCAATTCACTTTTACGATGAATTGCACCTTTTCTTATCTCTCAGTATCATTTATCCCTTACCTACCTTTATCCAGGTTGCTTTCTTCCATAACCATTCTAATGGACCCTGACGATGTGAACGAAGCCACCAGTTACAAAAAAAGTATTGTAAAAAGAATACGCTTACACCAATAAGGATACACGCTGTAATGCCTGTATGCAGATAAAGCCCTAGTCCCCAGTTGTAAAACAAGAACCCTCCGATTAAAGATTGTGACAGGTAGTTGGTCAAGCTCATGCGTCCATAAGGTGCAAATTTATGAAGAACATTCTTAAGGGTTGTCAGGTAATAAACCAGTATGATACCTGCAAACATGATTCCTGTAAATGCAATATTTGACAGTGACTTGCATAGAAGGACAGAAGGTACAAGTAGTGCTTCGCGACTTATAAAGTCGGGGAGTATATTTATCAAACCATAAATGGGGAAAAAAGCGGTAACGGCTATGATGAATACTTTAATCCAGATTTTTATATTCTTTTCTGAATAGAGAAACGCGTTGCTACGCCCAATTATCATACCTACCATAAACAGACCGGCGGTTTGAGTAACTCTTCCGTGTAATAGCATCCAACCCATATTGGCAACATTACCCGTCCATATGGCAGTTTTGCACATTTCGAGGAAAGAACCTTCTTTTTGAGCAGCATTGACTAACTCCCAGTATGGAGCATCAAGATCAGCATTGATAATATAGTCGGGGTTGATGAGTGCATAAATTATTTGTCCCAACTCAATAGGCTGCAGGAGAAGAATAACTGCTATGATCGTGACTGTGCGGGTAGAAAGCCGACAGACTGCGATCAATACATAGCCCAACAATGCATAGAGTATCAATATTTCACCGGGAAATAGGGCAGAATTGATGCAGGCTATAAAAAGAAGTAATACTAACCGCCAGGCAAATCGACCACGAAAATCTTTTCCTTTTTGTTTTTGTGAGTTGTCTTGAATAAAAAAGCTAAATCCAAAAAGCAATGCGAAAATGCAGTAGGCTTTACCGGAGAAGGTAAAAAACACACTGTCCCAGATTACTCTGTCTGTAAATATCAGAAAGTTGCAGGTTTCTTCCGGAAAGCTATTAAGACTGAACCGTTCGATAAAATGGATAAGAGTAATCCCCATTACGGCAAAACCACGTAATACATCTGCTATTTCGATACGATTATTACTGGGTAGTGTACTAGATAAGTGCATACTTTTTAGAGTTATAATGTTAACATGTTTTTTATTTCAGATGCAAATTTAACGTACGCCCTCCATATTTCAGGAAAAATACTGTTCAATAAAGAACAAAATATGACCTTCAGGGGCTTTGTAGCATCTTGGAAAAGGCAATGTTTTATAGTTGAACCATGCTATGTTGGTTTTATCAAATAGAAACAACTGGTACTGAATACATTTCTTATGAAAGGAATATGTGCGATCATTCTGTTTAGTTTGCGTGGGGCTAGTCCAGATTTAATTTTGTAGTGCGGGTTGATGAAGTATAACTGTTCATTGACGATTTGATAGCCAGTCTGTTTTACTGTTTTTCGCAGCATTTCTATTGTACATCTGGTCTGTTTGATGGTTAGCAATTCTTGGATCGTGCTTTCTTGTTCACTGAAGATTCTCAAAATTCCTTGATATAAAATGCGAGGTAACAGATGGATAAATGGCATATGAGAGATAACTTTACTTCGTGCAATCTGCTGATGACCGCCAAATGGCATTTGCCAGGCAGGAAAAGCGATGAAGATAACACCGTTGGGAGATAGATAATTCTTTAAGCTGTGCAGAAATAACTCTTTGTTGTCGATGTGTTCTATTACATCATGTATGAGGATAAGCGGGAAATGTTTCTGTAAATCATTTAATAAGAAGATATCAGAAGCAATAAAAGTTCCTTTTTGCTTTTTGGTAATGAAGAAGTTTTTTGCCTGTTCAATTCGCGAGACGGCAATATCGATTCCAATGGTGTCACAACCTAGTTCAGCGAAAGGAAGCAGATTTCCTCCTTCGCCACATCCTACTTCCAATACCTTGTTTGGCAGGTTGCCGATATTCTTTTTTATATAAGGTATATAATAATTTCTCGTAGTGTGAGCTTGTTCCTCAAAATAACGTTCGCGGTTTGTATGTCGTTCCTGCATTTGATTTGTCAATTGTTTCTAGGGTTTCTATAGTTATGATTCACGATCGGCCAGAAGACTGCATGACAGAATGACTTTTTACCAGGAAAAACGAATACCTACAGGAACGGTGAACGTAACCGGATGTTCTTTTCGGATGGTACGCAATGAACTTCCATCGGGAATATAATAATTGATAGTTGGTTCTATGTAGATGCTGGTATGGGGTGTAAACTGATATTGTACACCTGCGCTTGCATTGACTGACCATTGTAAAGGCGCCTCTAATGTCTGATAACCTAAATTAATGGGTACACTGTCTGTTACATGGGAAGTATGCAGTGTACTTTTTAACGGGATCTCCATTTGGAAACCGGCTGTCGAGTAGAATGAGAGCCGTTTGTAATTTCCAAGTCGGTAAGAAATACGGAAAGGGATACCGATATAATGGAGCTTCTGTGTTTCCTGAATGCGGTATTCTTTTCCTGTGGTGAACTCTGATTTTAGATAGGTATATTGCAGTCCGGTTTCTATGCTCCAGTGGTGGCTGAGTTTTTTGTTGAATGAGAGCCCGAAAGTGATAGGGGTATCATGATGCTGATGTTCTATAATCCTTCCACTATTGTTCTTGGCAATTGTCATTAGCGTCAGCGAATCACCTAAAGTCCCTTCTTGATGGCGGGTGTTTAAATAGTCATAATATTCTTCCCAGGTATTGACTTGTTGGGGGAGCCCACTTTCCAAACCGTCAGAGTGTGGTGTTGCTATCAACTTATATAGGTTTTGTGCCAGCTGAGGCCCAACTGACCCTGCCAACATTATTTTCCATTTTCCTGCTTTCTTCTTTGGGGGTGAGGCAAATTTTCGGCTTGAATATGAGAAGGCAATCGTTTGGTCTGTAGGCTCCCATATAAAAGACGGTTTTACGGCAGGCAGTTTATCTGCCGGGTCTTTTCTTTCAGAGATGGCAGATGATATTGTTGCGGCTGTGTCTGATGCCAATCGGGGAAGATTTGTTAAAGTGATATTATAACGCTCCTCTTCTTTGTAATGGGGGATATATCTGGAAGAAATTGTATTTTCATTTTCCGGCTTCTTCTCTATTTTCGATTTCCGGATAACATTTTTCGCCCAATGATTAGTTTTAGTATCTCTTCTTTTCCAGTCCAAATAGTCATGTATCATTGGGAAAAGGAACAAAATCACTAATATGAGAATCTGTTTGTAATCAGAAATCATCTTTTTAAGTAATCCTTTTGCCCTGAATAATTGGGAAGAGGAGGAATGCGGAGCTATATTCAGCAGTTTTCCTATTTCCTTGTGAGACAAACCTTCCAATATTGCCAGTTTGAATACTTTGCTATATCCTTCCGGTAACTTCTCGACCATTTCTGCTATCTTATCATAAGGAATGGAATCAGATAATGGAGGATTATCGACAGGTTCCTCTTCTTCCGCAATGTCTGATAGGGAAATAGAAGTGTTTGCGCTATTTTGGTTAAGATATCTTAGTGATATATTCTTCATGATTGCCCCCATCCAACTTTCTAGTTTCTCAGGGGTACGCAGTGAATCAATCGAAGTGAAAATGACAATGAATCCGTCGTGTAGGAGATCTTGTGCGATTTGTTTGTCTGGCACATAATGAAGGCATATTTTCATCATCTTGCCCGAATAAGTTTTATAAAGCAGGCCCAAAGCCAGCTCATCGCCTTCTTTACATAAATCTACAAGTTCTTTTATATCCATGTGCATGTATTATTTTAATATGATGGATAGAAACCCGAAAGACTGCATGACTCTTTCTGTTTTAACATTTATAATATGTGGCAACATGTTGGATACAAAGAAGTGAGACGCTTAGTTACTTCATGATTTTTAGCGGTTTAAGAGTCCGTTCTCATCAAATAATAGAACTTTACCGCCAGTAATTTACTTTTTTGTGGGCTATACATTTTTTATTTCCCGGCAAACTGTTAACTTTATCTCAATATTATAATAATGCATGGAACAGCGGTTGCGCTATCATTGAAATTCTTGTTTATGAGTAAATACAAATTTATAGAAGAAAAAGTAGAAACAATGTCTCTGCCGGAGCTCAGGGTATTCTTGAATATACTGAAGAATAAATCTCAGGAATTGATGTCAACACTGGAGATAGCGGGGAGGATAAAGGACCTGGAGATTGTTTATAAGTCTATTCAGAAACTGACAAATCGTGCTTCTGAATTTGACGGAGGCTCTTTTCTTATATTGGTGGTTGGACCTGTGAAATCGGGAAAATCTACTTTAGTCAATCTGATAGCACACGCTCATGTCAGCCCCACTCATTTTCTGGAGTGTACGGTGCGTCCTTCTATCATATCAAAAGGACAGGAAGAATCCATTACTTCCATCTTCTCTACCGCCGATAAAGTCAAAAAGGTGGAACAGTTTGACTCGGTCATTGATAGTCTGCGCGGATTTGAGAAACTGGAAAACATTCCCGAGATAGGCATCGAGAAGAAAGAACTGAATGATATTAATTTGGATGCCTGTGTTTCACTGGCTTTGGAAGAAAGCGTAATTAATGCGGATCATACGTTGGTGACATCTATAACAACGTCCGGCGGGGAGCTTCTGAAAGATAATATATTTTTGGTGGATATGCCCGGACTGGACGGTGGATATGCAAATCTGGATAATCCCATTTATGAAACGATTTCTCAAAGGGCAGATTTCGTAATATTTGTGCAAAGTTCAAATTCTGCTATATCGAAGGTTTCCAATCGTTTTCTGAAGTTGTTGCAGGAGAATAATCCGAAAGTTCCGGTTTGCCTTTTGCATAACGTATTTGAAGCGGCCTACTGGCATTCGGAAGAAGAGAAGCAGGCAGTCATTAAAGCGCAGGTAGAATTTGCAGAGAATGAAATGGGGAGACGGAATTTCCAGTTAAAGGGGAGTATATACAGCTTGAACTTGGGCAAAGTGGCGGATGCTGCCAGTTATGAAGGGGTGGAAAACCTTCAGGAAGAAGCTGCGAAGTTTCAGGAATTTGAGAAGGACTTGTATGGCAAGGTAATCTCTAATAGTACTGACATACGTCTGCGAAGTGTAATAGGAAGAACACTGAACCAATTGGAAAAACTGGATAACTCAGTCAGTGACCTGATAGACAAACAGGAAGCAATCGATGAAGAATACCGGGCTGCGGCAGCTTCGTTTGACGAATTACTTCATCAGGCAAATGAGCTTGGTTATGATGGGGGTGATTTTAGGAAAATGGTGCAAGTGTATATGGATGATGATTTGAAAGAGTTTGTGGAAATCGTGAAGGAGTATTATGACTCCGCATGCAATTCCGCCTATGCAGGTGGAGCAAAGGGAAAGGAGGCGACCCGCGCCCTTGTCACAAAGTTTATGACTGATTCGTCAGCGGCAATAAAAAGCAAGTTTCTTGATTCTCATGAACATAGCCTGGTCCGGCAGTATCTGCGGAAATTGTCTAATTTGAAAGATGATGTGTCTTTTATAGAGAAGATGAATGCTTTCTTGAAACAAAAAGGTTGTATGACTTTTGATTCAGTGTCGCAAGTAGCAGATTTCCCGATGGTCGATTTTGATTTACAGGGAGCTTTTGATGTAAAGAATATCAATCATCCGACGGTTCCACATATCGGAATCCCCAATCCTTTCGGAACGTATTCGATAGCGGAAATTCAACATTTTCTGAAGAAAGCGATGGAGTGCATCACCGGAATCGATCATACGCATACGGGAAGAACAATCAAGGGGTATCTTCAGTTGACTGTCGGGAAGAGTATATGCAAAGCAGCCAATGATCTTTATGATCAGTATGTACCTGTACGTAAGCAGCGTATCATTGATTTTCTGGAACGGCAAAAAGAGGCGTATCTGGGAGAATTAGTTCCTGATAAAGAAGAATTTGACAGGAAAGATGCATTGCTTCGGTCGATAAACACACAAGTTCAGAGTTTTAAAGATTCAATAAGATAAGAATAGGTCTATGAAACGAAATTTATTAATTATCACCCTCCTGTTTTTAGGCTCTTTTGTGATATTATTGTTGGGTAATATCATTATAATAGGTGAGAAAATCGCTTCCTTATCTCATGTAGCATGGGCAGAGTATGCTTTTTATGTATTGATTCTGATTGTATTTTATGCTGTCGTTATACGTCCGGTGATCCGGGTGCATCGTGCTCCGCAGATTCCGGCTTTGTCTATTGACGGAGAGTGGGATACGGCACGACTTATAGCGTTCGGGCATAAGCTGGCGGATAATTGCAATTATATACCTAAAGATAAAACGTGTCCCGAGTTGAGAAAGCTGCATCAGCAGAAGATACGTGAAGACTTGGAACGTTATGCTACGGATAAAGAAGAATTGGTACAGATATTGAGTGATGAGTTGAAATTGCGTATTGAGGGTGGAGAATTGCGGGAAGCTTCAGGACCACATGTAGAAGATATGCATTCAGTCCGTATCATTGGGATCAACCGTCGTATTATAGAATGGGCAAAATCTGTTTTTATGATTACCGCCATCTCGCAGAACGGGAAACTTGATACTGTCTCAGTGCTTTATATGAATTATAAGATGATAGAGGATGTGATCATTGCCTCCGGTTTTCGTCCCACCCGGCAGCAACTGTTCCGGCAGTACGTTAATATATTGGTTACTTCTCTGATGACTTTTGTTGCATCCGAAGTCTTTAAAGATATGGGTTCGGTTGCTCCCTTCGAATCGTTGGCGGACCCATCCTCGGATGCTGCATCCGATATAGACTTGTCCGATGCTGCTGTTGATGGAGCCGATGTCGATCCGGATGATATTGGTGATACCGTTTCGGGAGGTACCGGCTTTTTGAGTATTTTGTCCGGTGTGAAAATTCCGGGTGTAGTCATAGGTTCGATATGTGACGGAATAGTGAATTCACTGATGACTTTGCGTATCGGTTATGTGACACGTAACTATCTGGTAGATGGAATGAATTCATTAAATGGGATCAAGGCCAAAAGAAAAGCGAAGCGTGCAGCCGTGAAGGAGGCACTGAAATCTTTGCCTAAAGTTGTCGTGGTAGGTACTTCTTTTGTGGGAAAGGGAGCGATGAATATTATTCTGAATATTATTGGCGGTAAGAAAGTGAAGGAAGTTGATGAAACGAGTCATTAAATATAACTTAAATTTGATATAAATCAGAATCTTTTCATTGGAATCGACTCAAAAGGTTGATTCTGTCTCCATTCTTTTTCTTTTGGAAGAAGTAATCTTCGTGGGTGGAGATAATAGATGGAAATAAAAGACGGCACTGTCCACCATTTTGTGTAAATAGAAAACTTCAGGATTCGGGTTTTATACTTGAATCCTGTTTTCAAATATAGTAATAAATTGGTTAAATA
>NZ_FNNN01000065.1 GCF_900106755.1 Bacteroides faecis MAJ27
TATTACGATGGTGCGCCCGTATAGGCGATATAATAAATGTAGCATTGGCAAGCTATTAGGTAAGTGTTCCAATATTTACCTATCATCACCAGCTTATCTGCCCACGAAAGGACGGCAGGGAGTATAGCACGCTGGAAAGCCATAAGTCAATTAGTTATCAAATTGCAACTGAATGGTGAGATGAAACAGATAGATACGAGGATAAAATCCAAACTGATTGAATGATAGTCCAAGTGAACCCAGTATGTTTTATAGTGAAAGATAACTTAACTCGCTATACCGTAATACCTCTGTTGCGAGCGTCGTGTAGTAGAGGCAGGAACAAATTACGGCACAACCGCAGTAAGCGGTAACGGGCGGAAGTCATATCCGACAATCTATCATAGCCATGTTATTATATCGTAAACGGGGATTGCCTAAATCGGAACGCCGCAAGGCTATTAGGTACAGACCTATGAAAATCCGACAAGGCAACGGAGCTTCCGTAGTAGTCTGAGCAGGGGAAAGCCTTGTACATGGCGAAGGGAAGCAGCTAATAATTTTAATGCAAATAACGGAAAATGTGAGAGACATTATGAGAAGTCCAGAGTATGTATTAAACAGTCTAACGGAACACAGTGAAAATTTGAATTACAAGTTTGAACGCTTGTACCGTATCTTTTTCAATGAGGAAATGTATTACGTTGCCTACCAACGCATATATGCGAAACCGGGCAATATGACAGCAGGTGCAGATGGGAAAACCATTGACCAAATGAGCCTGAACCGAATTGAACAACTGATAACATCGTTGAAAGATGAAAGTTATCAACCCCAACCCTCAAAACGGATGTATATCCCAAAGAAAAATGGGAAAATGCGTCCATTAGGTGTACCAGCTTTTAATGATAAATTATTGCAGGAAGTGGTCAGAATGATATTGGAAGCCATCTATGAAAGACAGTTTGAAAAAACGTCACATGGCTTCCGACCTCTAAGAAGCTGCCACACTGCCTTGTCTGATATTCAGAAGACATTTTCGGGCGTGAAATGGTTCGTAGAAGGTGATATTAAGGGATTTTTCGACAATATCAATCATGAGATACTGATAGGTATTCTGAAAGAACGTATCGCTGACGAAAGATTTATTCGCTTGATTAGAAAATTTCTGAATGCAGGATATGTCGAAGACTGGAACTTTCATAACTCCTACAGCGGAACACCGCAAGGCGGAATTGTCAGCCCTATCTTGGCAAACATATACCTTGATAAGTTGGATAAATTCATGAAGGAATACACTGAAAAATTTGATAAGGGGAAAGAACGGAAAAGAACTAAACAGGTAGTATCACTTGAAGGCAAACGACACCGTATTCTGAAAAAGTTGAAAGTGGTAAAAGACAAAAGTGAAAGGTCAGAATTGATAAGACAATATAAGGCTTATCAAAAAGAAGGTTTGCAGTATTCTGATGGTGACGAAATGGATATGAACTACAGAAAACTCAAATATGTGAGATATGCGGATGATTTTCTAATTGGAATTATTGGCAGTAAACAAGATGCTATCATCATCAAAGAGGACATAAAGAACTTCCTCTATGAAAAGTTGGCTCTTACACTGTCCGATGAGAAAACACTTATCACCCATGCTGAAAACGCTGCAAAATTTCTCGGATATGAGATTTTTGTAAGGAAATCCAATGACACCAAAAGAAGCAAATACGGAGTACTAAGACGTGTCTTCAATAAGAGGATACAATTGGCACTTGGAAAGGATACGTTTAAGAAAAAGTTGCTCGAATATCGTGTTTTAGAAATAAAGATACACAACGGCAAGGAGTATTGGAAAGCAAAATCCCGTCCCAAACTTTCAAACAACAATGACTTTGAGATACTTGACAGGTACAACAAGGAAATAAAGGGCATTTACAATTACTATTGTTTGGCTAATAATTGTAGTAGTCTGTCAAAACTTGGGTATATCATGAAATATAGTATGTACAAAACATTTGCGCAGAAATATCGGACAACGATGTCGCAAATCCGAAAAAAGTACACCAAGAATGGACTTTTTTCAGTCAGATACTATTTAAAGAACGGTACTGCCAAAGACTTGACCTTTTATCATGGTGGGTTCAAAAAGAAAAATCCAATGAACATTAAGGATTTAGACAACTTGCCCAAATTCACATATCATCCTACAAACACAAGTCTTATAGATAGACTGAAAGCGGAAAAATGTGAATTATGTGGAGCAGTCGATAAGTTAGTGATGCACCATGTGAGAAAATTAAAAAATCTTCAAGGGAAAACTACCTGCGAAAAACAAATGATGGCTCGCAAACGAAAGACTATTGCCATATGTGGTAAGTGTTACAAAAAACTCAGTAACAATGAATAGATTGATATTATTAGTAGAAAGCCGGATACGCGGAGACGTGTACGTCCGGTTTGGGGGCGAGCTTCCGAAAACCCACCGTAGTAATACGGCAGGGCGTTGGATGCTTAGCCTACC